>NZ_JBMYXC010000005.1:9168-35684 GCF_049608025.1 Mycobacterium sp. | reverse complement strand
TCGTAGCTGTTGTCACCGACCTTGAGGGTGTCGCGCGCTCCGAATGAGTTCAGGGATGAATTCTTGCTGCTCACATCAGCTCCCGGCTTGATCATCGCCGCGACGGGCTGTGTCGGCGGCGCTCGTTATCGTGACAGTACGCATGTCCTGCAAGGCAGGACGGTTATTTCGGTTGATCGCATTCCAGTCTTGCCCTTCAGTGCGCGCGTCGCTACCCCGATGGGATACCCGCGAAGAAAAGTCGTGTCGTCGCTGCCGCCGCGGCCCGGCGGTCGCGTACCGTGCTGCTGTGACCGGACCGCACTCCATCCCTTTCCAGATCCCGCTCCAGGTCCCGTTTGCTCCGTCCTACATCCCGCCGGAGATCGACATGGAGCAGGTGATTGCCGACGTGGCAGACGACGGGGTCAGCGTGCCGCCCTCCGCTCAGGGCGATGTGCCTGCGCTGCGCCAGGTCGTCGAGGAAGCCCACGGTGAAGGGGTCGATCTCAAGATCGTCGTGATCGATCTCAATCCGCCCACCGAAATGCCGCTGCGGGACATCGCCACCGAGGTCGGCGACGCGAACCCGGGCGCGACCGTACTGGCGATGAGTCCGTCCTACGCCGGCACCTACAGTCCGGCCTTCGACCGGGTGACGCTGGAAGCCGGCCAGGATCTGGCCAAGACTGGCAACTCGGTGCAATCCTCGAAGAATTTCCTCGGTGAGTTGACGACCAGCCACTTTCCGTGGACGCCATTCACCATTGTGCTCGTTTTAGCGGTGGCGATCGCGGTGGTTAGCGTCCGATTGCTGCAGGTGATTGGCAAACGGACTGAGGTTCCAGATACGGCGTCCAGCAGCCCCGATTAACCCTCAGTTCGCTCTTCCGCAAATTGCAATGTCACCATTTGATAACGCCAAATGCAATTACATTACTGTAATTTGTGACTAAAGTTTCGCTAGGGTCAGATGTGACGTACGGTACAAACAGTGCCTGGTGTTGCAGATGTTCTTAGTGTGACTTCTGAGCTGAGGCGCCCGAGAATATTCCGGCACGTTCGCGTGGAGCCTTAGGAGACTTGAGTCTGATGAGCCGCATCCCTGTCGGCGCCTCCGCTTCGCGGCTGTGCGCGGTGTCCCTGACGTTTGGCATGGTGCTCACGACCCCCGGCCTTGCGCAGGCGCAACCCGCCAACCCCGACAGCCTGGCGGTGTTGGTGACCTCGGTCGCCAATGTCAACCAGCAATTGCAGGACCTCGGTGCTGCGATCCAGACCAAACAGGAGAGCGTCAACAAGGCGATCCTGGATGTGAAGAACGCGCGAGACGATGCCGCAGCAGCCCAATTGGAGGTCGAAGCGAGCGCTCAGCGGGTCAAGGACGCCAATACTGCGATTGCCGCCGCCCAGCAGCGGTTCGACACGTTCGCCTCCGCGATGTACGTCAGCGGCCCGTCGAGTTCGTACTTCACTGCCTCGGATCCCACCGACATCCTCAACACCGCTGCCACGGCTCAGACGCTGTCGATCAGTTCCCAGAAGGTGATGGCCAACCTTCAGCGCGCTCGCACCGAGCAGGTCAACAAGGAGTCCGCGGCCAGGCTGACCAAGCAGAAGGCCGATGAGGCTGTCCTGGCCGCCGAGACCAGCCAGCAGACCGCAGTGTCTGCACTGACCGATGCGCAGGAGACCTTCCAGCGCCAGCAGGTCGAGCTCGATCGTCTCGCCGCCGAACGGTCGGCTGCTCAGGCGAAGCTCGATGAGGCCCGGAGCCTGGCCGCGACAACCGCCGGTCAGGCCGGGGCCCCCGCGGCTGCTCCGGCGCCCGGTCAGCCGGCAGCCGCGCCGATCGCCAAAGCCGCTGCCAAAGACCCCCACGCAAACTGGGACATCGACCCCTCCACCGGTAACCGCGAAACCGCCTGGGACATGACGTTGCCCCAGATTCCGAGCGCATTCGTCAGCGGCGACCCGATCCAGATCATCAACGCAGTCGTGCTGATCATGCAGACCTCGCTGGAGTGGACCGCGAACCTGGGCCGCAAGTTCATGCAGAGCCTCGGGCTGTTGCCCACCGAGACGGGTCTCACCAACGGCGGTGCGATACCGGCGGCGGCCGGCCCGCAGGCCACCGAGTTCGTGATCAGGCGCGGGATGTCGCAGATGGGTGTGCCCTACTCCTGGGGCGGCGGCAATGCCTCCGGGCCCAGCCGCGGCATCGATTCCGGCGCCGGCACAGTCGGATTCGATTGTTCAGGCCTGATGCTCTACATGTTCGCCGGTATCGGTATCAAGCTGGATCACTACTCAGGGTCGCAATACAACGCCGGACGCAAGGTGCCGTCGTCGCAGATGCGCCGCGGCGACATGATCTTCTGGGGTCCCAACGGCAGCCAGCACGTCGCGATGTTCCTCGGTAACGGCCAGATGCTCGAGGCGCCCTACACCGGTTCAGTGGTCAAGATCTCACCCGTGCGCACCAGTGGCATGACGCCGTTTGTCGTCCGCATGGTCGAGTGGTGACGGTTCTGCGTCGCGCCATCTTCGCTGTGGTCGCCGCGGGCACGCTGTTGCTCGGGGCGGTGGCACCGGCCTCGGCACAGCCGGCGGCCGGTCAGTGGGATCCGACCTTGCCCAAGATTCTCAGCGCGGGCGCGCCGGGCGATCCACTGTCGATTGCCAACGCATCGCTGGCTGCGACGGCTCACGCCACCAAGATCACCATGGATCTCGGCCGAAAGTTTCTCACCACTCTGGGATTCGGCCCGCCCGCCGGCGTCACACCGGGCGTTGTGCGCGGCCCCGCGGCCATCGAGTATGTGATCCGCCGTGGTGGGTCGCAGATCGGCACCCCGTATTCCTGGGGTGGCGGCAAGCCCAACGGCCCTAGCCGCGGCGTCGACTCGGGTGCCAACATCGTTGGATACGACTGCTCGGGCTTCACGCAGTTCTCCTACGCCGGCGTCGGTGTGTTGATCCCGAAGTACTCCGGAGATCAGTACAACACCGGGCGCAAGGTCCCCACGAGCCAGGCCAAGCGCGGGGATCTGCTGTTCTGGGGTCCCAACGGCAGCCAGCACGTCGCGATCTATCTGGGCGGCGGGAAGATGCTGGAGTCCTCCGGCAGCGCGGGCAAAGTCACCGTCAGTCCGGTGCGCTCCTCAGGTCTGCAGCCGTATGTGGCGCGCGTGATCGAATCCTGAGTGAGCACTGAGTAATACCTGAACAGAACCGGTGAATGCCGATGCGCGGCGCGGCACACCCCGGGCAACGTCGACGGATTTCCAAGCAACTGGAATAGTTGTCGGCGAGCGCGCGGCCAGAACCGGCCCGCGCCGCACAGACCAGCATGCACTGCGCATGTGGAAGGAACATCGATGACCTCACCGAGTGGGCCGCCGCAAGGCGCTGGAGGACAACCCGGGCAGGCACCGGGCTACGCTGCCGGTGCTCACGCTGCGCCAAGCGCCGCACCGTCGGGTTCCGCGCAGTCCAACGGCAGTCTGCAGCAGGAGGTGAACGCCCTGGAACGGGCCATCTTCGAGGTCAAGCGGATCATCGTTGGTCAGGATCTGCTCGTCGAGCGGATGCTGGTCGGTCTGCTGTCCAAGGGGCACGTTCTGCTCGAGGGCGTGCCCGGTGTTGCCAAGACGCTGGCTGTGGAGACCTTCGCCAAGGTGGTCGGTGGAACGTTCGCCCGCATTCAGTTCACCCCGGACCTGGTGCCCACCGACATCGTCGGTACCCGCATCTACCGGGTGGGCAAGGAGGAGTTCGACATCGAACTCGGCCCGGTGGTGGTCAACTTCCTGCTCGCCGACGAGATCAACCGTGCGCCCGCCAAGGTGCAGTCCGCACTGCTCGAGGTGATGGCCGAGCGCAAGATCTCCATCGGCGGCAAGACGTTCTCGCTGCCCAGCCCGTTCCTGGTGATGGCGACTCAGAACCCCATCGAGCAGGAGGGCGTCTATCAGCTGCCGGAGGCCCAGCGTGACCGCTTCCTGTTCAAGCTCAATGTCGACTACCCCACGCCCGAGGAAGAACGCGAGATCATCTACCGGATGGGCGTGAAGCCGCCGGAGGCCAAGGCGATCCTGTCCACCCAGGATCTGCTGCGTCTGCAGGACGTCGCCGCGAACACGTTCGTCCATCACGCACTCGTCGACTACGTCGTGCGCATTGTGACCGCCACCCGCGAGCCCGAGAAGTTCGGGATGCCCGACGCCAAGGCCTGGATCGCCTACGGTGCCTCTCCACGTGCTTCGCTGGGCATCATCGCCGCGTCCCGCGCGCTGGCTCTGGTGCGCGGTCGCGACTACGTGATCCCCCAGGATGTCGTCGAGGTGATCCCCGACGTGCTGCGTCACCGCCTCGTATTGACCTATGACGCGCTCGCCGACGATATCTCCAGCGAGACGGTGGTCAATCGCATTCTGCAGACGGTCGCGTTGCCCCAGGTGAACGCCATTCCCCAGCAAGGCCATTCGGTTCCGCCCGTCGTCCCGGCCGCTGCGGCCGCGGCCGGCGGCCGCTGACCGGAGTAAGTGGCTCACTGAAGTGACTTCACCCTCAGGTCCAACGGGCGGCAAACGGCCCCGCCCCACGATCGACCCGCCGTCAATGAAGCGTGGGGAGATTCGTGACCCGGCGCTGACGGCCGCGCTGCGCAAGCTCGAACTGACGGTCCGGCGCAAGCTCGACGGTGTGCTGCATGGAGATCACCTGGGGTTGCTGCCGGGCCCAGGATCCGAGCCGGGGGAGTCGCGGGTCTACCAGCCCGGCGACGACGTACGCCGGATGGACTGGTCGGTCACCGCCCGTACGACCCATCCCCACGTGCGGCAGATGATTGCCGACCGGGAGTTGGAGACCTGGCTGGTGGTCGACATGTCGGCCAGCCTCGACTTCGGCACGACCGGATGCGAGAAGCGTGATCTCGCGGTGGCCGCCGCGGCGTCGATCGCGTTCCTGAACAGCGGCGGCGGCAACCGGATCGGTGCCATCATCTCCAACGGCGACACCACCCGTCGGGTGCCCGCGCTGTCGGGCCGGACCCATGAACAGGAATTGCTCCGGGCCATCGCCACCACCCCGCGGGCTCCGGTGGGAGTCCGCGGCGACCTCGCCGCGGCGATCGATGCGCTGCGACGGCCGGAGCGGCGACGTGGCATGGCGGTGATCATCAGCGACTTCCTGGGGCCGATCAACTGGATGCGCCCACTGCGGGCCATCGCGGGCCGACATGAAGTGCTCGGCATCGAGATCCTCGATCCCCGAGACGTCGAGTTGCCGGCTGTCGGCGATGTCATCCTGCAGGACACCGAGACCGGACGCACTCGCGAGTTCACCATCGATGAGCAACTGCGCACCGACTTCGAGAAGGCCGCCGCCGGGCATCGCGCCGAGGTGGCGCGCACGCTGCGCCGCTGCGATGCCCCGCTGATGAGTTTGCGCACGGATCGGGACTGGATCGCCGACGTGGTCCGGTTCGTCGCGGGCCGGCGCCGTGGCGCCCTGGCTGGCCGGTGATTGCATGACGGTGATTGCATGACATTGCCACTGCTCGGACCGATATCACTGTCGGGTTTCAAGAACCCCTGGTTGTTCCTGTTGCTGATGGTCGTCCTCGGGCTGGTCGGGCTCTACATCGTTGTGCAGTTGGCCCGTCACAAGCGGGTTCTGCGCTTTGCGAACATGGAGTTGCTCGAAAGCGTCGCCCCGGCCCGACCCAGCCGTTGGCGCCACCTTCCGGCTACCTTGCTGATTCTGTCGATGGTGATGTTCACCATTGCGATGGCAGGTCCCACGAACGACGTCCGCATTCCTCGTAACCGTGCCGTGGTGATGCTGGTGATGGACGTGTCGCAGTCGATGCGAGCCACAGATGTCGAGCCGAACCGACTCGCGGCCGCCCAGGAGGCGGCCAAGCAGTTCGCAGATCAGCTGACGGCCGGCATCAATCTTGGCCTGATCGCCTACGCCGGCACCGCTACCGTGCTGGTCTCGCCGACGACGAACCGGGAGGCGACCAAGAATGCGATCGACAAGCTGCAGCTGGCCGACCGCACGGCAACCGGCGAGGGCATCTTCACGGCGCTGCAGGCAGTCGCCACGGTGGGAGCGGTTATCGGCGGAGGCGATGAGCCACCGCCGGCACGCATCGTGCTGATGTCTGACGGTAAGGAAACCGTCCCGTCGAATCCGGACAACCCCAAGGGCGCGTTCACTGCCGCGCGCACCGCTAAAGACCAGGGCGTACCCATCTCCACGGTGTCTTTCGGAACGCCCTACGGCTACGTCGAGATCAATGAGCAGCGTCAACCGGTCCCGGTGGACGACGAGATGCTCAAGAAGATCGCGGAACTCTCCGGGGGCGACGCGTTCACCGCTTCCAGCCTGGCCCAGCTCAAGGACGTGTTCACCAACCTCCAGGAGCAGATCGGTTACGAGACCATCAAGGGCGATGCCAGTGTGGGCTGGCTACGGCTCGGCGCGCTGGTGCTCGCCGCTGCGGCGCTGGGCGCCCTGCTGATCAACCGTCGTCTGCCCAACTGAGCACGCACCAGGGCGATTTCAGACTCGACCAGGTGAGAGGTTAAGTTGACGGTCATGAGTCTGACCGAGAATCCTGCCGACACGGCCGGCGACGCCGAGGGTGACGCTGAGGGCGGCCGGCCCCCCTTGGTCGCCCGTTCGGTGCTGGTCACCGGCGGAAACCGGGGTATCGGGCTGGCTGTGGCCCGGCGCCTTGCCGCCGACGGGCACAAGGTCGCCGTCACCCACCGTGGCTCGGGCGCGCCCGAGGGTCTGTTCGGTGTGCGATGCGACGTCACCGACAGCGCCGCCGTCGACGCCGCTTTCAAAGAAGTCGAGGAGCACCAGGGTCCGGTCGAGGTCTTGGTGTCCAACGCAGGCATCGCGGCGGACGCATTCCTCATGCGAATGACCGAGGAGAAATTCGAGAAAGTTCTCGACGCGAACCTCACCGGGGCGTTCCGGGTAGCCCAGCGGGCATCGCGCAGCATGCAGCGCAAGCGGTTCGGACGGATGATCTTCGTGGGCTCGGTCTCGGGCACCTGGGGCATCGGCAACCAGGCCAACTACGCTGCCTCCAAAGCCGGCCTGATCGGGATGGCCCGCTCGATCGCTCGCGAGCTGTCCAAGGCCGGGATCACCGCAAATGTGGTGGCCCCGGGCTACATTGACACCGAAATGACCCGCGCGCTGGACGAAAGGATTCAGGAGGGGGCACTGGAATTCATCCCGGCGAAGCGGGTCGGCACCGCCGAAGAGGTCGCGGGGGCTGTCAGCTTCCTGGCGTCCGAAGATGCGAGTTACATCTCCGGTGCGGTGATCCCCGTCGACGGCGGCATGGGAATGGGCCACTAGAGAAGAAGAGATAAGGACTTTCACTGTGACGTTTCTTCAAGGCAAGCGGATCCTCGTCACGGGGATCATCACGGACTCGTCGATCGCATTCCACATCGCCAAGGTCGCGCAAGAGGCCGGTGCCGAACTGGTGCTCACCGGATTCGACCGGATGAAACTGATCCAGCGCATCGCCGACCGGCTGCCGAATTCGGCTCCGTTGTTGGAGCTCGATGTACAGAACGAGGAGCACCTGGCATCGCTGGCCGACCGAATCGGCGACGTCATCGGCGCCGGTAACAAGCTCGACGGTGTGGTGCATTCGATCGGGTTCATGCCGCAGACCGGAATGGGGGTGAACCCGTTCTTCGACGCGCCCTACGAGGATGTCGCCAAGGGCATTCACATCTCCGCGTTCTCCTACGCATCGCTGGCCAAAGCGGTTCTGCCGGTGATGAACTCCGGTGGCGGCATCGTCGGCATGGACTTCGATCCCACTCGCGCGATGCCGGCTTACAACTGGATGACCGTCGCCAAGAGCGCCCTGGAATCGGTCAACCGATTCGTCGCCCGGGAGGCCGGCAAAGTAGGCGTGCGGTCGAATCTCGTCGCCGCGGGACCGATCCGGACGCTGGCCATGAGCGCGATCGTGGGCGGCGCGCTGGGCGACGATGCCGGAGCGCAGATTCAATTGCTCGAAGAGGGCTGGGATCAGCGCGCACCGCTGGGCTGGAATATGAAGGACCCGACTCCGGTGGCCAAGACAGTGTGTGCGCTGCTGTCGGACTGGCTTCCGGCGACAACGGGCACCATCATCTACGCCGACGGCGGGGCGAGCACCCAACTCCTGTGATGAACCCCCTAGGCACCGACGGCCCTGACGCGCTGCTGCTGCTCTCGTTCGGCGGCCCGGAGGGCCCCGAGCAGGTCATGCCGTTCCTCGAGAACGTCACTCGGGGGCGGGGAATCCCCGCCGAGCGTCTGGCGGCTGTCGCGGAGCACTACCTGCATTTCGGCGGCGTGTCGCCGATCAACGGCATCAACCGCGATCTGATCGTCGCGATTGAGACGGAGCTGGCACGACGGGGCATGGACATGCCCGTCTACTTCGGCAACCGCAACTGGAAACCCTACATCGAGGATGCCGTCGCGCAGATGCGGGACAACGGGATTCAGCGCGCGGCCGTGTTCTCGACCTCGGCCTGGGGTGGCTATTCCGGCTGCACCCAGTACCAGGAGGACATCGTGCGCGGTCGGGCGTCTGCCGGTCACCAAGCCCCCGAGCTGACCAAACTGAGGCAGTACTTCGATCACCCGTTACTGGTGGAGATGTTCGCCGACGCCATCCGGGAAGCGGCCGCGACGCTGCCCGAGTCGGTGCGTAGCGGTGCCCGACTGGTGTTCACCGCCCATTCAATCCCGCTGCGCGCCGCCTCGCGCTGCGGGCCTGATCTCTACGAACGCCAGGTCGGATATACCTCTTTCCTGGTGGCCGCGGCAGCGGGATACCGCGAGTACGACCAGGTATGGCAGTCGCGGTCCGGTCCGCCGCAGGTGCCCTGGCTGCAGCCCGATGTCGGCGATCATCTGAATGTGCTGGCTCGCGCAGGCACCGAGGCGGTGATCGTCTGCCCGGTGGGTTTTGTCGCCGACCATATCGAGGTGGTCTGGGATCTCGACCATGAACTGGCTCAGCAAGCCGCCGATGCCGGGATCGCGTTCGCGCGGGCCACGACGCCCAACGCTCAGCCCCGCTTCGCGCAGTTGGCCGTCGGCCTGGTCGACGAGTTGCGCCTGAACCTACCGGCCGCCAGGGCCGGGGGAGCCGATGCGGTGCCGGGGTATGGCTGCAGCGTCAACGGGGCGTTGTGCACCCCGGCTTGTTCGGGCTGAACGCTAACCGCGCCATGCCGATTGAAGGATGGAACTGACCGCGGCCAACCGCGCCGAGCGGACCACCGAGGTCAGCGGGCGCAGTGCATCGCTGGCAAGTTGAACCTCCGAGGAGCTCTGCAGACCACTCGGGATGAGCCCGGAACTGACGGTGATGATGGCGTCCACGTGCGCTGCGTTCTCCAGGACCCGCGCCGCCCTGGTTGGGGCGTGGTCGGGAATTCGGTGCGCCTGGGTGGACTCGAGGACCTCTTCGACCATCCTGCGCGGGTCGTCGAGTTCGCCTCCGGAGGCGTCTGCGCGCAGCGCCCGGAGTGCGTCGGCCGCGGCGCGCACCGCGCTGCGCAGCGTGTACTCCGCGTCGCCGAGATCGACATGCTCAGCTGCCGGCATGGCAGAAAGGGAGTACGCCGTCCAGGACAACGAGGACAACGAGGACAACGAGGACAACTCGGGCCCGCACTCGAACCCACTCCCGATGTCGGCGGAGTCCTCGTACTCGAAATCGGGTACGAGACCGACCGCGGAATCGGGCTGTCCGACGATGATCGCCTCACCGGCAGCGATCGCGTCTCGACCGAACTGTGTGCCCGGTGGCAGGCCCCGCACGTCGCCGGGGATCGGAAGTGCCAGCGCAATCGTGGGCGAGGACCCGGCCGGCCGAGCCGCGGTGCGCATCGTCTGGAGTAGCGAGACTGCGCCGGCGTCGTCTAGATCCGGCCACGGCAGTCCGGTTCGCTCCGCGGCGACCGAGTCGTAGGCGGTAACGGAATGCGTTGGGGCCCAGAGGGACAGCGCATCCAAGACGTCGTCTGGCGCGGCAGCGCCGGCGAGCCAGGCATTGGCCCATATCGACAACGAGACGCTGGGGCACCACATGATGCTGGCAGTGTAGTTGTTGGCTCTCGTTCTTACCTGCCGGTCCAGTCGGCCGCGCGCTAGGCTTTGGTTATGCCCCTTCCGCTGATCTGGCTGATCGCAGCACTGGCCCTCGCCGGGGCAGAGGCGCTCACCGGTGACTTGTTCCTGCTCATGCTCAGCGGCGGAGCGCTGGCCGCGGCTGGGTCCAGCTGGCTGCTCGATGGGCCGATCTGGGTCGACGGCCTGGTGTTCCTGCTGGTCTCGGTGCTGCTACTGGTAGGGGTGCGCCCGGCGGTGCGGCGACGGATGCAATCCGGCAAGGGTCTGCTGGATCCGGCCAAGGCGCTCGAGGGCAGAAGCGCGCTGGTCCTCGACCGGGTCGCGCGCCATGAGGGGCAGGTCAAGCTCGAAGGCGAGGTCTGGACCGCCAGGCCCTACTACGAGCACGATGTTTACGAAGCCGGCGATCAGGTGACCGTGGTGCACATCGACGGTGCCACCGCTGTCGTCGGCAAGGTCATGTAGGCCCGCAGCGGAATCAAGTTCGTCTGGAGAACCCGGGCGACAACGGAAGGAGCTGGTCATGGATGGTGCTGTTGCGGGGTTGGTCCTGCTGGCCGCGTTGGTGCTGTTCGCCGTCATCGTGGTGGCCAAGTCGGTCGCCTTGGTGCCTCAGGCCGAGGCAGCGGTGATCGAGCGCCTGGGGCGCTACAGCAAGACGGTGTCCGGGCAGCTGACGTTGCTACTGCCGTTCATCGACAAGATCCGGGCCCGGGTGGACCTCCGTGAGCGGGTGGTGTCGTTTCCTCCCCAGCCGGTGATCACCGAAGACAACCTCACCGTGAATATCGACACCGTCGTCTACTTCCAGGTGACCGAGCCACGGGCGGCGGTCTATCAGATCAGCAACTACATCGTCGGTGTCGAGCAGCTGACCACCACCACGCTGCGCAACGTGGTGGGTGGCATGACCCTTGAGCAGACCCTGACCTCCCGTGACTCGATCAACGGCCAGTTGCGCGGTGTGCTCGACGACGCAACTGGGCGTTGGGGCCTGCGGGTGGCGCGCGTCGAGTTGCGCAGCATCGATCCGCCGCCGTCGATTCAGGACTCGATGGAGAAGCAGATGCGGGCCGACCGGGAGAAGCGTGCGATGATCCTGACCGCCGAGGGTCACCGCGAGGCGTCGATCAAGCAGGCAGAAGGCCAGAAGCAGTCCCAGATCCTGGCCGCCGAAGGCGCCAAGCAGGCCGCCATCCTCGCCGCCGAGGCCGAGCGGCAGTCCCGCATGCTGCGTGCTCAGGGCGAACGGGCCGCCTCCTACCTGCGGGCCCAGGGTGAGGCCAAGGCGATCGAGAAGACGTTTGCCGCTATCAAGGCGGGTCGCCCGACCCCGGAGATGCTGGCCTACCAGTACCTGCAGACGTTGCCGGAGATGGCCAAGGGCGAGGCGAACAAGGTCTGGCTGGTGCCCAGCGATTTCGGTGGGGCCCTGCAGGGCTTCGCCAAGATGCTGGGTGCGCCGGGCGAGGACGGGGTGTTCCGGTACACGCCGTCGCCGGTGGACGTGAACCTGCCCAAGCCCGAGGATGACTCCGCCGAGGTTGCCGAGTGGTTCAACACTCAAACCGACCCGGCGATCGCCCAGGCCGTCGCCCAGGCGGTGGCGGAGGCACGCACCCCGGTCGCGGGGACCCTCGACGGGCCGCGACAGTATCCGCCGCTCTCGGAGCAGGCGCAGCCGCCTGCGCCCAAATACCCCCAGGCGCAACCTCCGGCACCGCGTCACGGTGCCGCAGACTGATGGGCGCGCTGACCGAGAAGAGGACCTACGCGCTGCTGGCCGCGCTTCAGGCCGGCGACGCGGTCGCCTGCGCGATCCCGGTGGCGCCCATCGACAAGACGCTCGATGACGTCGGCCTTGATCCGCGGCTGCGACCGGTGCTGCCGATCGTCAAGGGCGCCTCGGCGGTTGGGCTGGCATCGGTGTACCGCTTCCCGGCCTTGGCCCGGGTCACCACCTTCATGCTGACGGTCTACTTCGCATTGGCCGTCGCGTTCCACGTCAAGGTGAAGGACTGGAGCCCGAGCCTGGTGGCCGCAGCGTCGTTGCTCGCGCTTTTCGGGGCGATGACGGCGAAGGGGCCTGCGGTCAACCGGCGCTGATCGCAGACTCCGCGGGTTCTGCCGTTGGGGCGTCGGATGCGCCGGTTCGATGGCGACTTTGGGCCCTGATCTCGTAGACCAGCCCCGCCATGCCGACGCTTGCGGTGCACAGCGAGACCAGGAACAGCAGGGGACTGATATTCCCGGTGAGGGCGTCACCGAGGATGACGACCGCGGCGGTGCCGGGCAGTAGCCCGAAGAAAGTCGCCAGTGTGTAGGGCAGCACCCGAACCGCAGACGAGCCGGCTGCGTAGTTCAGCACCGAGAACGGGACGGCCGGAATCAGTCGCATCGACAACACGGTGGGCCACCCGCGCGCGGCGAGTCGCGCGTTCACCGCCTCCAGCCGTGGATGCGTCACGAGTCGGTTCAACTGCCAGCCCACCGCGCGGACGAGCAGCAGAGCGATGACCGCGCTGATCGTGCTCGCGAGCACCGCGATCGGCACCCCCAGGAACGGTCCGAACAGCAGGCCCGCCGCCAGCGTGAAGACGGTGCGCGGGAACGGGAACACCGTCACGAGGATGTGTGCGCCCAGAAAGGCCAGCGGGAACCACGGGCCCACCGATGTGGCCCAGTCCCGTAGCTGCACGGCAGTCGGCAGCGGAACCAGCACCGCAATGGCGACAAGTGCCACAATCGCGGTCAGGATGGTCACGAACCGGCGCTTGGGAACAGTCCTGAGTGTGGTGACCACCGCCGTGCGAACTGTGCGCAGCGTGCTGACGACGGACTTCACGCTTGCCAACAGTACGGGGCCGAAGCGACCGATCGGGGCCAGGGCGACCACCTCCTGCCATCGAGGTGCCGAGTCGGCCGACCAGCCCCCGGCGCCCCGTCTTCGATCATTTAGCCTGATAGCTGTGCAGAAACCCAGTGCCGGCGTCGCCGCGGGTGTAACCGGTGCCGATCTCGACCGATGGCGCTCTGCGGTGGCGGGTGTTCTGACCAAGACCACCCGGCGCGACCCTGCCGATCTGCCCGCGGAACCAGAACGATTGCTGGATTCGCAGACCTACGACGGCTTCCCGATCCGGCCCCTGTACACCAGCGTGGACGAACACGCCGAGCCGAGTTTGCCGGGCCGCTGGCCTTTCGTCCGCGGCGGCGATGCGCTGCGGGACGTGAAGTCGGGCTGGAAGGTCGCCGAGGCCTTTCCAGCCGACGGGTCGACTGCCGAGGAGAGCAATGGGTTGGTGCTGCTCGCGTTGACCGAGGGCGTCAGCGCACTGGTGCTCAAGGTCGGCGACGGGGAGGTCTCCGCGGACGGCGTTCCGCCGGCAGATCTCGGTCGTTTGCTCGATGGCGTGTTCCTCGACCTCGTGCCCGTTGTCTTCGACATCGCAGGTGAGGGTTCGACCTATGTCGCCACGGCTGAGGCGGTGCTTGCCCTGCTGACCGGACTCGACGACGATCAGCGGTCCCGGTTGTCGGTGGACCTGGGCGCCGATCCACTGACTGCCCAGCTGTCCGGACGGCCCGCCGCCAGTATCGGTGACGTCCTCACGACCGCGGACACGTTCACCGGATACGGCGGACACGTGCGGGCGATCACCGTCGACGGTCCGGCCTTCCATAACCTGGGTGCCAGTGCATCGTGGGAACTCGGCGCCTCCATCGCCGCGGGCATCGCCTATCTGCGCCTGTTGGTCGAGGCGGGTCTACCTACCGCCGTGGCGCTCAGGCAGATCAGTTTCCGGTTCGCGGCCGACGACGACCAGTTCATGACTGTCGCGAAACTTCGTGTTGCGCGCCAACTCTGGGCCCGGGTCGCCGATGTGGTGGGGGAGCCTGACGCAGGTGCGGCGACCGTGCACGCCAGCACCTCGCTGGCGATGATGGCTCAGCGCGATCCATGGGTGAACATGGTGCGCACCACAGTGGCAGCATTCTCGGCGGGCGTCGGTGGTGCCGACACCGTGCTCGTGCACCCGTTCGATGTCGCGATTCCCGGCGGGTTCCCCGGCACTGCGCGCAGTTTTGCGCGACGGATCGCCCGAAACACCCAGTTGCTGTTGCTCGAAGAGTCCCATGTCGGCCGCGTGCTCGACCCGTCGGGCGGTTCATGGTTCGTCGAGGACCTCACCGGACAACTTGCCGAGCAGGCGTGGGGGCACCTTCAGGAGATCGAGGCCAAGGGAGGTTTCGTCGCCGCCAGGGACTACATCAGCGGGTGCATCTCGGAGGTGGCGCAGGCCCGCGCGGAGGACATCGCGCATCGGCGCACCGCGCTGACCGGGGTCAATGAATATCCCGATCTCTCTGAATGTGCTCTTCCGCAAGGTGATTCGCTGCCCCATGTACTGCGATACGCGGCGGGTTTCGAAACGTTGCGGAACCGCTCGGATGTCTTCCTGGATCAGGCGGGTAGGCGGCCGACGGTGCTGCTACTGCCGCTGGGGCCATTGGCTGAGCACAACAAGGGCACCACATTCACCTCGAACCTGCTGGCCTGCGGCGGCATCCAGGCAGTCGACCCTGGCCCAGTGGACGCCGCCGGGGTCGGTCAGGCAGTAGCTGACGCCGGCGGCGCCGAGATTGCCGTGATCTGCGGTACCGATGCCCGCTGCGCGAACGAGGCCTCGGGTGTCGTCGAGGCTGCCCGGCAGGCCGGTGTGCGCCACATTCTGCTGGCCGGAGCGAAGAAGTCTGTCGCTGAAGCTGATTCGAAACCCGACGGCTATCTGACCGCCACGATCGATGCGGTCGGGGAACTGTCGGATCTGTTGACTCGATTGGGGGCATGACGGGATGGCTACGCACCTAACGACTGGCGAGGCGATTCCGGAGACCAGCGCGACCATCGGCAGTTTCGCCGAGGTGCCCCTGCAGGGTAAGCGCGCTCCGGTGGCGTCCACTGCTGAGGATGTGGCCGGCCAGACTTCCGCGGCGGCTGCCGCGCACGGTTACACCGCCGACCAATTGGACTGGGCCACCCCCGAAGGCATCGACGTCAAACCCGTCTACATCGCAGCCGATCGCGACGCGATCGTCAGCGCGGGATATCCGCTGTGCAGCATGCCCGGAGAGCCGCCATTCGTGCGGGGTCCCTACCCGACGATGTATGTGAACCAGCCGTGGACGATCCGTCAGTACGCCGGGTTCTCGACCGCTGCGGAATCCAATGCCTTCTATCGGCGCAATCTCGCCGCCGGCCAGAAGGGCCTCTCGGTGGCCTTCGACCTGGCTACACACCGCGGCTACGACTCGGACCATCCGCGGGTGGCCGGAGACGTGGGAATGGCTGGGGTGGCCATCGATTCCATTCTCGACATGCGCCAACTATTCGATGGAATCGACCTGTCCTCGGTGTCGGTGTCGATGACGATGAACGGCGCGGTGCTGCCGATTCTCGCGTTGTATGTGGCCGCCGCAGAGGAGCAGGGGGTACCGCCCGAGAAGCTTGCCGGGACCATCCAGAACGACATCCTCAAAGAGTTCATGGTCCGCAACACCTACATATATCCGCCCAAGCCGTCGATGCGGATCATCTCCGATATCTTCGGCTACACAAGCCGGAAAATGCCCAAGTACAACTCGATCTCGATCTCGGGGTATCACATTCAGGAGGCCGGTGCCACCGCCGATCTGGAGCTGGCCTACACCCTGGCCGACGGGGTCGAGTACATCAAGGCCGGGCTTGATGCCGGGCTGGAGATCGACGAGTTCGCCCCGCGGCTGTCCTTCTTCTGGGGCATCGGCATGAACTTCTTCATGGAAGTCGCCAAGCTGCGCGCGGGTCGGCTGCTCTGGAGCGAACTTGTCGCAGAATTCGAGCCCCGGAACCCGAAATCGCAGTCATTGCGCACGCATTCGCAGACCTCAGGTTGGTCGTTGACGGCTCAGGACGCCTTCAACAACGTGGCCAGGACCTGTGTCGAGGCGATGGCCGCGACGCAGGGCCACACCCAGTCACTGCACACCAACGCGCTCGACGAAGCGCTCGCCCTACCGACAGACTTCGCGGCCCGCATCGCACGCAACACTCAGCTGTTGCTGCAGCAGGAGTCGGGCACCACCCGGCCCATCGACCCGTGGGGTGGCTCCTACTACGTGGAGTGGCTGACCTACCAGTTGGCGACACGGGCACGCTCGCACATCCAGGAGGTCGCCGCGCACGGCGGCATGGCCCAGGCCATCGATGAGGGCATTCCGAAGCTGCGCATCGAGGAAGCCGCCGCGCGGACCCAGGCACGCATCGACTCCGGACAGCAGACCGTGATCGGGGTCAACAAGTACCAGGTTTCCGCAGAGGGTACCGACCACGAGATCGAAGTCCTCAAGGTCGAGAACAGCCGGGTGCGTGCCGAGCAGATCGCCAAGCTCGAGCGTCTGCGCGCCGACCGCGATGACGCCGCGACGCACACCGCGTTGGCAGAACTGTCCCGCGCGGCCGCGGCCGCCGGCGGGCCGGATGGGCTGGGCAACAACCTTTTGGCGCTGGCGATCAATGCGGCGCGCGCCAAGGCGACGGTCGGGGAGATCTCCGACGCATTGGAGAAGGTGTACGGACGCCACCAGGCCGAGATCCGGACCATCGCCGGTGTGTACCGAGACGAGGTGGGCATAGGGCAAACTGGCGGGAAAATGTCAGCAGCAACTGAACTGGTCGAGAAGTTCGCCGAGGCCGACGGCCGCAGGCCCAGAATTCTGGTGGCCAAGATGGGTCAGGACGGCCATGATCGCGGACAGAAGGTGATCGCGACGGCCTTCGCCGACATCGGGTTCGACGTGGACGTCGGGCCGCTGTTCTCGACGCCGGATGAAGTGGCTCGTCAGGCCGCCGACAACGACGTGCACGTGGTCGGAGTGTCTTCCCTTGCCGCGGGTCACCTGACCCTGGTTCCTGCGTTGCGCGATGCACTCGCCGAGGTCGGCAGGCCGGACATCATGATTGTCGTCGGTGGGGTCATTCCCCCGGGCGACTTCGACGAGCTCTACGCCGCCGGCGCCACTGCCATTTTTCCGCCGGGCACCGTCATCGCCGACGCGGCGATCGGTCTGCTGGACGAGCTGGCCGAGCGCCTCGGTTACCCCCTGAGTTAGATGAGCCAACCGATCAGAGAGTTGGCCGCCGCGGTCCGCGATGGCGACCGCTCGGCGCTGGCGAGGGCGATCACGCTGGTGGAGTCAGCCCGTGCCGACCACCGGCAGCGGGCCCAGGAGTTGCTGCTGGAGCTGTCCCCGGCAAGCGGGACCCGCCCTCGGCCCGATGCCGGCAACGGCCTGCGCGTCGGCATCACCGGAGTTCCCGGGGTGGGCAAGTCGACCAGCATCGAGGCGCTCGGGATGTACCTCATCGGGCAGGGATACCGGGTGGCCGTACTCGCCGTGGATCCCTCGTCCACCCGCACCGGTGGCTCGATTCTGGGGGACAAGACCCGCATGGCGCGCCTGGCGGTTCATCCCGACGCCTACATCCGGCCCTCACCCACCTCGGGGACGCTCGGCGGTGTCACCAGGGCGACCCGCGAGACGATCGTCTTGCTGGAAGCGGCGGGCTACGACGTCATCCTGGTGGAGACCGTCGGGGTGGGTCAGTCCGAGGTGGCGGTTGCCAACATGGTGGATACCTTCGTGTTCCTGACGATGGCCCGGACCGGCGATCAACTGCAGGGCATCAAGAAGGGCGTGCTCGAACTCGCCGACATCATCGTCGTCAACAAAGCCGACGGGGAGCATGCCGTCGAGGCCAAGGCCGCCGCGCGGGAGTTGGCCGGCGCCATCCGCCTGATCTACCCGCGGGAAACCCTCTGGCGTCCGCCGGTCTTGACGATGAGCGCGCTGGACGGAACCGGCTTGCCCGAGGTTTGGGAAACCGTGCTCAGGCATCGGGACGTGCTCACCGAGGCAGGGGAGTTCGACGCCCGCCGGCGCGCTCAGCAGGTGCAGTGGACCTGGTCGATGGTCCACGACGCGGTCCTGGACCGGGTGTTGACCAGCCCAGGCGTGCGCGAGGCCCGTGCCGACATCGAGCGCCGGGTTCGCAGCGGAGAGTTGACTCCGGCGCTTGCTGCGCAGCAGATCCTGGACGCCGCTGACCAGCAGCCGACGGGCGCTGGTTAACAAATCGGTAACTCCACGGTTCTTTGCCGCTCACCGGGGTAAATTCGAATCATTGTGACGGGCGTCAATAACCCGGAGCGCAGCGCGGGGCTCCGATACGGTGTCGACGGTTCGGCCCTGCCGCGTGGTGTCCAGGGCGCAGCCGATCAGAATTTCGGCTGCGCAGTGCGTCTGTTCGCGCAGATGTTCCCGTGGCGCCGTCTCGGTGGCGGCGCGCTGGCCGTCTACCTCGATGGCGAGCCGGTCGTCGACATCTGGACGGGCTGGTCTGACCGGCGGGGAACCCGGCACTGGAACGCCGACACCGGCACCATGGTGTTCTCTGCGACCAAGGGCGTGGCCGCGACCGTCATCCACCGGCTGGCCGACCGGGGGCTGATCGACTACGACGCTCCGGTGGCTGAGTACTGGCCGGCGTTCGGTGCCAATGGGAAGTCGGGCATCACCGTGCGCGACGCACTGAGGCACCGGGCGGGCCTGGCTCATCTCAACGGTGCCGCCAAGCACGAACTGCTCGATCACGTCCGGATGGAGGCGCGACTGGCCGCTGAACCGGTCAGCTGGCTGCTGGGAAAACCCGCCTACCATGCGCTGACCTTCGGCTGGCTGTTGTCCGGGTTGGCGCGCGCGGTCACAGGTAAGGGGATGCGCGAGCTGGTGCGCACCGAGGTGGCCCAGCCGCTGGACACCGACGGACTGCACCTGGGTCGGCCTCCCGAGCAGGCGCCGACGCACGCTGCGCAGATCATCGGTCCGCAGAGCCGGCTGCAGAACCCGATATTCAACCTGGTGGCACCACGGGTAGCCGCTCTGCCGTTCTCGGGCGCATTCGGAACGATGTATTCCCCCGGCGTCAAAGCGCTTGTGCAGGGTGACACACCCCTGCTCGACAGTGAGATGCCCGCGGCCAACGGCGTGGCCACCGCGCGTGCGCTGGCCCGCATGTACGGTGCGATCGCCAACGGCGGACGCATCGACGGCACGCAGTTCCTCTCCAGCGAGACCACCGCGGCTCTGGTGGGGCGGCCGAGCCTGCGGCCCGACCACGCCATGTTCATGCCGATGGCCTTCCACCTCGGCTATCACGGGCTGCCGCTGGGCGGGGTGCTGCCCGGGTTCGGGCATGTGGGTCTGGGCGGCTCTCTGGGCTGGGCCGATCCGGAGTCCGGGCTCGCGTTCGGCTATGTGCACAACCGTCTGCTGACCCCCTTGGTCGTTCCGGACCAGGCGGGCTTCGTCGCGACTGCCGCGTTGATCCGCCGGGGTGCGGCGCTGGCGCGCAAGAACGGCTTCCGGCCGGTGCGGGAGTTCGGTGCGCCCTTCGCCGATCGCACTCGGGCCGCGATCTGATCGGCTCCTTGCCCAGCGGCCTGCTCATCTGCTGGCCCGGGTGATTCCGAAGTGATGCCGTCGGCCCGCTAGACTGTGGCGACCAGCGTCGATCCGGCCATCACCGGGGAGCTTTCGGAAGAACGGCGTCGTTTCGGTCGTTGTGCGAACGGCCGCGTCCAGTAGAACCGAACGGGTTGGCCCGTCATCGCCTTCCTTCGAGCGGCGCACCGCGGGTGCGCAAGCGGGGTGGTACCGCGGCGCTCGCGCACCGGCGCGACGTCGTCCCCGTGCCTGAACGACATCTGGCACAGGAGACGCACGCAGGTGAACGCCTACCCGAAGCCGGGCGCTGGGGCGCCGAAGTTCCCCGAGCTCGAAGCCGCCGTACTGGACTATTGGGCCGGCGACGACACTTTCCGGGCCAGCATCGACCGTCGCGACGCTGCGCCGGAGTATGTGTTCTACGACGGGCCGCCGTTCGCGAACGGACTTCCGCACTACGGGCACCTGCTCACCGGATACGTCAAGGACATCGTGCCGCGCTACCGCACCATGCGCGGGTACAGGGTCGAGCGTCGATTCGGCTGGGACACCCACGGCCTGCCGGCCGAACTCGAAGTGCAGCGTCAACTGGCTATCACCGACAAGGGCCAGATCGAGCAGATGGGCATCGAAAAGTTCAACGAAGCCTGTCGGGCGTCGGTGCTCAAGTACACCAACGAATGGCGTTCCTACGTGACCCGCCAGGCGCGCTGGGTCGACTTCGACAACGATTACAAGACACTGGATCTGGACTTCATGGAGTCGGTGATCTGGGCCTTCAAGCAGTTGTGGGACAAGGAACTCGCCTATGAAGGCAACCGGGTGCTGCCCTACTGCTGGAATGACGAGACACCGCTGTCGAGCCACGAACTGCGCATGGACGACGACGTCTACCAGAGCCGCCAGGATCCGGCGCTGACCGTCGGATACCGGATCACCGACGAGCGCTCGCGCGAGGAGCAGACAGCCACCGACGCACCGGCCGCACCGGATCTGGTGGGGGCCTACCTGCTGATCTGGACGACGACGCCGTGGACGCTGCCGTCCAACCAGGCCGTCGCGGTCAACCCTGATGTCGACTACGTTCTGGTCGCGGCGCCCGACGGGCGGCGCTTCGTGCTGGCGGCGGCTCGCCTGGATGCCTACGCCCGCGAGTTCGGGGACGAACCGCAGATCGTGGCCACCTACTCGGGCCGGGATCTGGTCGGCGTGTCCTACGCGCCACCGTTTTCCTACTTCAATGACCTGAGGCTGGACTCGCCCAACGTATTCTCGGTACTGCCTGCCGATTTCGTCAGCACCGAGGACGGCACCGGACTGGTCCACCTGGCACCGGCGTACGGCGAGGACGATATGGCCACCGCGCAGGCGGCCGACATCACGGCGGTCACGCCGGTCGACGCCAAGGGACGATTCGATGACACTGTCCCCGACTTTGCGGGCCAGCACGTATTCGATGCCAACCCCCAGATCATTCGCGACCTGAAGAATCAGAGCGGGGCCGCACAAGCCAATGGCGCAGTGTTGCTTCGCCACGACACCTACGACCACTCCTATCCGCACTGCTGGCGGTGCCGCAACCCGCTGATCTACCGGGCGGTGTCGTCGTGGTTCATCAAGGTCAGTCAGTTCCGCGACCGCATGGTGGAGCTGAACAAAGAGATCACCTGGTATCCCGAGCACGTCAAGGACGGCCAGTTCGGCAAGTGGCTACAGGGCGCGCGTGACTGGTCAATTTCGCGAAACCGCTACTGGGGCACTCCGATTCCGGTTTGGAAGTCCGACGATCCGGCCTATCCGCGTATCGACGTGTACGGGAGCCTCGACGAACTGGAACGTGACTTCGGGGTGCGTCCGGACAATCTGCACCGGCCCTTCATCGATGAGCTGACGCGGCCCAACCCCGACGATCCGACCGGGCGGTCGACGATGCGTCGCATTCCCGATGTGCTCGACGTGTGGTTCGACTCGGGGTCGATGCCATTTGCGCAGGTGCACTATCCGTTTGAGAACCAGCAATGGTTCGCGGGTGGGGAGGCCGGAGCGGGTGGGGCCGGAGCCGAGGCCCATTTCCCCGGCGACTTCATCGTCGAGTACATCGGTCAGACGCGCGGCTGGTTTTACACCCTGCATATCCTCGCTACGGCGTTATTCGACAAACCGGCTTTCCGGACCTGCGTCTCGCACGGGATCGTGCTGGGTAACGACGGTCAGAAGATGAGCAAGTCGCTGCGCAACTATCCAGACGTCACCGAGGTGTTCGACCGGGACGGCTCTGACGCCATGCGCTGGTTCCTGATGGCCTCGCCGATCCTGCGCGGCGGCAACCTGGTGGTGACCGAGCAGGGCATCCGTGAGGGTGTTCGACAGGTGTTGCTGCCGCTGTGGAACGCCTATACCTTCCTGGCGCTGTACGCGCCGAACAAGGGCACCTGGCGTACCGACTCGACCCATGTGCTGGATCGCTACATACTGGCCAAGCTTGCGGTGCTGCGTGGCGGACTGACGGCATCGATGGATGTCTGCGATATCTCGGTAGCGTGCGATCAGCTACGGCAGTTCACCGAGGCGCTCACGAATTGGTATGTCCGGCGCTCTCGTTCGCGGTTCTGGGAGGAGGACGCCGACGCGATCGACACGTTGCACACCGTGCTCGAGGTGACCAGCCGGCTGGCCGCCCCGCTGCTCCCGCTGATCTCGGAGGTGATCTGGCGTGGCATCACGGGGGAGCGCTCGGTGCACCTGACGGACTGGCCCGATGCCGAATTGCTGCCGGCCGATCCGCGACTGGTCGCCGACATGGACCTGGTGCGCGAAGTCGCCTCGACGGGATCGTCGCTGCGGAAGGCCAAGAAGTTGCGCGTTCGCCTGCCGCTGCCGAACCTGACTGTCGCGTTGAGCGAGTCGGTGGATCCGCAGCGACTCGAGGCCTACCGGGACCTGATCGCCGACGAACTCAACGTGAAGTCGGTGGAACTCACCGATGACATCGCCGCCCACGGCCGGTTCGAACTCGCCGTCAACGCGCGCGTCGCCGGACCGCGGATCGGCAGCGATGTGCAGGCCGCGATCAAAGCGGTCAAGGCGGGCGAGGGAGTACTCAACGCCGACGGCACGTTGACCGCGGGCCCGGCGGTACTGAACCCCGGAGAGTTCAGCTCCAAGCTCGTTGCGGCCGAACCTGATTGGACCGCCGCACTCGCCGATGGGGCGGGTTTGGTGGTGCTCGATGGAACCGTGACGCCGGAGCTGAAGGCCGAGGGCTGGGCCAAGGACCGCATTCGGGAACTGCAGGAATTGCGGAAGGCCACCGGCCTGGATGTCTCCGACCGGATTTCGGTGGTGGTTTCGGTGCCTGAAGAGTGCGCGGCCTGGGCCCGCACGCACAGGGACCTGATCGCGCGGGAGATCCTCGCCACCAGCTTCGAGTTCGGGGATCCCGAGCAGGCCGCCGAGATCGGTGACGGCGTGCGGGTCGCGATCGCCAAGGCGTGACGGCGCTGCGGCGCGGCGGGCTCACCTGGGGGTGACGCGGGCGGCGCGGCCGGAGAACACTGCGGTGTCACCGGGGTGCAACTGCCTGCCGCGCCGGGTTTCGACGTCGCCATTGACGGTGACCAAACCGTCTGCGATCACCGACTTGGCGTCTGCGCCGGAGTCGATGAGGCCGGCCAGTTTGAGGAATTGCCCCAGCCGGATCGAGGCATCCCGGATCGGAACATCTGAGGCCTCGGGGCTTGGGTGTGCCATGCAGGTCAGGCTAACCGGCTCATCGATATCGGCCAGCAGGCCTAATATCTGCAGGTGTGGGCGCGAGATGGGTCCTGCACCTGGACATGGATGCATTCTTCGCATCCGTGGAGCAACTGACCCGCCCCACCTTGCGGGGCCGTCCTGTCCTCGTCGGCGGCTTGGGCGGCCGCGGCGTGGTGGCTGGTGCCAGCTACGAGGCGCGGGCGTTCGGTGCCCGTTCGGCGATGCCGATGCATCAGGCGCGCCGGCTGATCGGTGTGGCCGCGGTGGTGCTGCCGCCGCGCGGCGCGGTGTACGGACTGGCCAGCCGCCGCGTCTTCGAAACGGTGCGCACGATGGTGCCGGTGCTCGAACAGTTGTCGTTCGACGAAGCTTTCGGGGAGCCCGTGGAGCTTGCCGGCGCCTCGTCGGCCGAGGTGGCAGTGTTCTGCGAGAGACTGCGAGCCGAGGTGGCCGCGGTGACCGGACTGGTCGCCTCCGTCGGCGCGGGATCGGGCAAGCAGATCGCCAAGATCGCGTCAGGTCTGGCCAAACCGGACGGAATCACGGTGGTTTCCCGTGCGGAGGAAGTGGCCCTGCTCGACACGCTGCCGGTGCGCAGCCTCTGGGGCATCGGGCCGGTGGCCGACGAGAAGCTGCACCGGCTCGGCATCGGGACGATCGGTGCCCTGGCGGCGCTGTCGGACACCGAGGTCGCGAACATACTCGGTCCTGCCGTCGGGCCGGCGCTGCACCGTCTCGCGCGGGGCATCGACGATCGGCCGGTGGCCGAGAACGCGCCCGCGAAACAGATCAGTGCCGAGTCGACGTTTTCCGAAGACGTGACGACCATCGGTCAGCTCCGCGCGGCCACGGGTCCGATCGGCGAGCATGCACACCGGCGGTTGCTCAAGGACGGTCGCGGGGCCCGCACCGTCACCGTCAAGTTGAAGAAGTCCGACATGAGCATTCTCACCAGGTCGGCGACGCTGCCGTATGCGACCACCGACTCGGCGACGTTGACCGCCACCGCGCGCAGACTCTTGCTCGACCCGGTCGATATCGGTCCGATTCGTCTTGTCGGAGTAGGCTTTTCCGGCCTGTCCGAGGTGCAGCAGGAGTCGCTGTTCCCGGCGCTCGAGTTGCTGGCTGCCGACGAGGTGTCCGGCACCGGTTCACCGCAGCCTGTTGTGCAGCCCGGCCCGGCCGCTCCGCTCTGGCGGGTCGGCGATGACGTCGTGCACACCGAGTTCGGGCACGGATGGGTCCAGGGCGCAGGCCACGGGGTGATGACGGCACGCTTCGAGACCCGCAGCACCGGACCCGGGTCGGCGCGCACCTTCTCCGACGACGTCGCGGCGGTGAAACACGCCAATCCGGTGGACAGTCTGGACTGGCCGGATTTCGTCGACCGGCAGAGCGCACCCTAGACGGTGGAGCGGGTGAAGCGCGCGGACCCGCTCGCGCGGTCAGGCCCAGCGCTCGAAGGTGCCCCGGGCCGATGATCCGGCTGCCAGCGCGGCCATCAGCAGCACGCGTGCCTGCGACGATCGAAGTCGCGGAGCGACGAGCGCACCCGCATCCGCCAGGGCGCGCCCCGGCCCGTAGCCCGGGCTGACGGGCCCGCCCGGGACGCGGGTGGACATGGCCACCGCGATGCCGTCGCTGCAATGTCGCCGAACAGCATCGATGAGCACCGCGCCGGCGTTGCCGGCCCCCGGCGCTTCCAGCACGATGCCGCGGGCACCGGCGGCCACACAGGCGTCCAGTGCGACGGCATCGGCGCCGGGATAGGCGACCACGATGTCCACCCGCGGGGCATCGGCGGCAGTCAGTTCACCGAGGAACGGGCGATTCTTCGGCCTTACGAACCGGGTGAACTCGTTTCCGCCGACCGACCCCAGCGTGCACCCCGAGAAGCCCTGCAAGTCACCGGTGGCCACCTTGTGCAGACCTATCGGTTCGAACACCGCGCCGGCGAAGCTCACCGCGACACCGAGGCCGCGGGCGCCTGGGCTGCCGGCGATGGTGAGGGCGTCGCGCAGGTTGGCAGGCCCGTCGGCGTCGGGAGCGTCGGCGCTGCGCAGCGCACCGGTAAGCACCACCGGCGCCTCACCCCGATAGGTGAGTTCGAGCCACAGCGCGGTTTCTTCCATGGTGTCGCTGCCGTGGGTGACGACGATGCCGCCGATTCCATCGGTGCGCGACGCGCTTCGGACCGCCGAAGCGATCACGTCCCAGTCTGCCGGGGTCAGCTGAGAGCTGTCTACCGACATCGCTTCGACCACCTCGACGTCCAACCCTGCGGTGAGGTCCGCTCCGGACAGAGCGGGGCGCAGTACGGCGTCACCGTCGGCGGTGGTCGAGATCGTCCCACCGGTGGCTATGACGAGGAAGCGGTGCATGGGTGGAATTGTTCCCCACGGGCTCTTTGGAATGATGGGGGGCGTGACTGATGAATCATCGAGCCCGGTCGAGCCGGCGACCGGCGACGGTGTCGCGAAACCGGAGGCGGCTACGCCACGTCGTCGGCTGGGCCTTCTGCTCTCTGTGGCGGGTGTGGTGCTCGTCTTGGACATCGTCACCAAGGTGCTCGCCGTCAAGCTGCTGACACCTGGGCAGCCGGTGTCGATCATCGGCGACACCGTGACCTGGACATTGGTGCGCAATTCGGGTGCGGCGTTCTCGATGGCCACCGGATACACCTGGGTGCTCACCCTGGTCGCAACGGGCGTCGTCTTCGGCATCATCTGGATGGGCCGTCGGCTGGTGTCTCCGTGGTGGGCTCTCGGCCTGGGGCTGATTCTCGGTGGCGCGATGGGCAACCTGGTGGATCGCTTCTTCCGCTCGCCCGGCCCGCTGCGCGGCCACGTTGTGGACTTTTTGTCCATCGGTTGGTGGCCGGTGTTCAATGTGGCCGATCCGTCGGTGGTCGGCGGGGCGATTCTGCTGGTCGCGTTGTCGTTGTTCGGCTTCGACTTCGACACCGTCGGGAGGCGCCAGCCGGACGACGAATCGGACACCGTCGGGAGGCGCCAGCCGGACGACGAATCGGACACCGTCGGGAGGCGCCA
>NZ_JBMYXC010000005.1:0-9070 GCF_049608025.1 Mycobacterium sp. | reverse complement strand
CAGCCGGACGACGAATCAGACACCGTCGGGAGGGGCCGGGAGCCGGAACCCGAGTCCGGGGCCTGATGACCACCCGTTCTTTGCCGATCCCGGAAGGACTGGCCGGCATGCGAGTCGATGCCGGGCTGGCCCGGCTGCTCGGGCTGTCGCGCACCGCAGCCGCTGCACTCGCTGCCGAGGGCGCCGTCGAGCTCGACGGCGCCCCCGCGGGCAAGTCGGACAAGCTCGTCGTGGGGGCGTGGCTGGAGGTGCGGCTACCGGAGGCGCCCGCCCCGGTGGAGAACACGCCGGTCGACATCGAGGGCATGTCGATCCTCTATGCCGACGACGACATCGTGGCGGTCGACAAGCCGCCCGGGGTGGCTGCGCACGCGACCGTCGGCTGGCACGGTCCGACGGTGCTGGGCGGGTTGGCGGCGGCGGGCTTTCGGATCAGCACATCGGGAATCCATGAGCGCCAAGGCATCGTGCACCGGCTTGATGTCGGCACCTCCGGGGTGATGGTGGTGGCCCTGTCCGAGCGGGCGTACACCGTGCTCAAACGGGCATTCAAACAGCGGACCGTCGAGAAGAGATACCACGCTCTCGTCCAGGGCCATCCGGATCCGTCCAGCGGAACCATCGACGCGCCGATCGGTCGCCACCGGGGGCACGACTGGAAGTTCGCCGTCGTCGACGGCGGCAGGGCCAGCGTGACCCACTACGACACCCTGGAAGCGCACCCGGCTGCGAGCCTCCTCGACGTCCAACTCGAGACTGGGCGTACCCACCAGATCCGGGTCCACTTCGCCGCATTGCATCACCCATGCTGTGGCGACCTGACCTATGGTGCGGACCCGAAGCTGGCGGGGAAACTCGGCCTGGAACGCCAATGGCTGCACGCTCGATCCCTGGCGTTCGTGCATCCAGCCGACGGGCGGCGCGTCGAGATCACCAGTCCGTACCCTGCCGACCTGCAGCATGCGCTGGACGGTCTGCGCCTGCACGGCGGGTGAGATTCGGGCTGCTGGGGCCTGATGCGAACGAGGCGAGACACGCATCGCGACACGCCGCAGGCTGTCGGTGGCCGGTCATAGACTGGCGTCCCTATGAGCGATTCTTTGCCTGGGTCTTCAGGGTCTTCAGGGTCTTCAGGGTCTTTTGTTCACCTGCATAACCACACCGAGTACTCGATGCTCGACGGCGCTGCGAAGATCAGTCCGATGCTGGCCGAGGCGCAGCGCCTGGGTATGCCCGCGGTGGGCATGACAGATCACGGAAATATGTTCGGGGCCAGCGAGTTCTACAACAAAGCGACCGAGGCGGGCATCAAGCCGATCATCGGCGTGGAGGCCTACATCGCCCCCGCCTCGCGTTTCGACACCAAGCGCATCCTGTGGGGTGACCCCGGTCAGAAGGGTGACGACGTCTCGGGCAGCGGGGCCTACACGCATATGACGATGATCGCGGAGAACGCGACCGGGCTGCGCAACCTGTTCAAGCTGTCCTCGCTGGCGTCGTTCGAGGGCCAGCTTGGAAAGTGGTCCCGAATGGACGCCGAGGTGATCGCCGAGCACGCCGACGGCATCATCGCCACCACCGGCTGCCCCTCCGGTGAGGTACAGACGCGGCTGCGCCTCGGCCATGATCGCGAGGCACTGGAAGCCGCCGCCAAGTGGCGGGAGATCTTCGGCCCGGAGAACTTTTTTCTCGAGCTGATGGACCACGGCCTGGACATCGAGCGCCGGGTCCGGGAGGGCCTGCTCGAGGTCGGCACGAAGCTGTCGATCCCGCCACTGGCGACCAACGACTGCCACTACGTCACCCGCGACCACTCGCGTAACCACGAGGCGTTGCTGTGCGTGCAGACCGGCAAGACGCTGTCCGACCCCAATCGGTTCAAGTTCGACGGCGACGGTTATTACCTCAAGTCCGCCGCAGAAATGCGCGCGCTGTGGGATGACCAGGTCCCGGGAGCCTGCGACTCGACGTTGCTGATCGCCGAGCGGGTGCAGTCCTACGCCGACCTGTGGAAGCCGCATGACCGGATGCCGATTTTCCCGGTGCCCGAGGGTCACACCCAGGAGTCGTGGCTGCGCCACGAGGTCACCGCAGGGCTGAGCCGCCGGTTTCCTTCCGCGGTCCCGCAGGAATACATCGATCGCGCCGACTACGAGATCAAGGTCATCTGCGAGAAGGGCTATCCGTCCTACTTCCTGATCGTCGCCGACCTGATCAACTACGCGCGCTCAGTGGATATCCGCGTCGGCCCGGGCCGGGGGTCGGCGGCCGGCTCACTGGTGGCGTACTCGATGGGTATTACGAATATCGATCCGATCCCTTACGGGTTGCTGTTCGAACGCTTCCTCAACCCCGAGCGCGTGTCGATGCCCGACATCGACATCGACTTCGACGACCGCCGCCGCGGGGAGATGCTGCGCTATGCCGCCAACAGGTGGGGTAGTGACCGGGTAGCCCAGGTCATCACGTTCGGCACCATCAAGACCAAAGCAGCGCTGAAAGATTCGGCCCGGGTGAACTACGGCCAGCCCGGCTTCGCCATCGCCGACCGGATCACCAAGGCTCTTCCGCCGCCGATCATGGCCAAGGACATTTCAGTCTCGGGAATCACCGATCCCGCCCACGAGCGGTACAAGGAGGCTGCTGAAGTCCGTGCCCTGATCGACACCGATCCTGATGTGCGGACGATCTATGAGACGGCGCGCGGACTGGAGGGGCTGGTCCGCAATGCCGGTGTGCACGCCTGCGCGGTGATTATGAGTTCGGAGCCGCTGATCGATGCGATTCCGCTGTGGCGTCGACCGCAGGACGGTGCGGTGATCACGGGCTGGGATTATCCGTCGTGTGAGGCCATCGGGCTGCTGAAGATGGATTTCCTCGGGCTGCGCAATCTCACGATCATTGGCGACTGCCTCGAAAACATCCAGGCGAACCGGGGGATCGACCTCGACCTCGACGCGGTGCCCCTCGATGATCCGGCTGCCTACGAACTCCTGGGCCGCGGTGACACGTTGGGTGTGTTCCAGCTCGACGGTGGGCCGATGCGTGACTTGCTGCGTCGCATGCAGCCCACCGGGTTCGAAGACGTCGTCGCCGTCATCGCCCTGTACCGACCCGGCCCGATGGGCATGAACGCCCACAACGACTACGCCGACCGGAAGAACAACCGCCAGGCCATCAAACCGATTCACCCCGAACTCGAAGATGCGCTGCGGGAAATCCTTTCCGAGACCTACGGCCTGATCGTCTACCAAGAGCAGATCATGCGTATCGCGCAGAAGGTGGCCGGTTACTCGCTGGCCCGAGCCGACATTCTGCGCAAGGCCATGGGAAAGAAAAAGCGCGAGGTCCTGGAGAAGGAATTCGAAGGCTTCTCCGATGGCATGAAAGCCAACGGATTCTCGACAGCGGCCGTCAAGGCGTTATGGGACACCGTGCTGCCGTTCGCCGACTACGCGTTCAACAAGTCGCACGCAGCCGGTTACGGCCTGGTGTCCTACTGGACGGCCTACCTCAAGGCGAACTATCCCGCCGAGTACATGGCCGGCCTTCTCACCTCGGTCGGAGACGACAAGGACAAGGCGGCGATCTACCTGGCCGACTGCCGACGACTGGGTATCACGGTGCTGCCGCCGGACGTGAACGAGTCGGCCCAGAACTTCGCCTCGGTCGGCGCGGACATCCGCTTCGGGCTCGGCGCAGTCCGCAACGTCGGCGCGAATGTCGTTGCATCGCTGATCAATACGCGTGCCGAGAAGGGCAAATTCACCGACTTCTCTGACTATCTGCACAAGATTGACATTGGTCCGTGCAACAAGAAGGTCACCGAGTCGCTGGTCAAAGCCGGAGCGTTCGACTCGCTGGGACACCCCCGCAAGGGGCTGTTCCTGGTGCACACCGACGCGGTGGATTCGGTCCTCGGCACCAAGAAGGCCGAGGCGATAGGCCAGTTCGACCTGTTCGGCGGGGCCGGGGACGGTGCTGACCCGGGGGATTCAGTGTTCACCATCAAAGTGCCCGGCGAGGAGTGGGAGGACAAGCACAAGCTTGCGCTCGAGCGCGAAATGTTGGGGCTGTATGTGTCGGGTCACCCGCTCAACGGGGTAGCCCATCTGCTGGCCGCCCAGGGGGACACCGCGATCCCGGCGATCCTGGGCGGGGACGTCGCCAATGAGAGCCAGGTTCGGATCGGTGGAATCCTGGCCTCGGTGAACCGCCGGGTCAACAAGAACGGGTTGCCCTGGGCTTCGGCGCAGCTGGAGGATCTCACCGGCGGTATCGAGGTGCTGTTCTTCCCGCAGACCTACTCGGTGTTCGGCGCCGAGATCGCCGACGATGTCGTCGTGCTCGTCGGCGCTAAGGTGGCTATTCGCGACGACCGGATCTCGCTGATCGCGAACGAGCTTGTAGTGCCAGATTTTTCGAGCGCGCAGGTGAATCGCCCGGTTGCGCTGAGCCTGCCGACGCGCCAGTGCACGGTCGACAAGGTCAGCGCGCTCAAGCAGGTGTTGGCGCGTCATCCTGGCACCGCTCAGGTGCATCTGCGGCTGATCAGCGGGGAGAGAATCACCACGCTGGAGTTGGATCAGTCGCTTCGGGTGACTCCATCCTCGGCGCTGATGGGTGACCTCAAGGCGTTATTGGGACCGGGCTGCCTCGGCGGATGAACACCCCACCCGCAGTGGGGATGAGTGCGTGGCGATTCGTCACTACCTTCGGCGTGATCAGCCTGCTGGCCGACGTCGTCTACGAGGGTGCCCGCTCGATCACCGGGCCGCTACTGGCTTCGCTGGGGGCCACCGCCGTCGTCGTCGGAGTCGTCACCGGCGTCGGAGAGGCCGCCGCTCTGCTACTGCGGCTCGTCTCGGGCCCGCTGACCGACCGCACGGGTCGGTTCTGGACCTGGGCCATCGCCGGCTATTTCCTCACCGTGATCACGGTGCCGTTTCTCGGCGTCGTGGGGGTGCTGTGGGCGGCGGCCGCACTGGTCATCGCCGAGCGAGTTGGTAAGGCGGTCCGCAGCCCGGCCAAGGACACCCTGCTCTCTTACGCGACCGCGGTCACCGGCCGCGGCCGAGGGTTCGCCGTCCACGAGGCGATGGATCAGATCGGGGCGGTCGCCGGGCCACTCGCGGTGGCGGCCATGCTGTTCGCATTCGGTGGTGATTTCGGACCTAGCTTGGCTCTGCTGGCCATCCCCGGCGTGGCCGTCGTGATGCTGCTGCTCTGGTTGCGCGCACGGGTGCCCGAGCCGGCCCGGTACGAAGTCGCAGCCGCACCGGTTGTCGACCCGGTCGCCAAGCCTGATGTCGCACAGGGCTTTCTACGCTCTTTGCCGAGATCGTTCTGGGTCTACTCGGGTTTCTCCGCGGCCACCATGGTGGGATTCACCACCTTCGGGGTGCTGTCCTTCCACCAGGTGCAGCAGGGAATCGTGCCGGTGGCGGTGGTGCCGGTGATCTACGCCGCCGCCATGGCCGCCGATGCGGTCGCAGCGCTGATCACTGGTTGGGCCTACGACCGGGTCGGGGCGCGGGTCCTTGGCGCGCTGCCGGTCTTGGCCGCCCTCGTACCGGTGCTCGCCTTCGCCGACCACGTCGCACCGGTCGTGGCTGGGGCTTTGGTGTGGGGAGCGGCCGTCGGCATCCAGGAGTCGACACTGCGGGCGGTCGTCGCTGATCTCATCGAACCAGCCCGCCGGGCCACAGCGTACGGCGTCTACGCGGCGGTCATCGGCACCGCTGCCGCGGCGGGCGGAGCGCTGACCGGATTGCTGTACTCGCACTCGGTGGCGCTGCTGATCGCGGTGGTGATTGTGGTGCAGCTCGCCGCGATGGCCACGCTGCCGTTGGTCCGTCGTCAAGCCGGTTAGATCGCTGGCTCGCCGCTGAACTCGACTCGGACAATCGCGCTGTCCGGCCACAATGTTCTGCTGCTTACTCGGCGGAGTTTCTCGCGCAGTGTCAAGCGGCGGTGCACGTTGGTGACACCGGGGATCTTGAGCATCGGCACGATGTTCCACTGCCACCCATACCGTTTGTGCAGCGCACTGTTGGCTGCCTCGGCGTCGTCACCGCACAGCAGCCTTGCCCGCCCCCGAGTGGCCGGAGAGCCTTCCGATACCCGGCCGTGGCGGTCGCAGGCGGTGATTTCGACCTCGGGTCTCGCGGTCAGTCGCCGCGTTTTCGGCCCGATTTTGGCGCGGAACACCAACGATGAACCGGCTAGGCGGAACCAGATCGGCGTGTCGACGGGGCTGCCGTCAGCGCGATAGGAGCGTAGGCGGGCGTACTTGGTGCTGTGCAGTGTGTCCAGAGTGTGCAGTGTGTGCATGGTGACCAGTGGAGCACTTAGAGTTGACTTCAAGTCAAGTGCACGATGGAGGTTCGGATGAAGAAGCCGACAGCGTCTCGGACTATCGGGGACATCGCCCGCCGGGCGGCAGTCGCCCAGACGACGCTGCGCTACTACGAGAAGTTGGGCCTCATCGCGCCTTCGGCGCGAGTCGGTGGTCAGCGCCGCTACGACGACGCCGTCCTGGCTCGGCTCGAGGTCATTCGCTTGTGCAAGTCCGCCGGTTTCACCTTGGACGAGATCCAGACCCTCTACGCCGACGAACTTCCGGGACGGCCCTCAAGTCGAGCGCTGGCCGAGGCGAAGTTAGCCGAAATCGAACTGCGCATATCGGAATTAACCAGGGCTCGGGAGATCATCGAGTGGGGGATGCGCTGCACGTGCCCGTCGATCGACGATTGTGCCTGCGGAGTTCACTCGTCCCAGGCCTGGAGTCGGGGGATGACGTGAGTGACGCACCGGCCGCTACAGGATTGATTCCACGGGGTGTGGCTGCTGAGGTTTAGGGGCGCGGGTTGCGTCCACCAGAGTGGTGTTCGGCCAAGGCACGGCGCCTGGCGAAGTAGCTTCCTGCGCCTGCTTCCTCGGGATCGCAAGAATCGGACATCGTGAGGCGATTGCTCGCCTCCGGCGAAAAGATGGGCGGGTGCAAGGCCTACCGCGCCGAGGCCGGCGACTACCTTCCTACCGCGATGCAGGTCATCGAGTCGTGCCGGGATGCAGGGCATCTAGTCGCTTTGATCGGCCACGACGAGTTGCACGCTCCCACACCGATGCGTCCGCGTCGTAGGACCGTAGCGGGGATTGTCGGGTAACGCTCTGCGGCGATTCGAGTTTCGTTGTCGGCCGCGTACTTCACGATCGGCAGCCAGGTAGCGCCAACGAATTGCTCTCGGAGTCAACCCGTTTAGGTCTCGATGGCATGCCGCGCGATGATCAGCCCCGGTGTCGGGCCTAGTTATCGATGGGTGGTGGTTGCGGTTGGAACGGCTCGTACCACCACCAGTCGGCGCGCTCGCCGGTGGGTCCGGGGCATGGTGCGACTGCTGGCGGGGGTTTCGTCGGTGGGCGGGCCAGTGATCCCGTGCCCAGTGGCTGACCGTCACTGTCGCTGACTGTGAGGTGGTGGGCGGGTCCTGTGATGGTGATCGTGCCCCGGTGGTGTAAGCGATGGTGGTATGGGCACACGAGCGCGAGGTTGGACAACTCGGTGGGGCCGCCGTCCTCCCAGTGCTGGATGTGGTGTGCGTGCAGACCGCTGGTGGCCCCGCAGCCGGGAATCACGCATGCGCGGTCGCGGCGTTCGAGCGCACGGCGCAGTCGGCGGCTGACGGTCCGGGTGGTCCTTCCTGAGCCGATGACCTGGCCGTCACGTTCGAACCAGATCTCGCAGGTGGCATCACACGTTAGGTAGCAGCGCTCTTCGTCGGAGAGCAGCGGACCCAGATGCAGTGAGGCGACGCGCTGATTCACATCGAGGTGGGCGACCACGGTGGTGCGCTGCCCGTGTGGCCGGCGGGCCACCTCCCTATCCCAACCGGCCTCGATAAGGCTGATGAACGCATCGACGGTGGTGGGAAACGGCGGCGCCTGATCGGAGACCTCATCGCCACCGGCGTGGTCGCGCTTCCAGTCGGCGACCGCCGCATCGAGGTGCGACTGCAATGCGGCGTCGAACTTCGCAGCATCGAGGTGCGGTAATTTGATCCGCCAGCAGGTGAACTCGTCGTCGACGGTCTTGGTGATCGATCGTTGCGGCTCCGGCCGAGGATCGGCTTCGGGTCGAGGCTCGAGCTTGACCGCGGCGCGCAGCTGGCTGACGGTCGCGAATTGCGCCAGCGTTGCGTAGTGCTCATCGGACCCCTCGGCCGCTCGGTGGGCGACGGCGCCGATCTGATCCAGCGATAGTCGCCCCTCCCGCATGCCGCGGGCGCAGCGGGGAAACTCCTCGAGGCGGCGCGCCACGGTGGCGATCGTGTGAGCGTTTCCCGGTGAGGAGCCGGTCTTCCAGGCCACCAAAGCCGCCACCGACCGCGCGCCGGTAGCTCCCCAAAGCTCGTCTCGATCGAGTTCGGCTGCGATCTCCACGATGCGTCCGTCGACGGCATTGCGCTGACCGGTCAGTTCCGCCAACTCGTCGAACAATTCCTCGAGACGTTCAGCGGGGCGCGCACCGGGATGCGCCCCAGCAGCGAAAGAAGTTGTGGCCGAGGACATAACATCATCCTCGCAGGAGGGTCCGACATTGATAATGGAAGAGCGTTACCGCGCAGGTCGTGACTCTGGGTCCGACTGACGCCCTGCTGGGTTGTCCTTCACTTGATTTGTCCGGCCTGCACGGTGCGTGCTGTGAGCACGCCGGTCAGGACGGACATGACCTAATCAGGAGCCTGGCCGTTCCTCATCAATGTCTTGTCTGCCCGCCCTGCCGGTGTGTGCCCCACCAACTCCGGGTCAGAAGGGACACCACCATCTTGTCAGAATCCACGCTCGTCGTCGCCGGCGCGGACACCCACGCCGACACCATCCATGTCGCGGCGATCTCGATAACCGGGGCGTTGATCGGTGACCGGGAATTCCCGACCACCCGCGCCGGGTACGCCGCGGCCATCAGATTCTTGACCTCATTGGGGCAGGTGGAGCGGATCGGGGTGGAGGGTACGGCCAGCTACGGCGCCGGGCTCACCCGAGCACTCACCGCAGCGGGTATCGAGGT
>NZ_JBMYXC010000004.1:75212-129886 GCF_049608025.1 Mycobacterium sp. | reverse complement strand
CAAGCATGTGCGCGACCGTGGTGGTGATCGCTTTGGCGGCGGAGTACACGCAGAACGGAGTCTCGGTGGAGACCAGTACCTTTTCGCTGCCGATTTCTTGGCTGCCGATTTCTTCGCCGCCGCGCGGGTCCGCCGGCCCGTTTCCCCAGCCGTGGCCGATCGCCCGGTCGAGGATCACCCGGCCGTCGCGGCGCAGGCACAGTTGAATCGCCGGCTGCATGCCGGCTGCATACCAGTGCCGGGCCGCCTGCCAGATCCGTTCCACTGCCGCCGGGTCGATATCGGAGTGGTCTTCCCGGCCGATGGAGGTGACCTCGTCCAGATCGGCGGGGATGCGGATTCTGCTTCCGTCGTCGGAGACGACGATCCTGCCCTGGCTCATGGCGGCCCCGCGGAGAAGAAGCCGCTGCCGATGAGGCCCGTCAGCTCACCGAGCAGGTCGCCGGGTCCGGGTTGTGGCGGCGGAGGCGCGTCGGTGAGTTGCCAGACCTGGCAGTCACTGGTGGTGAAGGTGGTGTCGGTCGGCAGGATCTGGACGAACGCCGGCTTCTTGGTGAGCGCATTGTCGAGCAGTTCGTCGCCCGCGGTGCGCTTCCAGTAGCAGGCGCCGCCGTCCACCGGGCCCCCGGACTGGTAGGAGCCCGGCGCGATGTCGATGCCGACGGCATACGAACCGTCGGCATCGATGGTGGTGTTGAGTCCAGCCGGCGTCTCTGCAGGTGCGGGGGCCGGCGGTGTCGGGGAAGCGGGCTGGGCCAGGGCCGACGGAGCCGCGACCCACCACGCTGAAAGCACCGCCGCGGCCACCGCGGCTCTTATCGTCGGGCTCATCACACATAATTCTAAGTGCCGGATCCAAGTGCCGGATCGTGATGGCCGGGGTTGGGCCAAAGGGTGGTGGCCGGGGTTGAGCCAAGAGGTTATGGCCGGGGTTGGGCCAAGAGGGTTCGGGCGACCGATGTGCGGGCGCGATAGCGTGGGGTCCGTGAAGTTGGACCTGTGTACGACGCTGCGGACGTGAGGCGGAGATGAGCTACCCGAGCCTGCCGAGTAACCTCCCGCAGACCCCGACCTGCTACCGACACCCCGACCGGCCGACCTACGTCCGCTGCACCCGATGCAACCAGTTCATCTGCCCCGAGTGCATGCATGGTGCCGCGGTCGGCCACCAGTGTGCGGATTGCGTCGGTGCGGCCGCCCGCACCGTACGTCCGGTCACCACGTCGTTCGGCGGTCAGCCGCAACGGTCAGCTGTCCCCGTCGTCACTTACGTGCTGATCGGCATCAACGTGGCGGTTTTCTTCCTGCAGAACCTATCCCCAGACGTTCTGCGCGCCATGGTGCTGTGGCCGCCCGCCGTAGCCGATGGCGATCTGTATCGACTGCTGACCTCAGCGTTCCTGCACTTCGGATTCGCACACATCGCGTTCAACATGTTGGCGCTCTACTTTGTGGGTCCGCCGCTGGAGATGGCGCTGGGTCGGCTGCGCTTCAGCGCCCTCTATCTGCTCAGTGCGCTCGGCGGTTCGGTTCTGGTGTACCTCCTGACCTTGAATGCGGCCACCGCCGGCGCCTCCGGCGCGGTGTTCGGTCTATTCGGCGCCACCTTCGTCGTGGGCAAGAAGCTCAACATGGATGTTCGCGCCGTCGTCGCGATCATCGGGCTAAATCTTGTATTCACCTTTGTCATCCCACTCGTCACGTCGCAGAGCATCAGCTGGCAGGGTCACATCGGCGGGCTGGTCACCGGGGCAGCAGTGGCCGCCGCGTATGCCTACGCCCCGCGAGAGCGGCGGAATCTGGTGCAGGCGGGCGCCACGGTCGCGGTGGCCGTGGCATTCGTCGTCCTGATCGGGTGGCGCACCATCGAGTTGCGGTCGATGTTCGGCCTCGGCTAGGTAACTACCCGCGTGTTCAGCTTCGATCCGGGGCTCGACGGGGTATGAGTGGTTGATGCTCGGTCTGCCCGATCGGATACGTGCCTGTCTGTTCGATCTCGATGGTGTGCTCACCGACACCGCCAGCGTGCACCGGCGGGCGTGGAAGGTGATGTTCGACGAGTATCTGCACACTCGCGCTGCATCTTCGGGGGAGCGGTTCCTGGCTTTCGACGAACGCTCCGATTACGAGACCTACGTCGACGGCAAGCCGCGCGACGACGGAATCCGCTCATTTCTGGCCAGCCGCGACATCGCCGTCGATGACGATGCGATCAGCGACATGGGCGGCCGCAAGAACCACCTCTTCCTGGAGCAGCTGCGCACCGACGGGGTGACGGTGTTCGAGGAATCCCGGCGGTATCTGCAGGCCGCCGTCGACGCGGGTCTACGCCGCGCGGTCGTGTCTTCGAGTGCCAATACCCGCGAGATTCTCGAAGTGACCGGGCTGGATACCTACGTGGAGTGCCGGGTGGACGGCGTCACGCTGCGCACCGAGAACATCGCGGGAAAGCCCGCACCGGACTCTTTTCTGCGGGCCGCGCAGCTGCTCGATGTGGACCCGGCCGATGCGGCCGTCTTCGAGGACGCCCTGTCCGGGGTGGCTGCGGGCCGGGCCGGAGGTTTCGGTCTGGTGGTCGGTGTCGATCGCACGGGGCAGGCAGAAGCATTGCGGGACAACGGTGCCGACATCGTCGTGAATGATCTCGGGGAGTTGCTCGCGTAATGGCGTTCGACGATGAAACCTTCCCGATCGAACCGTGGCAGATCCGCGAGACGGCGCTGCGGATCGACATGCTGGCCCAAGCCGAGTCCTTGTTCGCGCTGTCCAACGGGCATATCGGGCTGCGGGGCAATCTTGACGAGGGCGAGCCCTACGGTCTGCCCGGTACGTACCTCAACGGATTCTATGAGGTCCGACCGCTGCCGCACGCCGAAGCGGGGTACGGCTATCCCGAGGACGGGCAGTCCATCGTTGACGTCACCAACGGCAAGCTGATCCGGCTGCTGGTCGAGGACGAGCCGTTGGACGTTCGTTACGGCGACTTGCTCTCGCACGAAAGGATTCTCGACTTGCGGGCGGGCACACTCAGCCGCGTCGCGGAGTGGAGGTCACCGGCCGGCAAGCAGGTGAAAGTGAACTCGACACGGCTGGTTTCGCTGGCGCAGCGGGGACTCGCCGCCATCGAATACGAGGTCGAGGCGGTCGACGACGTGCGCGTCACGCTGCAATCCGAGCTGGTGGCCAACGAGGACCAGCCGGCACGGTCGAGCGATCCACGGGTGGCTGCGGCGCTGTGCAATCTGCTCGAACCGGTGCAGCACGAGGTCAGCGAACGCGGGGCGCTGCTGATCCACCGCACGCGCGGAACCCAACTGATGATCGCCGCCGCGATGGACCACGTGGTGGAGGCGCCCGGCCGGGTAGAGATCAGCGGCGATGCCGGTGATGACTGGGCGCGCACAACCGTGGTGTGCGGGCTGAAGGCCGGCGAGCGGTTGCGCCTCGTCAAGTACCTGGCCTACGGCTGGTCCAGCCTGCGTTCCCGCCCGGCGCTGCGGGACCAGGCCGCTGCCGCCATCGCCAGCGCGCGCTACACCGGCTGGCAGACGCTGCTCGACACACAGCGCGAGTACCTCGATGACTTCTGGGACGCCGCCGACGTCGAGGTCGACGGGGACCCCGACTGCCAGCAGGCGGTGCGGTTCGGGCTGTTTCACGTCATGCAGGCCGGTGCACGCGCCGAGCGCCGCGCCATCGCGGGCAAAGGGCTCACAGGCACCGGCTATGACGGACATTCCTTTTGGGACATAGAGGGTTTCGTACTTCCGGTGCTCACCTACACCGCGCCGGGGTCGGCCGCTGATGCTCTTCGGTGGCGCGCGTCGACACTGGACCTGGCCCGGGACCGCGCCGCCGAACTCGCGCTGGCGGGCGCGAGTTTCCCGTGGCGCACCATCCACGGTGAGGAGTGCTCGGGGTACTGGCCCGCGGGGACTGCCGCCTTCCACATCAACGCTGACATCGCGGTCGCTTTCGAACGGTACCGGGTGGTGACCGGCGACGAATCGCTGGAACGGGAGTGCGGGCTCGAGGTGCTGATCGAGACCGCACGGATGTGGCTTTCGCTCGGGCACCATGACCGTCACGGCGGCTGGCGAATCGATGGCGTGACCGGGCCGGACGAATACACGGCGATCGTCCGGGACAACGTGTTCACCAATCTGATGGCCGCCGCGAACCTGCGCATCGCGGCCGACGCCTGCGCCCGCCACCCCTATGCGGCCGCCGAGTTGGGAGTGGACACCGAGGAGACCGCCTCCTGGCGTGACGCCGCCGAGGCCGTGAACATTCCGTATGACGAAGAGTTGGGTGTTCATCCGCAGTGCGAAGGTTTCACGACAATGCGCGAGTGGGACTTCGCCGCAACCACGGATTATCCGCTGCTGCTGCATGAACCCTACGTTCGCCTCTACCCGGCGCAGGTCATCAAGCAGGCCGACTTGGTACTGGCGATGCAGTGGCAAAGTCACGCGTTCACCTTCGAGCAGAAAGCCCGCAACGTCGACTACTACGAGCGCCGTACCACCCGCGATTCGTCGTTGTCGGCCTGCACCCAGGCGGTCATGTGCGCCGAAGTCGGCCATCTGGAGCTTGCCCATGACTACACCTACGAGGCCGCGCTGATCGACCTGCGGGACTTGCACAACAACACCCGCGATGGCCTGCACCTGGCATCCCTGGCCGGTAGTTGGACCGCGCTCGTCGCGGGATTCGGCGGCCTGCGCGACGACGAGGGCGTGCTGGCGTTGAATCCGCACCTGCCGTCGGCAATCACGAGATTGCGATTCAGGTTGCGCTGGCGTGATTTTCGGGTGACGGTCGAAGCCACCCACGCGTCGGTCGTCTACACGCTTCGCGACGGGCCGCACGGAGTTCTGACCATCCGCCACGCGGGCGAACCCTTGGAACTCAACACCCAGCAGCCGACTGAGGTGGCGGTGAAACCTCGGGAGCCCCTGCTGCCACCCCCGCAGCAGCCGTTGGGGCGGGAACCCATCCGGCGGCACCGGACGCCGCCCTACCACTGAGGCCGGTCATAGCAGTGACGCGAAGCCGGTGCAGTGGGGCTGGATCGCCGCACCGATAGGGTAGGGCCCAGATGTCCACGAACGGGAGCGCGGAGATGAAGGTTCGAATCTTGCCCTACGTCACCGTCGAGGTCGATGACCGGGTGCGGCGCAGGCTGCGGGTGGCCGGTGAGCGGCTTCGGATCAATCTCCACGGTTATCTGCGCAGCGCGGCTGACGACGTCGATGCTGCGGGTGACCGAGTGCGCGGGATATGTGACCGTGCCGTGAACCGGGTCGACTCGGCGGTGGCCACGGTCAACGACAGGATCGGGCCTGCCGAACCTGCGCCGCGGCCGACTTTGCGGCTCGTCGACGAGGCGAGCTAGGCACGGTCAGCCTCGGCCGGCAGCACCTGGCGACGGCAGAAGACCGGGTGCTGCGCCGCGCAATGTGCTGTTCTAGTCCGGCGGCTGCCAGATTGTTTGTCGCACAACTAGTTGGTCGCAAGCTGACTGAAGGGAGCCCAGCACTGTGGGAGGCGCACTCGTCAGCCAGGGCGTGACCGTGCTACTGGCGCTGCTTGCCGCGGCGTTCCTGGCCATCGGAATTGTGGTGCGCCAACGGGCCACGATGGATGTGCCCGCCGAACTCGGGGTCAGCCCCGTGATGATTCAGACGCTGATCCGCCGACCGCTGTGGTGGGCGGGTACTTCGGCGGCGATCGCCGGCTATGTGTGCCAGGCGCTTGCCCTGGCCAACGGGTCGCTGCTACTGGTGCAGCCCATCCTGACTTCGGCACTGTTGTTCGCTCTGCCGCTCAGCGCCCGGCTTGCGCATCGGCGGGTGACCCGGGGCGAATGGGCGTGGGCCATGTTGCTCACCTCCGCGCTTGCGGTGTTCGTGGTTCTGGCCAAGGCCCCTCCGGGGGATTACGAGGCGTCGCTGTCCGCCTCCGTTGTGGTGGCAGTGGTCTGCACAGCGGCTGTGTCGGCTTGTGTGCTGGTCGCGACGCGAATCGTCGGCTGGCGCCGCGCGGTGCTGTTGGCCGTTGCGGTGGGCGTGCTGTTCGGCGTCGTCGCGGTGCTCACCAAGCTCGTCATGCACGTGTTGACCCATGACGGACTGCGTGCGGTGCTGTCCACACCGGTGTTGTACCTGCTGGCGGCGTTGGGGGTGGTGGCGATGCTGCTGCAGCAGTCCGCCTTCCACGCCGGATCTCTGCAGACGTCGGTGCCCACGATGCTGGTGCTCGAACCTGTGGTCGCGGTGCTGATCGGCGCGGTCGTGCTCGGCGAGCACTTCGATGTCGGGCGCTGGGAAGCAGTCGCGATAGCGATCTCCACCCTGGCGATGGCGGCCGCCACCATCGCGCTGGGCAGGGATGAAGGGGCCTACGAGGAGCAACTCGAGGCTACCGTCGCGGAGCGGCGAGAAAGCACCGTCGCGGAGCGGCGAGAAAGCACCGTCGCGGAGCGCTCATCGAAAGGTTCGTCATGAACCCCGTCATGAACCCCGTCATGAACCCCGTCATGAACCCCGTCATGAACACTGCGCGGACTACTGCCCGCGTGCGTCACGCGGTCTCCAGAGTGGTTGCCTACACCGCCTCCGCGTTGGTGGTCTCCGGCGCGGTGGCGTGCGCACCCCCGGCGACGGACGACTCGGGTGTGGATCAGTCGTCGGGAGTCAAGGCGGCCGAGGCCACCTCTGCCGAGGACTTCGGCGGCATGGCGGGGCTGATCGAGGCGGCGCGGGCCGAGGGTGAGCTCAATGTAATTGCGTTGCCGCCGGATTGGGCCAATTACGGCGCGGTCATCCAGGCTTTTTCGGACAGGTACGGCATCAGCGTCAACTCGGCACAACCCGACGCGTCCAGCGAGGATGAGATTGCCGCCGCCATCGCGCAGAGGGGCCGGCCAACCGCGCCTGATGTGTTCGATCTCGGTCAGTCCGTTGCGTTGGCGAACACGTCGATGTTCGCGCCCTACAAGGTCGCGACGTTCGACGACATCCCGGTCGCGTTCAAGGACCCAGACGGCATCTGGGTCAACGACTATGGCGGCTACATGTCGATCGGGTTCGACTCGGCCACAGTGCCGCCGGTCACCGACGTGGACGATCTACTCAAGCCCGAATACCAGGGCAAGGTAGCGCTCAACGGCAACCCGACCGAGTCCGGGGCGGCGTTCTCCGGTGTTCTGATGGTCGCCCTTTCACAGGGCGGTTCGGTGGACGATATCGCACCCGGCGTCGAGTTCTTCCGGAAGCTGAAGCAGGCGGGCAACTTATTGCCGACCGACCCGACACCGGCCACCATCGAATCCGGACAGACGCCGGTGGTGATCGACTGGAACTACACCAATGCCGCTCAGAGCAAGAAATCGTCCACCTGGCGGGTCGTCGTGCCGCCGGGCAAGACGGTGGCCGGCTACTACTACCAGGCGATCAACAAAGACGCCCCGCACCCCGCGGCGGCCCGACTGTGGCAGGAGTTCCTCTACAGCGACGAGGGGCAGAACCTGTTGGGCTTGGGTGGGGTGCGGCCGGTGCGGGCCGACAACATGATCCTCGACGGGACGCTCGACCAGGCGGTCGTCGCATCGATGCCGATCGTTCACGGACCGGTGACGGTGCCGACGCCTCAGCAGGCCGAGGTGGCCTCGCAGTACCTGGCGGACAACTGGGCCGCAGCAGTGCGCTGACTTGGCGGTCAGACGTCCCGGACCGGCTCTATACCCAGATCGCGGTAGCTGACCAACGCGTAGAACGGCACGCCGTGCTTGGCGAACCGCTTGGCGGCGCCGTCGCCGCGGTCCACCATCGGGATGACCCCGGCGGCCACGGCACCGACCGCGGTGACTCGCTCGAGGGCGATCTCGGTGGATCCACCGGTGCTGATCACATCGTCGACCAACAGCACCCTGGTGCCGGGGTGCAGTCGGGTGCCTTCGATCCACTGTTCGCGCCCGCGCTGCTTCTGTTCTTTACGCACCGAGAACCATGCCTTGCCGGTGACCATCGCCACTCCATGGGCGAGCGGGTCGGCACCCATGGTGAGACCTCCCACCGCGTCGAACTCGACGCCGTTGGCCGCGGCGAGGTCGGCGACCGCGCGGCTGACGATCGTCCGGTGTCGACCGCGTACTTGCCGTCGATGTAGTCCTGGCTGAGCTGGCCGCTGGCCAGCCGGAACGGCTCGTCGCGATGTTCGTAGCCGCGGGTGCGGATCAGGTCGAACGCCGCTTGCCAGGTCTGGGGACGTTCGTGAGAGGAAGGCTGCTCAGGCATACCCGTGATCGTATTGCACCGGCGGCAACGACCTCATCCCTGGCGGGCGCGCTGTGTTAAAGCCACTGCTGCCGAACGTAATTCACCTATCGAGTCGATCGGATCGGGGTAGCCGATACGCGTGTATGCCAGGCCCCGGTCGGTGGTCAGCCGTAGGTCGAGACCGTAGCGGTCGGCCCCCGTGCACACAGCCGCGGTGGTGTCGGGGTAGCCGCCGAGGGTGCGCGCCATCGCCGCCAGCGATTCGGCGTGGTCGTCGTTCAGGTGTGCCACTGCATCCGCCGACAACGGTGTCACCGGGTCGGGTTGTGCCTCGGCGTACTCCCGGCCGGTGGTCGAATCCATCCGTCCGTAGCCGCCTACCCATCGCACCCGGGTAACCCGCAACACCCACAGCGAGAAATCGCTGTAGTCGACGTAGTACTTCGCCGCGGCCACTGCTGACAGGTGCGCCTCGCGGGCAGCCCGGCGTTCATCACCGTCGGGCTCCTCGACGTGCCCGGCCAGGGTGATGCGACCACTGGCCAGCGGATCGGTCTGGGTGCCCGGGGCGACGATCGCGATGCTGGCGCGGCGGTCGCCCGCCAGGTTACGGCCGTGCTCGGCGAGGTTCGACACGCACAGCACCGGACAACCGCCGAGGAGACCGTAGGTGACGAATGACGCCCACGGATCGCCTTCTGCGGTCAGGGTTGCCAGCGTGCCGGTGTTCGTCGACGCGGCGATGGTGCGTGCTTCCTCGGCCGCTGTCGGGCGCACCGCGTTGACCGGTTCGGTCAGCGGCGGAGGCACGGTCGGTGCGTCTCCCGGGTCGCCATGATCACGGGTCGAGTTGCCGGACGTCACGTCGGCACGATAGTCGGGTGGTTCGTTGCTCGCCCTGCTGGGTAGGTTTGGGGCCCTGCTGGGTAGGTTTGAGGACTGTATGGACGACTTCATTCGCACCCGCCACGCCGGCCCCGCGGAGGGTACCCACGTCGAGGTCGGCCCAGAGGGTCGCTCGGTCGAGCATCCGAACGCCGAGGATTTCCGCCGTGCCCGCGCGCTGCCCGAGGACCGCACCTGGTTCAAGAGCGCGGTCTTCTATGAGGTGCTGGTCCGCGCGTTCTTTGATTCGAACTCAGACGGCGCCGGCGACCTGCGCGGCCTGACTGATCGCCTCGACTATCTGAAGTGGCTTGGGGTGGACTGTCTTTGGCTTCCGCCGTTCTACGACTCGCCCTTGCGTGACGGCGGCTACGACATCCGCGACTTCTACAAGGTGCTGCCGGAGTTCGGCACCGTCGAGGACTTCGTCGAGTTGCTCGACGCGGCGCACCGGCGGGGCATTCGGGTGATCACCGACCTCGTCATGAACCACACGTCGGACTCTCACGCCTGGTTCCAGGAGTCCCGGCGCGACCCCGAGGGTCCGTACGGCGACTACTACGTGTGGAGCGATACCAGTGACAGGTACCCCGACGCACGGGTCATCTTCGTCGACACAGAAGAATCCAACTGGTCATATGACGCGGTACGAAACCAATTCTTCTGGCACCGGTTCTTCTCCCACCAGCCCGACCTGAATTACGACAATCCTGCCGTACGGGAGGCGATGATCGATGTGCTGAGGTTCTGGTTGGACCTCGGCATCGACGGTTTCCGCCTTGACGCCGTGCCCTACCTGTTCGAGCGGGACGGTACCAACTGCGAGAACCTGCCCGAGACGCACGCCTTCCTCAAGCACTGCCGCAAGGTGGTCGACGACGAGTTTCCGGGCCGGGTGCTGTTGGCGGAGGCCAACCAGTGGCCCGCCGACGTCGTCGAGTACTTCGGAAACCCCGACACCGGCGGCGACGAGTGCCACATGGCGTTCCATTTCCCGCTGATGCCGCGCATCTTCATGGCGGTCCGCCGCGAGTCGCGGTTCCCCATCTCGGAGATCCTGGCCAACACCCCGCCCATCCCGGACATGGCGCAATGGGGCATTTTCCTGCGTAACCACGACGAGCTCACGTTGGAGATGGTCACCGACGACGAGCGCGACTACATGTACTCCGAATACGCCAAGGACCCGCGGATGAAGGCGAACGTCGGTATCCGCCGGCGCCTGGCACCTCTGTTGGAGAATGACCGCAACCAGATGGAGTTGTTCACTGCGCTTCTGCTCTCGCTGCCGGGATCGCCGATCCTCTACTACGGCGACGAGATCGGGATGGGCGACATCATCTGGCTGGGCGACCGCGACAGCGTACGTACGCCGATGCAGTGGACCCCGGACCGCAATGCCGGCTTCTCCACCGCCACTCCGGGTCGGCTGTACCTACCACCGAACCAGGACGCGATCTACGGCTATCAGTCGGTGAATGTCGAAGCGCAGCGCGACACCTCGACGTCGCTGCTGAACTGGACTCGTACCATGCTCGCGGTGCGCCGCCGCCACGACGCGTTCGCCCTCGGCACTTTTAGGGAGCTGGGCGGATCGAATCCTTCGGTGCTGGCCTACGTGCGCGAGCTGGAAGGGGCGGGGGAGGAGCAGGACCACCACGACACTGTGCTCTGCGTCAACAATCTGTCGCGGTTCCCGCAGCCCATCGAGCTGAATCTTCAGCACTGGAGCGGCTACACGCTCGTCGAGATGACCGGTTACGTCGAATTCCCCGCCATCGGTCAGCTGCCCTATCTGTTGACGCTGCCAGGCCACGGGTTCTACTGGTTCCTGCTCAGACCGGGCAACCCCGAGGCGGGAGATCTGTCATGACTTCGCCGAGGAAACTCCGGTTCGGCGACTGGATCAAGCAGCAGCGCTGGTATGCCGGCCGCGGTCGCGAACAGGCCTCGGCCGAACCCGCCGCGATCACCGCGTTGCGGGACGATCTCGACCTCGTGCTCCTCGACGTCAACTACACCGACGGCTCCGCCGAGCGCTACCAGGTGCTGCTGAGGTGGGGCAGCGCGCCTATCGACGTGTACAGCGATGTGGCCACCATCGGAACCGTGTCGGATGCAGACGGCGAGCACATCGCCTACGACGCACTCTACGATCCCGACGCGACGCGGCATCTGCTCTCGCTGATCGACGCGTCGGCCACGGTTGCGGATCTGAGATTCGGCAAGGAACCCGACGTGACGCTCCCGCTGGATGCCGCACCACGGGTATCGGGCGCCGAGCAGAGCAACACCAGCATCATCTTCGAGGAACAGGCCGTCCTCAAGGTATTCCGGCGCGTGACCCCCGGGATGAACCCCGACATCGAACTGAACCGGGTACTGGCTCGGGCGGGCAATCCACACGTCGCCCGGTTGCTCGGGTCTTACGAAACGTACTGGGACGCAGCGGGGTCGCAACCCTGTGCGCTCGGCATGGTGACCGCGTTCGCGGCCAACAGCGCCGAAGGTTGGGACATGGCCACAGCCAGCACCCGTGACCTGTTCGCCGAGGGCGACCTGTACGCCGACGAGGTGGGCGGTGATTTCGCGGCGGAGTCCTTCCGGCTGGGTGAGGCTGTTGCCTCGGTGCACGCAACGCTTGCCGGGCAACTGGGCACCTCCTCCGCGGATTTCCCGGTGGGCACCGTGCTGGAGCGGTTGGAATCGGCGGCGCGCGTGGTGCCGGAGTTGCGGGATCGCATCCCGCTGATCGAGGAGCGATACCGCAAGTTGGCCGGCGAGTCGATCACCGTTCAGCGCGTGCACGGCGACCTGCACCTCGGTCAGGTGTTGCGCACACCGGAGGGTTGGTTATTGATCGATTTCGAGGGCGAACCCGGCCAGAGCCCAGCGGATCGCCGGCGGCCGGACTCGCCGTTGCGCGATGTCGCCGGCCTGCTGCGTTCCTTCGAATACGCGGCCTACCAGCGGTTGGTGGGCTTGGCGGTGGACCACAATCACGACAGACAGGTCGCGGCTCGCGCTCGGGAGTGGGTCACGCGCAACAGTGCGGCGTTCTGCGACGGCTACGCCACCGTGGCCGGAACGGATCCGCGCGACTCCGCTGAGGTGCTCGCGGCTTACGAACTGGACAAGGCCGTGTACGAGGCTGCTTACGAGGCCCGATTCCGGCCGGCGTGGTTGCCGATTCCGGTGAGATCGATCGAACGCATCCTGAGCTGACAGCGGCAGTCGGTAACCGCTCAGCCCGCGTCATTCCTGGTGGGCGGCTTGGAGCACGATCACGGCGCGGGCTTCTACCGTGAGCTTGGCGCCCGCCGCCACCGGCCTGGACCCCTCCATGACCGCTCCTTCCACCGAATAGATCACCGGTTGCCAGGCTTTGCCGAAGTCCCTTGGCGGCAAGGTGAAGCAGATGGGCTCGTGATGCGCGTTGAAACACATCACGAACGAGTCGTCGGTCACGCGTTGGCCACGCGGATCCAGATCCGGGATGCCCTGACCGTTGAGATAGACCGAAACCGACTTGCCGAAGCCCGAGTCCCAGTCCTCGTCGCTCATCTCCGAGCCGTCGGGGGTGAACCACGAGATGTCCGGGATGTGCACCGAGCCGCGACGCCGCACCGGCAGCCCGTCGAAGAACCGGCGCCGACGGAATACCGGGTGCGCAGAGCGCAACTCCGCCACCGACGTGGTGAACTCGATGAGTCCGGTGTCGGCATTGGCCCAATCGATCCAGGTGGTCTCGTTGTCCTGGCAGTAGCCGTTGTTGTTGCCGCCCTGGGTCCGTCCGAGCTCATCGCCGTGGCAGATCATGGGTACGCCCTGGGACAGCAGGTTGGTGGTGATGAAGTTCCGCTGCTGCTGGGCCCGCAGTTCGAGAATCGCGGGGTCGTCGGTTGGACCTTCGACACCGCAGTTCCAGGACTTGTTGTTGTTCTCGCCGTCATTGTTGTTCTCGCCGTTGGCTTCGTTGTGCTTCTCGTTGTAGGAGACCAGGTCCCGCAGGGTGAAGCCGTCGTGGGCGGTGACGAAGTTGATCGAGGCGACGGGTCTGCGCGCGGTGTGTTCGTAGAGATCGGCCGATCCGGTGAGTCGGGACGCGAACTCGCCGAGGGTTTCGTCCTCGCCGCGCCAGAAGTCGCGGACCGTGTCGCGGTACTTGCCGTTCCACTCGGTCCACTGCGGTGGGAAGTTGCCCACCTGGTATCCGCCGGGCCCGACATCCCACGGCTCCGCGATGAGCTTCACCTGGCTCACCGTCGGGTCCTGCTGGACGAGTTCGAAGAAGGTGGACAGCCTGTCGACGTCGTAGAACTCCCGGGCCAGCGTCGAGGCCAGGTCGAAGCGGAAACCGTCGACGTGCATCTCGGTCACCCAGTACCGCAGCGAGTCCATGATCAGCTGAAGTGCGTGGGGGTGGCCGGCGTTGAGGCTGTTTCCGGTGCCCGTGTAGTCCATGTAATAGCGCTTGTCGTCGTCGACGAGCCGGTAGTACGCGGCGTTGTCGATGCCACGCATGGACAGCGTCGGGCCGAGGTGATTCCCCTCTGCAGTGTGGTTGTAGACCACGTCGAGGATCACCTCGATGCCGGCCTCGTGCAGCGCCCGCACCATGGCCTTGAACTCCTGGACCTGACCACCGGGCGTGGTGCTGGCGCAGTACTTGGAGTCCGGGGCGAAGAATCCGATGGTGTTGTAACCCCAGTAGTTGGAGAGCCCTTTGGCGATCAGGGTCGAGTCGTTGGCGAAGTGATGTACCGGCATCAGTTCGATAGCGGTGATCCCGAGGGCTTTGAGGTGCTCGATGATCGCGGGATGGGCTATCGCGGCGTACGTGCCGCGGCTGCGCTCGGGGATGTCGGGGTGCGTCTCGGTCAGGCCCTTGACGTGAGCCTCGTAGATGATCGAGTCCGCGTACTCGTGTTGTGGCGGTCGATCGGTACCCCAGTCGAAGAAGGGATTGATGACCACCGATTTGGGCATGCTGGCGGCCGAGTCTTCGTCGTTGCGGCTGTCCGGGTCGCCGAAGTTGTAGCCGAACAGTGACTGGTCCCAGCGGAACGTGCCGTCGATGGCCTTCGCATACGGATCGAGTAGCAGCTTGTTGGGGTTGCAGCGTTGGCCCGAAGCCGGGTCGTAGGGTCCGTGCACCCGGTATCCGTACCGTTGCCCCGGCTCGACCGCGGGCACGAAGCCGTGCCAGACGAAGCCGTCCACCTCTGGCAGGGGCAACCGTGTCTCAGCGAGCCCGCCGGCGCCATCGGGAGTGAACAGGCATAGTTCAACCGACTCGGCCACCTCGCTGAACACGGCGAAGTTGCTGCCCGAGCCGTCGTAGGTCGACCCCAGCGGGTAGGCCTTACCGGGCCACATCTCCATCGGCGCTGCATCCGAGTGGCTCGGCGAGACCGCCTGCGTGGCGGGGAGCACCGCGGGCGACGCGGTGTCCTCAGAACTGCTGGCAGAACTGGTGGCGGAAGCCAAAGTGCACACTCCGGGTTAACGGGAACCGAACAAGAAGACGATACGGTGCCCGCGGGTGTATCAATAGCAACTGCGGCGGCGGACGTGCAGCGCCGCGGACCTGAAGGTCGAGCCTGAACCGGAGTCCGATGCCGATCAGATCGCGTGGACGGTGTTGCGCCCGGCTCGTTTCGCCCTGTACATCGCCGCATCGGCGCGGGCGGTCATCGCATCTACTGATTCACCGGGAAGGGCGAGCGTGGCACCGATGCTCACCGTTGCGTGGATTGTTCGGCCGCGGCTGTGGGTCGGCTCGGCAACCCGGCAGCGGACCTTGTCCGCGATCTGGATGGCCTCGTCGAGGCTGTGCAGACCGGGCAGCAGCACCAGCATCTCGTCCCCTCCGACCCGCCCCACCGTGTCGCCATCTCGTAGGCAGCCGCGGATGCGCTCGGCCATGGTGGACAGCACAACGTCACCGACCGTGTGTCCCCAGTCGTCGTTGATGGCCTTGAAGCGGTCGGCGTCGCAGAACAACACGCCCAGGTGCGCGCCGGGCGCTCGCGGGTTGGTCAGCGCCGCTTCGAGGCGCGCCATGGTTTCGGCGTGGTTCAGCAGCCCGGTGAGAGTGTCCACGAGGGCCAATCGCTCCAGTTTGCGCTGCGTTTCGATCAACGCGTCCTTCTGCCGGCGCAACTGTTCTTGACACTCATGGCGCTCAGTGACGTCACGAATCGCCGCCCACACGTGCAAGGTTTGTTCGATGCGCAGCGGGCTCAGACTGATGCGCAGCGGGCTCAGACTGATGTCGACGGGAAACTCGGTGCCGTCGCGGCGCATCCCCCACAAATTCGGGCCGTCGCCCATCGGCCGCAACACCGGGTCGGCGAGGAAATTCGTGCGGTACCCGACGTGCTTGCCCCGCAGGCGTGGCGGCAGCAGAATCTCGACCGCACTGCCGATCAAGTCTTCCTGCGGGTATCCGAACATCCGGGCGGTTTGGGCGTTGGCCAGCGTGATCCGTCCATCCGGCCCGACGATGACCGTGGCGTCGGGGGCCGCTTCCAATAGGTCGTGGAACATGGAATGCCCCCGCTGCTCGTCGGCGGTCAGATCTTTGACCACCTCAACGAAACCGGTTACTGAGCCCGCTTGATCGCGAATCGCGCGCAGGGTCACACCGGTGCGGAATTGATGTCCGTCTTTACGCACCCGCCAGCTGTCGAACGCAACGTGGTCAGACTCAATCGTCGTGGCCAGGTCGCGCTCGGCTTTCCCGGTGGCTCGGTCGTCATCGGTGTGCAACACCGATACCGGCCGCCCCAGAACCTCACCCTCGGAGTAGCCGAACAGGGCTTGGGCTCCCGCGCTCCAACGGATAACCGTGCCCGTGGAATCGAGCTCGATGATCCCGCGATCGGTGACGGCGTCGAGCAGTACGTCAGAGTTACTGAGACTCACGCGCACGCATCCCCTGATTGGTTGTCGTCCGGCTTGTGCATCGCAGCGTACTTTCGCATCGCAGCATAAGGGCATCGCGGGCCTGCCCGGCGAAGATCACGCAACTGGCAGCTGGCCTCTGAAGATGCACACCGACTTGCGGGCGGCGTCAGACGACTGAAACCCCGGCAGACCGCAACTCCTCGAGTGCCGCCACGGTCGTCGTCGGGGACACGCCGGCGGTCAGGTCCAGAAGAACCCTGGTGCTGAACCCGGCGACGGCCGCATCGGCAGCGGTTTCCTTCACGCAGTAGTCGGTGGCGATGCCGACCACGTCTACGGCCTCGACGCGATGCGCGCGTAGCCATCCGGCCAGCGCCGTCCCGTCCTCGGTGGCTCCCTCGAAGCCACTGTAGGCAGACGAAAACTGTCCTTTCGTGAATACCGCCTCGACGGTGCTGGTGTCGAGCGCGGGGTGAAATTCGGCGCCGGACGTCGATGCGACGCAATGCGCTGGCCAGGATTCGGCGAAGTCGGGCTGGTCGGAGAAGTGGTCGCCGGGGTCTACATGGGTATCTTTGGTGGCCACGATGTGAGCGTAATCCGTTGCTCCGGATAGCAATTCGGTGATACTGCGGGCGACTGTCGCGCCGCCGTCGACTGCCAGCGAGCCACCCTCGCAGAAGTCGTTCTGAACGTCGACGATGATGAGCGCGCGCTGCGGGGGCGTCATCTTCCCACGGTACCGCCGTCGGTCCCTGCGCGCTGGTGTGCCAGCGCCGCCGCTGTCGGTGTCAATCGGCTATTAGTGTTGGGTATACCAGCCAAGGCGAGCAATCCACGGTGGAGGGAACCAGCGGATGTTGTCCTACGTGTCCGGAGCCGATCAGCCACCTCTGCTGGTTGAGACGATCGGCGACAACCTGGCCCGAACGGTCGACAGGTTCGGCGACCGCGACGCACTCCTGGAATGCGCTACCGGGCGGCGGTGGACGTACGCGGAGTTCTTCGAAGCCACCTGTCGCATCGCCACCGCGTTGGTGCACCGGGGGATCCGACCCGGCGACCGGGTCGGGATCTGGTCACCCAATACCGCCGAGTGGGCGATGATCCAGTACGCCACAGCGCAGATCGGCGCCATCCTCGTGACGATCAACCCGGCCTACCGAACCGAGGAGCTGGAGTATGTCCTCAACCAGTCCTCGATCTCGCTGGTGCTGTCAGCGGAATCGTTCAAGACATCGAACTACGCCGAGATGCTCGACGCTGTTCGTGGCCGTTGCCCGCACCTGCGCGAAGTCGTCATCGTCGGGTCGCCGGACTGGGCGGTAATCGCTGGGACGGAGGCGAATGCCGAACTGCTTCACGACGTGCAAGTAGGTCTGCGCTCGTCTGACCCGATCAACATCCAGTACACCTCGGGCACCACCGGCTTTCCCAAGGGTGCGACGTTGACGCACGCGAACATCCTCAACAACGGGTACTTCGTCGGCGAGGGCCTCGGGTACACCGAGGCGGACAGGGTCTGCATCCCGGTGCCGTTCTATCACTGTTTCGGGATGGTGCTGGGCAACCTCGCGTGCACGTCGCGTGGTGCCGCAATGGTGATTCCCGCGCCGGGTTTCGATCCGGAACAGACTCTCAAAGCCGTTGCTGCGCATCGGTGTACATCGTTGTACGGAGTGCCCACGATGTTCATCGCCGAGCTGTCCCTGCCGAACTTCGACGAATTCGACCTGACCAGCCTGCGGACGGGAATCATGTCGGGGTCGCCCTGCCCGGAGCAGGTGATGCGCAACGTCATCGACCGCATGCACATGAGCGGGGTTGCGATCTGTTACGGCATGACCGAGACCTCGCCTGTGTCCACCCAGACGTTGCCGACCGACCCGCTGCACCGCCGGGTGGGCACCGTCGGTCGCGTCGGCCCGCATCTGGAGATCCAGATCGTCGATAAGGCAGGCGCACAAGTGAACCGGGGCAGCCCCGGCGAGTTGTGTACCCGGGGCTACGCCGTGATGGCGGGCTACTGGGAGGACTCGGAGAGAACCGCCGAGGCGGTCGACGCCGACGGCTGGATACATTCGGGTGACATCGCGGTGATGGACGACGACGGCTACCTGAGCGTGACCGGTCGCATCAAGGACATGGTGATCCGGGGCGGGGAGAACATCTATCCGCGGGAAGTCGAGGAGTTCCTCTACACCCACCCCGACATCGTCGACGCGCAGGTCGTGGGAGTGCCCGACACGATGTACGGCGAAGAACTGATGGCGTGGATCCGGGTAGCCGACGGCGCGCAGTCACCCACGGCAGAGAGCCTTCGGTCGTTCTGCGCCGGGCAGATCTCCCACCAGAAGATTCCGCGGTACGTCCAGGTCGTCGACGAGTTCCCGATGACCGTGACAGGCAAGGTGCGCAAGGTTGAACTGCGCGCCCGGGGAGAGGAACTGCTCGGCGGTGCAGGGTGAGAATCGCCGCGTTGCGGCTTCGGCAGCGCGACGGTAGGACCTGCGGACCCAGCGTGGCCGTCGTCGCGGGGGCGCTGCTGGATTCGCGGTACCGGTCTGGATTGACGGATACCGACGCCGGCCGGTCATGGTTCTCCCAGGAGCAGGTGCGGGTCCATGCATTGGTGAACCGGGTGTGGCCGCGCGCATTGGGGACCACGCCGATGGGCATGGCGCGCGCCCTCACCCTCCGCTCGCGCGATCGCGGGGTCCGCTACCGGTGGCGGGTGCGGCGCGGTCGTCGGGACGGGCTCGCAGACGTCCTTGATGCGGTCGGCTCGAATTGGCCGGTACCGATGTTGATCGGCCGGTGGATCCCGCGGCATTGGGTGTTGATCGTTGACACATCGGCCGACGGGCTGCATTGCTATGAGCCGTCGTCGGGCGAGGTGCGCACGGTCAGTGTCGACGCCATTCGGCTCGCCCAGCTCAGCGGATTCGGTTACCCGCGACCCTTCGCGTTTGTGGTGCCGAGGTGCGCGACGTGCGCGGCTGGGTCGATCACCCAGCTCACGTCGTAACGGGGCGGCTCCGGGCTCCGTCGAATTCCGGCCTGTGTCGACCCGAGTGCCGCGAAGTGGCCGGGGATGCCGAGAGCCCGGCAGCCGGTCTCCCAGTTGGCGCACCAGATCCCCAGCGCGACAGGGGCGTAGAAGCGCGATGCAGTTGCGGCGTAGAAGTCGAAGCGCGCCGCAACATCCTGGCCCCCAACGCGTTCCACCACGCCGACACATCTGGTCGTCTGGGCGTTGAACGACGAGGGAGACCACTGGCAGGCCTCATAGCAGCGCCCGAACTCATCGAACGGGGAGGTATCGACGCTCAGGGATTCCCGGAACTCTGCATCCGCGAAGAACAGCGCCCTCAGTGGCAGGCGGCGATGCTGGATCTTCTGTATGAGGCGGATGAAGGTCGGCGTGAACCGCGACCGGTATCCGACGGCGCAGACGCAGACGATGTGGTCCTCTTCGGGATCGAACCGGTCGCCAAGGTGGCCAACGATGCTTGCATGGTCGGCGCCGGGCCCGATCCAACAGGTTGCCAGACCCTGACGCGTCGCATCCAGGACGACCCGTTGCAGGCTCCGGCCCACGTCGATAATCGCCATTCGGTTGTACTCTCGCGGAGCTATCGCGACGAGGAACTCGTGGGCACCCACGACGGGCCACACCGTCAAGGGCGCCGCAACGTATTCGAGTCGGATGGCGCGGTTGCCGAGCAGTGCCTCAGCATGACTGTTCCGCCGGACGGACTGCATGAGGTCGGCGCGATGCTCATCGATAAGGTTCCGGGCCTGGAACGATCGGCATGAGCGTCGCATACGCATCAGGTCGAAGGCGTCGAGATCATCCCGGGGACGGGGTAGGGCCTCGGTGGGGCGCAGGCCCAACTTCACCGTGGTCAGGTCGAAGGCCAGGACGGCTAGGAGTGCACAGCCAATACCCGCCGGTACCCAGAAGAGGGCGATCGGCCAGAGGCCGATCACCCAACCCAATACTGCCAACCCCAAAAAGGCCACTGCTGCGGCAGCGTTGGGCGCGTACTGGAGCCACCCGGTGAATTGGAGCCGAACCTTGAGGCGCAGGACGCCGGCGGCGAGTGAACCGAGTTTCCTGTGCCCGGTGTGCTTGTTCGGGCCTTGGGCCGCTGCTGTGCGGGTCACTTAGGCACCCCTCTCGACCGGTGTTGTCTGTACCGGTGTCGCGCCGGCCGTTCACCTGGGACTGCCAGCCTCAAACTCACGGTAGTTTCCGCTGCCCCGGCATCGAGAGTTGGGCAGCGCATTCTTGGTGCTGCTGCCCAACCTGCACAAAGCTGCGGAGATCATCGCGATACACCAGGCGCGGGGGAGTGGCGCGGGGAGTGGCGCGGGGAGTATTGCCCTCGGCGATCCGCAGCAGAAATTGGTGTTCCTGATCGCCCCGCTGATCGCTGCGGGCCTAGGGGCCGGCAATGCAACCAGGGTGACGGCCTTCGAGCTCGACCCGGCGCTCATTGTCGCCGTGTTCCTCGACGGCCACCGAGGCAGTGCCTGAGCCCTGCGCCCGTTTTCGAGACAGGTGAGCAGGACGTTCGACCGCGACTGTGGTAGTCAGAGCTAGCACACGCTTTGCGACAGCTAGCACGTCAAACTATAGTCTGGACACATGTCCAGAAGGGTCCGGATTTCTTGCGTCACACTATTTGGGCAGCTCAGGGTGCCTTGCGTTCCTGCAGCGCAGCGCTCGGTCGCCGTGCAGGATAAGTGAGCTGATCATGCGTATCGCCTTGCTGTCCTATCGGAGCAAGACCCACTGCGGCGGTCAGGGGGTCTATGTTCGGCATCTGAGCCGCGGGCTCGTGGAGCTCGGCCACGATGTCGAAGTCTTCTCCGGCCAGCCCTACCCTGAGGGGCTCGACCCGCGAGTGCGCCTGACGGAGGTACCCAGCCTCGATCTCTACCGAGAGCCGGATCCGTTCCGCGTTCCGATGCCCAACGAGATCAAGACTCAGATCGACCTGCTCGAGCTGCTGACCACCTGGACCGCCGGCTTTCCTGAACCCAAGACCTTCAGCTTGAGAGTCGCCAGGCTGCTGGCCGGGCGTCGCGGTGATTTCGACGTGGTGCACGACAACCAGTGCCTCGGCACCGGGTTGCTGACGATCGCGAAGTCGGGCCTTCCGGTTGTCGCCACGGTGCACCACCCGATCACCCGGGACCGGGTGCTGGATATCGCCGCCGCGAAGTGGTGGCGGAAGCCGCTGGTGCGCCGGTGGTACGGCTTTGCCGAAATGCAGAAGGCGGTCGCACGCCGGATCCCAGAATTGATCACCGTCTCGTCGACGTCGGCCACCGACATCGCAGACGATTTCGCTGTCAGCGGCGACCAGCTCCACGTCGTGCCGCTCGGGGTGAATACCCGGCTGTTCCGGCCGGGGCAGGGTCGGGTCCGCAACCGCATCATCGCGATCGCCAGCGCCGACGTCCCACTCAAGGGCGTCAGCCACCTGCTGAACGCCGTAGCCCGGCTGCGCGTCGAGCGTGACCTCGAACTGCAGCTCGTCGCCAAGCTGGAGCCGAACGGGCCGACCGAGAAACTCATTGCCGAACTGGGTATCTCCGACATCGTGCACAGCTCCAGCGGGCTGAGCGATTCTGAATTGGCAGGGTTGTTGTCATCCGCTGAAGTCGCTTGTATCCCTTCGCTTTACGAGGGATTTTCGCTGCCCGCCGTGGAGGCGATGGCCAGCGGCACGCCGATCGTCGCCAGCCGTGCCGGCGCGCTGCCCGAGGTGGTTGGAGCCGACGGCGAATGCGCAAGGCTGGTCGAGCCGGCCGACGTGGACGACCTGACGAAGGTGCTCGGCGAACTGCTGGACTCGCCGATGGAGCTGCGCAGGCTCGGTGACAACGGACGCCGCCGCGCGCTTGAAGTCTTCAGCTGGGAATCTGTTGCCGCGCAGACCGTCGCCGTTTATGAGCGAGCCTGCGAAAGGGTCGCTGCATGCTGACCGTGGACTTCGACCGGCTCGGAGTCGGTATGGGGACCAAGATGATCGATGTCGGTTGCGGTGCGGGCCGCCATACCTTCGAAGCGTTCAGGCGCGGCGCCGACGTGATCGGATTCGACCAGAGTGCATCTGATCTCAATGACGTCGAAGAAATCCTGCAGGCGATGCAGAAGCAAGGTGAGGCGCCCGCTTCGGCTAAAGGCGAGACGGTCAAAGGCGATGCACTCGAGTTGCCCTACGGCGACGGCACGTTCGACTGTGTCGTCGCCTCGGAAATTCTCGAGCATGTTCCCGCAGATGACAGGGCAATATCAGAATTGGTGCGCGTCCTCAAACCCGGTGGCGCACTGGCGATTACGGTGCCGCGCTGGCTTCCGGAGTGGATCTGCTGGGCACTCTCAGATGAGTACCATGCCAATGAGGGCGGGCACCTCCGAATCTATCGGGCCGACGCGCTGCGCGATAAGTTTCTCGCACATGGCCTTCGGTTGACCCACACCCACCATGCGCACGCCCTGCACGCCCCGTACTGGTGGCTTAAATGCCTTGTTGGAACCGAGAAATCACGACATCCGGCAGTGTCGGCATACCACAAACTGCTGGTGTGGGACATGATGAGCCAACCCTGGCTCACCCGGACCGTAGAGTCGGCACTCAACCCGCTCATCGGAAAGAGTGTCGCGCTCTACTTCCGCAAGCCTGGCGTCGCCGATGTCTGAGATCCCCAGTATTCCCGGTGTGTTCACCCGGAACGAATGTCGGCAGACCGCTGAGTCGATCGCCGCGACGCAGGAACCGACGGGAGCCATTCCCTGGTCGGCGGGTGGACACACAGACCCATGGGACCACGTCGAGAACGCGATGGCGTTGACCGCGGCGGGTCTGCTGAAACCGGCGCGCGCGGCCTTCGAATGGTCGCGCAGGACGCAACGTCCCGACGGCACCTGGCCGATTCAGCTGCGCGATGGAATCGTCGAGGATCCCAACAGCGACAGCAATTTCTGCGCCTATATCGCGACCGGTGTCTGGCACTATGTTCTCGTCACCGATGACCGGCGATTCGCCGAAGCGATGTGGCCGGTAGTGGCCAAGGCGATCAACTTCGTCCTCGAGCTTCAATTCGGCACCGGCGAGATAGCCTGGGCCAGAAGCGCTTACGGTATTTCGGATGAGGCGCTGCTTACCGGTTGCGCAAGCATCCACCACAGCATTCGCTGTGCATTGGCGCTGGCCGACTATATCGCTGCCCCCCAGCCCGAATGGGAAGTCGCGGTTGGACGGCTCGGCCATACGATCGCCCATCATCCCGAGGCGTTCGTCGCCAAGGATCGGTGGTCGATGGAGTGGTACTACCCGGTGCTCGGCGGGGCGCTACGTGGGCCGAGCGCGCGCGCACGGATCGATGAGCGCTGGGATGACTTCGTCGTACCCGGTCTGGGCATCCGCTGCGTCGATGACCGGCCATGGGTCACCGGTGCCGAAACATGCGAGTTCGTGATGGCGCTGGAGGCCCTCGGTGATCTGGCGCGAGCACACGAACAGTTCGCGGCCATGCATCACCTACGCGAGGACGACGGGTCCTACTGGACGGGACTGGTGTACGCCGACGGTAAGCGCTGGCCGGTGGAGCGCACTACCTGGACAGGCGCTGCGGTTATTCTTGCCGCCGACGCCCTGTCATCGGCCACCGCCGGCAGCGGCATCTTCCGCGGTGGAGATCTACCGAGAGGCCTTGAGGGCGAATACGATTGCGAGTGCGTGACGAGCGAACGCTAGCTCGACGATTGCGGCTAGTTGGTCGATGGTGGTGGTTGCGGCTGGAAGGGCGGATACCACCACCAGTCGGCGCGTTCGCCGGTAGGGCTCGTATAGGGCGCGACCGCCGGTGGGGGTTCGTTCGGTGGGCGGGCCAATGACCCGCCACTCAAGGGGTGGCCGGTGGTGTCGGTGACGCTGAGATGGTCGGCGGGTCCGGTGATGGTGATGACGCCGCGGTGGTGGGCCCGGTGGTGGTAGGGACACACCAGGACGAGATTGGCGAGCTCGGTGGGGCCGCCGTCTTCCCAGTGGCGGATGTGGTGTGCGTGCAGTCCGCGGGTGGCGCCACACCCGGGAACCACGCAGCACTGGTCGCGGCGCTCGAGGACGCGGCGCAGCCGGCGGCTGACCGTCCGGGTGGACCGCCCTGAACCGATGACCTGGCCGTGACGTTCGAACCAGACTTCGCAGGTGGCATCACAGAGCAGTGAACGGCGCTCGTCGTCGGACAGCAAGGGACCCAGATGCAGCGAGGCGATCTTGTCCCCGACATCGACGTGCATCACCGCCGTGGTGCGTTGCCCGTGCGGTCGTCGGGCCACCTCGCTATCCCAACCGGCCTCGATAAGGCTGATGAACGCATCGACGGTGGTGGGAAACGGCGGCGCCTGCTCGCAGGCCCCAGCACCGTTGTCGTGGTCGCGTTTCCAGTCGGCGACGAGCGCCTCTTGATGAGAGGCCAGGGCGGCGTCGAAGATTGCGGCCTCGGGGTGCGGAAGCGTGATCCGCCACGATGTCGATTCCTCGTCACCGGTCTTGGTGATGGACCGCTGCGGTTGCGGTTCGGGGCGCGGATCAGGTTCGGGTCGCGGTTCGAGCTTGACCGCGGTGCGCAGCTGGCTGACCGTGGCGCTGGCAGCCAGCTGCGCGTAGTGCTCATCAGAGCCCTCGGCCGCCCGGCCGGCGATGACACCGACCTGATCCAGCGACAGCCGGCCGTTCCGCAAACCGTCGACGCAGCTGGGGAACTCCTCGAGCCGGTGCGCGACGGTCGCGATCGTGTTCGCGTTGTGCGATGACGCCCCCAGCTTCCAGGCCACCAGCGCCGCGACCGACCGGGCACCGGTGGCGCCCCACAGCTCGTCGCGGTCCAACTCGGCGGCGATTTCCACCACGCGCCCGTCGATTGCGTTGCGCTGACCGGCCAACTCGGCCAACTCGGCGAACAACACCTCAACCCGCTCACCGGGGCGCGCCTCAGCGGCCAAAGAGGTTGCGGTCGAGGACATGACCTCATCCTTGCGCAGGGGTCCGACATTGATCGCTGACCGCGACCAACTCCACCGACCAGCACAGCACCACTGAGCTTCCAGGCATTGCAAGCCGCGTCAACGCACCGCTTCACGAGCGATCGAGGCCAGTGGCCTCCTAGACAACGCCAGGCTGCCCCGAAACCCGCTCGAGCACACGCATTGAACCGATCGCCTGCACTTCGAGGAAATCGCCGGTATCCAGGGCCCGACGGTAGATGTGAAACGGCGCCTGGCCGCCTTCCGAAGGATCGGGAAAGACGTCGTGGATGACCAGCGCACCACCGACTTCAATCCACCGGACCCAGCCGTCGAAGTCTCGGTTGGCGGCCTCCTCGGTGTGTCCGCCGTCGATGAACAAGAACCGCAATGGCGTTCGCCAGCCTCGGGCCACCACGGATGACCGTCCGACGATGGCCACGACGTGTTCGTCGAGCCCGGCGGCGTCCAGTGTGTGACGCAGCGTGGGGAGGGTGTCGAACAAGCCGGTGGCCTGGTCGACCATCGTGGTGTCGTGGTACTCCCAGCCGGCTTGGTGTTCCTCTGAACCGTGATGGTGGTCGACGGTGTAGACGAGACCGCCGGTCTGCCTGGCGGCCGCGCCCAGCAGCACCGTCGACTTGCCACAGTAGGTGCCGATCTCAACCCCGAAGCCGTTCCCGAGATAGTTAACGGCGGTGTCGTAGAGGGCGCGCCCCTCGTCGGCGGGCATGAAGCCGGTGACCCGTTCGGCGAGGTCGAACAGGGTGGCCGCAGCCACTGGCAGCTCATCGTCGGAGGGGTTCATCGGGGCTCAACTTACCGTTGCTGGCACCTGCTGGTTGTAGTAGCGTCCGGACATGTGTCCGATCCGGCCTTGGAGTCGACTCGGCGCCGCTTGACCGCCAGGCAAGCAGACACCGTGGACCGGTTGGGCCGCAGCGCGGTCGACGTGCTCGGGCGTGAGGGCTTCGCGGGGTTGACCGTGCGGCGGGTGGCCGCAGAGGCAGGCGTCGGCGCCGCTACGGCGTATACGTACTTTTCGTCCAAAGAGCATCTGGTCGCCGAGGTGTTCTGGCGCCGGCTCGCCGGCTCGCCAGGCACCGCCTACGCGACCGGTGACCGGGCCGCCAAGGTGATCGAGGTCCTTGGACACATCTCACTGCTCGTCGCCGATGAGCCCGAGTTCGCCGGCGCGGTGACCACTGCCCTGCTGGCCAAGGATCCGGACGTCGAAGTGCTGAGACTGCGTATCGCGCGCGATATCCGCGCTCGGCTCGCCGCGGCGCTCGGTCCCGACTCCGACCCCGATGTCCTCGACTCGCTGGAGATGCTCTATTCAGGCGCCTTGGTGCGCGTGGGCATGGGTTACGCCTCCTATCAGGAGATTGCGCAGAAGCTGGAGAAGTCAGCACGCCTGATGCTGGGCTGACCCTTACCGGGGGCCGTCACCCCGGCCCAGGATTGCCGTGGCGGCCGCGACGGCTGGTTCCACGATCGCGCCCACCTCGCCTCCGTCCTCGACCAGCAGCGCGGTGAGTTCGCGCAAACCGCCGAGAAGGATCAGGGCCATGGGCGGTGAGATCGGCGCAAGCTGCGCGCGGCGGAATCCGGGGCTTTCGGTGAGGGTGATCAGCATGTCGGTCAGGTGGTCCATAGCCAGCCGGTGTAGCGGCCGTGCCACAGCACCGAGAGCGGGAGCTTCTCGGATCCAGCTCAGGGTGACCGCGGGGCGCGCCTCGATGTGATTGACGTAGGCGTTGACCGCTTGACGGATCTGGATCCGCCAGTCGGCCTCACCGTCGACCGTGGTTTGAATGCCGGCTATCAGATCGGCGTTGTTCCGGCGGAGCAGCTCGACCAGGCACTCTTCCTTGCCGGCGAATTGCTCGTAGAACGTGCGTTTGGATGTCCGAGCGTGTCGCACGATGTCGGCGACGGTGGTTTCCCGGTAGCCCCGTTCACCGATCGATGAGGCCAGGCCGTCCAGCAGGCGCTCGGCAACGGACGTGAGTATCGGAGGTGTCATTCCACAACCACGTCCTTCCCCTTGCGGCGCTGTGGTACTTAGCGGTACCGTACCGGAAGTAGCTTCGGTACACCCTAGTACCAACCGATCGACCGGGAGAACCCGATGAGCGAAGCAGCGATCGTGCCGCCACGTCAGGCCGCCCCCGACGCAGTGTCGGGCGACGCGACGAGGGAAGCCGAGGCGCCGACGCGGCCGGTGCGCATGCCGCCCACACCACGTATCCCCGCGTTCCTTCCGGCGCTTGGCTTTGCCATCTCGCGGAAGTGGACCATCGCCCAGATCGCTCGGCGGTACGGCGAGGTCTTCACGCTCACCCTGCCCGTCTTCGGACGAACAGTGGTCGTCGCCGATCCGGCGCTGGCCAAGCAGTTGTTCATGGCCAACACCGACGACGTCGGCAACATCCAGCCCAACCTGTCGCGATTGCTGGGCTCGGGTTCGGTATTCGCCCTCGACGGCAAAGACCATCGGCGCCGACGCAAGTTACTCAGCCCGTCGTTTCATGGGAAGAGCATCAAGAACTACGAAGCGATCTTCGAGGAGGAGACGCTGCGTGAGGCTGCGAGTTGGCCCGAGGGACGAGAGTTCGAGACCCTCGAGCCGATGATGCGCATCACGCTGAACGCCATCCTGCGGACAGTGTTCGGAGCCGACGGCGCACATCTGGACGAATTGCGGCGGATCATCCCACCCTGGGTCACGCTCGGTTCCCGATTGACGGTGCTGCCGACCCCGAGGAGCACCTACGGACGGTTCAGTCCGTGGGGGCGCCTGGCGGCCTATCGGCGCAGTTACGATGAGGTCATCGGTCGGCTCATCGACGCGGTGCAAGCCGATCCGGACCTCGAGAAGCGGGACGACATTCTCGCGCTGCTGCTGCGTAGCACCTATGAGGACGGCTCGACGATGTCGCGCCGTGACATCGGCGACGAACTGCTCACGTTGCTGGCCGCCGGCCATGAAACCACCGCCGCCACCCTCGGGTGGGCGTTCGAGCGCATCAGCCGACATCCCGAGGTGCTGGCCAGGCTTGCGGCCGAAGCCGACACCGACGGCAACGAGTACCGGCAGGCCACCATCCTGGAGATTCAGCGGTCGCGCACGATTATCGATTTCGCTGGAAGGCACGTGTACGCCCCGACTTTCGAACTCGGGGAATGGGTCATCCCGCAGGGATGCTCGATCGTCGTCGCGATCTCACAGGTACACCACCGCATGCAGGAGTTCCCTGATCCGGACCGATTCGATCCGCAGCGATTCATCGGCCAGCGGCCGAATACCTTCGCGCACATCCCGTTCGGCGGCGGTACCCGCCGTTGCGTCGGAGCGGCGTTCGCCAACGTCGAGATGGATGTCGTACTCAGAACAGTGTTGCGGCACTTCGTGATAGGAACAACCAACGCCCCCGGGGAGAAGCCGCACTCCCGGGGTGTTGCCTACACCCCCAAGGCCGGCGGTCGCGTTGTCGTGCACCGCCGCGCGGGCGAATCAGACTTCGGCGCGCTTGGGTAGCTTCCAGCCCGGGCGGGGGAAGTGGCAGGTGTACCCACCGGGGTTGCGCTCCAGGTAATCCTGGTGTTCGGGTTCGGCGTCCCAGAACTCCGGTGCCGGGCTGACCGCGGTGACAACCTTGCCGGGCCACAATCCGGAGGAATTGACGTCGGCGATGGTGTCCAGCGCGGTACGACGCTGCTCGTCATCGACGTAGAAGATCTCCGAGCGGTAGCTCGTCCCGACGTCGTTTCCCTGACGGTCCGTGGTGGTCGGATCGTGGATCTGGAAGAAGAACTCAAGTAGGGCCCGGTAATCGGTGCGCGCCGGGTCGTAGACGATCTCAATCGCCTCAGCATGGCCGGGGTGCTTACGGTAGGTCGGATGGTCGTTCTTTCCGCCCGTGTATCCGACCCGGGTGGAAATCACGCCGGGCTGCTTGCGGATCAGGTCCTGCATGCCCCAGAAGCAGCCGCCGGCCAGAATCGCCCGCCTGTCATCGCTCACTGTTGTTCCTTTCCCTCCGACTTCACAAACCCATCCGACCGCCTAAACAGTCCCTCGTACTCTGCATACCCCTGTTCGGCCAGCTCGTCGAGGTGGATGAAGCGCAACGCCGCTGAGTTGATGCAGTAACGCAGGCCGCCCTGGGCTCGGGGACCGTCCTTGAACACATGACCGAGGTGGCTGTCACCGTGCGCCGAGCGGACCTCGGTACGCGGCATCAAGAGTTTGAAGTCGCGCTTGGAAACGACGTTGCCCTCGGTGTCAGCCCCGTCGGGCTCTCGAATGGGCCTGGTGAAACTCGGCCAGCCCGTGCCGCTGTCGAATTTGTCGATCGAGGCGAAGAGCGGCTCCCCCGACACCACGTCGACATAGATTCCCGGCTCGTGGTTGTCCCAGTACTCGCCGGTGAAGGGGCGCTCGGTGCCATTCTCCTGGGTGACGTAGTACTGCTCGGGGGAGAGGGCATCGACGGCCGCGGGATTCTTGTTGTATCGCTGCGTCATGTGTCGGTATAACCGCGGGAGCGGCGGTCTTAATCCGGTGGCGCGCCTCGACAAGCGTTGGTAGAACGTGTTCTAGTTTCAGACGTGATGGCCCACACTTTCACCCGGGATGAGCTTGCCTCGGCGTTCGCCGAGTTCGAGAAGACGGTCGACCGTGCGGCGCAGACCCGGAACTGGGATCCGTGGGTTGACCATTACACCGATGACGTGACCTACGTCGAGCATGCTGCGGGCACGATGCACGGCCGCGAGGAGGTGCGGCCCTGGATCTGGCGGACGATGGAGACTTTCCCGGGTAGCTACATGACGGCGTTCCCGTCGCTGTGGAGCGTCTACGACGAGGACACCGCGCGCGTCATCTGCGAACTCGACAATCCGATGCGTGACCCGGGGGACGGCACCATCATCAGCGCCACCAATATCTCGATTGTCACTTATGCCGGTGACGGGAAGTGGTGTCGCCAGGAGGACGTCTACAACCCCTTGCGGTTCGTGGCGGCGACGGTGAAGTGGTGCAAGAAGGCGCGGGAACTCGGCACGCTGCCCGACGTCGCGGCCGAGTGGATGGCGAAATACGGCCCTGGTTGGTAGGGACGCCGGGTAAGAGCAGCGGTAATCAGCCAGTGCGCTTTCTCGCCGGTGCCTGCGGGGCCCGTCCGCGCTTTCTCGCTTTCCCTATGCCGGCGGCCGCCAGGATCAGCAGCGCCAGGAGTGGCGCGACGATGGTCACGCTCAGCGTCGCGGCGTCGGGCACGTCCTGCCCGCGCGCGTGCGCGAGAACCCCGATCAGCGGTTGGAAGATCAACCCTCCGATGCCCACGATCAGCATATTGGTCAGGCCCATCGCCACTCCGGAAAGCTGCGTCGGAGCTTTGTCCTTCACCATGGTGAAAGACAAGGCGTAGAACGAATTGAACACTCCCAGAACGAACATCGCCGCGGACACCACCGCTTGGCCATGCAACACGAACAGGATGAGGCCCATCATGGCGGCCGTCCCGGCGGCCCCCACAGCAAGCAGTCGCGCAGGTATCCGGTACCGGGAGCACAACCAGGCAGAACCCAGCATGCCGGGAAGGCATCCCCAAAAATAGAAGGACGCGGTGACCGATGCCGCCGACAGACTCAGGCCGTGGTGCGCCTGAAAATAGGACACGCCCCACAGCCATGCGAAGGACACGCCGGTGGCCGCGACCAAGCCGCCTGCCAGTGCGGGGGCGAGTACTGGCCAGGAAATGAGTAACCGGCCGATCGCGGTGGGTCGGGGCCAATGCTCATCGCCGGCTTTGCCACTGACATTCCGGTTTCGGACGAACGCGACGATCAGAACGAGTAGGAGCGCCGAGAACGCACCGCAGGTGATCATCGCGACACGCCATCCGGCATGCTCGACGATGAAGCCGAGGGTTTCCTGGCCCAGGGCCGCGCCGGTCATGCCGAACACCTCGGTCAGCGCCGCCAAGATCGGGAAGAAGCGGGTGGGAAACCATTGGGCTGCCAGAGCCATCGTGCACACAACGGTGGGCGCAGCCCCCAGGCCCATCAGGATGCGGGTCAATTCGGCGGCACTGGCCGTGTGCGACATGGCAAAAAGAAACGATGCCACCGTACAGAGGAGCGCTCCGGAGATGAGCACGGACCGTGCGCCGAAGCGCGACACCAGGATTCCCGCCGGGATCTGCAACAAGATGTAGGGATAGTAGAAGCTGGAGGAAAGTCCGCCGAATCCCGCTTCGTTCAGCGAAAGATCGACGACCAAACCTTCTCGCATGACACTGGGGAAGGTCTGCAGCACCATCTGGAAGAAAACGAACAACGCAGCGGTGCCGAAAACCAGGCTGCTGCGCCACGGCGACCAGTCGAACTGGGGAGTGACGCCCGGTGTCCCGTTCACCTCGCTGGTCACGTCTCCACCGTAGGCGTTCTGGTGTGGGCCGGTCACCGCTCTTGTCGCGCATCGCTGGGCGGTCGGCAAGGTGGCCTGCCGGATTGCCGGACGGTCGCCCTAACCGGCTTCGGCGCGCCCCTTGAGCCGCTCTAGGGTGAGCTTGATGTGCTCGGCGTTCGCTTTGTTGCGATCGCTGACACCGGTGGCCATCTTGGCGGGTTTGCGGAACCACCGGGGGCGGCGGTCCCATGTTGATTCGGTGACGGTGCAACCCTGGCTGGTCGGTTCGATATCGTAGCGCCAGTGGGAGATTGGGAGGATTCCTGCGCTATGGACGTCGAACGCGAACGCCCTGCCCGGATCAGCGACGGTCACCGTGCACTTCGTGGTCCACGTATGCGAACCGTTGCGGTTGCGCCCGGAGAACACCGCACCGGGGCTGGCCGCGTCACCCTTGCGCCACTGCATCATCTCGGCTTCTTCGGCCAGCGACGACAGTATGTCCAAATCGGTGATCAGCGCGTAGACCGCGGCCGGGTCGGCGACAACAGCCACGGATCCGTGCGAGTCAGGGGCTGCTGGTGGGGTCATGACCAAATGTTATCGGTCGAGTGGGACGCGGGGCCTGAGGCTGCCAGTTCAGGTGAGACTTGCGAGGCGGCCTAGGCTGGCGGCGTGCACCGCTCGGCCAGCGTGGTTTTTTCTGGGCCCGCCAGTCCTGGTCTGACGTTGTCACCGTTGCGGCGGGGCAGACGGGACCCCTGCTATCACGACGCCGCGGACGGAGCGATCTGGCGCACCAGCCTGCTGGTCAGCGGACCGGTCACCGCACGGATCAGTCGGGGCGCGCCCGACGCGGTTGACTGCGAAGCGTGGGGGCCCGGCGCCGCGGAATTCACCGAGATGCTGCCCGCGCTGTTGGGTGCGGACGACGATGCGACCGGGTTCCGGCCCGCGGAGCCGACCATCGCCGCCGCCCACCGTCGCGTCCCACATTTGCGGCTCGGTCGCACCGGGCGGGTGCTGGAGGCGTTGATCCCCGCGGTGCTGGAGCAGCGCGTCTACGGCAGCGATGCGCATCGAGCCTGGCTCAGGCTGGTGACCCGCTACGGCGCGCCGGCGCCGGGACCGGCGCCCGCTCACCTGAGGGTGCCGCCGTCGGCGGGTGCCTGGCGGCGCATTCCGTCATGGGAGTTCCAACGCGCCAATGTCGATCCCGGCCGGGCCCGCACCCTAGTGGGGTGCGCCCAGCGCGCCGACGCTCTGGAGAGGTTGGCCCTCCGCTCGGCCGATGCCGCCCGCACGGGGTTGATGTCGCTGCCGGGCGTTGGGGAGTGGACGGCCGCCGAGACGGTGCAGCGAGCCTTCGGCGACGCCGACGCGCTATCGGTGGGCGACTACCATCTCGCCAAGATGGTGGGTTGGAGCCTGCTCGGGCACCCGATCGACGACGCGCAGATGGTCGAGTTGCTCAAGCCCATGCGTCCGCATCGGCACCGGGCGGTGCGGTTACTAGAAGCCAGTGGCTTGGCGATCAATCCACGTTTCGGACCGCGCTTGCCGATTCCAAATCTTGCCCAAATGTAACGTCCGCGCCGGCCGACGGTGGGGCAGGCGGCGGTCGGCCCCCTCCGCCGATGTCGTTGACCCAACCGGGCTGGGGGACAAACTCCACCGTCGGGCAGGGACAATCTGGTACGGACATTCCGGTAACGACATTCTGGTACCGACACTGTTCGGTTTCGTCCAGGTAAAACCCCTGGCGGGCAGCCGAATACGAGACGGTGCCGATGCCGATTGTGAACCAGGTGCGGCAACGGGGCCGGGAGTCTGCTCCAGCGGATTTCTAAGAATCCAACTAAGCTTTCTCGCAAACTTCCAAAGATGTATCACCGCAGTACACGGGGGCAAATGGGGCGCACGGCAAATATTGAGTAAAGGTCGGCGCAACGCGTGATCTGTTCCCCAGCGACTGGCGTCGTTCGCTGCCATCGCGAAAGAAGCACCGCGGCAACGTTATTCGACCGTGACCCGGGGGGCGGCGCCTTTAGGTCGCGGGTGGCCGGGCGAACCTGATTAGCTTGGACTAAGTTGGCATGTCAGGGGCCCTTTGTCATATCGTTTCAGCACTTGTGGCGAGTGGGAAAAGATCCGTCGTTCGGTGCAGCACGAAGGGATCTCCATCGCCAGACCGGCTAGCGCTCTCGTCAACGGTTGCCGTCCGTACCGCTCCGCGGGGGCACGTGCAAGAAAAGGGTAGGTGGGAATGGCGCCCAGTCGTCAAGGGCTATACGACCCCGCGTTCGAGCACGATGCGTGCGGCGTGGCGATGGTGGCAGACATGCACGGTCGCCGCAGCCGCGACATCGTCGACAAGGCCATCACCGCGCTCCTGAATCTCGAACACCGGGGTGCGCAGGGCGCAGAGCCGAACACCGGCGATGGCGCCGGCATCTTGCTGCAGGTGCCCGACGAATACTTTCGCGCCGTGTGCGAGAAAGAGGGATTCGAGCTGCCTGATCCCGGCAGTTACGCCACCGGCATAGCGTTCTTGCCGCAATCCTCCAAGGACGCCGCCGCCGCGTGCGAATCAGTGGAGAAGATAGCCGAGGCCCAGGGTCTGTACGTGCTGGGCTGGCGCGACGTGCCAACCGACGACTCCTCCCTGGGCGCGCTGGCCCGCGACGCGATGCCGACCTTTCGGCAAGTGTTCATGGCGGGGGCGTCGGGGATGGAACTGGAGCGGCGCGCCTACGTGGTGCGCAAACGTGCCGAGCATGAGCTCGGCACCAAGGGGCCTGGTCAAGACGGGCCGGGCCGCGAAACAGTCTATTTCCCAAGTCTTTCCGGCCAGACGTTCGTCTACAAGGGGATGTTGACCACACCCCAGCTGCGGACGTTCTACCTCGACCTTCAGGACGAGCGGCTCACCAGTGCGCTGGGCATCGTGCACTCGCGGTTCTCCACCAACACCTTCCCGTCCTGGCCATTGGCGCACCCCTTCCGCCGGGTCGCGCACAACGGTGAGATCAATACTGTGACCGGCAACGAGAACTGGATGCGGGCGCGGGAAGCACTGATCAAGACGTCCGTCTTCGGCGGCGATGATCTCGAGCAGATCGTCCCCGTCTGCACGCCGGGGGCCTCGGACACCGCCCGCTTCGATGAGGTGCTCGAGTTGCTGCATCTGGGCGGCCGCAGTCTGCCGCACGCCGTGTTGATGATGATTCCGGAGGCCTGGGAGCGCCACGAATCGATGGACCCCGCCCGCCGGGCGTTTTACGAATACCACGCGTCGTTGATGGAGCCGTGGGACGGGCCGGCTTCGGTGTGCTTCACCGACGGAACCGTCATCGGGGCGGTCCTCGACCGCAACGGACTTCGCCCGTCTCGTATCTGGGTGACCAGGGACGGTTTGGTGGTGATGGCGTCGGAGGCCGGTGTGCTCGACCTCGATCCGGCCACCGTCGTCAAGAAGATGCGGCTGCAGCCCGGGCGCATGTTCCTCGTCGACACGGCGCAGGGCCGGATCGTCTCCGACGAGGAGATCAAGGCCGAGTTGGCCGGCGAGCAGCCGTACCGCGAGTGGCTCGACGCGGGTCTGTTCCATGTCAACGAGCTACCCGCGGGTGACTACGTGCGGATGCCGCACCATCGGGTCGTTTTCCGCCAGCAAGCTTTCGGCTATACCTACGAGGAGCTGAATCTGCTGGTCGCGCCGATGGCGCGCACCGGGGTCGAAGCGTTGGGGTCGATGGGTACCGACACCCCGGTCGCGGTGCTCTCGGCGCGCCCGCGGATGCTTTACGACTACTTCCAGCAGTTGTTCGCCCAGGTGACCAACCCGCCGCTGGATGCGATCCGCGAAGAGGTCGTCACCAGTCTTTCAGGCACCGTGGGACCGGAGGGCGACCTGCTCAATCCCGGCGCTGAGTCGTGCAGGCAGATCATGTTGCCGCAGCCGATCCTGCGCAATGCGGAGCTTTCGAAGCTCATCTGTGTCGATCCCGACCATCAGATCCGGGGCCACAAGCACGGGCTGCGGGCCGCGGTGGTGCGCTGTCTATACCCGGTGAACCGTGGTGGACAAGGCCTCAGAGAGGCGCTGGAAAACGTTCGCGCGAAGGTGTCGGCGGCAATCCGCGACGGCGCGCGCATCATCGTGCTGTCCGACCGAGAGTCCAACGAGCAATTCGCCCCGATTCCCTCGCTGCTCAGCGTGTCTACCGTGCACCACCACCTGGTTCGCGAACGCACCCGCACCCAGGTCGGCCTGGTGGTCGAGGCCGGTGATGCCCGCGAGGTCCATCACATGGCGTGCCTGGTCGGTTTCGGCGCCGCCGCGATCAATCCCTACATGGCCTTCGAGTCCATCGAGGACATGGTCGACCGAGGAGTGATTACCGGCGGATCCAGCGGCTTGACCAGTGACCAAGCCAAGGCCAACTACGTCAAGGCCGCGGGCAAGGGTGTGCTCAAGGTGATGTCGAAGATGGGTATCTCCACGTTGGCGTCCTACACCGGCGCGCAGCTGTTCCAGGCCGTCGGTATCAGCCAGTCGGTGCTCGACGAGTTCTTCACCGGCCTGTCCTGTGCGGTCGGTGGCATCGATCTGGACGACATCGCCAACGACGTCGCCGCTCGGCACGCGCTGGCCCACCTGGACCGGCCGGACGAACGGGCGCATCGCGAGCTCGAGGTCGGCGGTGAGTATCAATGGCGCCGCGAGGGGGAGTATCACCTGTTCAACCCGGACACGGTGTTCAAGCTGCAGCATTCGACACGCACCGGGCAGTACTCGATCTTCAAGGAGTACACCGCCCTGGTCGACGATCAGAGCGAGCGCATCGCCTCGCTGCGCGGGCTGCTCAAGTTCCGCGGCAGTGCTGATACCAACCGCCCGCCCGTGCCAATCGACGAGGTCGAGCCCGCCAGTGAGATCGTCACACGGTTCTCGACCGGAGCGATGAGCTACGGCTCGATCTCCGCCGAAGCCCACGAGACCCTCGCCATCGCGATGAACCGTCTCGGCGGACGGTCCAATTCGGGTGAGGGCGGTGAGTCCGTCTCGCGATTTGGCCGCGACAAGAACGGCGACTGGCGACGCAGTGCCATCAAGCAGGTCGCCTCCGGCCGATTCGGCGTCACCAGCAACTATTTGTCGAACTGCACCGACATCCAGATCAAGATGGCCCAGGGCGCCAAACCTGGTGAGGGCGGACAGCTTCCGAGCCACAAGGTTTACCCGTGGGTGGCCGAGGTGCGCCATTCCACCCCAGGGGTAGGCCTGATATCTCCGCCACCCCATCACGACATCTACTCGATCGAGGATCTCGCACAGCTGATCCACGATCTGAAGAATGCCAACCCGCAGGCTCGTGTGCACGTGAAGCTGGTGAGCGAGAACGGCGTCGGGACGGTGGCGGCCGGCGTCTCCAAGGCCCATGCCGACGTGGTACTGATCTCCGGTCACGACGGGGGCACGGGCGCCACTCCGCTCACGTCGCAGAAGCATGCGGGGGCTCCGTGGGAGCTCGGGCTGGCAGAGACCCAGCAGACCTTGCTGCTCAACGGTTTACGGGACCGCATTGTGGTTCAGGTCGACGGACAGCTCAAGACCGGGCGGGACGTCGTCGTCGCCGCACTGCTCGGGGCCGAGGAGTTCGGCTTCGCTACAGCGCCGTTGGTGGTGGCCGGCTGCATCATGATGCGGGTCTGTCACCTGGACACCTGCCCGGTCGGCGTGGCCACCCAGAACCCGCTACTGCGCGAACGGTTCGACGCCCAGCCGGAATTCGTGGAGAATTTCTTCCTGTTCATCGCCGAGGAAGTCCGGGAGTTGATGGCCCAGCTAGGCTTCCGGACTGTCAACGAGATGGTCGGACAGGTCGGGACGCTTGACACCGTTCAAGCCGCCCGGCACTGGAAAGCCCACAAGTTGGACCTGGAACCGGTGTTGTACGAGCCTGAGTCGGCATTCATGAATCAGGATTTATATTGCAGCTCGCGCCAAGACCACGGCTTGGACAAGGCGCTCGACCAGCAACTGATCGCGCAGTGTCGAGAGGCCCTCGACACCGGCGCGGCGGTGCGATTCACAACGACCATCACCAACGTCAATCGGACGGTCGGCACGATGCTGGGCCACGAAGTCACGAAAGCCTATGGCGGTGCGGGCCTTCCGGAGGGCACGATCGACATCACTTTCGAGGGTTCGGCGGGCAACAGTTTCGGAGCGTTCGTTCCCAACGGCATCACGCTGCGTGTGTACGGCGACGCCAACGACTACGTCGGCAAGGGTCTGTCCGGGGGACAGGTTGTCATCCGGCCCCCCGCCGCTGCTCCCGAAGGCTATGTGGCCGAGGACAACATCATCGCCGGAAATGTGATCCTGTTCGGGGCCACCGGCGGCCGGATGTTCCTGCGCGGTCAGGTAGGCGAGCGGTTCGCGGTGCGGAACTCGGGCGCTCATGCGGTCGTCGAGGGGGTCGGGGACCACGGATGTGAGTACATGACCGGCGGCAGGGTCGTCATCCTCGGTCCGACCGGCAGAAACTTCGCGGCGGGCATGTCCGGCGGCGTCGGCTATGTCTACGACCCCAACGGAGCGCTGGCCGACAATCTGAACGCCGAGATGGTGGATATCGAAGCGCTCGACGACGCGGACTCCGAAGACGCCGTGTGGCTGCGCGACACCATCCAGGCTCACGTCGATGCTACGGATTCGGCAGTAGGGCAACGGATTCTGGCAGGATGGGACGGATCGGAGTCAGAGATGCGCCACTTCAAGAAAGTGATGCCGCGCGACTACAAGCGGGTGTTGCAGGCGATCGCCGAGGCCGAACGGCGCGGCGCGGACGCGAACGAGATCGACGAGGCGATCATGGCGGCCGCAAGTGGCTGATCCGCGCGGCTTCATGAAGCACACTGACCGCGAGACGCCTCCGCGGCGGCCGGTCGATCTGCGCTTGCGGGACTGGAAAGAGGTCTACGAGGACTTCTCCCACGACACCCTCAAGGAACAGGCGAGCCGCTGCATGGACTGCGGCATCCCGTTCTGCCACAACGGATGCCCATTGGGGAATCTCATCCCGGAGTGGAACGACCAGGTGCGTAACGGTCGCTGGCACGATGCCATCGAGCGGTTGCACGCGACCAACAATTTCCCGGAGTTCACCGGTCGGTTGTGTCCGGCTCCGTGCGAGGGATCCTGCGTGCTCGGCATCAATCAGGATCCGGTGACCATCAAGCAGGTCGAGGTGGAGATCATCGACAACGCCTTCAGCGAGGGCTGGGTGGTGCCATTGCCGCCCGGCCGGCTGACCGGCAAGACCGTCGCTGTGGTGGGATCCGGACCCGCGGGTCTGGCGGCGGCTCAGCAGCTGACCCGCGCCGGGCATACCGTCACGGTGTTCGAGCGCGACGATCGCATCGGCGGCCTGCTGCGTTACGGCATACCGGAATTCAAGATGGAGAAGCGCCACATCGACCGGCGCCTCGATCAGATGCGCGCCGAAGGAACCGAATTCCGCCCCGGGGTGAACGTCGGCGTCGATGTCACCGCTGCGGAGTTGCGGTCCGGTTTCGATGCCATCGTGCTTGCGGGCGGCGCGACCGCAGCCCGGGATCTTCCTATTCCAGGCCGCGAACTCGACGGCATCCATCAGGCTATGGAGTACTTGCCGTGGGCAAACCGGGTCCAGTTGGGTGATTCGGTAGCTGATGAGCACGGGCAGCCGCCGATCACCGCGAACGGCAAGAACGTCGTCATCATCGGCGGCGGCGACACCGGCGCAGACTGTCTGGGCACCGCGCACCGACAGGGTGCGGCCAGCGTGCACCAGTTCGAGATCATGCCGCGACCGCCGGAGACGCGGGCCGATTCGACGCCGTGGCCGACCTATCCGCTGATGTACCGGGTCTCCTCGGCACACGAGGAGGGCGGCGAGCGGGTCTACTCGGTGAACACCGAGCAGTTCCTGGGTGAGGGTGGTGTGACTGGCCTGCGTGGTCACGAGGTCGAGATGAGGGCCGGGAAGTTCGAGAAGGTCGACGGCACTGACTTCCAACTCGCGGCCGAACTCGTGCTGTTGGCCATGGGCTTCACCGGACCCGAGCCCGAAGGTCTGTTGGCCGACCTCCGCGTTGAGCTCAATGAACGCGGCAATGTCGCGCGCGACGATGTCTTCGCGACGTCGGTGCCCGGCGTGTACGTGGCCGGCGATATGGGACGGGGTCAGTCCCTGATCGTCTGGGCGATCGCTGAGGGTCGCGCCGCGGCCGCCGCGGTGGACCGGTACCTCATGGGCCGGACGGCGCTGCCGTCGCCGATCAAACCCACCGAGGTGCCGCAGCGATGAGCGCTTGCGCGAAGAGCAGACAGCGGCCGATGAGCGCTTGCGCGAAGCCAGTAACAGCAGTCACTTGGGCCGCAATAAAAACATCTGACCATTAGTCGGCGAGCCTCCAGCAGTTTGCCAGCGACGAGGTATCTAATGACTTGGCGAGGGCGCTGCGGTAAAGTGGCCCCCGGTCCAGCTATTGGAACACCGCAGGAGTAGTCACCGTGTATATCAACGCGATTTCCCGGTACCGGGCAGGGCGTATGGCCTGGTTGTTATTCCGTCACCCGGTCAAGAGTCGGGAGTTTCCGGCCAAGGCCGAACGGTTGATCACCGCGGACGAGCTCCTCCGCTACGGCGTCTAGAGAACCCCTCGGCTGACGGGCGCCGCCCCGCCGGGGGCGTGCTACTTCGTGTTTGCTTAGCTGGCATCCGCTTGAGGTGTTCGCCGAGCGTTGTCCCTGCGCCCAATGCGGCTATTTTCCCGGCCGACCGCTCCAGGATGGTGGAGCCGCAACGAAACCAGACAACGGGTTGTCACACTGGACGGCATGGATCCGGTCACCGCGCTGCGCCAGATCTCGTATTACAAGGACCGCGCGCGCGAAGACTCTCGCCGCGTGATGGCTTACCGCAACGCCGCCGACGTCATCGATGCGCTCACCGAAGCCCAGCGGGAACAGCACGGCGCAGCCAACAGTTGGCAGTCGCTCCCGAAGGTAGGCCCTAAAACCGCGAAGGTCATCGCGCAGGCGTGGGCGGGCAACGAACCGGATGCGCTCATCGAATTGCGCGCGGCCGCCGAAGACTTGGGCGGTGGCGCCATTCGCGCGGCACTGCGCGGCGATCTGCACGTGCACTCCAATTGGTCCGACGGGTCGGCGCCGATCGAGGAGATGATGCTGGCGGCCCGCGATCTGGGCCATGAGTATTGTGCGCTGACCGATCACTCACCACGTCTGAGGATCGCCAACGGGTTGACCTCGGAGCGCCTTCGCAGGCAGCTCGACGTGATCGACGGAATTCGCGAAAAGGCCTCTCCCATGAGGATTCTCACCGGCATCGAGGTCGATATCCTCGAAGACGGCTCCCTCGATCAGGAGCCCGAGTTGCTCGAGCGGCTCGATATCGTTGTCGCCAGCGTCCACTCCAAACTCGCGATGGACCCGTCTGCGATGACGCGCCGCATGCTCAAGGCGGTGGCCAACCCGCACACTGACGTGCTCGGCCACTGCACCGGGCGGCTGGTTACCGGGGGCCGCGGAATTCGTCCGGAGTCCAAGTTCGACGCAGAGAAGGTCTTCACCGCCTGCCGAGACAGCGGGACCGCTGTCGAGATCAACTCCCGCCCGGAGCGACGTGACCCGCCGACTCGCCTGCTGAAGTCGGCGATGGACATCGGCTGTGTGTTCTCGATCGATACCGACTCCCACGCGCCCGGCCAACTGGAGTTTCTCGGCTACGGTGCGCAGCGGGCACTCGACGCCGGGCTGGCCGCGGACCGGATCGTCAACACCTGGTCCGCCGAGAAGCTGCTGGCCTGGGCGGAACGCTGAATCGCTCTGGCAGCAGCGGCGCCTCCAGCTATGGAGCTCAGCGTGTATCGCCGTAGATGCTCGTCGTCCAGATGTGCACCAGGTTGTCCAACACACGATCGTCGGGGATCGACGGTTGATGCCCGGCGAAGGTCGCCGTCATCACCGACTCGTTCATCAGGTTCAGGGCCGTCGACAACTCCAGCGCCGGAACGGTGACCGGAGCCGCCCCGCTGACGCGTTCGGCCTCGATGACCCCGGCGGTGTGATCGATCCACCGCTGCATCGACGTGGCCCACAGCTCGCGGGCCTCGGAGTTGGCAGATTTGGCCGCGACGGTCGCAGCGCACACCGCGCGATGCGCGCCAAAGGTCTGGAAGAACGCGTTGATTCCGTGCCGCCAGATCTCATGACGTCCGGCGGGCCGCCTGTCGTTCAACTGCTGCAGCGCGCTGTCGGCCTCGGTGATGACACGCTCGAGCAGCGTCCGCAGGACCGCGTTCTTGGACGGGAAGTAGAAGTAGAAGGTCGGCCGGGACAGGCCGGCGCCCTTGGCCAGGTCGTCGACCGAGATCTCGCCCATCGAACGGTCTTCGAGGAGGCGCTCGGCGGTCTCCAGGATGGCCAGCTCACGTTCGTCGCCGGACGGGCGCGCAGTACGCCTACCGCGCCCTGGGCGAGTCTGGCTGCCGACGCTCACACCTGGACTTTACCGCACGTTGAGTTTCTCAACAGTATGTTGACTACTTCGACAGAGCGTTGATAGCTTGACGCTATGACCGAATTTGTCGACGTCGTCATCGTGGGAGCCGGCATCTCCGGCATCAGTGCTGCCTGGCATCTCCAGGACCGCTGCCCCGGCAAGAGCTATGCGATTCTGGAACGCCGCGCGAATCTCGGTGGCACCTGGGATCTGTTCAAGTATCCCGGCATCCGCTCGGACTCCGACATGTTCACGCTGGGCTTCCGATTCAAGCCGTGGACTTCGGAGAAGGCGATCGCCGATGGCCCCGACATCATCGCCTATCTGAAAGAGGCGGTCGCCGAGTACGGCATCGACAAGCACATCCGATACGGTCAGCACGTCACGGCCGCCGACTGGTCCGACGCCGACGCCCGCTGGACGTTGAGCGTCGAACGCGACGGCGAGCTGATCGACATCTCCTGTAAGTACCTGATGGCGTGCAGCGGTTATTACAACTACGACCAAGGGTACTCGCCCGAGTTCGCGGGGTCTGAGGACTTCGAGGGAACCATCGTCCATCCGCAGCACTGGCCGGAGGACCTCGACTACGCGGGCAAGCGTGTCGTGGTGATCGGCAGTGGGGCCACGGCCGTCACTCTCATTCCGGCACTTGCCGATTCGGGTGTAGGGCACGTGACGATGTTGCAGCGGTCCCCGACGTTCATAGCGGCACTGCCCGACGTCGACCCGTTCACGGTGCAGACAAACAAACGGCTGCCCGCGAAGGCCGCCTACGTGCTCAATCGATGGAAGAGCATTCTGCTGCAGTCTGGCCAGTATCAGATGGCGCGGCGCTTCCCGGACATGTTCCGCAAGCAGCTACTGACAATGGCCCGCCATCGCCTACCCGAGAACTACGACGTCAACAAGCACTTCAATCCGCGCTACAACCCATGGGACGAGCGAGTGTGCCTGGCGCCCAACGGAGATCTGTTCAAGACGATCCGCTCTGGAAAGGCCGACGTCGTCACAGACACGATCGAGCGGTTTACCAAGACCGGGATCGAACTCGCCTCTGGTCAACACCTCGAAGCCGACATAATAGTCACAGCAACGGGTTTGAACCTTCAGCTGTTCGGGGGGGCGACAATATCGCGTAACGGCAAGGGAATCGAACTCAACGAGACGATGGCCTACAAGGGCATGATGCTCACCGAGATGCCGAACCTTGCCTTCACCATCGGATACACCAATGCGTCGTGGACTCTGAAGGCCGACTTGGTGTCGGAGTTCTTCTGCCGGGTGATCAACTACATGGACGCCAATGGATACGACACGGTGGAGCCGAGGCATCCCGGCGGCAGTGTCGACCCACAGCCGCTGATGGACTTCACCCCGGGTTACGTGTTGCGGGCGTTGGACTATCTACCCAAGGCAGGCGGCCGGGCTCCGTGGCGGCTCAAGCAGAACTATCTGCTCGACTTGCAGCTGATCCGGCGCCGCAAGGTCGAAGACGCTGCGCTGGCGTTCTCCAAGCACCGTGTGCCTGCGGCGTCTTCGGTGAGGTCGGCGTAGCAGCGCTGCGTTCGCTGCCCGACGCCTCGCTGCCCGACACCCCTGCCCGCGGCGCAGACAGGGCAGTAACGCTGCCTGCCGCGTCAACCAATGCGGGTCAATTCATCCACGATCCGCCGTTGACGTCGAGGGTGTGTCCGGTGATGAAGCCGGCCTCGGGACCGCACAGAAAAGAGATCGCGTTGGCAACTTCATCCGGTTCGCCCCACCGCCCCAGCGGAATCTGCGAACGGATGTCTGCCGCGCGGTCATCGGGCATTCGGGATAGACGTTCCACGATTCGATCGGTTGCGATCACCCCGGGAGCCACACAATTCACGGTTACTCCGTAGGGCGCGAGGTCGTGGGCCGCCGAACGCGTCAGCGCTACTACGCCGGCTTTGGCCGCCGCGTAGGCGGGCACGGAGGTGGGGCTACGGTGACGGCCGGCCACGCTGGACACGGTGACGATCCGGCCCCAGCCCTGTTGTGTCATCGCCGGGCTGACCGCACCGATGAGAGCTTGGGTAGCCCAGACGTTGTTGCGCCACAAGCGCGCTGCGTCTTGCTCCGTTACCGGAGAGTGGTCCGTCCCGCCGCCTGCATTGGCCACGGCTATGTCGGCTCCGCCCCAGTCAGCTGCGGTCGCCATCAGCTCGGCGATGATGTCAGGTGAGGCTGCATCGCCCGGGACCCCGGCCATCCGGACGGGGTTCGTCGCCGCGATGCGTTCGACGGCCTGCGAGAGTCGTGGCCCATCGCGGGCGTTCAAGACAATGTCCGCGCCCGCCTCGGCCAGGCGTTGGGCCGCGGCGAACCCGATACCGGCGCTGCTACCGGTCACGATCGCGCAGCGACCGGCCAAATCGGGTGGCCCCGCCATCAGCCCGCCGGGGCGACAACGACGATTCCGTCGTCGTCGCTGTAGGCGATCTGCCCGGGCACGAACACCACCCCGCCGAATTCGACGGCCGTATCGCGCACGCCGTTGCCGGTCTTGGTGCCCTTTCGCGGGTTCGTTCCCAGTGCCTTGATGCCGATGTCCAGCGTGCGAAGCGTCGAGGCGTCGCGCACCGCGCCGTTGATGATCAGGCCCGACCACCCGTTGGACCGGCCCAACTCGGCGATGACGTCGCCGACCAGGGCGGTATGCATGGATCCGCCGCCGTCGATCACCAGGACCCCGCCCTCGCCGGGCGCAGAGAGCACCGCCTTGAGCAGAGCGTTGTCCTGGAAGCAGCGCACGGTGGTGATGGTTCCGGCGAACTGCGAGCGACCGCCGTACTGGCCTAGCTGCAGATCGCAGCTACGAACGTCCGGGCCGATCTCGTCAACCAAGTCGGCGGTGGGACGCGGCGTGATGGTCACCGTGTCAGTATCCCAGCAGGAGGGTCAGGGCCGCTCGCTGCCACCGCGGCGAGCCAGGTACAGCACCGCCACGATCGCGAGGAGCCCGGCAATCAGCGCTGCGGCGAGAGGGAGGCGGGACGAATCTTCGTCGGTGCGCTCGTTTGGCGGCCGACTGGAGACGGCGTTGCTCGCGGTCGTCACAGTTGACTTGGCTTGTGCAGCTGCCTCTTTGGCGGCAGCGGTCAGGTCGCCGTTGGTTTGCGCGAGTTTTTCGGGAGCCGGCGGGGTTTTCTTGGCCGGGGCTTTCTTGGCGGGTGCTTTCTTGGGCGGCGCCTTCTTCGCCGCTGCCTTCTTCGCCGGTGTTTTCTTCGCCGGTGTCTTTTTGGCCGGTGTCTTTTTGGCCGGGGTCTTCTTTGCGGCGGACGCCTTCTTCACCGGCGGTTCCGGCGGCTGCTGCGCAGGGGTTGCGGCATCGGGACCTTGGTCGGGCTCATCCGGCTGGTCTGCCATGTCGCTGCTCCTTAGTGAGTGATCTGCACCCGGCAGAGGCCCATCATGCCAGGTCGTATCTCATGAGGCCTCTGGTGTCACCCGGTGACCGCCAGCGTCGCGGCCGCGGCCAGTGCCGTGGCCATCAACGCCAGTTCGGCGTACGCGCGTGATGTCGACACGACAGCGGTGGCTCGGTGGTTGCGGGCGGCGGGGAGCCAACTCGCCCGATTGCGCCATGCCAGTGCGGTGAGCGCTGCGGTAAGCAGGAGTTTTGCCGACAACACCCTGCCGTAGCCGGTTGCGTAGAGATCGGCGGGGGCGGTGATCACCGCCGATCCACCCAGGGCGCCCGCGATGAGGAGTACCGCGACACACACCAGCGACAGCTGGGAGAACCGGGGAAGTACCCGGGCCCATTGGCCGCGGTGGTCGACGGTGAGGACCAGCCCGGCGAGCACGCCGCACCACAGCGCGGCGGCCAAGGCGTGCACCGCGATCGCGACGCCGCCCCACGGGCTCGTCGACAGATGCCCGGTCAGCGAGTGGCCCGCGATTCCCACGCCCGCCAGACAGGTGGCAACGATGCGCGCCGAGTCTGAACGCGGGGCCGCCGCCGCAATTCCACAGACCGCCGCAGCGGCGGTCACGGTGATCAAGCCCGCGCGTCCCGGCGCAGTGTGCAGCGCGAACTCGACTGCCGTGTGCATTCTGAGGCCGGTGATCCCGGCCCCGGCTGCCGCAGCCCCGGTGACGGCGAGCCGCACGAGCTCTGCGACCAGCCAGACTGCCGATGCGGTCACCAACGGTGCCGTGGCTCGCTGGATGAACTCAACGCGGTGCCGCCCGGTGTCCAAGACCGGCGACACGGCCAAACCCACCGTGACGACCGCCGCACCGTCAGCCAGCGCCCTGGCCAACGTCTGGGCAAGCGAGGCAGCCGGATATGCCAGTGCCCATGCCATCACGCATGCCGACGCGGTGACGAGTACAGCGCCCGCCACCGCGCGTCGGTGAGTCACGGTCTGCGCCGAACCACCCAAATTGCGCCGGCCGCGATGGTTGCCGTGGCCGCCGCGACGATGGGCCACACGGGCAGCCCGTCGGAGGTGGCGTCTGCTGCCGGTGGCGCGGGCGTGGCCGCTGGTGACGCGGAACTGGTCGGTTCCCCGTCGCTGCCGGTCGCGGGAACGATGAGACGGTAGGACCACGAGCCGGACACCACGTGCCCGTCGGAAGACGTCGCCCGGTAGTTCACCGTGTAATCCCCGGCGGGGCCGCCGGGGCGCACTCCGACGCTGATCACCGCGCCGTCGACGTCGGGTTCGCCATCGGACCAGGTGTTGCCCTCGGGTCCGATTACGGTCATCGCGGCGAATTGGGCCTGCATGGTTTCGTTGAACGTCGCGTTGACCCGGGCCGGGGATTCCGTCAGCACGGCGTTCTCGGTGGGATCGGCGGCGATGCGGGTGGCGTGGGCCCATGCCGCGCCGGCGCACGCCAGCGCGCTTGCAAGGAGAGCGGCGGCGATGACGTGGGCCGCCACGAGTGATCTGAAATACGTTGGTTTCATGTGATTCTGGCCAACTGGCAACGGGTCAGACCACGCCCAAGCGGGCTAGAAGGTCGGCGTCGATTCCGTCGAGTTGCTCGGCGATTGCTGCGTGAGCTGCCCGACGGCGTTCGGACGGCATATTCTCGGCTGCGGTGACTGCGGCGGCAAGTTCGTCGAGCCGCTCGGTGACGGCGGCGACGAACTGCTTGGTCTCGGGGTCCTTGGCAGATTTGGTGCCCTTGCCGGTTTTGGGTTTCGTCTCCGACAGCTTTCGCAGCGACTGTTCAGCACCGGCGATCCGCGCCGACAGCTGAGCGCCGTGCCCGGAGAACTGGCCCAGCTGACTCAGCGGAACGCCAAGCTTGTCGGCCCGGCGTTCGTCGATCAGTCCGCGAGCGGTGATGGACGCCCGATAGACCAGAGGGACCACCACCGGCGCCAGCAAACGCGATACGGTCAGCCCTCGGCGAACCCGTGTGGGCGAGAACAACTTGCCTTCGCGAGCCGCTTTCAGTTCCGTTTCAGCTACCTTGAGCGCGGTCCTATCGCTACCGTGCTGGGCTTTCAACTGTGCCTTCACGGCGCGCGCCTGAGCTTTCTGCTCAGACTTGAAACGTCGGGCCTCGTTCTTGGCCGACAGTTTCGCCTCGAGCTTGGCCTTCGCCTTGATTGCACGGGCCTCTGCCCTGCGGGTAGCGCGGGATTTGCGTCGCTTGAACAGACTCATCCCTGCGGCCTCCCATATCTTCTCGTCGACACGTCCCGCCGGGTATTCAGTGGTGGACGATGACCAAACCCTAGCGTTCGGCAGTCACCGGGGTGGCTGCGGCCCGACAACCAAGCCTTCGAGCCTCTCAGCTAACCGGTGCCCGCGGTGAATGATCCGGCGCTCCGGCGCCCGATGCGGAACATGAACTAGCCCGAACTGCTCGCCTTTTCGGAGCGAGCAGCGGATAGTGGACAGCAAAGGAGAGAGGGGTTTACATGCCTGCGAGTCGCCGTGTCACCCGCGCGGTCAGCGAGGTGCTCGATCTTGCCCCGAAGCGGGGTGAAGTGTCGCTGACTCGACTGGTGGAGGCGGTCGGCGAGAACCGTGCCAGGCCGATCGAAATCACGACCGCCGACCTGCCCGCCGGGGTGTGCGGTCAGTGGCGGCAGTACGGCGATCGCGATGTGTTCTTGATTCAGGAAGGGTTGCCCGCCTGGGATCGGACGCTGGCCCACGAACTCGGTCACCTGGTCCTGGGTCACGAGGGCATTCCCATCGTTGAGGCGGCTCGAGACAGCACGGAGATGGCCAGTTCCGAGTTGATCGGTTACATGCTCAACCAGCGCACCGGCTGCATGGGTCCCAGCGGCGAGGACTTTGAGCAGGAAGCGGAGGACTTCGGCGCGTTGCTCGTCCACCGGTTGGGTCGGCTTCCCTCAGATCGTGCCTCGATCGTTCAGGTTCGCCTGGGAGAGGCGTTTGGTTGATCGTCTGGGTGATCGCCGGCCTTCTCGGATTGGCCACCGGCCTGCGGATCGGGTGGGCGCTGGTCAACAAGCAATCGCTGGTGAGCACGGCGATGATTGTTGCGTTGGGCAGCCTGGGCGCGGTTGCGGCGCTCAACTGGCAGCCGTTGACGCTGCTGATCGACAGGCTGCTGCGGTGGCCCAACATATCGGTCGGGCTGAGTCAGACGGCGCTGATCGCCTGTGCAGCCGGCAGTTGTGTGATGATCACCACCGTCTCGTCGATCCGGACACCGGAGGCCGCCAAGAAGATCGCCATCGCCCAGTACGGCGTCGCTGCCGTCATCGCGGCCGCGAGCCTGGCGGTCTTCTTCTCGGATGGTCAACAACCGGAGATGGCGCCCGAGGAGTACCTCAAGAACAATCTCAACGCGGGCGGACTCTCGTTGTCCTTGCTGCTTCCGCTGCTCTACGTCCTGCTGGCGCTGAGCGTGATGGCATGGGCAGGGCTTAGGCACTCCAACCGCACTCGGCGGGGTCGTGCGCTGTTCGTGTTCACGATCGGGATCGTTTTGATCGTGCTCGCGTTGGCGTTCTTCCTGCTGCGCGCTGCCGGGACCAGTGGGCTCGTCGGGATCGGCGCCGCGGCGACGCTGCTGGGTTGCGCGATGTTCATGGTCGCAGCCGGGTCGCTGCTGCCCAGCATCGAAGACTGGTTCGGGGCTCGGCAGGAGTTGCACACCATCCAGCCGATTCTCGACGAGCTCGGCCGTAGACATCCCGACGTCGGAATAGGTGTGCGCCCGCGGGGCCCGCTGGTATTCCGGGTTGCCGAGCGGATGTCCCTGATCTCTGATGCGCTGTTTCTGGAGGCGACTGCCGCTGACGGTGCGCTGCAGCACGCGAATGGCGCGCTGAGTCGCGCCGACGGCGCGGGCACGGTTACCGCCCTGCGGTCAACGGACTTCAGCGACGCCAGCGCCCGGAAAGACACACACGAACTCGGCGACCTCAGTGATTTGGATGATGAGCCCAACTCAAGCGACCTGGCCGACTTGTGTGACGTCGTCGACTTGGGTGACCGTGTCGACTTGGGTGACCGTGCCGACTTGGGTGACCGTGCCGACTTGGGTGACCTTGCCGACTTGAGTGACCTAGCCGACTTGAGTGACCTTGCCGACTTGACGGCGCCCGAGGTGCCGCCGAGGGAGCAGGCCGAGGTGGTCGCCAGCTGGATTCATCAAGGAATCGGTGGGATGGGGCAAGCGCGGCATGCGGCGTTCCCGGGTCTTGCGTGGTTGCGGCAGCCCGCCACCTATTCCGACCGCGAATGGATTCTCGAGATCTCCCGGCAATACCGAAGCCTTGTGCCGTGAGCCGTTGGCCCTGAGCGTGCCGGTGGATTCGCCGGCTATCGCCCCGGCATCGCGGTCAGGCTAATTGTCCAGGTTCTCGCGACGGCGCATTTCGTCGACCTTCTGCGAGATATCCTGCTGCGCTTCGACGGAAAGACCGACAGTGCGCGCGGCGATTCGGCGAACACCTTCGTCCCGCATGCCGGCCAGCAGGGTGAGCTCCTTGTCGAGCTTCGCGTAGTACTCGTCATCGGTGAAGTAGGCAGGCTTGATCCGGAAGAAGTTGGCAAGCGCCGCCATAGTTGCCACGGACGGGTTGGTTCGGTTGCCAGAACGCAGCTGCGACAGGTACGGAGCAGACATTGTGACGCCTTCGGCCTTGAGCGCGCCGATCACTTCAGCCGAGGTATGCGGGCCCCGTCCGGGGGGGTAGACCACGTCGAACAGTCGGTTTAGGCGGGCGGCAAACGTATTGCTCATGGAATTGACCTCTCACGTACAGACAAGCAGCTTTCAGGGCGGCGTATTTGCTGATCATCGTAGCCACAGTTACGCCCACAACCAAGTGCAAACCGAAAAAAAGACAAACCCGGTGGCAACGGCGGGTCTCCGTTCCTGCCGCGAGAGACCGGAATATGGGTTCGTCACACGGCAGGATCGTGGTTCCGCCAGGCAAATCGTGGTTCCGCCAGGCAAATAGTCACGATGGTGTTACCAAGAGTTCGCCGGCCCTCTGGAGCCCGCTGCCGCGGGAGCCTGGCCGTCTACCCCGGGCAAAGCCCGGGTTGCAGGCAACTCCGGGCTCTTGCGTTTGCTGGCTGCTCAACACCGCGCAGGATGCCGCCAGCCGACAGACGCTGCCGACAGACGATGCTGCCGCTCCGCATCTCGAGGCGCCGTAGGGCCGCGCAACAGGGGCTCGCCGGCGTGTTCAGAAAGACCTCCGGCAGCCGCCGGTGCATGAGAACCCAGACGGCAATTGCCACCAAACTTCGTGCCACCAAGTTCGGACAACCCAATCGAGCTCTTCGGGCCTCGAACGTCGGGGTGTGAAAGTCCTCAGGCGGCCAGGAGCATGGCCAGGATGGCAGTGTCGGGGTGGCTGATCGGGTCGACGCCCACCTGGCTGACCATCGACGTCACAGTGCCGTCGGACTCCGCCTCCACCCACGCTGCGCGGTGCTCCAACCCGAGATGTGGCAGACCGGGCAGCAGCACGCATCCAGAAGCTGCGCCATTGCATTCGGGAAGTGAGGGCATGGTTTCCGAGGGAGGATGCAGCATCAGCAGTGCCGGGGGTTGGTGTTCGGCGAAATGACCCGGTGACATAGCGGATTCGCCGACTACGGTGCCCTCCGCGAGAACAAGCCCCACGGTGCCGGGCTGAGGCTCCTCGGGCAGTTCCTCCCTAGCCCCGAAAATCGTTGTGGTGGAAAGCAATCCCGGCAGAGATGCGACGCGGACGGCGACCATGAGAAGCTGCGCCCATTCCTTTGTGGAGTCCGGCCAGCGACCAGAAACAACAAATCCCTTGAGTGACCCACGCGAATGAAACGGGGCGATCTCGATCGCCCGACCGGACCCTGAATCCATTTTCGCCTCCCCGCATCCGTCAGCACATGCTCGACACGACTGTGGGTCGATGGGCTCAGAATGCGGCACCTACCCGCTGGCAGGCAAGAGGACACGAGTGCTAACAGGCAGAAAAAGAAAACCCGGCCCGGTCCACGACCGAGCCGGGCTGCGTTGCTGACTTGCGCTGGTTGCCCGCTCAGGCCGGCGGGTAAACACCCATGCCCTTGGCCTTCTCTGTCTGCCAGAAGATGTCGGAGATTTCGTCGATGGTCTTCAAAAGCTTCTCCGCAACAGCCACATCGAGCGACTTCTTCACATCACCCGCTCCATGGACGCCGTCCCAGAACAGCTGGTGCAAGTTGGGGAACTGCTCGAAGTGCTCTTTGGTGAAGAAGTCGGCCCACAGCACCATGAGGTGGTGCTTGACCTCCTCGGCGCGCTGCTCCTTGATCAGAATCGCGCGGATCTTGAAGTGCTCGTCGTCCGAGTCGTGATACTTCTGGAGCGTCTTGAGGCAGGAGAGCGCCTCGATCTTGGCCTGCGCCGGGTCGTAGACGCCGCAGTACAGGTCGCAGTGGGCATGGGCAGAGGTGGCGTTGGAGAACAGTCGATGCAGCATAGCCCTAACTTACCCTTAGGCGATGCGCCGAAAACACCGACCGCGCCCGGCTTCCTGGGGCTGGCCGATGCGCCGGTTCGTCGTCGTGGAGGACTCGATGCGGCCGACACTGCAGCCGGGCGACGGGCTGGTGGCGCTGCGCGCTGGCAGGCCGCGGGAGGGTGAGCTGCGGGTGTTTCCTGACCCTTGGTCGTCGTCGCGGTATCTGGTCAAGCGTGTCGGTGCGGTGCGGCGGTCGGATTCAGCGACGGTGTTCGAGGCGTTGTCGGACAATGCAGGGGCGCCGGGCGCGACCGACTCCCGGGAGTTCGGGTGGGTTCCCGCGGCGCAGTCCTACCGAGTGGTGTGGACGTATCGCGAGGCCCGAGCGGATCCAGGCCTTTGAAGATCAGGCCTTTGAAGATCAGGCCTTTGAAGATCAGGCCTTTGAAGATCAGAGCAGAACGATCAGGGCCAGGAATCCCAGCAGCACGAGAGCGATCAGCCCGGCCCGCAGAACTGGCATGAGCTGACTGCGGTCGTAGACGTTCGAAGAGGAATTCCACCCAGACGGGGGCCAGGCGGAACCTGAGTCTGTCGACGACGCCATCAGATGCTCCTCACCCGCACGCTCACTACCGCCCGGCGAAATTGATCACAACATAATATCCCGTGTGACGCCGATCATACCGCCTCGTGTTCGCTGCCGAGGAATCGAGCACGTATCGGGCCGCGCTGGTCCGTTGCTTAGCTGTACGAGCTATTTCGCTCGTGCGGTGGAAAGCCTGTTGATCGCCGCGGCATGACGGCCGCACTTAGTCCACAGGGATGGCGCCGGATCGCGTCGACGTAGCGGCTCAGGACCGCGCGGCCAGCTCGCCGACCTGTGGATGAACCTGTGGAAACTGTGGATAGTTCCCAGACTGCTCGCGGTTGCGGAGGCCGCGGTACGGCCCGTGATGGTCGCGGAGCCGAGCCTGGCGCCTCGTGGACCGGTCTGCTTTCGAGCCTCGGTGGGACAGCCCATTAAGCTGATCGGATGATCCAGGTGTGTTCCCAGTGCGGGACGCGGTGGAACGTGCGCGACCGGCAGCGGGCTTGGTGTCCGAGATGCAAGGGCGCGCTGCTCGCGCCGTCGACCTCCACCGGTCAGGCCCAGTGGGGGCCGCAGCAGGCCCAGGCCCAGGCCCAGCCCGGCCAGCGGCGCTCTGGCCCGCCGCTCCCGTCGGGATACCGATGGATCGCCGTGCGACCGGGTGCGCCACCGCCGCCGCGTCGAGGGCGACGCCCACTCGGTCCGACGCCCCGCTACCTGACGATCCCCCGGTGGGGCCTGATCGAGCGCTTCGATGCTCCCGCCGAGCGGACAGTCTCCCCCGGCGGACCGTCGACCCGCCTGATGCGGATGGCGCTGGTTGCGACGATGGCGGTGCTCGGCGCCGCGGCGTTCGTCCACTTGGTGCGCTACGCGCTCCTGATCGTCAATCGCACGGTGTTGCTCAACCGCTGGGTAGCCGGCGTGGCCACGTGGGGTGGCGTCGCCGTCAGCGTCATTGCGATGTTCATGATCGTTGTGAGTGCGGTGCTGTTGACGAATTGGCTGACCGCGAGGCGCGCTGCCGCGTTCGCCCACCTGGATCTTCCGGAACCCAGGTCGGTGTGGGAGCTGCGCGCGGGTTGTCTGATGCCGGTGGTGAACCTGGCGTGGGCACCGGTGTACGTCATCGAGTTGGCCGAAACCGAGGGTCGCCTGCAGTCGCTGCGGCGGCCGATCCTGGTGTGGTGGGGAGTCTGGGTGGTCAGCACCGGCGTGTCGATTTTCTCCATCGCAACCAGCTTCACCACCGACGCGCAGGGCATCGCCGACAACACCGCGACCACCACGGTGGCGTACCTGTTGGCGCTCGCGGCAGTGTTGCTGGCGTTCCAGGTCTACCTCGGTTTCGAACGTCAGCCCGTGGAGCGGGCTTCGACGCGGTGGGTGATGGTTGCCGACGACACGGCCGCCGGGGACACGGCGTCTGCGGGTGGGCCCGAACGGCGGAACCCGGCAGCATAGCGGTATGAACTCCCGCGAGACCTTCGGTGGGCATCCATTCGTGGTGGCGCACCGCGGTGCCTCGGCGGACCGTCCCGAGCACACCATGGCCGCGTATCGGCGCGCCCTCGAAGAGGGCGCCGACGGCGTCGAATGTGATGTGCGGCTGACCCGGGACGGGCACCTGGTGTGTCTGCACGACCGCAGCCTGGATCGCACCTCGACCGGAACCGGATTGGTCAGCGAGATGACGCTCGCGCAACTGCGCGACCTGGACTACGGCACATGGCATCCGAGTTGGCGCGCCGATGGCAGCCAGGGTGACACCGGGCTGTTGACCCTCGAAGACCTGGTGACATTGGTCCTGGATTGGAATCGTCCGGTCAAGGTCTTCATCGAGACCAAGCATCCGGTGCGCTACGGCGCCTTGGTGGAGAGCAAGGTCCTGGCCCTGCTGCACAGCTACGGCCTGGCCGCGCCGGCCTCGGCGGATTTGTCACGGGCCGTGGTGATGTCTTTCTCGGCCGCAGCGGTGTGGCGGATCCGGCGGGCCGCACCGATGTTGCCCACGGTGCTACTCGGCGAGACGTCTCGCTA
>NZ_JBMYXC010000004.1:70834-75202 GCF_049608025.1 Mycobacterium sp. | reverse complement strand
GGGAGGCGGCGCCGCCACCACGGTTGGGGCGACCGCGGTCGGACCCTCCATCGCGACCCTGCGCGAGCATCCCGAGTTGGTGAACCGGGCGGCCGCGCGGGGTCGGGCGTTGTACTGCTGGACCGTCGATCACTATGAGGACGTGCAGTACTGCCAGGACCTCGGCGTGGCGTGGATCGCAACCAACCATCCTGGTCGTACCAAGGTCTGGCTCCAGAACGGGCAGGCCGCCGGTGAGAGTTAAGAGTCGGCGGCCTCGAGGACATCTTCGGGTACTGGCGAGTCGGAGTTCAGTGCCGAGAACAGGCGCTGCGCCGCGTCGCTGTCCCATATGAGGATGGAGCCCGACCCGTTATCGGTGAGCTCGCCGATCGGCACCGTCACCGTGGTGATATCACCGCGCAGCGTCCACGCCAGGCGGGCGAGGTCCCACACGTGATCGCCGTCGGCCACGGTGAGGGTGTCAGCCGCAGCGCGCGTCATCGCATACCAACGCAGTGGGTTGAGCAGTACTTCGGGGCTGGCGGCTCGGTGCATGAGTGCTGACATGAACTCGCGCTGGTGGGTCATGCGGTCCAGGTCGGCGCGCGGGGTGGCGCGGCTGCGGACGAATCCCAACGCGGTACGACCGTCGAACTCTTGGCATCCGGCGGCCAGCTCGATCCCGGCGAGCGGATCGCTGACGGGTTCGGCGAGGCACATGGTCACCCCGCCGACGGCATCGACCAGGCTCGCGAAGCCGGCGAAACCCATCTCGGCGTAGTGGTCGATGCGTATCCCGGTGGCTTGCTCGACGGTCTGTACCAGCAGGGCTGGGCCGCCGACGGAGAACGCGGTGTTGACCTTGTCGCTGCCATAGCCGGGAATGGCCAGGTACGAGTCGCGCGGGATGGACACCATCGTGGCCGGTGTACCGGAGCCGAGCCCCGGGATGTGCACCATCAGGATGGTGTCGGTGCGCGCGGCGCCGGCGAATTCAAGGTCGCTGCCGGTGGTCAGGTCGGCCTGCTGTCCCGGTGTGAGTCCCTCGCGGCTGTCCGAGCCGATGAGCAGCCAAGTGCTGCCGGCCCCCTGAGCCGGCCGGTCGGGATAGTTGCCCAGCGCAGAGACGCGGGTGAGCGATGTGTCAACCCATGCACCGACGGCGACCGCGGTGCCGGTGAACGCCAGCAGGCACACCAGCAGGATCCGGCCCCAGCGGCGTTTTCGTCGCGGCTTGCGCGCAGGCGGAGCCGGTGGGGCGGGGGGCCTGCCGGCGGGGGGTTGAGGCGGCCTCCGGGCCGGCGGTGGCGCCGGCGGCGGTTGCCGGGGCGCTGGTGCCGGCGGCGGTTGCCGGGGCGCTGGTGCCTGCGGGTTCGGCGAGGGGGGCCGGTAAGAGGGGTGAGGGTAATGGGGATCGCGACGGATCACCTGCGGCGGCTCCCGGCGGCGCGGCGCTCCGCCGGGAACCGGGGGTCGCTCCGGCCCCGGAAACGGCGGCCGATTATCGGTCACAGCAAGAATGTACGTGCTCGCTGGATCAGCGCAACCAGCCGAGCTGGCCGGCCAGCAGCGAGTATCCGACGAAGGCGACCGTGTCGATCAGCGTGTGCGCGATGATCAGCGGCCACAGCCTTCCGGTGCGCTGCCATGCGTAGCCGAACACCATGCCCATCGCGACGTTGCCCAGTCCGGCGCCGAAACCCTGGTACAGGTGGTAGGCCCCGCGCAGCAGGCTGGAGATCGCCAGGGCAAGCCACGGGTTGACCTTCAGCTGGCGCAGCCGGGTGAGCAGGAACCCGACCACGATCACCTCCTCGGCCCACCCGTTGCCGAAGGCCAACAACAGCAGCACCGGGATGCGCCACCAGGTGTCGTACAACTCGGCGGGTTCCACGGACGCGTTGACACCGAGCGTCCGGGCGATCTGGTACAGCGCGAGGCCGGGAACGCCGATGAGGGTGGCCAGCCCCACTCCGCCGAGAACGTCTGGCCGCCAACGGATTCGACCGAGTCCGATCTGTGAGGGGCTGAAACCGCTGCGCCACAGCAGGTACACCGCCAGCGCTCCCCAAGCGAGCAGCTGGAACACTCCGGCCAGGTTCAGGCCGAGGTCGATGAGCCCGTACGGCGAGCGGCTCGGGTTCAATGCCACGGTTTGGCCCGATAGGCCCAGCAGTGTGCTTTCGATCAGGTGAAGCACTGCGGTGTAGGCGCTGAGGGCAAACGAGACTGCCAGCACGATGGCGATCTCGATGCGCAAGGCACGCCGCTGCGCATCGGTCAGCTCGTCCTCGGCCTCGTTCACCGCAGCCACGGTAGCCCGGCGGCGGCGAGGTGGTGGCGCTCAGGCGCCGCGGGCGCGCAATCCGGTCAGGAACGGGCACCCCATCAGCACCCGGATCGCCTGGCTCAGCCCGGTGGCGTCGTGCACCGGCCTGGCGAACGGCAGCCGGACGTCGTGGTCGGTGTGCGGGTCGGCCCCCTCGTCCTCGACTCGCAACTGCACGCCGTAGCGGTCAAGTCCCAGCGGCCGGACGCGGCCGTGGCGCAACGACCTGGGAAGCCGGCTGGCAAGCCGCTCGATGACGTCGCGGTGGTGAGACTCCAGGTGTTGGAGCCAGGGTGATTCCATGGCACAGAAAGGATCCGGGTCGGCACTCAGCAGCGCACCCGGTGTCACGGACTCGGCCCCGGTCGCGTCGGCCACCACCGCCGATTCGATGTCCAGCCGCATCAACGTGTAGCGCACGTGCGGCTCGGCGCCGCCGGCTGTCCGGTTGTACTCTGGGTCGAGGTTGGGCTTTGTATTGACTTGCAGCAGAGCCGGATTCGGGTCGGAGGCGGCGATTACATCCAGTAGGCCGGCCACGATGTCGGCCGGCACATCGCGCAGCGTGCCCTGAATCCACACCAGCGACCGGACCGGCTCGCGCAGGGGCAGCGGTGCGTAGTCGGTCAGCTCGACCATCGCCTGCAGGCCAGAGTGGGTCGCAGGGGAGACCGTCTGTGAGGCGGTTCCGTCGACCGGCACGGTGATCGCGAGCGACCCGTCCTCGAGTAGGTGGTGCACCGGTGTGGCGGTCGGGCCGCGGCCTTCACGGTCTTCGATGGCCAGCGTCGCGCCGGCGCCCCGCGCGCACGTGCTGCGGATCCGTTCCGCGGCGGTGGGAAACTGAGTCGGTGCAGGAGATGGCATCACGTCGCCCTTCTTCGGTAAAGTGAGGCTAACCTAACTAGAATCAGTTCGGTGTGCAAGGCTCCGGCGCAGCAGAATGGGACGACCGAACCGAACCGATACGCTGGAACGGTGCCCGGCATCGCCTATCTCGGCCCCGAAGGAACATTCACCGAGGCTGCCCTGCGTGCCATTGCAGCCAATGGCCTGGTCCCGCCGGACGATCGCTCTGGAGGCGCCGAAAGCGAGCACGTCACGCCGATCGCAGCAGACAGCACTCCCGCCGCTTTGGCCGCCGTCCGTTCAGGGGATGCCGAGTTCGCGTGCGTCCCGATAGAGAACTCGATCGACGGATCCGTGTTGCCCACGCTTGACAGCTTGGCTACCGACACGCCGCTGCAGATTTTCGCCGAGTTGACCCTCGATGTTTCGTTCACCATCGCCGTGCGGCCCGGCACCGCCGATTCGGAGGTGCGCACCGTGGCGGCGTTCCCCGTCGCCGCAGCCCAGGTCACCCGCTGGCTGGCCGAGCATCTTCCCGACGCCCAGTTGATTCCGGCCAATTCGAATGCCGCCGCCGCGCAAGACGTCGCCGCTGGCAAGGCAGATGCGGCAGTGAGCACGGCGCTGGCCACCCAACGCTACGAACTGGACTCGTTGGCCACCGGCGTCGTCGATGAATCCAATGCCCGTACCCGGTTCGTCCTCGTGGGTCTGCCGGCGTCGCCGCCGAAGTGCACCGGAGCCGATCGGACGTCGGTGGTGCTGCGATTGGACAACGTGCCCGGTGCGCTGGTCTCGGCCATGAGCGAGCTTGCGGTCCGCGACATCGATCTCACCCGCATCGAGTCCAGACCCACTCGCACCGAGCTCGGCACCTACGTGTTCTTCCTCGACTTCGTCGGGCACATCGACGACGACTCGGTGGCCGAGGCGCTGCGTGCGCTGCACCGGAGGTGCGCCGAGGTGCGCTATCTGGGCTCGTGGCCGACGGGCGAGATTGTGGGAGCCGCGCCGCCGCCGACGGACGAGTCGGTGGCCTGGCTGAAGCGCCTGAAGGATGGTCGCTCGTGACCGGCCGGTTGGTGTTGCTGCGGCATGGCCAGACGCACGGCAACGTCGACCGCCGCCTGGATACTCGACCGCCGGGTGCGGAGCTGACCGATCTCGGTCGCGAGCAGGCCAGGGCTTTCGCCCGATCGCTGCCCCGG
>NZ_JBMYXC010000004.1:58439-70736 GCF_049608025.1 Mycobacterium sp. | reverse complement strand
GCCGCCCGCGCTGATTGCGCATTCGATCGCCACCCGGGCGGTACAGACCGCCCACCACATCAGCACAGAAATCACCACTGGGTCCGACACCGCTGCGACCAACACCGCTGCGACCAACACCGCTGCGACCAACACCGCTGCGACCAACACCACTGGGTCCAACACCGATGTGGCGATCAGTGCGGTCGGCACACGCGAGTTCGAAGGCATTCACGAGGTCCAGGTCGGCGAGCTGGAGAATCGGAGCGATGAGGCCGCGCACGAAGATTTCAAGGCGATCTACCGGCGCTGGCATGGCGGGGAGCTGGGCGTAGCGCTGCCGGGCGGCGAAACCGCGCATCACGTGCTGGACCGCTACCTGCCAGTGCTCGAGGAACTCCGGACGTGCTACCTCGACGATGACACCTTCCACGGGGATATCGTGGTGGTCAGCCACGGTGCCGCGATCCGGCTCGTCTCGGCGGTGCTGGCCGGCGTCGACGGTCGCTTCGCCATCGACCATCACCTGTCCAACGCCGAATCGGTCGTGCTGGCACCGTCCCCCGAAGGTCGCTGGAGCTGTCTGCGGTGGGGCAGCTTCGGCCCACCCTTCGGAACCGCGGCTGCGGCCACGGGGGTGCGGGACGAGGTGCGCTCAGCTGACCCGATGGGCTAGCTCAGGGCCCGCCGCGGCCGGGTCACACGCACAGCCGACGGTGCCGCAATCGATGTGCACAGCGTGTTCACCATCGGGACTGCCACATTCGTCCGCCGTGCATTCGGAACGGCGATAGTCGTGGTGAATGAGCGCGCCGTGGCAGTGCTCCAGGCCCGCCCGGCAGGCGCGGCATTCACTGGTCATGAACCGTTCATAGCATTCCGGGGCGACACCATCGGGTTGCCGCGCGAGGGAGTCCGCTACCCCCAGCCCAGTTCGTGCAGCCGGTCGTCGTCGATGCCGAAGTGGTGGGCGATCTCGTGGATAACGGTGATGGCGACCTCCTGGACGACCTCGTCCTCGGTGGCACAGAAATCCAGAAGAGCCTCGCGATAGATCGTGATCGTGTCGGGTAACGAGCCGCCGTACCACGAATCGCGTTCGGTCAACGCAGTGCCTTCGTAGACCCCGAGTAGTTCGGGCTGCTCAACATCACGATCGCCCACCAGGATCACCACGTTGTCGATCGCCGCGGACAGGTTAGGCGGAACGAGGTCGAGCGCGTCACCGACCAACTCGTCGAACCGTTGCGAGGTCATCCGCACCGCCACCGGATTAGATTCCTGGCGGCGGCGGTAGCCCAGGCGGTGGGGGCGGCGGTGGCAGACCAGGCGGTGGGGGCGGCGGTGGCAGACCAGGCGGCGGTGGTGGCGGCGGCAGACCAGGCGGCGGCAGACCAGGCGGTGGCAGGCCAGGCGGTGGCAGGCCAGGTGGCGGCGGCAGTGGGGGACCGTTGAGGAATACGTTGCCGTCGGCAGGAGGCTCAGGCGGAGGTGCCGGCTCGGGCGGTGGGGGACTGTTGACGGCCGGCTGCTGCGGCATGTGCTGGGTCTGGTCGCTCTGGCCGGTGGACCCGGTGGACTGGGAGCCGGTCCAGGACGACCCCGACGAGGACGAACCCGACGAGGACGAACCGGTCGATGGCGACGACGGGCCGACCGAGAAGTCGGGCATCGGGATCTCCGGCAGGTTGAGACGTTCCTGGGGGATGTCCGGCGGGGGGATCGGCGGTTGTCCGTTGATCATCAGCGGGCCCTTGGCCGTGTTGAGCAGCGTGGACCATCCCCCGTTGCCCAGGGTCGAGCCGATGCTGCACGACACCTGGCGGCTTCCCGCCTCCCAACTCGGCAGAGAAACGGTGCTGTAGATCAAAGTCAGTGTGGTGTTTCGCAGCTGGATCGGAGCCAGGTAGACATCCGTCATCCGGGTGCATGCGTCCTTGATGAAAGTGTCCTGCTCCGGCTCCGGCGGAAGTCCGGCGGGGAACTGCTCGCCGAGGTTCACCGCGCCTGTCACCTCCATCGCGTGCGGCGTCGCGCAATCGACCGGGATATCGGTGGGCTGGTTGGTGGCAGGGTCGATTCCCAGGCAGGTGCCCGCCGGCCACACCTTGGATTGGTCCATCTCGGCGACCTTGCCGGTGAACGTCAACTGCTGGTTGCCGGCGCCCGGCAGCTGCAGACCGCACAGCATCCTGCGCTCGCCGGCCTGCTGCCAGGCCTTGTCGCCGGACCACAACATGCTGACCGTGAACTTGCTGTTGGGATCGAAGCGTGCCCCCAGGTAGCGCTTGACCGCTGCCGCGCATTGCTCTTGGCTGATCTGCTGGATCCGCGCTGCGGACGGGGGTGTGGCGTCGGGCCCGTACTCGCTACCCGGGAAAGTGCGCATGTCCACCGACTCGGCGATCTCGAACCGGTGCTCTTTGGTGCAATCGACGATCTCGGCCGCATCGGGTGTGTTGTCCGGCCAGTTGAGGCAGTCGCCGCTCTTCGCGTGATCGAATGTGTCGTTTCCCCGCGGGCCGAGCGAGATTGCGTTGGCGGTGCGGTTGCCGGGCAGGTCCGCCTGCGGCAGTGCGGTGATCAATCCGGCGATCAGCAGACCGCCGAGCGCGGTGAGAAGCAAGGCGCGGCGGGTCGACTCGGCATGAAGGCTCCGCCACCACACTGTGGTGGCCGACGCTGAGCCTCCCCGCGATTGGTCCTGCGTGGGTTCGGGTGCCTGCGACATCTGCTCCATTGTGACAGGCATTTCAGGGGCCGTGACAATTGATGCAGTTGTAGCTTTATGTGGCTGTGCCGGTCGGTCCCGCCACCACGTAGGGTTTTGCCCGTGATCGACCTGAAGGTGCTGCGAGAAAACCCCGATGTGGTGCGGGCATCGCAACGGGCCCGCGGCGAGGATCCGGGCCTCGTCGACGCGCTCGCCGAGGCAGACGCCGCGCGGCGAACGGCGATCTCGGCCGCCGACAACCTGCGGGCCGAACAGAAGGCGGCCAGCAAGTTGGTCGGCAGAGCCGCCCCCGACGAGCGTCCCGATCTACTGGCCGCAGCCAAGAGCCTGGCCGAACGGGTCAAATCCGCCGAATCGGAGCAGGCCGACGCGGAGAACGCCTACACAGCTGCGCACATGGCGATCTCGAACGTCATCATCGACGGCGTACCCGCCGGCGGCGAAGACGATTTCGTTGTGCTGGACACCGTGGGTGAGTTGCCGGCCATCGACAACCCCAAGGATCACCTCGAGCTGGGCGAGTCGTTGGGGCTGATCGACATGGAGCGCGGGGCGAAGGTAGCCGGGTCCCGGTTCCATTTCCTCACCGGGGCCGGCGCGTTGCTGCAGCTGGGACTGTTCCAGCTGGCGGTGCGGGTTGCCGTGGAGAACGGATTCACGCTCATCATTCCGCCGGTGCTGGTGCGGCCTGAGGTGATGGCGGGCACCGGCTTCCTCGGCGCCCACGCTGACGAGGTGTACCGGATCGACGGCGAGGACCTTTACCTGGTAGGAACCTCCGAGGTGCCGTTGGCCGGCTTCCACGCCGACGAGATCCTCGACCTGTCGGAGGGGCCGAAGCGCTACGCCGGTTGGTCGTCGTGTTTCCGCCGTGAGGCAGGTAGCTACGGCAAGGACACCCGGGGCATCATCCGCGTGCACCAGTTCGACAAGGTCGAGGGCTTCGTCTACTGCAGGCCGCAGGAGGCCGAGGCCGAGCACGAGAAATTGCTGGGTTGGCAGCGCGAGATGCTGGCCCACATCGAGGTCCCGTACCGGGTGGTCGACATCGCCGCCGGGGACCTCGGGTCCTCGGCGGCCCGCAAGTTCGATTGTGAGGCATGGGTGCCGACCCAGCGCACCTACCGGGAGCTGACCTCGACCTCGAACTGCACGACGTTTCAGGCCCGGCGGCTGGCGGTGCGCTACCGCGACGAGAACGGAAAACCGCAGACCGCCGCGACGCTGAACGGCACGTTGGCCACCACCCGATGGCTGGTCGCGATTCTGGAGAATCATCAGCAGCCCGACGGGAGTGTCCGGGTACCAGCGGCGCTGGTGCCCTACATCGGAAAAACGCTGCTCGAACCCGGGAGGAGAACATGACTGAACTGGACATGCTCGAGCTCGACGACGACGAGCTGCGGACGTGGTTCGGATTCGGCGTGGCAGGCAACTTCGCCGGCCACCTGGAGCAGGCGGGCGAGGCTGCCGACTTCGTCGGGGTTGATTCCGGCGTGGCGGCCGAGGTTGCCGCTCCCAAAGGTATCTTCCCCTGGTACGCACCGGGCCACCACAGCTTCCTGGGTGGGTTCCCGCTGTCGCACGACGTCATCAAGCTGCCCGAGAACCCCGACACGCCCGATACCCCGTGGAACCTGCAAAGCGAGCCGGAGGTCGGGCTCGCTTGTGAAGTCAAGTGGGTGGGCGACACCGTCTCGTCGATACAGCCATTTGCTCTCGGGGCCTTCAACGACTGCTCGATCAGGCGTCCGAACGCGGCCAAGATCAGCGACAAGAAGAACTGGGGCCCGGCGTCCAAAGGCGTTGCGCGACAGTTCTTCGACATCGGTGATCTGACACCCGATGGTCCCACCGCTACGCTGCGCCTGGGTTGCCGACTGCGTACCGCTGACGGCCAGGAACACGACTACGGCGTAGACAGTCCACTGCTGGGCTATTCCTACTACGGCGAGGTGCTGCTGGACTGGATCGTCGACCGGCTGGCGAACCAGAAGGGCTCCCCGCAAACGCCGTTGGAAGACGTGGGTGCGTTGATGGTCGCGACTGGGCACCCCACCAGACTGCTCGTCGGTATCGGCGCGACCAGGTACACCCCGTTGGGTGAGTCGACGTACCTGCAGCCCGGCGACCAGGCCGTCGTGCGGGTGTATGACACCGCGAGCGGCGCCCAATCCGAGTTGCGGCAGACGGTTTCGGGTTAGGGACGGGGTGAATTCGCAGACATGAGCGGATCGGTGGTGCAGCTCTGGCGCTTTCCAGTCAAGTCGATGGGGGGCACTCCCGTGGGCGAGCTGCGCATCGACCGGCGCGGCGTGCATGCCGACCGGTTGTGGGCAGTCCGCGACGTTGAGCGCAGCATCACCGCTTCGGCGCGAAGAGCGCCCGCCCTGCTCGGATGCGCGGCACGCTACGCGATCGACCCAGGTCCGGATGCGGGCCCGGGTAACGCCCCAGAAGTGATCATCACGATGCCCGATGGCAGGGAACTGTCGAGTGCGGGACATGAACTCGACGGTGCCCTGTCGGAGTTACTCGGGCGTGACGTGCGATTGACCGCGCTGCCGCCGCCTGAGGACACCAGCCTGCACCGGTTGTCGGTCCGGCAGACCCGGGCCAACTATTCACCGAGCGAGGTCCGCCGCGACTTCGGGCTGTCCAGTTCGGAAATGCTGCCCGACACCTCGGTCTTCTCGCCCAAACAAGTGTTGACCCTGGCCCGCTATGCCACGCCGCCGGGCACTTTCGTGGACCTGAGCCCGGTGCATGTGCTGAGCACGAACAGTCTGGCGACGCTCTCGTCCGGCGCGGACATCGGCGAAGCTTCCTACGACGTGCGTCGGTTTCGGCCTAACGTGCTGGTCACCCTCGACGAAACGGCCGGCGGTTTTCCGGAGTCCGACTGGGTCGGCGGCGACGTCGAGTTCGGCTCGGTGGCACTGCGGATCACCAACGCGACCATCCGATGTGTGGTGCCCACCCGGCCGCAACCTGGACTCGACCTCGACCGCGCGCTCACCCGCAGGTTGGCTGAGTGCAATGAGCGGTTCCTCGGCGTCTACGCCGACGTCGCTACCGCCGGGGTGGTGCGGGTCGGGGATGCGATACGGGTGCAAGAACCGGCGCTGCCGGGCGCGATGCGGCGCGCGGCAGCCGCTACGGGCCGGACGATGATGCGCCAGGTTCAGCGAGTGTTGGAGGCTACCGTCCTGCGGGAGCGATGAACGTCCGGTGGGAGTGAACCGCTTCAGCCCTGCTGCTCGAGCAGTTCCTCGAGCAGTTCGACGAACTGCTCGGGATGTACCGGCGTGCAAGCCGGATCAGGGCGTGTCCCGGGCACATCAAGGGTGACCAGCGTCGACCTCAGCGGCCGCCGCACATCCAGCGGCAGCCAGCGCCTCAGATCCGAAGTGCCCCAGATTCGGAACCGCTGCATGAACAGCCCGAGTGGGCTGATGCGGTAGCCACGGATGTCGCGCAGTCGGATGATCTTCGATGTTCCCGATGGAAAGTGATAGCGACGCAGCGTGAGTGCTTCTTGATCCAACTGGATCAGGCCGTCGTCGTAGAACCGCGCCGGGGCGCTCATAGCTCCGCGGACCGTAGTTCGTGCCCCTTGGCGGTCAGGCACTTACCGTTCTGCAGGTTCCATTGCCACCCGTGCAGATTGCACGTCAGTGTGTTGCCTTCCACCACACCGAACTTCGAGAGGTCGGCTTTCAGATGCGGGCAGCGACGTTGAACTTCCCAGCCGTCCAACGTGATCGTTGCGGAATCGTCGTGTGTCTCGGCGAACCAGCCGTCGGCATAGGCGATCCGCTCGTCGGTCAGGCACTTGAAGAAGGTGTACAGGTACTCGTTGTAGCCGCCGACCCGCCAGGCTCTGAAGCGAGTGGACAGGAAGATCGTGTTCACCCAGTCGGGCTCCTGATCGCGAATGACCGTACGGACCAACTCTGCTGGGATCCCGAAACCGTAGCGGAATTTCTCATTCGGAATCGCTTCGCGCACTGTACGTTTCGGGAAGTCCAATACCACAGTTTCCTGGGGGGCTTCGTGGGGGTTTTCCTGCCCGAGGCGCAGCTCGACCGGGTAGCCGATGCCATCGCAGATCTGATCGCTGGCCAGCATTATCGGCTCGAACAGCTCACGCAGGGGCTCCAGCAGCGGCTCGCCGGCAGCGGCTGCCCAGCCGGCCTTCTCCGCGGCGATCACCGGCGCCATCCGTTCGGCGTAGGCGGCGATGTATTCGGCTTTGCCGGCGGTGAAGATCGAGTGTAGGTCGTCATCGGGCAGCGGATGGGTGAGCGAATTGAGTTGCGAACCAGTGAATTCTGCGGCTGATCCGGGGATCATGAGCAGACCGCCCCCTTGGCCGTGGGTCTGCATCTGATCCAGAAAGATCAGTTGGTCGGGGAATATGTTGGCCGGATCGCCGTGGTCATCGTTGAGGTCGCGGAGCTCGTCATCGAGGAAGCAGGGCGGGCCGGCCGATGGGATCACCCAGGTCGCGCCGACCTCTGCGATGTACTGCCGGCAGCGATCCATTCCGCGCTGGCGCTTCTGAATTCCGAATGTTTCCTTGGCGCGGGCGGGCATGTCGTAGACCATCGGGTACCAGATCGCCCCCGAGTACTGCAGCATGTGCACGTCCACCTGCCCGAAATCGGCGGCGAGCACATCCAGGTCTACCGGTCGTGCGTCGTTCATGTTGAACAGCGTCGTGACGCCATCCGACAGCACCAGTCCAGAGTCGCCGATCGGGCCGTCTGCCGGCGCGCGCAGGGCGATGATCATCACGTCCAGATCGCCTTTGGGGCCACTGACCCGGTGTTTGACAGAGTCGGTGGTTTCGAAGAATTGGTGAAATCCCAACTTCTCCAACTCACGCCGTAGATCGGGCACGGGGTAGTCCGGTAGCAGGACGACGGCGTCCTTGTTGACGTGTTCCCGCAGGTTCTGCGGGTCGAAGTGGTCTTTGTGCAGGTGGGAGACGTAGAGGTAGTCCACGTCGCCGAGGGCTGTCCAGTCCAGCCCGCTGTTGTCGGGGAATGGGAACCACGAGGCGAAGTACGCCGGGTTTACCCAGGGGTCGCACAAGATGCTCCCGGCCTTGGTGTCGATCCGGAAACCGGCGTGTCCGATGCTCGTGACCTGCACTTATATTCCTCTATATCCGGTCTGAACTTTCTCGCTTCCGTCCGGCAGTTTAACCGGGCGGGGCGGGCTCGTCGTTCCGCCGAGCCCGCCGTCTGCGTCGAGCTCGATACTCCCACCCGTCTGTTTCTATGTTCGTCCTGTTTCTAGGTTCCCCAGCGCACTACGCTGGCAGTTGTGGAACCGGTATACGGCACAGCCATCGCGCTCGCCCGGTTGATTTGGCGGGTCCAGGGCCTGAAATTCACCGTCACCGGGGTGGAGAACCTGCCGCGCACCGGAGGTGCGGTGATCGCGATCAATCACACCAGCTACTTCGACTTCACGTTCGCCGGACTGCCCGCCTATCGACAGCACCTGGGGCGCAAGGTGCGGTTCATGGCGAAGAAAGAGGTCTTCGACCACAAGGTGACGGGCCCGATCATGCGCAGATTGCGTCATATCGAGGTCGACAGGAACAGCGGTGCGGCCTCCTTCGAGGAGGCTTGCCGCAATCTCAGGGAAGGCGAGTTCGTCGGCGTCTACCCTGAGGCCACGATCAGCCGCAGCTTTGAGATAAAGAAGTTCAAATCAGGTGCGGCGCGGATGGCCATTGCTGCCGGCGTCCCGATCGTGCCGCACATCGTGTGGGGATCCCAGCGGATCTGGACCAAGGGACATCCGAAGAAGCTGGGGCGTCCGAAGGTCCCCATCTCGATTGCGGTGGGCAAGCCCATCGAGCCGACACTGCCCGCCGATGAATTGACCTCGCTGTTGCATTCCCGCATGCAGCACCTGCTCCAACGGGTGCAGGACGGCTACGGTGAGCATCCGCCCGGCGAGTTCTGGGTGCCACACCGACTCGGCGGGGGCGCGCCGACGCTGGCGGAGGCCGACCGGATGGACGCCGAGGAAGCGGCGGAGAAGGCGGCCCGACGATCCGGAACGCCTGAACTGGACAACGGTTCCACCGAGGCGCCGGGGTAACCAGATGGAACCGGTTTTCCGGACGCTGGAAATCGTGGCGAAACTGGCAGTCGGGATCACTGGGTCCCCGATCAGCTATCAGGGACTGAAAAACATTCCGGCCTCGGGTGGAGCCGTCGTAGCGATCAACCACACCGGCTACGTTGACTTTCTGCCTGCTGCGCTCGCGGCCAAGCAGCGGGATCGTCGGATGCGATTCATGATCAAGGCAGAGATGGCCCGCGTCAAGCCCGTCGGCTGGCTGATCAACCACACCGGCACGATTGCGGTGGACCGGCGGGCAGGCGCCGGCGCCTACACCGCTGCAGTCGATTCGCTGCGGCGCGGCGAACTGGTCGGCGTGTATCCAGAAGCCACCATAAGCCGAAGCTTCGAGCTCAAAGAGTTCAAGTCCGGTGCGGCGCGGATGGGCGTGGAAGCCCGGGTGCCGATCGTGCCACTCATCGTGTGGGGTGCCCAGCGCTTGTGGACCAAGGACAACCCGAAAGCGCTGGGGCGCAGGAAAATACCGATCTCCGTATCCATCGGTGAGGCAATCAGGCCGAACGGCACGGTTGAGGAGCTCACCGCCGTCATGCGGTCGGATATGACCGGGTTGCTCCACGCTGTACAGACCGACTACCCGCGGCCGGCGGGGGCGTTCTGGTTGCCGCGACGCCTCGGCGGCGGTGCCCCAACACCGGCGGAGGCCAAGAGCCTCGATCAGGCGGAATTGGCTGAGCGGGCCCGCCGGAGAGGCGAGCGCGAATGACGGCACCGGTGCCGGGGCGCGGTCAGAAGCCGGGGCTGATCGCCACCGATGTGGACGGCACGCTCCTCGACGATGACGAGAAGATCAGCCCCCGGACCAGTGCTGCGGTGTGCGCCGCCCACGACGGAGGGGCCCAGTTCGTGCTCGCCACCGGCCGCCCGCCACGATGGATCAAGCCCGTCGTCGAACAGTTGGGTTTCGCCCCGATGGCAGTGTGTGCCAACGGGGCTGTGGTCTACGACCCGTCGACCGACCGGATCATCTCGGCGCGCACCCTGTCGGCCGACGTTCTGGGTGAGCTGGCCGAGATCGCCACTCGGCTGATCCCCGGCGCCGGCTTGGCCGTCGAACGGGTGGGCCGCAGCGCCCACGATGCAGCCACCCCGCAGTTCGTCAGCTCACCGGGGTATGAACACGCATGGCTCAATCCCGACAACACCGAGGTATCGATCGAGGATCTGCTCAGCGCCCCCGCGATCAAGTTGCTGATCCGTAAGCCGGGTGCGCGAAGCGCCGATCTGGCCGCTGAACTGGCCACGCAGATCGGGACCCAGGGGGACATCACCTACTCCACCAACGAGGGTCTGGTGGAGATCATGCCGCTCGGAGTCAGTAAGGCCACCGGAGTAGCGGAGGTGGCCCGCCCCAGGGGAATTCCCGCCGCCGGGGTGATCACCTTCGGGGACATGCCCAACGATGTCCCGATGCTGAGCTGGGCGGGTCTGGGTGTGGCGATGGGCAATGCGCATCCCGATGCGGTGGCCGCCGCTGATGAGGTGACGGCCAGCAACGTCGAGGACGGTGTGGCCCGGGTGCTCGAGCGTTGGTGGCCCTAACCGGGGCGCTCAGATGGGGTTGATGGGCGGGGTGAAGCGCTCCAGTTGAATGGGGGCGAGATCAGCCGGGGACGGCGTTAATTCGACGGGGACCGCGTCGACGACGCGAGTGACCCTGCCTGTCTCCCGGTTGAGATTGAGGGTTCCGTGCTGGAAGTTCTGCACTATCCACAGTGGCGCGGAGATTTCCGCGCTGGTCGGGAGGCCAAGCGCGCCCCGTTCGAATCCCAATGCGCCCCAGCCTTTGTAGAGCTCTCCGGTGACCGGCTTGGCGCCGGTTTCGGGAGACCAGTACATCGCTCCTCTTTCGAAGGTGACGTAGCGTGTTGAGCCCAGGCCGGAGGACTCGGGCGAGGTGGGCCGTCCCAGATAACTGTCTGCACCGCCCATCGCTTCCCATCGTGCGAAGATCGCGCCGCCGCGCAGCGATTCGGCCAGCTGCTCAGGCCCCGGGGGATCGTTGAACCGGGCTGCGATGTAGCGGATCTGGTCCATCTGAGCGTAGGCGGCGTCACCCGGGCACTCGGTGATACCGACATCGCGGTGTGTGAAGATCGTCGGCAGCGTCGGCGACGATCCGAACGGGAACTTGGTGAAGGACCCGCCGTCCGACGGCAGGACGACAACCCCCAAGGGGTCGACCCTGGACTGGCCCAGTACCCAGCCGAGCAGCCTTGCGGTGGTGCGCAATTGAATCGGCGTCGGGGGGACATCATTGAAGTTGCCGAGCATCGCGACGCCCCAGGTGTTGTGGTTGAAGCCACCGGTGTGCGCGCCTTCGACGGGCCGGGTCATACCGCCGGCTCGGCCCTCGAAGACCTGTCCGTACTTGTCCACCATCGCGTTGTAGGCGATGTCGCACCAGCCCAACGTCCGGGTGTGGTACTCGTAGATGGATCTGACGATGCCTGCTGAATCTCCGGGCGTGTATTCGTTGCTGCCCGCGGTGTGGTGAACCACTCCCGCTTGAATTCTGTTGTCGTACCGCGGTTCGCCGCAGCGCATTCCCTCGTCGGCGCCCCACTGTGCGCGATTGATGATGTGCGGCGGTTGCCCGGGAGGGACCGCGGCGTTCGGCAGCGGCGCCAAGTCGGCGGGAGCTTCCGGCGGACTGATCAGTACCGCGTTGATGTTCTGCCCGAACGGCTGTTCGGTGTTGGCGGGAAGGTAACCCAGCGCCGGCCTGGAACTGTCTGTCGGGGCGGGCTCCGGGGCCACGGGCGCGGTGGCCGGCGCATCGGCCGGGCGGGTGACGGCGATCTGCACGGTGGTGGTGCGTCCGACGAAGACCGGGTCGGTACCTCGCAGGCCATGCCCCGGCACATCGGCACCGACGCCCTCGAGTCGCTCGGCCTCATACCAGGGTCCCCAGGACCCGTCGTTCTTCCTGGCCCGCACCCTGGCGGTAGTGCCGGTGAGGTCTTCAGAGGTCAGGGCGACCATCGAGAATGGCCTCTCCTGATGAATCTCGCGGATGGTCTCGCCACCGCCCAGGCCGCCCAGCGGTTGCTGAGCCACCGCGGGACTCTCGGTCGCGGGTGGGCGTTCCTCACCGGGCACGCCGGTAAGCGCCCAGGGGAGTAGCACCACTGTCGCCGCGAGTGCGGAGAGCAGTATCGACGGTGCGGGACGGCGGTACAGCACGGGCTGATGTTACGTGTGTGTCGGATGGTGCAAGTGTTGCGACACGGCTGTTTGTCCGACTAAGGCGCGGGCACCCACCTGCAACGGCACCGCAGAGCTTGCTGGCGCTTCTGCGGTGCCGTTCGGTGGCAGGACTGGGGTAACCAAGAGGGCTCGTGTGGTCTAGGCGCCGGGTTCGATCGCCGCTTCGGCTGCGCCGACCTCGGCTGACGCGGTGGCCAACGGTGCGG
>NZ_JBMYXC010000004.1:0-58414 GCF_049608025.1 Mycobacterium sp. | reverse complement strand
AGCTGCTGGCGCGCTCGCCGGCTGAACCGCCGACGCGATGGCGGGCATCAGGATGCCCTTGAGCAGGTCGACCACCTCACCGGCACCCAACTGGTTGGCAGCACTGGTCAGATCGCCGATCAGGCCGCCGCTGCTGGTAGCGACCGGAGCGGCCAGTGACGGGTCGCCCAGGATCGGGTATCCGCCCAAGGCGGGATCCAGACCGATCGGCGCGGAGATCGGGATCTCGCCGGTCAGGGGCATTCCGGCGGTCGAGAGCGGGGCAGTGCCCAGTGCGGGCGGGGTGGTCAGGCCTGGCACGGTCAGGCTCGGTGTGGTGAGTTCCGGTGTGCTCACGCCCGGCACCGTGAGACCTGGTGTGGTGAGTTCCGGTGTGCTCACGCCCGGCACGGTGAGACCCGGTGTGGTGAGTTCCGGTGTGCTCACGCCCGGCACGGTGAGTCCCGGTGTGGCCAGGGCGGGGTCGGTCAGCGACGGCAGTGCGCCGGTCGGGCTGGTCAGCGCTGGGTTGGTCAGCGCGGGATTGGCCAGGCCGGGATCGGTCAGCGACGGCGCTCCTGCCAATCCCGGCATTCCCAGCCCGGTTGATCCCAATCCGGGCATCAATGTGCTCGGCGTGGTCGAACCCGTGCCGCCGAGCATGCCCGTCGGCATCGGTGGCAGGTTGATGCCGAACTGCGAAAGCCCCTGGGAAAGCGCCGAGATCAGTTCGCCCGGCAGATCCAGGATGCTGGCGGCCTGTACGAACTCGCGGTGCTGCGGCGCTCCCTCGGATGCCTCGGACAGTTCGTAAACGGCGAAAATGGCAATTGGACTCGCGACTGCCATAGCGGCGACTGTGCTCAAGGCTGTCGAGAGCCGGCGTCGACGTCGGTTCGGCACGGAAGTCTCCTCAATACTTGGACGTAGAAAATCGGCTACCTGAAGTGGCTGCCTGTGCGTGATCTTTCGGTATGCGATCGATGGTACTGATGTGACTAGTGTGACCAGAGTGGCGATGCGGAATTGTGAGCAAACCGCGATCTGCAAGGCTCGGTCAACTCGGGTCTGGCCGTGCTGGTCGGATACCCTTGCTGCCGATGATCTCTCCAGATCCCCGGGTCGCTTCGCTCCTGCCCACCGGCTCTACCTCCCGGGTCGCTTCGCTCCTGCCCACCGGTGACTTCGACCTGTTCGTCGTCGGCTCCGGGTTCTTCGGCCTGACGATCGCCGAGCGCGCGGCCACCCAACTCGGCAAGCGGGTGCTCGTACTTGAGCGGCGCCCGCATATCGGCGGCAACGCCTACTCCGAACCCGAACCCGAGACCGGCATCGAAGTGCACCGCTACGGCGCACATCTGTTCCACACCAGTAACCAACGGGTGTGGGATTACGTCCGGCAGTTCACCGAGTTCACCGGGTATCAGCACCGCGTCTTCGCGCTGCACAACGGGCAGGCCTACCAGTTCCCGATGGGCCTGGGCCTGGTCAGCCAATTCTTCGGCCGGTATTTCACCCCCGATGAGGCGCGTGCGCTGATCAAGGACCAGGCCAGCGAGATTGATACTGCCGATGCGCAGAACCTGGAAGAGAAGGCCATCTCGCTGATCGGCAGACCGCTCTACGAAGCGTTCGTCAAGGGCTACACGGCCAAGCAGTGGCAGACCGACCCCGCTGAGCTTCCGGCCTCCGTCATCAGTCGGCTGCCAGTCCGCTATACCTTTGACAATCGCTACTTCAACGACACCTACGAGGGTTTACCGGCCGAGGGCTACACGGCGTGGCTGGAGAACATGGCCGCCGACGACCGCATCGAGGTGCGGCTCGACACCGACTGGTTCGATGTCGCCGATCAGTTGCGGTCCGCGAACCCGGCGGCCCCGGTGGTGTACACCGGCCCGCTGGATCGCTACTTCGACTACGCAGAGGGGCGTTTGGGCTGGCGCACACTGGATTTCGAGCTCGAGGTGCTGCCGACAGGCGACTTCCAGGGCACTCCGGTGATGAACTACAACGACCCCGGGGTTCCCTACACGCGCATCCATGAGTTCCGGCACTTCCACCCGGAACGCGCATATCCAGCCGACAAAACGGTGATCATGCGGGAGTTCTCGCGGTTCGCCGACGATGACGACGAGCCGTACTACCCGATCAACACCGAGGCTGACCGCGCGGTGCTCGGCGCCTATCGCAAGCGGGCACTGGCGGAGACGGCCTCGTCGAATGTGCTGTTCGGGGGCCGCCTCGGCACCTACCAATACCTGGACATGCACATGGCGATTGCCAGCGCGCTGAACATGTTCGACAACACCCTGGTGCCGCATCTTCGCGAAGGCGCGCCGCTGGTCGATACCCAAACATGAACCCGCCAAGGAAAGTAGTGGACCATGAGTGACATTCCGTCCGGCGCGCTCGAGGCCGGACAGTCACGGGCGATCAGCCTGCTGGCCCGCGTCATCCTGCCGCGCCCGGGCGAGCCGCTCGACGTCCGAAAGCTCTATATCGAGGAGTCGGAAACCAACTCCCGGCGCGCCCACCCGCCGACCCGCACCGAACTGGAGATCGGTGCGGAGTCCGAAGTGTCGTTCGCCACGTATTTCAACGCCTTCCCCGCCAGTTACTGGCGGCGCTGGTCGACGCTGAAGTCGGTGGTGCTGCAAGTGGAGCTGACTGGAAGCGGTCGCGTGGACGTTTACCGCACCAAGGCCACCGGCGCCCGCATCACCGTCAGCGGAGATTCCTTCTCCAGCGATCAGGGAGACTCCGCGGTGGTGGAGTTCGAGATCGAGCTGGATCCCTTCGAGGACGGCGGCTGGATCTGGTTCGACATCACCACCGACACGGCGGTCACGCTGTGCGGTGCCGGCTGGTACGCACCGGTGCCGGCGCCCGGCCGGGCCAACATCGCCGTCGGTATCCCGACCTTCAATCGGCCTTCTGATTGCGTCAACGCGCTGGCTGCGCTGACCTCGGACCCCTTGGTGGACGAGGTGATCGGCGCGATGATCGTCTCAGACCAGGGGACCAGCAAGGCCAAGGATCACCCGGGCTTTGCCTCGGCCGCAGCCGCGCTGGGCGACCGGCTCTCGGTGTACAACCAGCCCAACCTGGGTGGATCCGGCGGCTACAGCAGGGTCATGTACGAGGCGCTGAAGAACACCGACTGCGACCAGATCCTGTTCATGGACGACGACATCCGAATCGAGCCGGACTCGGTGCTGCGGGCGCTGGCGATGAACAGGTTCGCCAAATCGCCGACGCTGGTCGGCGGCCAGATGCTGAACCTGCAGGAGCCGTCGCACCTGCACGTGATGGGGGAGGTCGTCGATCAGGCCAACTTCATGTGGACCAACGCACCCAATACCGAGTACGACCATAACTTCGCCAAGTACCCGCTGGTAGGCGAGGAGGACCGCAGCAAGCAACTGCACCGCCGCATCGACGTCGACTACAACGGATGGTGGATGTGCATGATTCCGCGGCAGGTCGCCGAGGAGTTGGGCCAGCCGTTGCCGTTGTTCATCAAGTGGGACGACGCCGACTATGGGTTGCGTGCGGCCGAGCACGGCTACGGCACCGTGACGCTTCCAGGTGTCGCGATCTGGCACATGGCGTGGAGCGACAAAGACGACGCGATCGATTGGCAGGCCTATTTCCACCTGCGCAACCGGCTGGTGGTCGCCGCCATGCACTGGGATGGCAAAACCACCGGCCTGCTGCGCTCGTCGATCAAGGCCACGCTGAAACACCTTCTGTGTCTTGAGTATTCGACAGTAGCGATTCAGAACAGGGCGATGGCAGACTTCCTGGCGGGCCCGGATCACATCTTCTCCATCCTGGAGTCGGCGCTGCCCGACGTGCGGGCGATGCGCGAGAACTTCCCCGATGCCGTGGTGCTGCCGGCGGCGACAGCGTTGCCCCCACCCTCGGGTAGGGGCGGCAGGAAGTTGAGGCTCCCGACGTCCAAGCCCGCCATCGCTCTTCGAGTGCTGCGCGGTGTCGCTCATCAACTCACCGAGCACGACCCCACCCATCATCGGCGGCCCGAGCTCAACGTCGCTACCCAGGACGCGCGCTGGTTCCTGCTCTGCCAGGTCGACGGCGTCACCGTGACGACCGCGGACGGCCGCGGCGTGGTCTACCGGCAGCGGGACCGAGCGAAGATGTTCGAGCTGCTGGGTACCTCCCTGCGTCAGCACGTGCAGCTGGCCCGCAGGTTCAACCGTATGCGCCGGGTGTACCGCGACGCATTACCGGCGCTGACCAGCAAGCAGCGGTGGCAGACTGTGCTGGACGCCGGCGAGCGGCGAGTCGCGCTATCCCCTGATGTGGAATCCCGTAATGGTTGATCCAGCGATGATCGAGGAGGAAGTGCCGCCCGAAGGTGAAGACCTGGCACTGGTGGCCGTGCAGTCGGCGCTTGCCGGCCGGCCCGGAGTGTTGGCCGGTGCCCGGGGGCTGTCTCACTTCGGTGAACACAGCATCGGTTGGATGATGCTCGCCGCGGCCGGTGCGCTGGTCTTTCCGAGTCGCCGCCGGGACTACCTGGCTGCGGGTGCGGGCGCATTCCTGGCCCATGCCTGTGCGGTCGTGATCAAACGGGTGGTGCGCCGTCCACGCCCGCACCACCCGGCGATAGCGGTCAACGTCCGCACGCCGAGCAGGCTGAGCTTTCCCTCCGCACACGCCACCTCAACGACCGCGGCGTCGATGTTGTTGGCCCGGCCCACCGGCCTGCCGCTGCCCGTGTTGGTGGTCCCGCCGATGGCCATGTCCCGCCTGGTTCTCGGTGTCCATTATCCCAGCGATGTGTTGGCCGGTATCGCCGTCGGGGCGGTTGTGGCCAAAGTAGTCGGCAAGGTGGTCGACGGGGTGGCTGACCGGGTCGGAGATAGGGTGCCCACCGTGATGAGTAGATGGCCATGAGCGCATCCGAGGTCGGCCAGGACGCGGGCTCGACCGCCGGTCCTCCCAAGAGTCTGCCCGCAGGAATCGTCAGGGCGCTTCGACCCCGCCAATGGGTGAAGAACGTATTGGTCTTTGCCGCTCCGGTGGCCGCGCTGGGCGACGACCGTTACGCCTACGACTACCGCGAAGTGCTGGTCAAGGTACTCCTGGCGTTCGTCGTGTTCAGCCTGGCCGCGTCGGCGGTCTACCTGGTCAATGACGCGCGGGACGTCGAGGCCGACCGCGCTCATCCGACCAAGCGGTACCGCCCGATCGCGGCCGGAGTGGTGCCGGAGTGGCTGGCCTACTGGCTGGCGGGCGTGTTGGGGGCTGCGTCACTGGCGATCTCGTGGCTGGTCACGCCCAACCTGGCAGTGGTGATGGTCGTCTACATCGGCATCCAACTGGCCTACTGTTTCGGGCTCAAGCACCAGCCGGTCATCGACATCTGCATCGTGTCGTCGGGTTTTCTGATCCGGGCGATCGCCGGCGGCGTTGCGGCGGAAGTGCCGCTTTCGCAATGGTTCCTGATGATGATGGCGTTCGGATCGCTGTTCATGGCGGCTGGAAAACGCTACGCCGAACTGCAACTCGCCGAAATGACCGGCGCCAAAATTCGCAAATCGCTGGAGAGTTACACAAGCTCGTATCTGCGTTTCGTGTGGACGCTGTCGGCGACGGCGCTGGTGCTGTGCTACGGACTCTGGGCCTTCGAGCGCGATGAGACCGGCGGTACGTCCTGGTTCGTGATCTCCATGGTGCCCTTCACGATCGCGATTCTGCGTTACGCCGTCGACGTCGATGGCGGGATGGCAGGCGAGCCCGAGGAGATCGCGCTCAAGGACCGCGTACTGCAGCTGCTGGCGCTCGCCTGGATCGGAACCATCGGTGCCGCAGTCTTCCTCGGCTGACCGGCCGACTGCCACTCTGACGGACCGGCTCGCGCGCTGGCCCGCCTTTCCCTACGACGCCTCGGCGCGTGTCAGCCTCTGGGTGAGCCTCGCCGTGGTGGCCGTGCTGTTCGGCTGGGGCGCCTGGCAACGTCGCTGGATCGCCGACGATGGATTGATCGTGTTGCGTACGGTGCGAAACCTGTTGGCGGGCAACGGCCCCGTCTTCAATGCCGGGGAGAGGGTGGAGGCCAACACCTCCACGGCGTGGTCGTACCTGGTGTACTTCGGTGGGGTGGTCGGTGGTCCCGTCAGGCTCGAGTACGTCGCGTTGGTGTTGGCGCTGGTGCTCAGCGTGCTCGGCGTAGCACTGGTCATGCTGGGGGCCGCACGGTTGTACGCGCCCAGTCTGGTGGGCCGGCGCGCGCTGTTGCTGCCCGCCGGCGCACTGGTCTACATCGCGGTGCCGCCGGCCCGGGACTTCGCCACTTCCGGTCTCGAGAACGGTTTGGTGCTGGCGTATCTGGGCCTGCTGTGGTGGATGATGGTCTGCTGGTCGCAGGCACCGCTCCGGACTTCGGGAACCTCGCGGACCTTCGACGCTGCATTGGCAGCGGTTGCCGGGCTGAGCGTGCTGGTGCGGCCGGAACTGGCGCTCATCGGCGGCCTGGCACTGATCATGATGCTGGTTGCGGCACCCGATTGGCGGCGGCGTGCGTTGATCGTCGGCGCGGGCGGCCTGCTTCCGGTGGCCTATCAGATCTTCCGGATGGGCTACTACGGCCTGTTGTTCCCGGGCACCGCGTTGGCCAAGGATGCCTCTGGGTCCAAGTGGCAGCAGGGTTTCGTCTACCTCGCCAACTTCAACCAGCCCTACCTGCTGTGGGCCCCGGCGATTCTGATTGTCGGCTTGGCGGTCATGGTGATGTTGCTGCGAGGTCGGCCGTCGTCGGTCGACCGGCGAACGCCATCGGGGTCCCGATGGCAGGCCAGAGCGGTGCAGAGCCCCACCGCCGTCGTGGCGTTCATGCTGTTCAGCGGTTTCCTGCAGGGGGTCTACTGGATCCGTCAGGGTGGCGACTTCATGCATGGCCGGGTGTTGTTGACGCCGATGTTCTGTCTGTTGGCGCCCGTTGCGGTCATCCCGCTCATGCTGCCGGAGAGGTCGCGGATGGCCCGGGGAGCGGGCTACCTCTATGCGGGCGCTACCAGCGTGCTGTGGTTGGCGGTGGCGGGCTGGGCGTTGTGGGCGGCCAATTCGCCGGGGATGGGCGCAGACGCCACCCGGGTGACCTCTTCGGGCATCGTCGACGAACGGCGTTTCTACGCGCAGGCCACCGGTCATGCGCACCCGTTGACCGCCGCGGATTACCTCGACTACCCACGGATGCGCGCCGCCGTGGCCGCCATCCAGAACACCCCGGACGGCGCGCTGCTGTTACCCGGGGGCAACTATGACATGTGGGATGTGGTGCCGGCGATCCCCCCGCCACCGGGTGCCCCACCGGTATCGACACAGTCCCGAAGTGGTCCTCACACAGTCTTTTTCACCAATCTTGGCATGCTTGGAATGAACGTCGGCCTCAACGTCAGGGTGATCGACCAGATAGGTCTGGCTAACCCGCTGGCAGCCCACACCGCGCGGATCGAGAACGGCCGAATCGGACATGACAAGAATCTGTTCCCGGACTGGGCGGTAGCCGAGGGTCCATTCCTGAAGACGGATCCATACATCCCGGCATATCTGGACGAGGACTGGATCAGGCAGGCGGAGGCAGCGCTGACGTGCCCCGAAACCGAGGCGGTGATGGCCGCGATCCGGGCGCCGATGGGGCCCGGGCGGTTCCTGTCGAACCTGTGGCGTTCCGTGCAGTTCACCCAATACCGCATCGACAGGGTGCCGTTGTACGAGCTCGCGCGGTGTGGCCTGCCGGTGCCGGAGCCGGTGAACCCGCCCTACACTGGGATACCCCCGACGGGCCCCTGATCCGCAGGCGATTTGCTGGCGGGTAGGGTCATCTGCTTTCGTAACGCTGTAGCCATGTCAGTCAGATAAGACATGTGTCGGGACCACAAGAAGGTTCGCGGCGAACAGAGAACACCACAAAGCGGTGGTCCACTGATCGGGCAACGAAGCCGATACGAGGACTATTTCAGCTGGTCCGTTGTTGTTTTTCGAAAGATTGGATTGACTGCCCGTGACTAAACAAAGCATGAAGCTCTTTCCGGGGCTGCGTGGCGCAGCCAAAACTCTGGGGCGTCGGCTCACGGTGGCAGCCCTTGCCGCGGCCGTGATACCGGGCCTGATCGGCGCCTTCGGCGGATCGGCGACTGCGGGGGCTTTCTCCCGTCCGGGTCTGCCGGTGGAGTACTTGATGGTTCCCTCTGCCGGGATGGGCAAGGACATCAAGGTCCAGTTCCAGAGCGGCGGCCCTAACGCGCCCGGTGTCTACCTGCTCGACGGTCTGCGCGCCCAGGATGACTTCAACGGTTGGGACATCAACACCCCGGCGTTCGAGTGGTACCTCGACTCCGGTCTCGCGGTGATCATGCCCGTCGGTGGACAGTCCAGCTTCTACAGCGACTGGTACAAGCCCGCTTGTGGCGACGCGGGTTGCAGCACCTACAAATGGGAGACATTCCTCACCAAGGAGTTGCCTGCCTACCTGGCCGCCAACAAGGGTGTCGACCCGACCCGCAACGCCGCAGTCGGCCTGTCCATGGCAGGTTCGACCGCGATGACGCTGGCCATCTACCACCCCAATCAGTTCCAGTACGCGGGCTCGCTGTCGGGCTTCCTGAACCTGTCTGAGGGCTGGTGGCCCATGCTGGTCAACATCTCGATGGGTGATGCGGGCGGCTACGACGCCGACGACATGTGGGGCAAGACCGAGGATCCCGACAGTGCGTGGGAGCGAAACGACCCGATGGTCAACATCGCCAAGCTGGTGGCCAACGACACCCGCATCTGGGTGTTCTGCGGCAACGGCAAGCCCTCCGAGCTCGACGCGGGCTCCAGCTCCGGCAACCTGTTCAACGCCAAGTTCCTCGAGGGCTTCACGTTGCGCACGAACAAGACCTTCCAGGAGGAGTACATCGCCGCCGGTGGCAGGAACGGTGTGTTCAACTTCCCGTCCAACGGCACCCACAGCTGGGGTTACTGGGGCCAGCAGCTTCAGCAGATGAAGCCCGACATCCAGCGGGTGCTCGGCGCGGTGCCGCAGCCGTCGGCTCCGCCCGCGCCGGCTGAAGCGGTCGACGCTGCGGCGAACGGCGGCTAGGCCCGGGCTACCGGGACGGCACAAGCACGGCCACAAGCGCGACACCGACGGCGGTGATCCCCTCCCGGGGGTCACCGCCGTCGATCGCTTTAGCCCCGTTCGGTCGCGGTGATGTGATTCACTACCTTGCGGTAGGCCGGACAGGCGACGCGAGATAGCGACGCGCGACACCGGCGCGCAAGCAGTGCAGAGGATGGGCGAAAGAATGGGGTGGGCTCTATGCGTGCTTTGACTCGAATGATCGCGGCCGCAGTGCTGGCTGTGGCGCTGTGGTCGGTGGGTGTGGTGTCCCCGGAGCGGTGGACTCCCGGTGCGCCGAACGCCAACGCACAGGGCGTCGAGTACCTGATGGTGCCGTCGGGGGCGATGGGCCGCGACATTCCCGTCGCCTTCCAGGGCGGTGGACCCCACGCCGTCGTGCTGCTCGACGCGTTCAACGCCGGACCCGAAGTCAGCAACTGGGTGACCGCGGGCAACGCCATGAACACGCTCGCAGGGCTGGGCATCTCGGTGGCTGCCCCTGCCGGTGGCGCGTGGAGCATGTACACGAACTGGGAGCGGGACGGCAGCAAGCAGTGGGAGACCTTCCTGGCCGACGAGCTGCCCAACTGGTTGTCCGCCAACAAGGGGTTGGCCCCCGGCGGGCACGGCATCGTCGGCGCCGCGCAGGGTGGCACCGGTGCGCTGACCATGGCGGCCTTCCACCCCAACCGCTACCGGTTCGCCGGTTCGCTGTCGGGGTTCCTCACACCGTCGCGTACCACGATGAATGGTGCGATCACCGCCGGACTCATGCAGTTCGGCGGTGTCGACACCCAGAACATGTGGGGTCCGGCACAGTTCGGTCGTTGGAAGTGGCATGACCCCGAGGTGCATGTTCAGAAGGTGGTGGACAACAACACCCGGCTCTGGGTGTTCAGCCCGGCCGCCACTACCTGCACCGACCCGCCGGCGATGATCAACTACTGCGCCCAGGCCCAGGGCAGCAACCGCCGCTACATCCAGCAATACCGCGGCATCGGCGGGGGCAATGCCCACTTGGCCATCCCGGCCGGGGGCAACCACGACTGGGGTACATGGAGCGGGCAGCTGGCCGCGATGTCGGGCGATTTGGTTGCGACCATCAGGTAGGCGCTCTCGGTATGGGAGGCGCCCGGCGGGCAGCCGGTACCGTGGAGGAGTGCAGCACGGATCAAGATCGGCGATGGCAGGAATGACAGGGGTGTCCCTGCTCCTGGCTTCGTCTGCGGGATGGCTGACGGGGTGTTCGCCGAGCGACGAGATGGTGGTGGGCCTGGGGCCGCAGCTGGAGACCGCTACGGCGCAGGGCCAGTCCAGCGCCCAGGTCGCGGGTCCGTCGCAGTCAGGGTCTCAGTCCCATGCCCTGGTCGTCACCCCGCGCCAACGCGCCTACCTCGAAGCGCTGAAGGTCGCCGGTGTTACGCCGTCCAGTGAATTGACTGCGCTGAGTATCGGTTCGTACGTGTGTCAGGCGCGTGCGGCAAGTCACACCGACCAAGCGGTGTGGGACTTCGTGGAGCCGCTGGTACGCGACGACTTCGCCGAATCCGACAACCGCGATGGTCTGCGGTTGATGGAGCCGTCGCCGGGTGAGCTGCGCTCCGCAACCTCCGACTACATCCGGATAGCGACAGGCCGGCTCTGCTAGCAGGCGCACGAGTACTCAGGAGCGCAACAACTTGATGGCCAAGACCAACCGGCGGAAGCGCCACCGAATTCTCGCGTTGTCCGCTGCCGGGGCGGTGGGCCTTGTCGTGGTGCTGGTGGTGGCGATCGTGGTCGTGGTGCTACGGAGGCCCGACACTCCGTCGACCGCCATCCCGCCCAGTGCGGTCCCGCCGACGTCCGTCGTGCCTGGAATGAAGAAACCACGTCCGGACTTCCAGGACGCCAGTTGCCCGGACGTCCAGCTGATCTCGATTCCCGGCACCTGGGAGTCTTCGGTACAGCTCGACCCGTTCAACCCCGTGCAATTTCCGGCCGCACTGCTGCTCAACGTCACCAACCCGATTCGTCAGCAGTTCGACTCGGACCGCCTTGAGGTGTTCACCGTTCCCTACACCGCGCAGTTCCACAACCCGCTGTCCGCGGACCGGCAGATGTCCTACAACGACAGCCGCGCCGAGGGCACTCGCGCCGCGGTGCAGGCGATGAAAGACATGAACAATCGCTGCCCCTTGACCAGTTATGTCCTGGTCGGGTTTTCCCAGGGTGCTGTGATCGCCGGGGACATCGCCAGCGACGTCGGTAACGGACGTGGCCCCGTCGACCAGGATCTGGTGCTCGGTGTGATGCTCATCGCCGATGGCCGCCGCCAGGCGAGTGTCGGTCAGGAACTCGGCCCCAACGCCGAAGGCCAGGGCGCGGAGATCACGCTGCACGAGATACCCACGCTCTCGGCGCTCGGCCTGACGATGTCGGGTCCGCGCCCGGGTGGGTTCGGGACGCTCGACAACCGCACCTACGAGATCTGCGCGCCCGGCGATCTGATCTGCGCCGCGCCGGAATCGGCGTTCAACATCATCGAGCTGCCCAAGACGCTGGAGGTGCTCAGCGGTGGAGCGGGTCAGCCGGTGCACGCGATGTACGCAACGCCGGATTTTTGGAATCTCGACGGTCTGCCCGCCACGCAGTGGACACTGAACTGGGCCCAGGGTCTGATCGATAACGCTCCGCAGCCAAAACATGGCTGAGCCGTGACCGGGTTGATTTGGCACTGGTGGGGGTGTCGCCTAACATTAAGGAAAATCTAAGAGCGTTGAGTTAAGAGCATTGTCCGGCGGCTGAAGTGCGAGAAGTCTTCTCCCCGGTACGCTCTGCGGGCCGGGATCACCGATCCCGTTCGATTGGAGTTTGTGAGATATGGCCTTCCATAACCCGTTCATCAAGGACGGACTGATCAAGTTCCCCGACAACGGGAGCCTGGTCAAGCACGTCGAACGATGGGCGAAGGTTCGTGGGGACAAGCTCGCCTATCGTTTCGTGGACTTCTCGACCGAGCGCGACGGTGTCGAGCGCGATCTGAGCTGGGCCGACTTCGGCGCCCGCAATCGGGCGATCGCGGCCCGGTTGCAGCAGGTCACCGAGCCGGGTGACCGGGTGGCCATCCTGTGCCCGCAGAGCCTCGACTACCTCGTTGCGTTCTTCGGCACGTTGTACTCCGGCCGCATCGCGGTGCCGCTGTTCGACCCCTCGGAGCCCGGTCACGTCGGCCGCCTGCACGCCGTGCTCGACGACTGCAGCCCGTCCACGATCCTCACCACCACAGACTCGGCCGAGGGAGTGCGCAAGTTCTTCCGGAGCCGTCCGGCCCAGGAGCGGCCACGGGTGATCGCCGTGGACGCGGTGCCCGACGAGGTCGGTACCACCTGGGAGCCGGTCGATGTGGAGCTCGACACCATCGCCTACCTGCAGTACACCTCCGGATCCACGCGCATCCCGACCGGCGTGGAGATCACCCATGTGAATCTGGCGACCAATGTGGTGCAGATCATCGAGGCGTTGCAGGGCGAAGAAGGTGACCGCGGCGTTTCGTGGCTGCCGTTCTTCCATGACATGGGCCTGGTCACGGTTCTGCTGCCCACGGTGATCGGTCACTACATCTCCTTCATGACCCCCGCCGCATTCGTCCGACGGCCGAGTCGCTGGATCCGTGAGATGGCCCGCAAGCCCGATGACACCGGCGGAGTCATCTCACCTGCGCCGAACTTCGCGTTCGACCACGCCGCGATACGCGGTCTCCCCAAGGAGGGCGAGCCACCGCTGGACTTGTCGAACGTCAAAGCTCTCCTCAACGGCAGCGAGCCGATCTCGGCGGCCACGGTGCGAAACTTCAACGAGGCGTTCGGGCCCTACGGCTTCCGGCCACAGGCGATCAAGCCGTCCTACGGTCTGGCCGAGGCTACGTTGTTCGTCTCGTCCACCCATTTCAACGAGCAGCTGAAAATCGTCACCGTCGATAGGGAGCAGCTCAACAACCACCGCTTCGTCGAGGTGCCGCCCGACTCGCCGAGTGCGGTCGCACAGGCCTCGGCCGGCCTGGTCGGGGTGGCTGAATGGGCCGTCATCGTCGATGCCGAGTCGGCCTCCGAGTTGCCCGATGGTCAGATCGGTGAGATCTGGATCAGCGGCCAGAACATGGGCCTCGGTTACTGGAACAAGCCCGAAGAGACCGCCGCGACCTTTCATAACATCCTCAAATCGCGCACCAGCCCGTCGCATGCCGAGCGTGCCGACGACGACGCCACCTGGGTGCGCACCGGCGACTACGGCGCTTATCACGACGGCGAGCTCTACATCACCGGCCGGGTGAAGGATCTGGTGATCATCGACGGCCGCAACCACTATCCGCAGGACTTGGAGTACTCCGCACAGGAAGCGACCAAGGCGCTGCGGGCGGGGTTCGTGGCCGCGTTCTCGGTGCCGGCCAATCAGCTTCCCGACGAGGTGTTCGACAACGCGCACGCCGGCCTCAAGCGCGACCCCGAGGACACCTCCGAACAGCTGGTCATCGTCGGTGAGCGGGCGCCCGGCTCGCACAAACTCGACATGGGCCCGATCGCCGACGACATCCGTGCCGCGATCGCGGTGCGCCACGGCGTGACGGTGCGCGACGTCATGCTGACTCCGGCCGGCGCGATCCCGAGAACGTCGAGCGGCAAGATCGGCCGGCGGGCCTGCCGGTCGACCTATCTGGACGGCAGCCTGCGTAGCGGCAAGGTGGTCAACGCCTTCCCGGATGAGAAGGACTGAGGCTCAACTACAGCAACGGCGCTCAACTACAGCAACGGCAACGGGGGCCCTTGCCCGCGTGTCGATCGTGAGGTTATGTGAATATGGCTGAAGCACAAGACGGTCCGGACATCGGTCCGGACATCACTGTGGCCGAGATGCGCCAATGGCTGCGCAACTGGATCGGCAGCGCTACCGCTCAGGCACCCGATTCGATCAGTGAATCGACACCGATGGTCGAGTTGGGTCTGTCCTCACGCGACGCCGTGGCCATGGCCGGCGACATCGAGGATCTCACCGGGGTCACGTTGACCGCCACGGTCGCTTTCCGGCATCCGACCATCGAAGCGCTGGCCACGGTGATCGTTGAGGGCGAACCCGAGGATGACGGCGCCGATGGTGCCGATACGGACTGGTCGCGCCATACAGACGAAGTCGAAGATGGCCGACTCAACATCGCGATCGTGGGCGTGGCCACCCGCTTCCCGGGGGACATGAGCACTCCCGAGGAAATGTGGGCCGCCCTGCTCGAGGGACGTGACGCGATCACCGACCTGCCGGAGGGGCGGTGGTCGGAGTTTCTGGAAGAGCCGCGAATCGCCGAGCGGGTCGCCAAAGCGCACACCCGCGGTGGCTATCTCGCAGACATCAAGGGCTTTGACTCCGAGTTCTTCGCGCTGTCGAAAATGGAAGCCGACAACGTCGATCCACAACAACGAATGGCGTTGGAACTGACGTGGGAAGCGTTGGAGCAGGCCCGGATTCCGGCGTCAAGCCTGCGCGGGCAGAGCGTCGGTGTGTACGTCGGTAGTTCGACGAACGACTATACGTTCCTGGCCGTCTCGGACCCGTCGGTCGCCCATCCCTACGCCATCACCGGCGGCGCGAGCTCCATCATCGCCAACCGGGTTTCGTACTTCTACGATTTCCGCGGTCCGTCGATGACCATCGACACAGCCTGCTCATCCTCACTGGTCGCCACCCATGAGGGCGTCAAGGCACTGCGTGCCGGAGAAGCGGATGTGGTGATCGCCGGTGGCGTCAACGCGCTGATCACCCCGATGGTGACGGTCGGGTTCGACGAGGTCGGCGGTGTGTTGGCGCCGGACGGCCGGATCAAGTCGTTCTCGCAGGACGCCGACGGGTACGCCCGCTCCGAGGGCGGCGGCATGCTGGTGCTCAAGCGACTGGCCGACGCCCGCCGCGACGAGGACGAGATCCTTGCGGTCATCGCCGGCAGCGCGGTCAACCACGACGGCCGGTCCAACGGCCTGCTCGCGCCCAATCCGGACGCACAGGAAGCGGTGCTGCGCAAGGCCTACAAGGACGCCGGAATCGATCCCCGAACGGTGGACTACGTCGAGGCACACGGCACCGGGACGATACTCGGTGACCCGATCGAAGCCGACGCTCTGGGCCGCGTCATCGGACGGGGCCGTGCCGATGACAAGCCGGCTCTGCTGGGCGCGGTGAAATCCAATGTGGGGCATCTGGAGTCGGCTGCGGGAGCGGCAAGCCTGGCCAAGATGACACTGGCACTGCGCAACGACAAGATCCCGCCGTCGATCAACTACACCGGCCCGAACCCCTACATCGACTTCGACAGGGAACACCTCAAGGTCGCCGATGCCGTCACCGATTGGCCCCGTTACAGCGGCAAGGCTGTCGCCGGGGTGTCCGGTTTCGGGTTCGGCGGCGCCAACGCACACCTGGTGCTGCGCGAGGTGTTGCCCAGTGACCTGGTCGAACCTGAGCTGGAACCCGAAGTCGCGGTGGCCACCTCGGCTACCCCTGACGCCGCTGCCGTGTATGTGGGCGGGGTGCGGATGGACGAGTACGGCGAATTCGTCGACGAGAGTGACGCCGATGATGGGGACGCCGATGGGGACGACGCTCTGGACGCGCCCACCGCGCCCGCCGACGACGAACCCGAACTACCCGGGCTGACCGATGAAGCGCTGCGCCTGCTGGAAGTCGCCCGCGAGGAACTCGAGAGCGCGGAGGCCGCGGCAGACGGGGCGCCCGCCGCGAAGATCGTGCCGCTCGCCGTTTCCGGATTTCTGACCTCCCGGAAGAAGGCCGCCGCCGCCGAGCTCGCGGACTGGATCGACAGCCCGGAAGGTCGTTCTGCGTCGCTGGAGTCCATCGGGCGTTCGCTGTCGCGACGTAACCACGGCCGCTCCCGCGCGGTGGTGCTGGCGCACGACCACGACGAGGCGATCAAGGGTCTGCGCAACCTCGCAGACGGCAAGCCGAGCCCGATCGTGCTCACCGCTGACGGCCCGGTGACCAACGGCCCGGTGTGGGTGCTGGCCGGTTTCGGTGCCCAGCACCGGAAGATGGCCAAAAGCCTGTATCTGCGCGATGACACGTTCGCGCAGTGGATGAACAGGGTCGATTCCCTGGTCCAGGACGAGCTCGGCTATTCCGTCGTCGAGTTGATCCTCGATGACTCGAAGGATTACGGCATCGAGACCACGCAGGTCACCATCTTCGCGATTCAGGTCGCGCTCGGGGAGCTACTCAAGGCCCACGGCGCGAAACCCGGAGCGGTGGTGGGCCAGTCCCTGGGGGAGGCGGCGGCCGCCTACTTTGCAGGAGGGCTGTCGCTGGCCGACGCCACCCGAACGATCTGCTCGCGCTCCCACCTGATGGGTGAGGGCGAGGCGATGCTCTTCGGCGAGTACATCAGGCTGATGGCCTTGGTGGAGTACTCCGCCGAAGAGATCGAGACGGTGTTCAAGGAAGCGGAAGACTTCGGTGACCTGGAGGTGTGCGTGTACGCCGCGCCCACCCAGACCGTTATCGGCGGTCCGCCGGACCAGGTGGACGCGATCATCGCCCGGGCCGAGTCGGAGGGCAAGTTCGCCCGCAAGTTTCAGACCAAGGGCGCCAGCCATACCTCCCAGATGGATCCGCTGCTGGGCGAGTTGGCCGCTGAACTGCAGGGGATCGAGGCGCTGCCGCTCAACACTCCGTACTACTCGACTGTGCACGAGGGCAACCTGGTCCGTCCCGGTGCGGACCCGATCCACGACGTGGAGTACTGGAAGAAGGGGTTGCGCCACTCCGTCCATTTCACCCACGGCATCCGCAACGCAGTCGACAACGGTCACACCACCTTCCTCGAGCTGGCGCCCAATCCTGTTGCGCTGATGCAGGTGGGCCTGACGACGGCGGCCGCCGGGTTGCACGATGCGCAGCTCATCGCGACCCTGGCGCGCAAGCAGGACGAAGCGGACTCGATGACCACCGCGATGGCGCAGCTGTTCGTCCATGGCCACGACCTCGACATCAGGACGTTGTTTCCGCGGCGCTCCACGGGCCTGGCCGGCGCGCTGGACTTCGCCGACATCCCGCCGACCCGGTTCCGCCGCAAGCCGCACTGGCTCGACGCGCATTTCACCGGCGACAGTTCGGCCGTCATCCCCGGCAACCACGTCGCTACACCCGACGGTAGGCACGTCTTCGAGTACTCGCCGCGCAACGAAACCGATCTGGCGGCACTGGTGAAAGCGGCGGCAGCCGCGGTCCTTCCGGATGCCAGGCTGGTCGCGTCGGAGCAGCGCGCGGTGCCGGGCGAAGGTTCGCGCCTGGTGACCACGGTGACCCGTCACCCCGGCGGCGCCGGCGTCCAGGTGCACGCGCGCATCCACGAGTCGTTCACGTTGGTCTACGACGCGATCGTGGCCCGCGGCGACGCGCAGGTCGCGCTGCCCACTGCGGTGGGCGCAGGAACGATCGCCGAGACCGCGGTGTCCGAGGTAGCCGCGGCGGACGCCACCGAGGAGACCGGGGACGACGCGGCCATCCTGCACGACAACCTCACCGCGGGCGCAGGTATCGCTGCGGGCTTCGCCAAGTGGAGTCCGGACTCCGGTGAGACCATCGGCGAGCGGTTGGGCACCATCGTCGGCGCCGCGATGGGCTACGAGCCCGAGGATCTGCCGTGGGAGGTGCCGCTGATCGAGCTCGGTCTGGACTCGCTGATGGCGGTGCGGATCAAGAACCGCGTCGAGTACGACTTCGACCTGCCGCCCATTCAACTGACGGCGGTGCGCGACGCGAACCTGTACGCCGTCGAGAAGCTGATCGCCTACGCGATCGAGCACCGCGGCGAAGTCGACGAGCTGGCCGAACAACAGAAGGGCAAGTCCGCCGAGGAGATCGCGGCGGCCCAGGCCGAGCTGATGGGTGGGGCCACCACCGTGGCCGAACTCGAATCCAAGCTCGCCGAGGCCGGGCATCCGATCGACCCGTCCGTCCCCGCTCCACCGACCGATCCCGCAGGTCCGGCGGCGGCCGCCGGAGTCCTCACCCAGGAGGCCGTCAGTGAGGCGCTCGGCGCTGACGTCCCGCCACGCGATGCCGCGGAGCGGGTCACGTTCGCCACCTGGGCGATCGTCACCGGAAAGTCTCCGGGTGGGGTATTCAACGAGCTGCCGTCCCTGGACGCCGACACCGCCCAGAAGCTCGCCCAACGCCTGTCGGAACGCGCCGAGAACACCATCAGCCCCGAGCAGGTCGGCGCAGCGCGCACTATCCAGGATCTGTCCAGCGTGGTGCGCGACCTGATGGACGCCGGCGAGTTGGACGGGTTCGTCCGCACGATCCGGGCGCCGGCCCAGGGCTCTGCCAGCGTTCCGGTGTTCGTGTTCCACCCCGCCGGTGGTTCCACCGTCGTTTACGAGCCGCTGGTGAAGCGGCTACCGGCGGACACCCCGGTGTACGGCATCGAGCGGGTGGAGGGCTCGATAGCGGAGCGGGCGGCGCAGTACGTGCCCAAGCTCATGGAGATTCAGGGCAATGGCCCCTACATTCTGGCCGGGTGGTCATTGGGTGGCGCGCTGGCGTACGCGTGCGCGGTCGGGCTCAAACGCGCAGGCGCCGACGTCCGGTTCGTCGGTCTGATCGACACCGTGCGTGCGGGCGAGGAGGTCCCCCAGACCAAGGAGGAGATCCGGGCCCGCTGGGATCGGTACGCCCTGTTCGCCCAGCGGACATTCAATGTGGAGATCCCCGAAATCCCCTATGAGCAGCTCGAGGAGCTCGACGACGAGGGTCAGGTGACGTTCATCCTCGACGCGGTGAGGGGGAGCGGGGTCGACATTCCGGGAGGCATCATCGAGCACCAGCGCACGTCGTATCTGGACAACCGGGCGCTCGATACCGCGGTGATCGAACAGTACGACGGGCATGTCACCCTCTACCTGGCCGATCGGTACCACGACGACGCGATCATGTTCGAACCCCGCTACGCCACCCGTCAGCCCGACGGCGGCTGGGGTGAATTCGTCGCCGACCTCGAAGTGGTGGCCATCGGGGGCGAACACATCCAGGCCATCGACGAGCCGTACATTGCAAAGGTCGGCGCGCACATGAGCGAAGCGATCAACGAGATCAGGGCCGGGAACCAGGAGGACGCAGCCACGTGACAGCGGAGTCTCTGCCCAAAGCCCCGGTGACCAGCGCCGAGAAGCTCGCCGAGCTGCGCGAGAAGCTTGAGCTCGCCAAGGAACCGGGCGGAGAAAAGGCCGTCGCCAAGCGGGAGAAGAAGGGCATCCCGAGCGCGCGGGCACGCATCTATTCGCTGCTCGACCCGGGTAGCTTCCTGGAGATCGGCGCTCTGGCCAAGACGCCCGGTGATCCCAATGCGTTGTTCGGGGACGGCGTCGTCACCGGCCACGGCACGATCAACGGCCGCCCGGTCGGCGTCTTCAGCCATGACCAGACGGTGTTCCAGGGTTCGGTGGGGGAGATGTTCGGCCGCAAGGTCGCCCGACTGATGGAGTGGGTGGCCATGGTCGGCTGCCCGATCATCGGCATCAACGATTCCGGCGGAGCCCGCATTCAGGACGCGGCGACATCGCTGGCCTGGTACGCCGAGCTCGGCCGCCGCCATGAGCTGCTGCGCGGACTGGTGCCGGAGATCTCGCTGATCTTCGGGAAGTGTGCCGGCGGCGCGGTGTACTCACCGATCCAGACCGACCTGGTGATCGCGGTGCGCGACCAGGGCTACATGTTCGTCACCGGCCCCGACGTCATCAAGGATGTCACCGGGGAAGACGTCAGTCTCGACGAATTGGGCGGCGCCGACGCGCAGGCCCGCTACGGCAACATTCACCAGGTTGTGGAGTCCGAGGCGGCGGCGTTCGAGTACGTGCGGAGCTATCTCAGCTTCCTGCCGGCCAATACCTTCGATGACGCGCCGGTGGTCAATCCCGGCTTGGAGCCGGAGATCACCCCGCACGATTTGGAGCTGGACTCGATCGTGCCGGATGCGGACAACACTTCCTACGACATGCACGAGATCCTGCTGCGGATTTTCGACGACGGCGACGTGTTGTCGGTCGGAGAGCAGTGTGGCCCGGCGATCATCACCGCGCTGGCCCGCGTCGATGGCCGTCCGGTCGGGGTGATCGCCAACCAGCCGATGTACATGTCAGGCGCGATCGACAACGAGGCGTCCGACAAGGCCGCCCGATTCGTCCGGTTCTGCGACTCGTTCAACACCCCGCTGGTGTTCGTGGTCGACACCCCCGGGTTCATGCCGGGCGTCGAACAGGAGAAGGGCGGCATCATCAAGCGGGGCGGTCGTTTCCTCAACGCCGTGGTGGAGGCCTGCGTCCCGAAAGTGACGATTACGGTGCGCAAATCCTACGGTGGCGCCTATGCGGTGATGGGTTCCAAGCAGCTGACCGCGGACCTCAACTTCGCCTGGCCGACCGCGCGGATAGCCGTGATCGGCGCCGAGGGCGCCGCACAGTTGCTGGTGAAGCGCTTTCCGGACCCCACCGCGCCCGAGGTGCAGAAGATCAAAGCCGACTTCATCGAGGGCTACAACGCCAACATGGCGGTGCCGTGGGTGGCGGCAGAGCGGGGCTTCATCGACGGCGTCGTCGAGCCGCACCAGACGCGGCTGCTGCTGCGCAAATCCCTGCACCTGTTGCGGGACAAGCAGATCAACCGCGTGCAGCGCAAGCACGGCCTGACCCCCATCTAACGCTGTGCCGAATCAAGAGGTGCCGAATCAAGAGGTGCCGAATCAAGAGGTGCCGAATCACGAGGTGCCGAATCTAGAGCTAGGCGATCCGCGGCTGGAACTGTGCGACCTGTACGCGTTCCAGGTGCCCGCTGCCCCTGAACGGACCGCGCTGGTCCTGACCGCCAATCCCGGGGGCGGTCCGATGCACCCCGATGCGGTCTATCGGCTGGCCGTCGACCACACCGGTGACCTGCGCAACGATATCGCGATCAGCTGCGTCTACGCTCCGCCTGTCGATGGGGCCCAGAAGGTGGATGTCTATCTGGCCGTCGGCAATCAGGCCTCGACGATCGCAGCGGTCGGGTCGCAGATATTCGGCGGTGTCGAGGTGTCCTTCGGTGAGCGGCTCACTGCTGTGGAATCGGGTGGGTTCACCTTCGCCTCCGGAGCTCGCAGCGACCCGTCCCGCGCCGGAGCCAACGTCGTTGCGATGATCATCGAACTCCCCAACAGTTACCTCAGTGCCGGTCCGGACGTCCGAATCTGGGGGCGCTGCAGCATGCTGGAGGACCGCCAGTGGGTGCACACCGACCGGGTCGGCCATCCGTTCCTGGGCGACCTCATCACGGCCGACAACCTGCTGGCGCAGTATCAGGCCGGTGAGCCGAACCGCGACAGGGAACGCTGGATGGGGCAACTCATCGAGGTGATGGCCCGAACCGGCGGATACACCCGGCAGGAGGCGATCGACGCCATCAACGCCGACGGCACGCTTCCCGACGTGCTGACCTATGACCCGTCGCGGCCGGCGAAGTACCCGAACGGTCGCACCCTGACCGACGACGTCGTCGGCTACCGGCGTTCGTTCCTGACCAACGGGCAAAGCCCCCCATCGGGGTGGAGCCCGCCCGCCGACGTCCGCGCTGAGTTTCCCTACCTCGGGTCGCCACATCTGGCTCACGGGCGCTGAGGATGCGCCGATGACCCTGGTGATCGACCCTGTCCCCGAACCCGAACCGCCCCCGGCGCCGAAGTCCCTGCTGCTCGATGTCTACCGAACGTGTGAGGGGCTGCCCGTGGTGGGCGGATTGTTCACCCGCGGCAAGCAAGAGGCGCAGGCCCTTCTCTCGTTCGTCGTGGCCGCCGTCCTCGACGAACTCGACCTCACCGCGATCGTGCGGGACCGTCTGCACGCCGAGGCGATCGAAGCGGTGATCGCCCGGATCGACCTCGTCGGTCTGGCCAACGAGGTGATCGAAGAGGTAGATCTGCCGGCCATCATCCGGGGCTCCACCAGTTCGGTGACGGCGGACGTGATGACAGATGTGCGTAGCCAGGGTGAACGGGCCGACGACGCGGTCTCCGGATTCGTCGACCGGCTGTTGGGCCGTCGGCAGGTCATCGATGAACAGCTGCGATGACAGCGACGTGCTGCCGGCGGCTCGCGCGGCGGGCGTGGTCAGTCGCGGCGTGGCCGCGCTGATCGACCTGTGCGTCGTCAGCGTGATGCTGGCATTGCTCTACCTCGGGTTGGTGCTCAGCATGCTGGCCCTCAACCCCGGCTCGTTGCGGTTCCCCGCGCTTGATCTGGTATTCACCGGCGCCGTGGTATTCGGCGTCGCGGTGCTCTATCTCGCCGGCTGCTGGTCGGTATCCGGCTGTACCGCCGGGGCAGCGGCGATGGGCCTCCAGGTGGTCGGGCGGCGCTCGGCCAGGCTGAGACCTGCGATCGCGTTGCTGCGCGGCGCCGCGTGCGTCTTCTTCCCCGTGGGGCTGGCCTGGGTGGCGGTGGACCGGCGCCGAAGGTCGTTGCAGGACATCGTGTTCGGCAGCCGAGTCGTCTACGTGCGCCAGCGCTGAGCGGCAGACTTCAGGCTTTCGGGCTGTTCCAACGGGTGCGTTGATCGCGGATGTTGTCGATGACGTTGTCGAGGGCGGAGTTCACGCGGGCCTGGTCATCGGTGGCGAGGAGGTCGAGTTGCAGACCCCGAAGTTGGGCAACCAGCACGGTGGCGAAGTCGTCGGCGTCGCACCGGGGACACCCGGCCTGCAGGGCGAGGCGCCGGATGACCTCAATCCACCTCGTGACAATGTTGTTGAGCAGAGCGCGGTGTTCCGCCGGGTTGCGCAGTGCCTGGCCATAGGCTTCGAAGAGCAACCGGAACTGGCGAGCTCCCTCCGGCTGAGTCCACAGGCGCCAGAGCTTGCGTACCAGTACCTCGATGTCTTCGTCGCTGAGCTGATCGGGGATCGGTTGCCGCTTGCCGATCTCATCGAAGATCTCCACCAAGAGTTCATCTTTGGTGCCGAAGTGATGGTGCAGCGTGACATGTGACACGCCGACTGCCGCCGCCAGTGTGCGAAACGACATGGTGCCGATCCCATGGTCGAGCACGTGTGCGATCACGGCGTCCAGGATTTCGCCGCGTCGATTCTGGTAGCGCAGCCTGCGGCCGTCCACGCGGTCACCGTTGCCTGTGTTGGTCATGGTTTACGTCGTCTCTCCTTCGGCCGTTGACGGTAGATATACCAGATGGTATAACAATAACTGGAGTTATTGATCTACCAACTGGTAGAGCTAACCAACGATCCCAGGAGGACATCATGACCAGCGTTTCCCCCTTCGCCCCCGCGAATGACTTCTACGAATGGACCGGCGACCTCACCGGCTACGACAACGGCCACCTGCTGCGCAGCGAGCCGCTCACCGACGCCGAATTGATTCCCGTCGCATCCCAAGGCTGGCGGATGCTGTACGTGAGCACCGGCCACGACGGCGGCAAAGTCGCCGTCAGCGGTTTGGTGTTCCTGCCGGCCGGCGGCGCCCCCGCTTCCCATGGTCGGCCGGTGATCTCCTATGCACACGGCACCACCGGCATCACCGCCGCCGCCGCTCCGTCACTGAACCCGAAAGCGCGGGTGCTCGGGTACCCGATCCTGGGTGAAGTGTCGACGTTCCTGGCCGTCGGATACGCCGCTGTCTGCACCGACTACGAAGGGCTCGGCACTGCGGGGCCACACCCCTATTGCCACGGGAAAAGCCTCGCGCACAGTCAGGCTCACGCCGTCACCGCCGGCATGCAGGTATCCAGCGAGCTGTCGAATGTGTGGGTCGCCATGGGCCAATCCGAAGGCGGGCAGGCAACCATGTTCTCGGCGGCGTACGCCACAACCATTGCCCCCGAACTCGACTACCGGGGCGCCGTGGCCACCGCGCCGCCGACCGAGTGGCCCACGCTGCTGGCTCACACCACCGAGCTCGGACGGGTACTCACCCCGGCCGTCCTGCACGCCGTCAGCTACCGCGACCCAGCACTACAAGTGGAACAGTTGCTCAGCGAAGACGGTCGCACCCTCCTCGACGCGTGGCGCACCAGCTTCATCTTGGAGCCCGGAACGGTCATGGACACGTTCGCGCCGCTCGCAGGAAAGCCGCTGTTTGCACTGGCCCCTGGGGAAACGACCGACAGGGACGCAAGCGGGCGCCTAGCCGCCGCCTTGGACTTCAGCGACCTGGAAGTGCCTCGCGGCCGGCTCGACCGCCCAGTACTGCTCGCCGAAGGCGGTAGGGACGAGTTCTGTGTTCCAGGTACCATCACGCGTTTGGCTGATGACCTGCGATCCGCGGGAAGCCAGGTCGAGCACCACGCCTATCCCGAGTACAGCCACCTCGATATTCCCTTCGTGGCCTTCCCCGCGACGTTGCCGTTCGTCCAGCGGATCGCTCCGATCTCATAGCGGCGGCGTCACCAGTCACGGACCTATTCGGATCGGGCCGGGGGACCAGAGCCCCGAACGGGTGGCAGAGCCCAGGTCGATCTCGGCCTCCTGGGCATCGACGATGGTCTCGAAGCGGCGCAGCGAACCCCAATCCTGACCCCAGTCCTCTGACAGGTAGGTCGGCATCACCGAAGCCTGCAACAGCAGGTCGGTAATGCCCAGCAGCCCGCCGTTGACCCCGTCCTGCCACGTATCGGTGCTCTGGAGCTTGGCGTAATAGTCCGGCGAGATGCGATACCGGGGGATATCGGTGACTCCGTTGGCGTGCAGCATCGGCTGCTGGCAGGGGAACGCCAGTCCGACCGCCCAATCCATCAGCACCGGCTGTTCAGATCCGACGTACTCCTGGACCGTGCGCAGCTCCGGCACCCGTGGCGGTGTGACAGCGACCCAGTCGCCCTTGTTCAACGACAGGTCTTCGGCGATCACCCGAACCGCGATGGCGTCGGCGGGAATCTGAGCGCGTGGATAGCGAAGGTTGCGCCACGACGGGGTCGGCCCGACGTCGAATGGACTGACCCGGCCGGCGGGCTCGGGAGCTCCGTCGACCCCGGGAATGGCGTACTCGAGCTCCACTGTCTGGCCGGAGGTCAGGCCCTCGGCGACGCTGTCGCCCGCGATCGTTCCGGCCGCGGTGATCGCCAAGAGTGGGTGCGCGTCATCGGCAGCCGGCAACTCGTACCACGCCGAGGCCAGTCGGCTCTCCTGTTGTGCTTCAGTTGAATATGTTCCTGCAACGGGGACCCGCGCGGGGTCAAGGCCGTAGGGCAATGGCACGGTCGATCCGTTGACACCCTTGCGGGACCGCTTCTTGTCTTGATACCAGTCGGCATCGGTTCCCGGCTGCGGGTTGTTGATGCGGATGGCTTCGGCGATGATTCGATCGGGAACACCGTTGGGCGAGAAGCCCACCGGTCCGATTCCGCCCAGCGGACCCAGCGGGCCCCAGGGGGATTGGTCAGGGCCGCCGGGCAGGGGTCGCAGGAAGCCCGCGTTGGCGTCGGGCTCGACAAGCACGTCATCGGCCATGCCGCACCCCCCGGCAAGGGAGCGAAGATTGGCCCAACCGTTGGAGTAGGTGGGGTACTGGCGCACCATGCCCACCGCCAGCGAGGCCATGAACAAGACGACCATGAAGCCCGCGGCGATCGGTATCGGCGCTGCAGTGAGCCTGTCGACGATCCGCGACTCGGTACGTGAGGTGACATGCAGCCAGAACGCCCACAGCGCCGCGATCGCGAACAGCGCCAGGAATACCGTGCTGACCGTCACGCCGCCGAGCTTCGGCACCGAATTGTTGTACGGCACACCGAAGTTTGAGACGTACCACCAGCCGTTCGTCGATGCGAAGCACATGGCCAGCAGGAAGAACACGAACGAGAGAAACGCCATCCGATTGCGTGCCGAGCGCAACACCAGCGGCGACATCAACACCGTTGCCAGTGCTGCCATCGCGGCGCCGACAGCGGCGAACAAACCGAAATGGTGGATCCATTTGGTGGGGGTGAACATCAGGAAGAAGATCGTGGCGAAGATGACGCCCATCAGTCGCCAGGCCGGCCCGCGGGCCACTCCGGGAATCCGCTTGCGCCGCAGCATCATGAACAGCGAGGGGAACAGGCACATCACGGTGAACAGGAACGCGAACCGGCGGGAGATCGCGGCATCGGTGGTGGGCAGTATCAGGTAGTAGTAGCGCAGGATCTCGGTGAACCATTCCTGGCTGGGGCCGACTTCGGTGCGAATCCTGGTGGCTTCCAACACCGTTGCCAGCGTCTGGTCGGCGAAGACCACCGTGAGAATGACGGTGCCCGCGGCCAGCAGCGGCGCCACCAACGGCCAGGTGCCGAACAGTTGCCGTCGACGCATCAGGATTCGCAGGATCGGGCGGCCGCCGGCCACCAGAGCGGCCACCGCGATCAGCCCGGTGGGCTGGATGCCGAGCGTGAACGCCGCCGAGGTGATCGCCAACGCCGCGGGTGTCAGCCGGCCGGAGGTGATGGCTCGTTCGATCAGCACATAGGTGATGAGCGCGCCGGTGGCGATCTGTCCTTCGGGTCGCAGTCCGTTGTTGAACGGCATCCACGCTCCGAGCAACACCAGTCCGGCGGCCCACATCGCCGCGCGGCTGCCCGACACTGCGGGGCCCAGTCGCGGCAGCACTTCGCGGGACAGCAGCAGCCAGCACACCAACGCACAGATCAGGTCGGGCAGCCGGATCCAGATGCTGGCGTCGCTGACGTGCGTCATCAAGGCGAGCAGGTTGTAGTACCAGCCGAACGGATCTTCCGGGCTACCGAACCAGCGGAAGTAGTTCGACATGTAGCCGGCATGATCTGCGACCCGAGCCATTCCGAGGATGTAGCCGTCATCGGAGGAGTTCGCGCCGATGACGTACCAGAGCGCGAACCCGCCGACGACGACGCCGTCGACGGGGCTGGCCGTTCGCCAGCGGGACGGGATGAGCCGGTGCATGCGCCGCCCATCAGCGCGGTCCAACTGCCACAACGCGAGCAGCGCGACGATGGTTGAGACGATCGCCAGCAGCAACGCCGTCAGCTTGAGCGTGGTGGGGTGGGTGGTGAAGCGAGTATCGATCGTCGCGGAGAAATCCATCCCCGGGGGCGCGGGCCCGGTCAGGTCGGTGAACACCCCCACGATGGCAGGCCGCAGGTTGGGGTCGGCGAATCCGGTGCGCTGCGGTTTCCCGGCGTCCGACCCGGAAACCTGGGTCAGACCGACGAAGTCGGCGAAGGTCCCATCCAGTGACGAGGTGATGTCGATTCTGGAACAACCTGGCCCAGAACCGTTTCCGGCGACGCGGTCGCGTTTCACCGTGGCCACCACGACGTTGCGCACGATCACGTCGACGCGCGACTTCGTGACGTTCACCAGCATCGCGTTCAGTGCCGCGTCGCGGCCCTCCGGTGGCGCGGTGCCCAGAACCAGGCCACCCTCGGCAGGCAACGAGCCGATAACCGCGCACGGCACCGTGGCAGTCAGGTTCACCGGCGCCTGCGAGATCAGTGGCGCGGTGACGTTCTCGAGTTGTCCCCCTTGGGGCCAGTTCAGCGTCGCGGTGGTCTGCGTGACCGGCAACAGCGGCGTGGCTACCGAAAGAACGAAGCCGAGCAGGCCGGCTATCGTGGCGACCCAGCGGGCGACCCTGACTTCGTTCTCTTGGTTCACGGGAGGGCCCTTATCGGTCCGCCGCGACTCCAGCCGAACACTCGCGTCGACCCCTCCTCGATGACCGCCTCAGGTGCTTGTTCGTCCTCCACCACCCGGATGTAGCGCTCGATCGACCCCCAGTCCCGATACCAGTCGTCTCGTAGATATGTCGGGATGGTCGACGTGCGCAGCAACGCCTGGATGAACAGGAACGGTCCGCCGTCTTCGGCTGACTGCCACTGGTTCGACGAAGACACCATCTGCTCGAAGTTGGGCAGTATTCGATACTCCGGCAACTCGGCCACCCCCAGATGTTCGGAGAAGGGCCGCTGGCAAGGGAAGTTGGCCGCGGTGGCGATGTCTATCATCACCGGGGTCTGCGACCCGAGGAAGTCTTGTGCGGTCTTCAGCACCGGCACCCGGGGCGGCGTGAACCCGAACCACTGATCTTCAGACAGGTTCGGGTCATCGGCGACGATCCGGGCCACGTTGGCCTCTGGTGGTGCCGAGGCCAACGGGAAGCGCAGGTTCCGCCACGCTTTCTGCGGGAAGATGTCGATCGGTTCGACTTCGTCGAGCGCCTCATACGACCCATCGGGACGGTGCACGCCCCATTGCAGCTTCAATGACTGGCCGTAGTTGAACGAGCCGTCCTCTTCGAAGTACCAGATTGCCCCCGCGGCGGCGACGGCCACCAGTGGGCGGTCAGCGGTGCGTGGCGGCAGCTGATACCACGCCGAGGTGGTCTCGGCGGCCACGGTGTTCTCCTCGTAGCTGCCCATCACCGGGGTGCGGTCCGGATCGAGCCCGAAGGGCAGGAAGACCTTTGATCCGTTGACGCCCTCGGGGCCGTAGCCGCCGCCGGTACCCGCCGCGTAGCCGACGCCGATGTTCGGTTTGTCGACGGCCCCGTCGGAGTTCGCCAACCCCGGGTTGGCCGCCACCGGTTCGGCCGGTTCGAGGGTGTCGCTGATCCCGTTGGGGGTGAAGCCGACCGGGTTCTCGCCGCCCAGGGGCCCGTATTTTCCGTAGCGCTGGCCCGGTACCGGTTGCAGCATCCCGGCATTGGTGTCCGTTTCGACAAGGACGGCGTCGGCCATCGCGCAGCTGGGTGGCGAGGATCCGGTCAGAGCGGAACTCAGTGCTGACAGGTTGGCCGCGCCGTTGGTGTACACGGGGTAGCGACCCGCGGTCGCTTTGACCATCGAACCCACCTCGAGCAGCACCATGATGGTGGCCACGACGAGCAACGGGGTGGAGGCCAGGGCCCGATTGCGTCCGGTGTCGGCGACCTGGGTGTGTCCGGCGTAGTCGATCCGGAAATGCAGCCAGGCGGCCAACAGGCCGCAGACGATCGCCATGACCAGGAAGATCGTCGTGACGGGCTGGCCGAAGATGACGGGCTGCTTGTCGAACCACGGGACGCCGTAGTTGGCGACGTAGAACCAGCCGTTGATGCCGGCGGTCGACTCGGCCAGGACGAATAGCAGGGCGGTGACGTAGAGGGCCAGATTGCGTCGGCTGTGCAGCCCGACCCGGGCGAACGCGAACGCGGTGACCGCGCCCAGGGCGCCGGCCAGGCCTGCGAACACCCCGAACTGTGCGGACCACTTGGTCGGGGTGAACGTCAAGAGCATCAGGCCCAGCGCCGTCGTGCCGGTCAGCCGCCACACAGGCGCGTTCACGGCGCCGGGCACCGCGCCCTTGCGCAACAGCACGATGAGCAGCCCGAACAGGCACAGCAGCAGGATCAGCATGGAGAAGCGGCGGGTCAGCGATGCGTCCACGCTGTCCTCGACAGTCAAGAAGTAGTAGCGCAGGAACTCCTGGTACCACGGGATCGTCGGGCCGACGACGTACTTGATCCGGGCCGACTCGGCCACCGTGGCCAGCGTCTGATCACGGAACACGACGACGAACACCAGCGATGCCGCGGCCGCGAGGGGGGCCAGTTGGGCTGCGAGTCCGTAGGCCGGCCGGTGAGCGGCGGCGTTCTGCTTGACGACGCGCGTGATGCCGCGCGCAGCGACCAGCAACGGCGCCAACGCGATCATCCCCTGCGGAGCGAGGGTCACGCAGAACACCGCGACGACGATGGCCACCGCAGCCGGAGCCAACCGACGTGATCCCAACGTCTTTTCCACCAGCATCCACACCGCGATCACGCCGAAGGCGATCAGGGGTTCGGGGCGGAGGCCGTTGTTGAACGGCAGCCAGGCGGACAGGAACACCGCCGCTGCCGTCCACACCGCTATCGGGTTGCGGACCAGGTTTCGGCCCAGCCGTGGCAGTACGTACCGGCTCAGGATCAGCCAGGTGCCGATGGCGGCCGCGGTGGCAGGCAGCCGCATCCAGATGCCGGCGGTGCTGATGGAAGCCAGTTGGGCCAGGACGCTCTGGTACCAGTCGAACGGCGCCTCCGTCGCGCCGAAGAATCGGTAGTAGTTGGCGATGTAGCCGGCGTCCCCGGACACCCGGGCGATGGTCAGGTTGTAGCCGTCGTCCGACGATTGGGCCCCGACGAGATGCCACACCAGCAGTGTGCCGATCACGGCGGTATCGGCGAGCCGAGTCGACAGGCCCACGCGGCGGCGTCGACCGCGGACCCACCGTCTACCTGACGTGCGGTCCAGCAGGGCCAGGGCGAGGATCGAGGCCACCACGCAGGCAACGCCGAGGATCATTACGGCGAGCTTGAGCGTCGTCGGGGCCGTGATGAACCGGGTGTCGATGTCGACCGTGGCGGACACGCCGCTGTTGGCGGGCACCTCGAGTTCAGTGAAGATCCCCGCGACCTGCGGCCGGTTCTCGGTGGGGAGAGTGCCTACGGCGCCGGGAATTCCGACGAAGTCGGCGCCGACCTCACCGACGTTGGCCCACAGACGGACTTCGCTGCAGGCCCCATCCTCCACCGCGTCGCGGGGGGCCACCGCGGCGACCGAATCGCGGAACGCGACGACGACGTTGTCCGCGTAGGCACGCACGAACAGTCCGTTGCTGCCAGCGTCGATGCCGCCCGGCGGGATCGTGGAGAACACCAGTCCGCCGTCGGCGGGCAAGGTGGCCACGGCCTGGCAGGGGATGACGACGTCGAGCGATTTGGGAGCACCCGACACCAGCGGCGCGGTGACGTTTGCGATGTTGCCGTCGCTGTCGACCGTCTGCGGCCACTGGATGGTCGCGGTGGTCTGTTTGACCGGGAGCAGCGGCGCCATGGCACACAGCGCCATTCCCAGCAGCCCGGCGGCAACCGCGACGATCGCGACGAGGCGGGTTGTCCGGTCAGGCACGAGGTTCGATGCTATGCGACGCTAGCTCAGACGGAGCGGCGCCGGGCTCCATAATCCGCTACGCGTCGCGGAACCGAGATCCAACCGGGCCGGTGTGGCGTCCGAGTAGTAGGGCGTGAGCTGCTGCAGCGCGCCCCAGTCCCGCAGCCAGTCGTTCTTCAGATAGGTGGGAACGGTGGTGGAGCGCAGCAGCAGTTCGGTGATGCCCAGCGGGCCGCCGCCGAGGTAGTCCATCACCGGCGAGTTGGCTTCGGCGCCGAACCGGTCGGGCAGGATGCGCCATTTGGGCACCTCGATGACGCCGTTGCGGTGGTTATAGGGCCGCTGGCAGGGGAAGGCCAGGCCGACCAGCCAGTCCAACAGGACCGGCTCCGTTGAGCCGACGACATCCTGAAGAGTGCGCAGCACCGGGATCCGAGGCGGTGTGAGGGCGATCCAGTGCTGCGGGCTGAGATCGTCATCGGTGGCCACCAACCGGATTCGGGTGGCGTCCGGGGGGAGCGCGGACAACGGTGCTCGCAGGTTGCGCCAGGCCGGAGCCGCGCCCACATCGCCGAGTTCGATGGTGCCGGTGTCGCCTGAACCCGCCCACTGCACCACGACCTCGCTGCGGTCGAACCGTCCGGCCGCGGACACCACGAGGATGGAATCTGATCGGTCGCTCTCGCTCCAGCCGGCGGGTAGCCGGTACCAGGCCGACCGGAGACTGGCAGGCTGCTGAGTTCCGCTGCGCCAACTGCCCAGCACCGGGGTGCTGGCCGGGTCCAGGCCGAAGGGCAGGCGGGCGCGTGAGCCGTTCACCCCGGCGGCGGCGGTGGTGCCGCCTTCGGTGCCCGCCTCGGTCTCGCCGTTACCGGTGTTCTCGGTGTCGGCGAAGTTGTCGGAGCCCGGCTGATCCATGACCGGATCCGCGGACACCTTGGAGGGGATTCCGTTGGGACTGAATCCTTCGGTAGTGCCGGATCCTGCCGTGGTGCCGGCAGCGCCGCCGCTCAGTGCGTCGGCGATCGGCAGCCCGATGGGTGCGAGCAGGCCGGCGTTGGGATCCTGCTCCACCATGACGTCTTCGGCCATGCCGCACGTTTTGCCGGCCAGCGCTTCCAGGTTGGACCGCCCGACCGTCCACGCGGGGTACTGGCCGGTCATCGCCAGCGTCAGCGAGATCACCTCAAAGGTCACCAGCGCCCAGGTGGCCGTGGCCAGTGGCGCCTGTGCGATCGGTCGCCAACGACCCTGACCGCCGTTGGGTGGTGCGCCCTCCCGCCCGGAGAAGTGGAACCAGGCGGCCACCAGCAGGGCGAGAACCGACAGGCCGAGCAGGATTGTGGTGAAGCCGAACTTCCATTCCGGGAAGGAATTCGACCACGGCACCCCGAAATTGGAGACGTACCACCATCCGTTGACCGTCGCGAACGACAGCGCAGTCACGAACAGAACCGCCGCGGTGAACAACGTGCGGTTGCGGCGCGAGCGCATGGCCGCTGCGGAAACGGCTACCGCGGCGAGCGCACCGAGGGAGCCGGCCAGTCCGGCGAACACGCCGAAGTGGTGGGTCCACTTGGTGGGGGTGAACATCATCGCCAGGAACGCAATGATGGTGATCCCGATGATGCGACGGCTGGGGCCCAGCGCGGTGCCGGGAATCCGGCCCTTTCGCAGCGACATCGCCACCGCGACCACGAGCGCGAGCAGCAGCGTGAGTACCGCGAACCGCCGCGCCACCGAACCGTCCGGGCTGGTGGTGAACAGTCGTGAGTAACGGACGTGCTCGTCGAACCAGGCCAGGCTGGGACCGACGGCCGACTTGAAGCTGCTGGCCTGCATCTCGGCGACCAGCGTCTGGTCGCGGAAGATCAGGATGATGGTCACCGATGCCGCCGCGGCGATCGGCGCCAGCAGCGCCGCGTAGCCGAACCGAGAAGTATGGCGCGCGACGATGGTTTTCAGCGGCCCGATGGCGACCAGCAGCGCGCCGACCGCAGCGATACCGGTGGGGCCGGAGAACAGCGTCAACGCCCCGATGATGATCGCGACGGCAACTGGCAACAGCCTGCTGGTTGCGACGCCCCGCTCGACCGAACACCAGGTCAGCAGGATTCCCAGCGCGATGATCGGTTCGGGGCGCAGGCCGTTGTTCAGCGGCAACCAGAACGCGAGGAAGAGCCCCGCGGCCGTCCAGGCAGCGGCCCGGCTGTGCTTGACGGCCGAGCCCAGCCGGGGAATCACCTCGCGACTGATCACCCACCAGCAGGCCAGTGCCATCAGCAGCGTGGGTAGCCGCATCCATACGCTGGTTGTACTGACGTGGGCCCACAGTGCGAGGAGGTCGTAGTACCAGCCGAACGGCGATTCGGGGGTGCCGAACCACCGGTAGTAGTTGGCCATGTAGCCGGCGTTCTCGGACACCCGTGCCATCGTCAGGATGTAACCGTCGTCGGCGGTGTTGGCGCCGACGAAATGCCACCACACCAGCACCGCGGTGACGAGTCCGTCCAGCGGTGACATCGACCACCAGCGCGGGGGCAGGAAACGCCGGTGCCGCATGCCGTCGGCCTTGTCCAACACGTGCAGCGCGCCGAGGGCGATGATTGTCATGGCGACGCCGACGATCATCGCGAGTAGCTTCAGCAACGTCGGCGAGGTGCTGTATCGGGAGTCGACGGTCGCCGAGAATTCCAGGCCTGGCGGAGCGGGTCCGGCGAGATCGGTGAAAACCCCCACGATTTGGGGCCGGAAGTCGTAGCCGCTGCGCTCACCTTTGAGCGGTTCGCCCGGTTCGGTGGTGTCGCCATCCACCGGCGCCGTCAAGCCGACGAACTCGCCGGTCACTCGGTCGGCATGGGCGGTGAACGTCAGTTTTTCGCACTCGGGGCTCAGGACCTGGGCCAGCGGCGCGCTGACCACCGGTGTGTTTCGGACGATGACGAGCAGGTCATTGTTGACCCGTTCGATGAGCAGGCCGCGGTCGACCGCCTTGGGCGCCTGCTTGGGGACGGTGGACAGCAGCACTGTGCGTCCCGGCCCGTCCAGTCCGGCGGCGGTGCTGCACGGCACGCTGATCTCGAGGTCGGTGGCCACGTAGCCGATCAACGGCGCGTCGACGCTGCCCAGCACTCCGTTCTGCGGCCAGTTCAGCTCGACGGTGGTCTGGTTGACCGGAAGTAGCGGCGTGGCGACAGCCAGCAGGGTCCCCAAAAGACCAGCGACGATCGCGATGAGCCGCGCGGTGCGGTGGTTGGCGACCACGGGGCTAGATGCTAATTGGCTTGCGGATGGCAAGCACGAACGGCCCGATGGTTGACACGTCGAAACGGGGATCGTCGAATAACGCAGCATCCAGCGCGACCTGGTACCGCCGCACGTTGGGCTGGTTGGGGTAGACGTCGGAGGCCAGTCGCAGGGTGTACGTGTCGGCCGGGCCGCCACGCATCAGGAAGACCGTGGGCGGTTCCCAGGGCATGCTGTCGAGGGCAGCGATGAATTGGTCGGGTTCGGTGAGCAAGGTCCAGTCCTCGATAGCTTCGGCACGTTGCTCGAACTGTGCGAGCGGATTGGCGTAGTGCGAGGTCAGCCCCTGGAAACCGTAGTAGGGGTAGTACGACAGGAAGCTGTAATCAGCGGTCATGACGACGGTCTCGTTGCGGGGTAGGCCGGTCACTTCTTGTATCCGGGCGTCGATCTCGCGGTAGTACTGCGCGGCTCCGGGCGGGCGACGGTCGGCGCGTTGGCCGTAGCCGTCGGTGTCGGTGTAGGCGACGACGATGTCGGAGCGCAGCACGTTGGGTATGTCTTGGCTGAAGGTCAGGGCGCCGAGGGCGCCCACTGCGGTGGCGACCGCGACCACCTTGCCGGCGTTCTGTTGCCGGACGCGGGCCGACAACGCCCGGGTGACCTCGATGAAGCCGAACGCACCCGCAGCGGTCAGCAGGATGGTCAGCGTCGGTTGCAGTCGGAACGACAGCAGGGTCGTGCCGGCCAGCGTGGTGAGCATCGACAGCAGCGACCAGGCGTAAACCGTCAACACTCCGACGGCCAACGCCCCTGCGCGGGTGGAGGTGCGGGCGCAGACCACCAGCCACAGGGTGCCGAGCATGCACAAGGCTCCGAGCAGGGTGAACTGCAGCATCGGGAACGATAGTTGAGCGCCGTCGACGGGCAGATAGTGTTGGGCGGTGCCGGTTTCGGCGGGCGTGCCTTCGATCGCGGCCAGCAGGTAGGGAGCCCAGCCGATGAGGGCGATCAGGCCGGAGATGACCGCGATGACCAGCAGTCGCAGCAGTGGGCTCCAATGTCGGTGTGTTGCGGCCAGCAGTACGGCCATGACCGTCACCGTGAACGCGGCGTAGGCCAGTAGCAGCGTGTAGAACAGTGCCGCTATCCCGAGGAAGACGCCAACCCCGACGACCGCAGCCCAACCCCTGCTTTTCCCCTTTCCCGGGTCGCTGCGCTCCTGCCCTCCGTGTCCTCTTCCCGGGTCGCTGCGCTCCTGCCCTCCGTGTCCTCTTCCCGGGTCGCTGCGCTCCTGCCCTCCGGAACGCTGACGGCCACCCAATCCCGACCAGGCGAGCACGAACACCGGGGGCAGCAGTACCGCGATGATGGCCGCGTAGGGCTCAGCGGGCGAGTACGCCAACGTCGCCGCCGCGGTGGCTGTCGACACGATCAGCGCGTACTCGAAGCGAATCAGGTTGGTCCACAGCACGAACGCCAGCACGACCGCGATCGTGATCGAGATGATCGACCAGGGCTTGAACATCTCCCACGCAGGCGTACCGGTGAGGTCGGCGAGGCGACCGCCGATCCAGAACCATCCCGGCGGGTAGAACGGCGGCAAGCCGATGTAGGTCATGTCGTGCAGCTGAGGCGAATCGGCGAACCGGGTCAGGTACTCGGTGCGGAACTGCTGGTCCACCGAGATGCCGAATAGATAGAGCTTGGTGGCGCCCAGCGGCATCGCGAGGGTGACCAGGGAAAAACCGGCGAGCAGTAGCACCGCGCCGATCCGGGCAATGGTTTGGCGTTGGCGCCGCCACGCCAGTCCGCACGCCGCCAAACCGGCCAGGCAGACCACTTGGCCGACCGTGGTCAATGCGTGCAACTGATTCGACGAGTTGTACGCAGGCCAGTCGACGCGCGCGATCGCGATCAGCCCGACCACGCAGATGGCCACGACGACCACGATTGCCGCGACCATCTGGCCTGCGACCCTCAACGGCGCGGCCAGCACTCCTGGCATCAGATAGGTAGCTTGCGGAAGATGGGTCGTGGGATGTGGCGCAGCAACATCATCACGTAGCGGAAGCCGCCCGGCGCCCACACCAGATCCTTGCCTTTCGCAGATGCGGTGACTGCGAGCTCGGCAACGTACTCCTTGTCGACCGTCAGCGGCGCTTCCTTGACATGCGCGCTCATCCGGGTGCGAACCTGGCCGGGCCTGATGACCAGCACGCGAACCCCGAACTCGCGGAGAGCTTCTCCAAGCCCCAAGTAGAAGCCGTCGAGCCCCGCTTTGGTGGAGCCGTACACGAAGTTCGACCGCCTGACCCTTTCACCGGCCGCGGAACTCATCGCGATGATCCGGCCGGAGCCCTGAGCTCGCATCTTGTCGCCGAGTAGCACACCCACCGAAACCGCTGCCGTGTAGTTGATCTCGGCGATCTGTACGGCTTTGCGCTGGTTCTGCCAGAGTTCCTCGGCATCGCCGAGAAGCCCGAACGCCACGATCGCAACGTCTACGTCTCGGTACGCATCCCCGCCCCAGGCCGCGTCGATGACTGCGGGATGGCTCGCGGTATCCACCGCGTCGAAATCGATCACCTCGACCGACTTGGCGCCTGCCTGCTCCAGCTGGGTTTTGGCGGCGTCGCGTAACGGATCACCTGGCATGCAGGCCAGTACGACACTGGCGTGCGCGTCACGTAGGTAGCGTTCGCAGATTGCCAGGCCGATCTCGGAGGTGCCGCCGAGAAGCAGGATCGTCTGCGGGTTTCCTGTCGCATCAAAGACCATGTGAGTACACCATTCAGAGCAGCTCCAGTCGTCGGGCCATGTCGGAGGCGAACAGCCCATCGGGGTCGACCTTGCGGCGCAGGGCGATCCATTCGTCAATCCTGGGATACATAGCGTGGAAAGTCGCCGCGGTCGTCCGCGAGTCTTTGGCGGTGTAAAGCCGTCCGCCGAACTCCAGCACGCGTTTGTCGAGGCTGTTGAGGAACTGATTGAGACCCGGCTTGATCTGGAAGTCGACGCAGATGTTCCAGCCCGGAATCGGGAAGCTCAGTGGCGCTTGATTCCCGGGGCCGAACAGCTTGAACACGTTGAGGAAGGAGTAGTGGCCGGAACTCTGGATGTCGTAGACGATCCGCTTGAACTCATCCACCGCCTCGGTGGGCACTACGAATTGGTATTGGCCGAAACCCGCTGAGCCATAGGCGCGGTTCCACTCGCCGACCATGTCCAGCGGATGATAGAACTGCGTCAGGTTCTGCGTCTTGCCGCGATAGGTCTTGGCCATCCGGTACCACAGTGCGGTCATCGCACCGAAGATCGGCTTGTTGCCCAGACCGCTAGGGAAAATGTCGGGTGCGGTGAAGTATTGGGGCGCATCGAACTTCAAAGGTGCGCGTTGCAGCTTCTTCGGGAGCTGGTCGATGGTGGCCAGCGAGCCGCGGGAGATCACCGCCCGGCCCAGCCGAGGTGGTGGGCTCATCGCGTCGAACCACGCGCTGGAGTAGGTGTAGTTGTCTTCGGTGCCGTCGCTGTGGAAGGCAATGGTCTCATCGAGTCCGCCGGTGACGTCGCCGTCGGCGATGAAGTAGGCCGTTTCCGTTGGGGTCATCTCGATGGCGGCGCGCAGGATGATGCCGGTTAACCCGTTGCCGCCGACGGTCGCCCAGAACAGGTCGCTGTCGGGTCCGTTCGGCGTCAACTGACGGACCTCGCCGTCGGCAGTGAGCAGGTCCAACGAGCGGACGTGGTTTCCGAAGCTACCCGCGCTGTGGTGATTCTTGCCGTGGATGTCGCAGGCGATCGCGCCACCGATGGTTACTTGACGGGTGCCGGGCAGGACGGGCACCCACAGGCCCAACGGCAATGCCGCACGCATCAGTTGATCGAGGTTCACCCCGGCATCCACGTCCGCGATCGCGTCGTCCGAATTGATCGAGTGAATGCGATTGACAACGCTCATGTCAACGACCAGGCCGCCGCCGTTCTGCGCATTGTCCCCATACGAGCGCCCGAGTCCGCGGGCGACGATGCCGCGGCTTGATCCCCGGGCCAGGTCGGCCACCTGGTTTACTGCTTTGACGATCACCTCGGGTTCCGGCGTCGACAGCACCTGAGCCACCGACGGGGCGGTGCGTCCCCAGCCAGTCAGCCGCTTCGCGGTGGTCGCAAACTCGGTGCTCAACATCGTCACAGAGGGTACCGCCTGCGGCTCACGGTTCAGCGCAACCGGAAGATGACCGCACGCTGGACGATGAAATTGATGACCGTGGCCGTGCCCTGGGCGATCACGAACGCGACCGGTACCCGCCATGGCTTGTCCTCGAATTGCATGTAGAAGATGTAGTTGATGCCGACCTGGGCGGTAAATGTGACGGCGTAGAGAACGACCACGGCGACGAATCGCGCGCTGCTCGGCGGCGCCTGAAACGTCCAGCGCCTATTGATCAGATAGGCGGTTGTGGTGCCCGCGATGAAGCTCAGGGTCTTGGCGACGTTGACGTGCAAGCCCGCGGTCAGCAGCGCCACATAGAGGCCGAAGTCGACGATGGCCGCAAGTCCGCCGGTCACGACGAACCGCCATACCTGCGTCTTCAGGCTCAGCTGCGGTGACATCGGGGGCTCGGCCACCCGGGAAGCTTACGGGTTCTCAGAACGGCGGTGGTCTATTGCGTTCGACCACGAGATCGTCGTTGAGTCGGCGTTCAGCTGCGATGGCGCGGGCGCGGTTGGCGGCGCGAGTGTGTCGGCGCCGGGGCATCATCGCGCCACGCCGGTCGGTGTCCTCGCTGACAGCGGGTGGGTCGCAGTCCCAGATGGAGGCGGTGGCCGGGCGCAGACCCGGGAACAGGCGCGCGCCGCGGGGGCGCGTGATGTACCTATGGCCGGTTGGGCTGGTCCAGATAATCGTCCCGTCGGGCTGTTGGCGGTCGTGCCAGCCGTGCTCGCCGGTCCAGAACGTTTTCAGAAGGTGATGGAAGCGGCAGAGGCATTTGAGGTTGGAGGCATGGGTCGGGCCGGCCGGGTAGGGGACGGTGTGGTCGATGTCAGCTTCGGTGGCGGGGACATCGCAGCCGGGGAAGCGGCAGTTCAGATCTCGGCATCGGACGAAATCGGCCAGTGTCCGCGACGGGGTGTACGCGCTCTCGGCCGGGGCCTGGCCGGGGTGGGTGATCTGGCGCAGCCGGGCGCGGTCGAGCAGCGGGTCCAGCAGTGGTGCGGGCAGGACCCCGGCCCCGAACACGAACGCCGGCCCCGGCCGCCCGGCGGTGGCGGGAGTCGACGCACCGTCCCGCGGGGAAGGCGGCCGCCGCGGGTCTTCGGGTTTGGGCCCGTTGTTACCGGCATTTTCGGCACCGTCGGCACCAGCGCTACCGTAGCCGCCGGTTGCACGGCCACCGCCAGCGTCGTGACTGGCGGCGCTATGGTTTCCGGCGACCGCGGCGGCGTCGGCGATGACGTAGACGACTGCGTTCTTGGCCGGCCCGGCCCCCTTGGCGGATTGACAGTCGGTCGCCCCGCACTGGCAGGCCAGGTCGGTTCCGGTGACCAGGGCGCCCAGCGCGTCGGCGCGGCGTTCAGCGGTGCTGCGGGGATCATGCTCGCACGCGCTGTAGGCCAGTTCCTGCACGCATTTGTCGATGAGCGCCGCGTCCGACGAGTACAGCCGCGCCCACAGGCTGGTGAGTCCTGGCGGGTCCCCGGGTGAGCCCACCTGCACATCGCGATTGCTCGTCGATTCCTGGGACCTCCGCAGCGCACCAGGGTCATGCCGCTCGACCAGAGCGTCGATGGCTTGTTCGGTCTTGGTGATCGACAACGCCCCCCACGACGTGATCTCGGCGGCCAGGTCGGTATCCACGGCTGCCATCGCGGCCTCATCGCAGACCAGGCAGGTACGCCATACGATCGCCCGAACCAGCATTTCGCTGACCAGACCTGCGTCAAACAACTCGGCGAGACGCGGTAGCCGGTCGCGTAGCGCAACCCCGCGGTGGGTTTGGTGCAGCGCCAGCGAGCGGGTCACGTTCTGCGCGGCCGCCAGCTCCGTGGCCACTGCGGCCTCCGGATCGAGCCACCACAGTTCGCGTTGCCCGGCGGGTAGGCCGGTGCGGCGGGTGAAAATCTCGGCCATCACCGCCAACTTGCGGGCACACGCGGCGTTCTCTGTGCGTGCCCAGCCGCCGGCTGCATCGATCAGCTCGGCATCACTGAGGTTGGCTAGGTCAGCCGCCGCCGGAAGGGATTCATCGAACATATGTTCGACACTACAGCTGCCATCCGACATTGCCCGCCGATGTGTTTCCGCCGCGGGCCGGGGGGCCGATGCCGACCGAAACTACACCGCTGAACTGCTGGTTCGTCGGACTGCTTTCGGCTGGTCGTACGTTCAAGTGGTCACCCGGGCGCCGGCGTCGCTACGCGGACCGCCGCAACCGGATGAGCGGGATAGTCCTGCCACCGGCCCGCGCCTCGTAGTCGCCGTAGCCGGCGTACACATCGAGAGCTTTCGCCCACGCGTCCGCGCGTTCGGCCGGATCGGTGATCTCCGCGGCGGTGTATTTTCCGCGGTGTTTACCCGCGAGTACCTCAACTGTTGGGTTGGCCGTCAGGTTTCGATACCACGCGGGGTGGCCGTGTCGGCCGTAGTTCGATGCGACCAGGATCAGCGAATCGCCGTCGATCGTATAGAGAAGCGGCAGTTGCCGGGCCAAACCGCTCTTGGCCCCGGTTGTGGTCAACAGCATCACCGGCACCGGATAGGCACTGCTGAACCGACCGCCGGTGAGGCGCAGCAGGGGAGGATCGATGCGCGGCGCAACGCGGGTGAGAAACCAGTTACCGGGCGATGACCGGCCGAACCGCTCGAGGGTGCGCTCGTAGATGCCCATGCGGCGGCGCGAAGCTGTCATATGTGGAAGCTACAGGCCACTGGTCGCTCATGTCGCAGGCGCAGGGAAGTGCCATTGGGCCCTAGGGCGGGTGGCTGCCGTCGAGGAACATCATGAGCATGGACGCGACTACTGATCCGGACACACCGGTAACCGAACTCACCGAGGCGGAAAGCTGGGATCTTCTGTCCGGCGTCTCGTTGGGCAGACTCGTGACGACCGTGGACGGATGGACCGAGATCTTTCCCGTCAACTTCGTCGTCCAGCACCGCACACTGCTGTTCCGCACCGCCGAGGGCACGAAACTGCTGACCGCGGTGCTCAATGAACACGTGCTGTTCGAGGCCGACGACCACAACGTCTCCGGCGGGTGGAGCGTGGTGCTGCGCGGCACCGCACGTGCGCTGTCCACCTCGGAGGAGGTCGATGACGCACGGCGCGCCGGGCTCTTCCCCTGGGTAGCGACCCAGAAGTTGCGCTTTGTACGGGTCACACCCGACACGTTGTCCGGGCGCCGATTTGTCTTCGGCCCGGAACCGGACGGCCCCCCGCTGGTCAGCTGATCAGAGACCGTCAGACCCAGTAGGGCACCCGCGAACGGTACTGGCGCATAGCGAGGGCGGCGAAGATCCAACCGATCAACGTCAACGACAACACCACCACCCAGTGCCGCAACTCCTGCTCGGCGCCGAGCAGCGGGGCCCGGACGATATCCAGGTAGTGCAGCAACGGATTCAGCTCGACGATCCGGGCCCACTTTCCGGCGCCCTGCGCCTGCAGCGTCGACTCGTTCCAGATGATCGGCGTCATGAAGAACAACAGCTGCACCAGGCTGGCCAGCAAGGGGCCGATGTCGCGGTAACGGGTGGCCAGAATGCCGAAACACAGCGCTACCCAGACACAGTTCAACGCGATCAGGAACAGCGCCGGGATGAACGTCAGATCGGTCCACTGCCAGGGCTTGGGGAAGATGATCGCGATGATCACGAAAATGACGATGTTGTGCCCGAACAGGATCATCTGCCGCCACACCAGCCGGTAGACATGAACCGATAGTGGCGTCGGGAGTTGTTTGATCAGGCCTTCGTTGGCGATGAAGACCTCGGAACCCTCGAGGATCGAGGCGTTGATCAGGTTCCAGATGATCAGGCCCAGCGTGACATACGGAAGATGCTCGGAGAGTTCGAGCTTGAACAACTTCGAGTACAGACCACCCATCGCGACTGCAGTCGTGCCGGTCGCGATCGTGATCCAGAACGGCCCGAGCACCGAGCGCCGATAGCGCTGCTTGATGTCCTGCCAACCCAGATGTAGCCACAGTTCGCGTTTGCCGAAGCCGCCGACAAGGTCAGCCCACGCGCGCCGAAATGTCTTGGACTGCGCGGCGGCATCTGTGAAGGTCATAGGTTTCTCCCCCCGTCGCGGCCAAACCTCTCGCGGCGGCCCAGACGCCGCAATCGAATCCATTCCCGCAGCCCGGCGGGGTCTCGTTGAGAGATGAGGAAGTACCAGCCGAATCGCAGCCACTCCTGGGGCAGTAGCGCGCGCATACCCGGCTGGGATTGCAGGTAACCCCGGTTGCGGTAGGTGAAATACCGCTTGGTCGGGTTGTCGGGATACTGGGCGTGCATGCGGCCGCCCAGTATCGGCTTGAATTCGTCGCCTCCTTGCGGATGCAGGTATGCCGCATCGAGGCACGTACCGAACGGCAGCCCGGAACGCAGCAGTCGACGGTGGAGCTCAGTTTCGTCGCCGCGGAAGAACAGTCGCAGATCCGGCACCCCGGTGGCCTCGAAGGTGGCCGCGCGAAAAAGCGCGCCGTTGAACAAGTGCGCGATGTTCGGCATCAAGTTCGGACTGGCAGAGTCGGTGCGCAGTTCGCTCACTCGGCGCCGCCACGACAGCCCGCGCCGCAACGGGAACGCCAGACGTTCGGGATCGTCTATGTCGCAGATCATCGGTGAGACCTCGGCCAGTCCGTGCGACTGTGCGCAGGCCAGCAACGTGGCCAGCACGAGGGCGTCCTGCGGGCGGCCGTCGTCGTCGGCCAGCCAGACCCACTCCGCGCCCAGGGCCAGCGCATGAAGAATGCCGAGCGCGAAACCTCCTGCGCCACCGAGGTTTCGCTGGGAGCCGAGATAGGTGGTCGGAACGGCTTGGCCGGCGACCAGGTCACGCACTCGTTCGTCATGATCGTTGTCCACGACGATCAGGTGGTTGGGTCGTCGGCTCTGCGAGCACACGGCGTCCAACGACTTGGCGAGCTCGTCGGGACGTCGATGGGTGACGACGACTGCGACGATTGACTGCTCCCGGCCGACCGCGTCACTCATGAGTGTGTGCTGTCTCCTCGAGAACCTCGCGTACATGGCGGGCTGCGTCCTCGCCTTCGTAGGCCCGCACCACATCCTCGATCTCACCGGTCAGCTTCACCGTGCCGTGGTCGATCCACATCGCGGTGTTGCACAACCGTGCCAGAAACTCGTTGGAATGGCTGGCAAAGACGAGGATGCCGGAGCGCTCCACGAGGGCGGCCAGCCGGGTCTGGGCCTTCTTCATGAACTCCGCGTCGACGGCACCGATACCCTCATCGAGCAGCAGGATCTCGGGGTCGATGCTGGTCACCACTCCCATCGCCAGTCGGACCCGCATCCCGGTCGAGTAGGTGCGCAGCGGCATCGACAGGTAGTCGCCGAGTTCGGTGAACTCGGCGATCTCGTCCACCTTGGCCAGCATCTGCTTGCGGGTCTGCCCGAGAAATAGGCCGCGGATGATGATGTTCTCGAATCCGGAGATCTCTGGGTCCATTCCGACACCCAGATCGAACACCGGCGCGACCCGACCGCGCACGGTTGCCACGCCGCGCGTCGGTTCGTAGATGCCCGAGAGCAACCGCAGCAGCGTCGACTTGCCCGCGCCGTTGTGTCCGACGAGGCCGACCCGGTCGCCCATCTGCAGTGACATCGTGATGTCTCGCAGGGCCTCGATCACCACGACGTTGGAGTCGTTGCGTCCGATCGCACCCCCGGCCTTGCCGAGAAACGCCTTCTTCAGCGAGCGCGTCTTGGCGTCGAAGATCGGGAACTCCACCCACGCATTCCGCGCCTCGATGCGCGGTTCATGCGGGTTTACCGGTTCAGCGGAACGGGCCACACTGACCTCACAGGTACTGACCGGTGCCGGGATGCCCGGGGCCACCTCGTTGCCCCGGCGCGCCGATACCAGGGGGAAGAGCGCCCTGGCGCATCTGCTCGAGTTGTTGGCGGGCCGCCATCTGCTGGGCGAACAGCGCGGTCTGGATGCCGTGGAAGAGCCCCTCAAGCCAGCCGACCAGCTGGGCCTGAGCGATGCGCAGTTCGGCATCTGATGGCACCGCGTCCTCGGTGAACGGCAACGTCAGCCGCTCCAGCTCATCACGTAACTCGGGCGCCAACCCCTCCTCCAGCTCACTGATGCTGGTGCGGTGGATGTCGCGTAGACGGCCGCGGCTGGCATCGTCCAGTGGCGCCACCCGCACCTCCTCCAGCAGTTGCTTGATCATCGTGCCGATCCGCATCACCTTGGCGGGCTGCTCGACGAGGTCGGTCAGCGACTGCCCGTCGCGGACGACGTCCTGATCTTCCAGTTCGTCGTCCGAGCCGGCGCCGATGATCTCGATGTTGTCGTCGTCGGTGTTGGTTGTCATGTCCCTAGAGTGCCCCAGCATCGCTTTCCCATTGTGGCTGGGCTCCGCGCCGACCAGGGGCGCGGGGCTCGAATAGCGTGCTCCGCTGCAGAAGCTCGCTGGACTAGTATGGCGGTCCAGATGATCTGTTCCGGTTCGGCGGGATGATCCGGTTGGCATCCGGACTGGTACGACGGAATTCACCGACGCACTAAGGTGGGTTGACATGGGATATGACGTCGCCCGGGTGCGTGGACTGCACCCGTCGCTTGGCGATGGTTGGGTGCATATGGACGCCCAGAACGGCATGCTGCTACCGGACTCCGTCAGCCGTGCTGTCTCCACTGCCTTCCGCGGTTCGATGCCCAGCACAGCCGGCCCGCACCCGTCTGCCCGGCGCAGCGCCGCGGTGCTCGACGCCGCACGCCGGGCGGTTGCGGATCTGGTCAACGCCGATCCGGCCGGGGTGGTGTTGGGTGCCGACCGCGCGGTGTTGCTGATGTCGCTCGCCGATGCTGCGTCGGCCCGTGTCGGACTGGGCTGCGAGGTGGTGGTGACGCGCCTGGACGATGAGGCGAATATCGCCCCATGGCTGCGCGCCGCGGACCGCTACGGCGCCAATGTGAAGTGGGCTGAGGTGGACATCGAGACCGGTGAGCTGCCGATCTGGCAATGGGAAGCCCTGGTGGCACGGCCCACTCGGCTGCTGGCGGTTACCTCCGCGTCTTCGATCTTGGGAACGGTCACCGAGCTGCGCGAGGTCACCAAATTGGTGCACGACGTAGGTGGACTCGTTGTCGTCGACCACTCGGCTGCCGCCCCCTACCGGCTGATCGACATCAATGAGATCGATGCCGATGTGGTCGCGGTCAACGCCGTCGCGTGGGGTGGCCCGCCGGTCGGTGCTCTGGTCTTCCGCGACCCGTCAGTCATCGACGCATTCGGGCCGGTGTCGTTGGATCCCAATGCCACCGGCCCAGCCCGCCTAGAGCTCGGTGCCCACCAGTTCGGGATGCTCGGCGGCATGGTCGCGAGCATCGAATACCTTGCGAATCTGGACGATTCGGCGCAGGGAACCCGCCGTGAGCGGCTTTCGCTCTCGATGCAGTCGTCGGCGGCCTACATGAGCGGACTGTTCGATTACCTTCTGGCGTCGTTGCGTTCGTTGTCGACGGTGATGGTGATCGGTAGCCCGGAAGAACGCATCCCGGTGCTGACCTTCGCGATCGAAAACGTGCCCGCCGAGCGTGTGGTGCAGCGACTGGCCGACAACGGCGTCTTGACGATAGCGAACGCGAGCTCGCGCGTGCTGGACTTGATCGGCGTCACCGACATCGGTGGGGCGGTGACGGTCGGTCTGTCGCACTACAGCACCGCCGCCGAGGTCGACCAGCTGGTGCGGGCGCTCGCGTCGCTCGGCTGAGGCCAGGCTCAGCCTCAGTGGTCAACGCGCAGTAGCACTTTGCCAGACACATCGCCCGATGCGAGCAGCTCATGGGCGGCTTGGGCCTCGGCCATCGGGAACTCTGCGCCGATCACCGGCCGTACCATGCCGTCAGCCACCATCGGCCAGACATCATCGACCACCCTTGCGACGATGTCGCTCTTGCCGCCGGGGCCTTCCACTGGTCGGGATCGAAGCGCGGTCGCGAGTACGCCGGCGCGTTTGGCGAGCAGCTTGCCGATATTGAGCTCTGCCTTCGCGCCGCCTTGCATGCCGATGATGACCAACCGGCCGTCGGTGGCGAGCGCATCGACGTTGCGGTCGAGGTAGGCCGCGCCGATGATATCGAGGATGACGTCAGCTCCTCCGGCGCCGCGCACAACCTCGACGAAGTCCTCATTGCGGTAGTCGATGTTGATCTCGGCACCCAACTCGGCGCAGAGGTCCAGCTTGTTGCGAGAGCCCGCAGTGACGGCGACCCGGCAGTTCAAGGCGCGGGCCACCTGGATGGCGTGGGTGCCGATGCCGCTGGCGCCGCCGTGGATGAGAAGCAGCTGCGACGCGCGCAGGCCGGCGGTCATCACCAGGTTCGACCACACGGTGCAGGCGACCTCTGGCAGCGCCGCGGCGTGTGGCAGCGCGACGCCACTGGGTCGGGGCAGAACCTGGCCCGCGGGAACGGTCACGTATTCCGCGTAGCCACCGCCGGCGAGTAAAGCGCAGACCTCTTGCCCCGGGGACCACCCTGTGACGTGCGCACCGATGGCCATGATCGTTCCCGAGATTTCCAGGCCGATGGTCTCGCTGGCGCCAGGTGGGGGTGGGTATTTTCCTGCGGCTTGCAGCAGGTCCGCGCGGTTGACCCCCGCGGCGACGACCTTGATGAGGACTTCGCCGGCTGCGGGCGCGACGTCCGGGACGGGTTGCCAGACGAGTCGGTCGGGAGATTCGGCCACGATCGCGAGCATTCACGCAACGCTACTACGCTGCGGAAACACAAGTTGGTCGACTAACCCAACCGCGGTGCTCTTCTGTGATCTGCAGATGGCGGGGACCATCGGGGGCCGCACGGCGAGCGATCCTCTAGCTCTGGACGTTGCTGAACAACGCGGCGGTGGGGGAGAACTGCAGATGGATCAGCGCCGGCCTGAAGTCCAACGCGCCGTCGCCCGGGAGAGCGCGCGTTTAGACTATCCCGCGGTGGCGTGGCAGAGCGGCCTAATGCACTCGCCTTGAAAGCGAGAGTCGGCTAAAACCGACCGGGGGTTCAAATCCCTCCGCCACCGCAGTTCACTGCGATTTCCGGGTCCGCCCGGTAGGAGCCGAAAACCCTCGATGTGACACAAGCTGACACATGAGCCCGACCATGTGACGAGTGCGGTGGGCCGCAGTCGAGCTGATGCGGACCGCGCTCTCCGTGTTGGGGCCGCCGAGATCGTTGCCAACGGCCAACGAACTCTTGACGAAGATCTCGACACATTCTTTGTCGTCACCGACGAAGTGATCGATGTTACTGAAACTATCGGAACAGATTTGCTGCGTTCCTTCGACGCTATCTATCGTGCCTGCGCTGCCCAAACCGCTGACGAGCTCACCGCGGTGGTGACCTACGACCACCGCTCATCGAGGGCTGCCGCGACCGGAGATGTAAGAGTCTTCGCAGATCGTCTCGCCGGAACAGCCCTCGATGGCTCTGTCCGTCAATTCTTCGAGGCGGCGGCGCAGTAAGGCGGCTTGCTCAACTGGCATCCGCCCTCCGCCACACCGTGGTTGGCGCTTCTGTTGCCTCGAAGCCTTCGGTTGCTGGTTGATGCTGGGCTGAAAAACCTGACCGGCTACCCTCCAACCAGCAGGACGCCAATCCAAGATGGAAAGCCCCGCCAAACCGGGGGAAGTTGGCGGGCGCAAGAGTTTGCGGGCGTAAGAACAATATCGCCCGTCGTCCGGTCGGTGAGTTCTGAGGCGGCCCGCTGGGACGTGGTTGCCCATTCCGGCCAGAACGCAGGAGGATTAACCGGTGACGGAAATGACCTACAGCACGATGGTGGCCATGACCCGGACGTTCTTACTGGCCACCGGAGCCCGCATCACCTACATGGGCGAGGAGAACATCCCGGATCGCGGCGGCGCCGTGCTCGCCATCAACCACACCAGCTATGTCGACTGGCTGGCGGCCGGGCTGGTTGCGCGTCGCCGGCGCCGTTGGCTGAGGTTCATGGTCAAGGCCGAGCTGCAGCGGGTGAAGTTGATCAATTTCGCGATCACGCACACCAAAACCATTCCGGTGGATCGCAGCGCCGGGGCCGACGCATACGCAATGGCGGTGCAGCGGTTACGCGATGGGGAATTGGTCGGGGTCTATCCGGAGGCAACGATCAGTCGCAGCTTCGAACTCCAGGATTTTAAGTTGGGGGCGGCCCGGATGGCCGCCCAGGCCGATGTTCCGATCGTTCCGGTGATTGTCTGGGGTACCCAGCGGATCTGGACCAAGGGCCAGCCAAAGAGTCTCGGCCCCAGAAAGGTGCCGGTCACCGTCGCGGTGGGTGCACCATTCCGGGCCGCCGAAGACGTCGCGCAGACCGATGCTGCGCTACGTGAGTCGATGGCCACACTGTTGCATGAGGCGCAAGAGCAATATCATCACCCAGCCGGCGCGTACTGGGTGCCGCGTCGACTGGGCGGCGGGGCACCGACTTTGGCCGAGGCGGTTCGGATTAACGCTGCCGAGGCCGCGGCTAGGGCCGCGGGGCATACCCCACTTCAGCAATAGGGCGTCGAGGTCTCACTTTTGAGCATTTGAGACGACCCTTTTCTGGTCTCGAATATGGTCGAGATCTTCTTGAAGTCACCCGGCCCTCTCGGCGGCCGCGTGTTCGATACCGCCATCTGTTTGCGAAGACCGCTCGGCAGGGCGTCGGCTCGCAATCGTGAAGCGGGGATTCAGTATCCGATGGAAATCACGAGCTCGTCTGCCGGTTCGGCGTTGTTGAGGATCAGTACCGAGCTTTGGTCGTTGACGTCGTCGTAGGGGAAGCCGTAGGCCAACCCCGCTATGCCGATGTCGTGGAAGAGCTTGGCGTAGGGGTTCCAGCGCTGCCCATCTGGATAGTAAGCCGCGACGTTGTTCCACTGGGCGGGCGTACTGGCTACACCCCGGTTGAGAGCGGCATCGAGCTCAGCGAGAAACAGGACCTGGAGGCCCGTGCCAGCGAAGGGGCCGTCAGCGGCAAAGACTTCCGCCGTCGTGGGCTTGGCCATTGTGTACCCCGATGGCGCGCCCCCGACGGGGGTCACGGTGTACTCGAACAGTTGAGAAGCGGCGTCGATGCCGCCGCTGACGGTATACCCCGGTCCGTTGTGGGTGAAGGGTTGGTTGGCGAAGGTCTCCCAGAAATCGTCGACCGGCTCATCGAGCCAGTCGGCCAATGCTCCCGGCTGCGTCGTCCGTGGAGACAAGATCCGCAGTGGGTTGCCCGAGACATCGTTGACAACCAGCGCCTGGAACGCCGCCGGCAGCGCCTGCTCGAAGTTGGCAAACACGTCGCTTCGAGTCACGTCAAGACCGCGGGTAGCCGAGAAGCCGCTGGCGGTCTGCACGAGGTTGAACTTGATCGGCAGGGCGAACATGTCGACCTGTGTCGTGTTGGCGCCGAAAGGAATATGGCCGTGGTCGTAGGTGAGCTCGAAATAGTCATAGACCGTGCCGTAGTTGGGGTCCAGTTGGTAGGTGGGGTCGGGCCCGGCCCAACTCCGATCATCGGCGCTGATGCCGATGAGAAGTGGCTGCCCCATCGAGATGTACATCCGGGTGCCTTGTATTTCAGGCGGAACCCGCAAGCTGTCCGCTTCACCGAGGGTGAAAGACATATTGGCGTAGTTCACCCCGTCCTTCTCAAGATGGCCCGGTGCGTCGGCGGCCGTGTGGTCCAGCGGATGAGCCACCCCGGCCGCGTCCACCCAGGACCAAGTGCCTGGCGGCGCCTGACCCAGGATGGTCACAAAGATCTCGTCGTCGAGGAAGGCCCCGCCGGTGTTGTTGACCACCGACACCGGGAATGAGCCGACCGGCGCCGACGAGGGCGGGGGCTCGGGGGCCGGTCTCGGCGAGGAATCGCTATCGACGTCGCTGTAGACGTAGCGGGTGCCCGCGCCGAAGTTGTCGAGGAAAAACGTTTCTACCGCCGCGTTGACCTCTACCCGGGAATCGCCCCATTCCGAGCCCCATCCATGTGCCGGCCAATCGGAATTGATGTAGGCCAGCGCCGAGACATCGTACTGCTCAACCACATCGTTCAAGCGGTCCAGGTATTCGATGAAGAGGTTCGGATCGCTCGCGGCCGGATTCTGCGCCGCCGACTCGGCAATGACGATTTGGTGGCCCTGTGTCTGAACAAAATCCATGGACAGGGCGAGGTTCGGGTCAATTCGTTGACCCGGCGCATTCGTGATTCCGTAGGCTTCCATGCCGACATCGTGGTTGAAGACCGAGAAACCAACCCAGTCAACATTTTCCGGTCCCGGATATAGCCACTGCGTGTCGTTCAATCCGCGCACGGGATGGTAGCCAAACTCGACGTTGGTCGCCTGCGATTCGATGCGATCGACGATGTGATTGTAGGCGTCGATGAAGGCCGTGCGGTCAAGTTCGGGGTAGGCATCAGGATTGTCGAACACATTGATTCCGGCGCTGGCCTTTTCGTTGAGCCAGTCGTTGACGTATTGATCGCCTTTGTAGGCGAAGAGGGGAATGCCGACCTCGTATCCCACTCGCAGCAGAAACTGTGTGTCGGGACGGGTGGCGATAGTTTGAGCGAAACTGTCGATTTGGTTATCCCACAGACCGTTTCGAATATCCACCAACGCTTCCCAGGTGGCATTCGAGTTGTAGTCGGCGGCGTTCGGATTGACCATCTGTCCGTATCCGCCGGCCTGAACGTTGTCCTTGAGGCTCAGAGCAACCATGGCGTAGTCACCTAGATCGTTCTCACGGACATAGTCCAAGAATTCGGCGTTGGGGCCATCGTCGCCCTGCTCGACAGTTCCCCAGTAGAAGGTGGCGTAGTGCGAGGAGCCGGCCGGAGTCAACCCCGTCCCCTCGATGAAGTCGCTGTACTCCTGCTCGAACGTCTGGCCGACGAGCATCAACGTTCGGCCGTCCGCCAAGGCGCCAAGCGGGGTGGGCGCCGCGCCGGGTTGTGGGCCGTCGACCATGGTCACGGTGAGCGTCACGGTGGCGGCATCGCTGTTGGCGGTGCCGTCGGAGGCGGTGTAGGTGAACTCATCGGTGCCGCTGAAGTCGGCATTCGGGGTGTAGGTGAACCAGCCGTTCGGGCTGAGGTCCACGCTGCCGTGGGCCGCGCCGGAGCCGAGCGTTGCGCTGAGCACGTCAGCGTCGATGTCGGTGTCGTTGGCCAACACGTCACCGACCACAGCGGTGTTCTCGGGGGTGCTGAAAGCGTCGTCGACAGCCACCGGCGCAGTGCCCGCAGTCGGCAGAACATGGTCGTCGCCATCTCGGCCATTGCGGGCCGGGCGGGTTACGACGGCACCGCCGATACCGCCTAGACCGCCAGTGTTGCCGGTACCGGCCAGACCACCAACCCCAGCCCTACCTGGTTCGCCGCCGGCACCGCCGGTACCGCCCTCGCGAGTGAGAGCATCGCCATCGGCGCCGTCACCGCCATCGCCCGGCGCCCCGGCATTGCCGCCGGCTCCGCCGTCACCACCAACGCCAACGATGCCGGCCCCGCCGAATACGCTGCTCGCGCCCGCACCGCCGGACCCGCCGACCCCACCGGCCGCACCGTCGCCGCCGGACCCGCCGTCCTCGCCGTCACCTCCTGCAGCGGTAGCGTCTGCGCCGTCCGCGCCGTTGCCGCCGTTGCCGCCGGCCCCCGCGCTGCCTCCTGCCCCACCGTTGCCGCCGCGGCCGAACCAGAAGCTGCCCGACCCACCGGCACCGCCGGCACCGCCATTGCCGCCGACAGTGCCGTTGGCACCCGATGCGCCAGGGGCGCCCCCCGCCATGCCGTGGGTACCGGCAGCGCCTGACCCGCCCGCGCCGCCGGACCCGCCGCTGCCACCGAAAAATCCAGCGCTACCGCCGTTCCCGCCGTCTCCGCCCGTGCCGCCGGGGGTGGTCGCCGCCGTACCGGTTCCACCGTCGCCGCCGTTGCCGAAGTACTGCCCGCCGTTGCCGCCGTTGCCCCCGTTGAAGCCGGCACCGCCATCGCCGAACCACCCGGCCGAGCCGCCATGGCAGGCCACGTTGCCCGTGCATGTGCTTGCATCCCAGCTGAATCCGTTGCCCCACAACAACCCAGCGTCGGGATGCTCGGCGGTACCGTCGCCAAACAACCAAAGAGCGTCATCCGCCGCGGGCGCGACGGCGGCCGAACCGGAAGGGTTCGGTGCCACCGACTGCGCTGCAGCCGTCGTGTCGGCCGGTGCGCCGGTGGCTTGACCATCGCCGACCTCGCGACGCGCGTAGGCTGCTGCGGCCCAATCAAGCGGGTCGGCCAGTGGGGCGGCCGGATTGTCACCAGAATCGCTGCCCTCCAGCGTGTTAGCCGTACCCGCAGCCTCAACCGGAACCACATCATCGGCGGTAGAAGGATCATCGGCGGCCGAAAGCCCAGCCAAACCGGAGCCGTCCACCTCTGGCGTTTCATCCGAGTCCTCGAGCGCCGAGTCGAAGGCATCCGGCCCAGCGGTATTCGGCGTGTCGGTATTCGGAATGTCGGTGGAAGCTTCGCTTCTCGAGGACGTAGTTCCGGTCCCGCTCGGCGAGCCCGAGTCGGTGGCGTCCGAGTCGTTGTCATCGGTGGAGGAACCGCCTGAAGACGAGTCACCCGAAGAGGAGTCCGCACTGGGCGCGTCCGCCCGCGACGAGGGGCCCGACGAACTCGAACTCGTCGTATCAGCGAAGGCGACCGCCGGCAGCGAGGCGATCGCCATGCCGACGCCCAACGCTACCGCGAGCGCGCCAACCCGCCCGACATGGCTGGAATAGCACGGATGACACCCAGACTGAAAGAACATCCGCCCATCACAGCAACACGCAGTGATCTAGTCCAACGGCTAATCGCGATCCATTTCATCTACTCAATTGATAACGTGGCAAACGTGGAACTGCGCCAGCTCGAGTACTTCATCGCCGTGGCCAGTGAGATGAACTTCTCCCGGGCTGCGCAACGGGTCCGAGTCGTCCAATCCGCGCTGTCCACATCGGTGGGCAAGCTGGAAAAAGAACTCGGCGTCGAACTGTTTGACCGATCCAGGCAGCAGATCACGATCACGCCTGCCGGCGAGCTGTTCCGTGAACATGCCCGCCGGGTGATCCATACCGCCCGTCTGGCGAAGGATGCGATCAGCGACTACCGCGGCCAGCTGTCGGGAATCGTCGAGTTCGGATCACTCATCTCCTTCAGCACCCTGGATGTGCCCGAAATCCTGGGGAATTTTCACCGCGACTACCCGCTTGTCCAGATCAGATTGAGGAACACCCTGCCTGGGCGCGCGGCGCATCTGACGGCGATCGCCGACGGTTCACTCGACCTGGCATTGGTATCAGCGCCGGATCGCTTCCCATCCAGTATCGAGATGCGGTTGCTGGCCAAGGAGCCGATGCTCTTCGTCTGCCGGCCCGACCATCGCCTGGCCGGGCGCGAACACATCGACATCGCCGAGTTGGCCGAGGAGGACCTCCTAGGTTTTCCCTCCGACGTCGGACTTCGGCGCGTTGTGGAGAATGCCTTCACCGCCTCGGGTATCACCCCCCGCACCCCCTATGAAGTTCCCGTCGACTTGTCCTTGGCGGCTCGCTTGGTGCGACATGGATTGGGCGGCATCTTCCTGCCCGCCAGCGAAACTGGTCGTTTTCAGGATCTGATTGCGGTGCCTGTCCTGCCGGTGGTGCATTGGACGATCTTCCTTGCCTGGGCCAGGCATGAACGGATGGGACCCGCCAGCGCCAAGTTCGCCGAGCTGCTACTCGCAGCAGCCGATAGCAACGTCCACGACGAGTGAAACCGCCTGGCGGCAAGGCGATGAACCGTACGTAAGTGCAAATCGCCCCGCGAATCGCACTACCCTGCTGAGGATTCCGAGGTTGAGTGGCGATTCGAACGCCTGAGGCACGCAACCGGAGCCGAGGCATCCTGACCAAAGAGCCTTGCTCGAGTGGCATCTCGCCATAGTCTTGGCCCACTGGCTTCGTCCGGTGCACGATCGTCGGGACAGGGAGATGTCGCATGACTGGACAAGCCGCGGAGGGTTCGCGAATCACCGATTCACTGATTCGTAGCGCGGGCATCGCCGGGATCGTCGGTGGCATCGCGGTTGCGCTCGCCTACCTGACGCATCCGAATTCGGCGCCTCCCGACACCGTTGCCAGCACAGGATGGATATGGATCCACGTCGGCTTCATGGTTTCGCTGGTCGCCGGCATATTCCTGTTGATCGCATTGCTCGGCGCCTACCTACGCACGGGCGGCGGATACGTCGGTTTCACCGGATTCGCGCTAGCCCTACTCAGCATGCTGTTCATCTTCGGCTTGGACTATTCCGAAGTTTTCATCTTCCCGACGCTTGCCGTCGAGTATCCGCAAGTTGTCGAACATTATGGCGACGGCACCTCGATGCCATCGGTGGCCTTCGCGTTTCCGGTGTCGGGTGTGCTCTTCGTCGTCGGATTCGTGCTCTTCGCATGGGCGCTCTACCGACAGTCAACCGTCGACTCGGGCGCCGCGATCGTCACGATTGTCGGCACCATCGTGTTCGGAATCGGGTTGAGCGGGTTGGTGCCGATGACGGTGGTCCGCGTTGGCGCGGTCATATTCGGAGCCGGTCTTGCCTGGCTCGGAGTCAGCCTGCTTCGTCGTTACCGATAGTGCCGCTTCTCAGTAGACGTGTGGAATGGCAGACGTAGGCACGGCCCACGCGCAACGGCGAATCTCAATGGCCGGCTATGTCGGTTCGGCAATCGAGTTTTACGACTTCTTCATCTATGGCACTGCCGCAGCCCTGGTGTTCCCCACGGTGTTCTTCCCTGACTTGGGTCGGGTGATGGCAACCACCGCGTCGCTGGGAGCCTTTGCGTCTGCATTTCTGGTACGTCCGGTCGGCGCCGCGGTCTTCGGGCATTTCGGTGACCGGATCGGTCGTAAACAAACCCTGGTCGTCACGCTCATCCTGATGGGCGTCGCCACCGTGGGCGTGGGTCTTATCCCGAGCACAGCGAGCATCGGAATGGCTGCGCCGCTGCTGTTGATCGGTCTGCGTCTGGTGCAGGGGTTCGCCGTCGGTGGGGAGTGGGCCGGCGCGGTGCTCTTGAGCGCCGAGCACGCGCCGGCGGACAGACGCGGTTTCTATGGCATGTTCACTCAACTGGGCCTCGGTACGGCGCTGGTGCTGTCCAACCTTGTCTTCCTGCTGGTGTATTCCGCGTTCGGTGGCGCGGGGTCGGCCTTCCTTCAATGGGGATGGCGCATCCCCTTCCTACTCAGCGCGGTGCTCATCGCTACCGCGCTGTATGTGCGGTTGCAGGTTCAGGAATCTCCGGTGTCGACCGGGAAAGCAGCGCCCACCCGCCCCGCAGGGCCACCGCTGGCCGCGGTGATTCGTCGGCAGGGCGGCCACGTGCTGTTGGCCGGGGGTGCGGCGATTTGCGCCCCGATGCTGGTCTTTCAGGCGGGAACGTTCTTCACCCACTACGCCGCGGTCCACATGGGCTACTCCTTGACCCTGGTGCTTCTGGTGGGCGTGGTGGGTGGGCTGTTCGCGATCGTGTTTGCGGCCGCCTCGGCGATCCTCAGCGATACGTACGGGCGGCGCCGCATCATCATGTGTGGCGTAGCCATCGCCGCACCGTGGGCATTTGCCGTCTTCCCGGTGATCGAAACCAACGACCACATGGTGTTCGGCGCTGCCATCGTGGCGACCTACGCCCTCGCCGGTTTTTGCATGGGCCCGCTTGCCGCCTTTGTGCCGGAGATCTTCGCCGCGCCGTACCGCTACACGGGGACGGCATTGTCGCAGACTACGGGCGCCATCGTCGGTGGTGCGCTGCCACCGGTGCTGTCGCCAACATTGTTCGCCTCATTCGGGGGTTGGGCAGTGGCTGCGATGATGGGCGGCCTGGCGCTGGTCAACCTTGTCTGCGTCGCCGCGCTGCCTGAGACCAACGGGCGGAGACTGCGCAGACGAGCTATTCCCCGGTGAAGTTCGGCTGCCGCTTCTCGAACATGGCGGTGATGCCCTCGGTCAAGTCCTTGGACGCCAGGAACGCGGAGTTCCACGCGGCGACGTAGCGCAGGCTGGCCGACACCGCAGCGGTGCGTTGCTCGTCGAGTACGTCCTTGATGCCGTTGACCACCAGCGGAGGGTTGGCGGCAATCTCGGCGGCCGTGGCGCGCGCGGCGACCAGCGAGGCCTCGGGGTCGGGGTAGACATCGTTGACCAGGCCGATCTTCTCGGCGCGGGCAGCGTCGATGTCCTTGCCCGTCAGCGCCAGTTCGCGCAGATGCCCGTCGGACACGATGAGCGGCAGCCGGGCCAGCGAGCCGACGTCGGCGACGATCGCGAGCTTGACCTCCCGCACCGAGAACTTCGCGTCGGCGCTCGCGTAGCGGATGTCGACGGCCGAGATCAGGTCGACGCCGCCGCCGATGCACCATCCGTGCACCGAAGCGACCGTCGGCGTGCGACAGTCCGCCACCGCGGTGATGGCCTGCTGCATGGTCGTGAGCTCAGCGTGGAACTCCGCGCGCGGTTTGGCCAGGGCACCGTCGGCGAGCATCGGCGACAGGGTGCCCCCCATCGCTGCGAGGTCGAGGCCGTAGCTGAAATTGCGGCCCGCCCCGGTCAGAACGATCGCCCGGACGTCGGGGTCGGCGTCCAGTTCGGCGAAGACCAATGGCAGTTCGGCCCAGAACGCCGGACCCATTGCGTTGCCCTTGCCCGGGCCGATCAACGTCACCTCGGCGACGCGGTCGGCGATGTCGACGGTGACCGATTCGTAGGAGCTGCCCATGGCTAAGGAGGCTAGCCACTCACCACGGCGCGCCGCCCATCAGGTCGGCGGCTAGCCGCCCATCAGGACGTCGCTCACCCGGGCGCTGGGGAGGAACTGGCAGGCCGCGTCCGCCAGGATCTGCCCGACGAACTCACCGTTGGGTCCCAGCGGGTTGTTTTCCTGGGCGAGGACCTCGCGGACCACCGCCACCCGAGTGGCCTCATCGAGTTCGTTGTATTCCGTGCATCTCATGGTCAGTGCGTTCGCCGGGGCGGGAACTTCAGGGATGTCGGTGTCACGCGTGGGCAGCGGGATGTTGGGGAGCGTGATCTCGGGCAGTCCCGGGATGGACGGGGCACGACTGTCGGGCGTCGGTGCGGAGGTCAACGGCGGGCCCGGCTGGGTCGTCTGCGCTACGGATCCCTCGGTGGTGCGCTGGCATGCCGTCGTCATACCGAGAACCACCCCGAAACCGATCAGGGTCGCCGCCGTCGCCCGTGCACGCGTCTTCATTCCCGCCACGATATGCCGCTAGACCCGTTCGAGATAGAAATAGAGGTAGCGGGGTGTTCCCGAGGTGGTGTCCAGTGCACCCTTGCCGTTCATGATCCCGATCACCGCGTTGCCGTCGACGACCTTGAAATGGTCGTGCACCGGCTTACCGTCGTAGACCATCGAGGCGACCATCTCGCCGCGGAACTCCTCCATCCACAGGCTGGCTTCGCCGTTCATCGCCTCGGTGTTGGAGAATCGATTGCCGTCGGCATCGATGCACACGAGCGGCTTCGCGTCGGTGGCGGAGTGAAACGTTTTGCCGAACCAATTCAGTTTTTTCATGAATCCATTGGCCATATGGCCGGTGTTGAATTCCCCGCCCTTCCACTCGCCGATCATGAAGTCAATGTCGGCAGGGGCCAGCGCGGCCCAGAACTCATCGAGCCGGCTCTCGGCGATCTGGCCGGTGCATCCCTTGAGCTCGGCGAACGTGCTCCGTGCAGTATCTGTTGGCGTCATCTTTGCGCTTCCTGTTCGGTGATCCAGCCGCTGGCGAATTCGAGAAATGCGTCGTTCTCATCGGGAGAGCCGGCGGTAACTCGCA
>NZ_JBMYXC010000003.1:0-130318 GCF_049608025.1 Mycobacterium sp. | reverse complement strand
AGCACACCTCCTGAGCAACGTCATCTGCTGAGAGACCGCTACGCTCCGTTGCCCCCACCCTCGCCCGGCAATACCGGACGATGATGGGGCGGATAGTCTCCAGCACCTCCCGGAGTGCGCCCCGATCACCGTTCACTGCGTCAGCAACGACAGAATCGAGACGTTCTCCCGAAATTGTCATCGCGGTTGATAACTCCAGCGTTACGTCGAGGACACATCCCGGCGGGGGGAAGTGGTTCTGCCGGCAGGCAGGTGGCCCCACTGTGCGGTGCGGCTCAGCTAAACAATAACGACCAGATCGGCCACAACCCGGTTACCGCGGGCGCCACACGCCGCCCCGTCTTGTCACGGTTTCGGCAGAGTCGTCGCGCAGGGCGGCGAGTTCGGCCTCCGAATGCTCTTTGCTGCCGATGTTCGCGAGCAACGAGGCCACCGCCCAGCGCAACGGAACCAGGCCCAACGATTCGGTTTGCCGCAACGCTTCGTCCGCCTCCCGGCGCGCCGGGTCGATATCACCCCTACTGCACAGCGCTGCGGCCAGGACGACGCGGGATTTCACGGCGTGCCGCACCGAGGCCAGGGTCGCAGCTAGCTGAACGGCACGTTCGGCATCGGCGACTGCGGACACCCCGTCCCCGCTGACCATCGCCAGTTCGGCCGACACCCACGCCAACCGCACGGGCAGGCGCGCCGCCGCCGAGTCGGCGACCACATCTGCCGCCCGCTGCAGCGCCCGTGCCGAGGCAGCGAACCGGCCCACACCCAGAGCGTCGGCGGCCAGTCCGATGAGAGCATCGGCCACCGGGGTCGCAGCGCCATCGGCCAGCGCCACCGCTTGCCCGTCCAACGCACGGGCCCTGTCATGCCACCCGAGCTGACGCAGGAACGACGCCCGCGTACTGAGAGCCAACGAGCCGAGCGGGCCCGGCGTCGCACGTCGCTGGAGTCGGTCGAGGTCGGAGAGCGCGCTGGCGTAACGGCCCTGGGCGCCTGCGGCGACCGCGCGCAACCACAGCTCGTGTGCTGTCACGGCAGCCGACAGCGGCCAGCGCCCGGGGTCGCTGCCGAACGCCACGCCATCCATCCCGACGGTGGCGGCGGGCGCGGGCTTGGTGCTCATCGGCTGGGGACGCTACCAAGCCGAAACGCTGTGAGAACCATGTTGGTTAACAGTTCATGATTAACGCGTTACCGCCGGGTCAACCGCCTACTGACAAACCCGGACATGCTGCGCGGCACCCCGGGAACCGATTAGCCAAAACAGCTGCTCAATTCACACTGAGTCGGCGTTCATAATTACCAATTCGACGCCCTCGCGTCGCGTGGATGAACACGATGTAAATTCCTGCCCGTTGCTCTGCGGTTATCCACAGCACCCGGCATTTGACGGCGATTCCGGCGCCCTTCTACGTTGTGTTCACGAGAAGTCATCGGCGACTGCACTCGGATCTGTACTACGACCCACCCGGCCCACAACATCTGTCGCGTAAGCGATCTGGATGCACAGATAGGGGTTTCCAGTGCCACAGCCGCAAGAGCTACCCGGTCCGAACGCCGACATCTGGGATTGGCAGATGGCCGGTCTATGTCGCGGAGCCGAGTCCTCGATGTTCTTTCACCCCGACGGCGAGCGCGGACGCGCCCGCGCACATCGGGAGATGCGGGCCAAGCAGATGTGCCGCAGCTGCCCGGTGATCACCCAGTGCCGCACCCACGCACTGTCCGTGGGTGAGCCCTACGGCATCTGGGGTGGCCTCAGCGAGTCCGAGCGCGAACTGCTCCTCAAACGGGGCATTCGCCGCAGCGCCTGAAACGCCCCCGGCGCGTTCCCCGCGCCCGCCGGCGCGCGAACAGCCGGTTGGCCGGTCGTCATTTCACCGTGTCGGCCAGCCAGCCAGCGCAGAGGTCGGCAACCTGGCGCCAGTTCGGCTCGAGGGTCAGATAGTGTCCGAAACCCTGTGCCTCATGAAACGTCGCGTTTGGACCGTGCCGCTGTGCGATGACGCGCGATGTCGACGGTGGGATCGCCAGGTCTTCGGATCCCGACACCATGAGCACCGGACACGTGATGTTCTGATAATCGATTCTGGTGGTCTGGTTTTCGTCGAAGATCCAGAAGAAGAGTTCGAACATGACGCGGCCCGACTCGGGTCCCAGGCGGTCGAAGACGCGTCTCTGCTCGGCCGGGTCGAGCATATTGAGCCCGAATTTGGACATCGTGTCGAAATCCGGCAAAAGGGTGCCTTCCCAGAACGGCCCGGCGGACATCAATGACTTGGCCAACGCACGCTCGTCCTCGGTTGTGGGCAGAACTCCCCAATTGACGCTGCCGTTGAGCAAGACGATCGCTCGGGCGAGTCCACGGGCAGCCAACTTCTGTGCGATCACACCGCCCAGCGAATGCCCGACGATGACCGGTTCTGTCTCCAACTCAGAAACGACGGCGGCAATGTCTTCCACGTAGTCGGAAATGCTGACTCCGGTGAGCAAATCCTCGGTATCCGCCGATCCTGCTTTGTCGTGATGCCGATAGGCCGGACTCAGACATCGCCAACCCAGGTCAGCAAAGTGCTGTTCGAAATTCGCCATCGTCCACGGACCAGCGTTGGTGCCGTGCACAAGCACCGCCTGAGTCTCCATCATTCGTCCTCTATCAAGTGAAATCACCCTATTCCCTGTGGGGGCTCACCGCGGCCGGCCCGTTGCGTGTTTCTGTTCGATCTAGGGCGCTCGCCGTCCCGTCCAACGGTTGGAAGATGACAGGGTTCGAGTCGACCTCCACGCTGACGGTCACCATCCGTGCCCATTCGCCGACGACTCAATCGCCGCAGACTACGCTTTTTCCCTGAGAGGTGGTTCAGGTGGCCAGGACCGACGCTGAAGTGCCTTCGGTGTGGTGGAGTCGCATTGCGGTGACGGTGGCGCTCGTGATTGCCCTTGCCAGTTGGCTGGGTTGGGCGACCGGTGTCGAACAGTTAACCCAGATTCGTCGGGACTGGCCGCACATGACGCCGTGGACCGCTGCGCTCCTGGCCGGACTGGGAATTGCCATCCTGCTGCAGCTGGGGCAGCAGTCACGACCCCGGGCGTGGATCGCTCGTGCCGTCGCCGCGTTGACCGGCGGCCTTGCGGCGGTGTTCCTGGCGGAGTACGTCACCGGTCGAGGGTTCGGACTAGACCAGATCTTGTTCTCCGATGCGGTCAGCACACTGCAGCAAAGCTGGCCTGGCCGCCCGAGCCCCCAGACGGCGATGTCAGTTCTGGCGCTGGCAGGGGCGGTCGCACTTCTGAGACTGGAGCGCCGCTGGATTCCGACAGCCTGGCCCGTGAGTATCGCGATTGCTGCGGCCCTTCCGCTCGTCGGAATCGTGGCCTACATGGTGGACGCTGCTCAGATGGTGAGTGTCTCGTCGTCCACCGGTATGGGCAGTTCGACAGCGATCGCCATGATGCTCCTGGTCGCAGCGACTCTCTTTGCCCGCCCGGATCGTAATCCGGTGGCTTGGCTGGTGGCGCGGCCCGACCGCAGGGTCCTGGCGACCGTGGTCATCACGTTCGCGGTCCTTCCGATCTGGGTTGCCGCCTGGCGGACCGTGTTCCTGGCGTTCGGCTTACAGGGCAATGCGGTGTGGGTGCTGTCGCTCACGCTGACCGCCCTCCTTCTCGGAGCGTCCTCATTCGTCATCACCCGGCATGTCCAACAGCTGTTGATCGACAAGTTAGCGCAGAGCCGCCAGCGCGCCGAGGCTGAGCACCAACGTGCCGAAGCGGACGAGCGGTATCGAATTCTCGCCGAGAACTCCATCGATGTTGTCGTTCACCTGCGGGGCAGAGAGCCGGTCTGGGTATCCCCGTCGATCGAGCCCGCGTTCGGTTGGACCGCTCAGCAGTGGATCGGCGCCGACTTCAGCCCCCGCATCCACCCCGATGATGTCGATACGGTGTTCACCGCGCTGGCTGAGATCGCTCGAGGCCGAGCGGCGGTCGCGCGGTTTCGCATCGTGACCGCCGATGGCGGCTATCGCTGGGTCGAAGGCCACGGAAAGCCCTACATCGATGTCGACGGCAACACCGATGGGGTGATCGTCGCGGTACGCATCGTCGACGCTCAGGTTGTGCTGGAGCGGCAGTTGCAGCAGGCCCGTGACTCAGCCATTGCGCTTTCCGAAGCAAAGTCCGACTACGTCGTGACAGTCAGCCACGAGATCCGCGCTCCCTTGCACGCCATCCTCGGTTTCTCCGAACTGCTGGACAACCAGCTGTCCTCTGAGGGCCGCAAGCTGGCTGCAGAGTGGTCCAGGCTGGTCCGCACGGAGGCGGAGCGTCTGACACGCCTCATCGACGATCTCCTCGACCTGTCCCGACTGGAGGCCGGAAAGGTGCAGATCGCCTCCAAGGCGTTCGCACTGCGCCAGATGGTCGAGGAAGTGACTGAAGTCTCAAGATTCAAGGCTGAGGCCAAGGGTCTGCGACTCGGCACCTCGGTCGACCCGAACATCTCGGATTGGCGCACCGGAGATCCCGACAAACTGCATCAAGTTCTGATGAACCTCGTCTCCAACGCCACCAAGTTCACTCGTGAGGGCCGCATCGACGTCGAGATTTCGGCGGGAGCCACCGCGACGGCCGACGATCTGGTCCGGTTCGCGGTAACCGATACCGGGCCGGGGATTCCCGGCGAAGAAATCGGTCGGATCCTGGAGCCTTTCGCACAAGTGTCGGCTTCCGACGCCGACCGAGGCAGCGGCCTGGGCCTACCGATCTCCGACAAGATCGTTCAAGTCCTGGGCGGTGAGGGGCTCGCCGTCGCCAGCCTCGAAGGGCACGGCACGACGTTCCACTTCACCATCGCCCTGCCGGAGTCGGCGCCTGCGGCATCTTCACCCAGCCCGGAGACCGCCGAAACCACAGAGACCGGTTCAGTGAAGACCATCCTCGTCGCCGACGACAACCCGACAAACCAATTGCTGGTCGAGGCCCAACTCACGAAGCTTGGCTACACGTGTGACATCGCGTCCAACGGGGCGGAAGCCCTGGAGCGCTTGGAATCGGGCAGATTCGAGGCGGTGCTGATGGACTGCAATATGCCGGTGATGGACGGATACGAGGCGACCCGCCGTATCCGGGCCAGGGAGCGCGGCACCGGCGTGCACCTACCCGTTCTGGCACTCACGGCGTCTGCGATGGATGCCAACCGCGATGCGTGCGAAAGGGCTGGGATGGACGGCTTCCTCACCAAGCCATTGCTCCTGTCCGAACTTGCCAAAGAGCTCACTCGCTTCCTGGGCGCGGATGGGGCGGACGACCTGGGTCCCAAAGCCGACGCCGGCGATTCCGGTCCGAACGGGTCCGATGCGCACCTCCTCGACGAAGCGCATATCGATCGGCTACGGGAAGAACTCGGAGCCGACCCACTGCACAAGGTTTTTCGCACCTTCGCCGCTGAAATGCCACGGCGCCTGGCCGAGCTTTCGCGGGTGGCAGCCAAGGGAGACCCCGACGCGGTACGGCGAAGCGCTCACGCCCTCCGCTCCCCCAGCACGATGCTCGGCGCAGCCGCGTTGGCTGATCGGCTCCGTATTGTCGAGGAGGCGGCAGACCCGGTCTCGAGGCTGTCCGAAGTCCGGCTCGATGACCTGATTGATGCGACGCTGCAGCGACTGCGCGCGAGGATTGGGCAATCTGCGGACCAAGGAGGAATCCCATGAAGGGCGTGTTGTTCAACGCCGTTGAGGAAGCGGTATCGCTCGAGTGGAGTGAAGATCTGTGGGATGACCTACTGATCGCCGCCGATCTGGAGGGGGCTTACACGGCCCTGGGAAATTATCCCGACGCCCAACTGGTTGCGCTGGCCAATGCTGCAGCCGACCGCCTGAATTCTCCGGTCGAGGATGTCCTACGGACACTGGGAAGAATCACCTTCAAACCTCTTTTCACACGTTACGGAGGCCTCCTGGAGGAGCCCACATCGCTGCGCGAATTCCTTCCCATACTCGAAGATTTGATTCACCCCCAGGTGCTGAAGCTCTACCCGGGAGCTTCGGTGCCACGATTCGTGTTGCGCGAAAATGGTGATGCCCTCGAGTTGGACTATCTGTCGGTGAGGAACATGTGCACGCTCGCCGAAGGGCTGGTTCTAGGGGTCGCCGATCACTACGGTGAATCCGTGGCAGTCGACCAGCCCAACTGCAAGCAGCGGGGCGACTCTCGCTGCACTCTACGAATCATGCCTGCGGCTTGACCGGGCCCAATGATCGGCCCGCGGCCGTTGAGCGCCTTGAGCGCCTTGAGCGCCGTCTTGCCCGCGAGCGGACGGCACGACTTCAGGCCGAGGCCATCGCAGAGCGCGTCACCTCGGATCGCTGGGAGCTCCGTCAGCAACTGGAGGAGAAGCTCGCCCTGCGGACCTCGGAATTGGCGGCGGCGAGGGTTGCCGCAGCCGAGGCGGTGACTGAGCAGGAGCGCTTCACTGCGGCGATAGCCCACGACCTCCGAACCGCACTGGGGGCACTGTTTTTTCTGGCCGATTCACTCTCTCCGGAGGAGCCGCCGAACGCCCAGCAGCTTGAGCAACTGAGGAACCTGCTTGCGGGCATGCGAACCGTCATGGACTCCCAGGCGAGCGCTACGACCGCTGCAGACGCCAACGCCGAGCGTCGAAACGCTGCCGGCAGGAGCCCCACTTCGCCGATGACGCTTGCAGACGTCGTCTCAGCCCACGAGGGGACCTGGCATCGGGTCGCCGCCCGCGCCGGCAAGCTATTGATGCTCGACATTGAAACCCCGTCCAGCCAGATGCAGGCTGGTTTCGGGGACGAGGTCAACGAGATCGTCCTTGGTGTCATCCAGCATCGGTTGGACGATTCTGAGCCGGTGATCGAATTGCATCTCACTCTCGGCCCCGGAGGCTTGCAGGTCAGCTGACCTATCGACGCTGATGCGCGTCGCTGCTGACCCCACGTTGCGGCCGGATTGATTGGTCCCGCGGTGATCCGCCGGCGCGGGGCCGCGCTCACAGTCACATGGCCTCGTCGCCGAGACCGCACCCAAATGCAAAGACGCCCCGGGCCCGCCGTAGGGCCCGAGGCGTCTCCTGCAACATCACTCAGTGGGAGTGACCATGCCCGTGGCCATGGTCATCGTCCTCTTCCTCGACCGGCTTATCGACGACCGCGGTCTCGGTGGACAGGATCATCCGCGCCACCGACGCCGCGTTGAGCAACGCTGATCGGGTGACCTTGACCGGGTCGATGACGCCGTCGGCGATCAGGTCGCCGTAGGCCAGGGTTGCGGCGTTGAAGCCCTGCCCGGCCGGCAGCTCGGAGACCTTGCTCACCACGACCGCCCCGTCCAGTCCGGCGTTGGCGGCGATCCAGTACAGCGGTGCCGACAGCGCCGCGGAGAACACGTCGACACCGAGGGCCTCATCGCCGGACAGTGACTCGCGCAGCTTCGCCAGAACGCCCCTGGACTGCACGAGCGCGGCACCTCCGCCAACCACGACGCCCTCCTCGACAGCAGCCTTGGCTGCGGAAACAGCGTCCTCAACGGCTTCCTTGCGCTTCTTCAGATCGGTCTCGGTGGCCGCGCCGACCTTGATCACGGCGACCCCGCCGGCCAGCTTGGCCAACCGCTCCTCGAGCTTCTCGCGATCCCAGTCCGAGTCGCTGCCCTCGATCTCGGCCCGCAACTGGGCGGCACGGGCGGCAACGGCATCCTTGGTGCCACCGCCGTCCACGAGGACCGTGCTGTCCTTGTCGACCACGACGCGGCGGGCTGTGCCCAGAACCTCCAGGCCAACCTCGCGCAGCACCAGACCGACGTCGGGGTTGATGACCTCACCACCGGTGACGATCGCGAGGTCATCGAGGAACGCCTTGCGGCGGTCACCGAAGAACGGCGCCTTGACCGCGACGGCCTTCAGCGTCTTGCGGATCGCGTTGACGACGAGCGTCGACAGGGCCTCACCTTCGACGTCCTCAGCGACGATGAGCATCGGCTTGCCGCTCTCGGCCACCTTCTCCAGCAGCGGCAGCAGGTCGGGTAGCGAGCTGATCTTGTCGCGGTGCAGCAGCACCAGCGCGTCCTCCAGCACAGCCTGTTGGGTGTCGAAGTCGGTCACGAAGTACGCCGAGATGTAGCCCTTGTCGAAGCCGACACCGTCGGTGATCTCCAGTTCCGTGGACAGCGTCGAAGACTCCTCCACCGATACCACGCCGTCGTGGCCGACTTTGGTCATCGCCTCACCGACCAGTTCGCCCACCTCGGCGTCGCGAGAGGACACCGTGGCGACCTGAGCTATCGACTTCTGGTCGGTCACCGGGGTCGCCTCGGCCAGCAGCGCCTCGGACACCGCGTCGGCGGCCTTCGAGATGCCCGCCCCGAGTGCGATCGCGTTGGCGCCGGCGGCGACGTTACGCAGGCCGGCCTTGACCAGCGCCTGGGCCAGCACGGTGGCGGTGGTGGTGCCGTCGCCCGCGACATCGTTGGTCTTGGTGGCCACCGACTTCACCAGTTGGGCGCCGAGGTTCTCGAACGGATCCTCGAGGTCGATCTCGCGGGCGATGGTCACGCCGTCGTTGGTGACCGTCGGCCCGCCGTACGCTTTGGCGAGCACCACGTGGCGACCGCGCGGACCCAGCGTGACCTTGACCGCGTCGGCGAGCTTGTCGACACCGACCTCCATGGCTCGGCGCGCGGTTTCGTTGAACTCAATCTGCTTACTCATAGATTTCTTTCCCTAAAGACGGGTATGCCGAAAGGCGGGTATGACGCGTGCCGCCCCGGACATCACCCATGCGGGAACGTCCGGGGCGGAACACGATTCGCTTACTTTGAAACGACAGCCAGCACGTCACGAGCCGACAGGATCAGGTACTCCTCATTGTTGTACTTGATCTCGGTGCCGCCGTACTTGCTGTAGATGACCACGTCACCCTCGGACACATCCAGAGGAATCCGCTTGTCGCCATCCTCATCCCAGCGGCCGGGGCCTACTGCGACGACGGTGCCTTCCTGCGGCTTCTCCTTGGCGGTGTCGGGGATGACCAGACCGGAAGCGGTCGTGGTCTCGGCCTCGTTGGCCTGTACGAGGATCTTGTCCTCGAGTGGCTTGATGTTCACGCTCGCCACGATGGAGCCCCTTCACTGATGTTGATGGATGTACTTGGCGGCCGGTGACCTTCCTCGCGCCGTCGTCGCGGGTGCCGACACAGGGATGGACCGACTGCCACCTAGCACTCTATACACGCGAGTGCTAACACTCAAGGTGGGGGTGCGCTGAGGGGACAACGCTCACATCACCTGACCCTGGACCACCGGCAGACCCGGGTCGCTCGCTACGTCGAGTGGGGAGGCCGCGGCTCCGGCGGCGATCAGGTGAGCGGCGAACGAAGCGATCATGGCGCCGTTGTCGGTGCACAGCCGCGGCCGCGGGATCCGCAACGTCAGGCCCGCTGCCGAGCACCGCTGCGCCGCCAGTTCACGTAGCCGTGAGTTCGCGGCAACGCCTCCGGCGATGAGCAGCGTCGACACCCCGAGCTCTTCGGCCGCGCGCACCGCCTTGGACGTCAGCACGTCGGCCACCGCTTCCTGGAATCCCGCCGCGACGTCGGCCCGGGACGCTTCGGGATGACGTTCCACGTAGCGCGCCACAGCGGTCTTGAGACCCGAGAAACTAAACGAATACCGAGCGTCGCGCGGCCCGGTCATACCCCGGGGGAACCCGATCGCGTCGGGATCTCCGGTGCGCGCGAGCTCGTCGAGCACCCTGCCACCGGGATACCCCAGCCCCAGCAGCCGCGCCACCTTGTCGTAGGCCTCACCTGCGGCATCGTCGACAGTGGAACCCAATTCGAGGATCGGCTCGCCCAACGAACGCACGTGCAGCAGGTTGGTGTGTCCCCCGGATACGAGCAGACCGATGCTCTCGGGCAGCCGACCATGGTCGAGGACATCGGCGGCCAGGTGCCCACCCAGATGGTTGACGGCGTAGAACGGCACCTGCCATGCCGCCGAATATGCCTTTGCCGCAGCAACTCCGACCAGCAGCGCCCCGGCCAGACCGGGGCCGATGGTTGCGGCGACGACATCGGGTTTGTCGATGCCTGCGACCTGTAACGCACGACGCATCGTGGGGCCCAGCGCCTCCAGGTGCGCCCGGGACGCGATCTCCGGGACGACGCCGCCGAAGCGGGCGTGCTCGTCGACGCTGGAGGCGACCTCGTCGGCGAGCAGCGAGACCGTGCCGTCGCCACCGAGTTCTGCGATGCCGACACCTGTCTCGTCGCAGGAACTCTCGATAGCCAGGACAATCATCGCCGCTCCCGTTTCATGGTGTAGGCGTCGGCACCGCTGACTCGGTAGTAGCGCTTGCGCATGCCGACCCTGGTGAAGCCTTCGCTTTCGTACAGGGCGATCGCCGCCGCGTTGTCCGTCCGAACCTCGAGGAAAATCGTTCCACCACGGGCGAAGTCGAGCAGCCGCGCGAGCAGCTGCCTACCGATGCCGCGGCCCTGGTGCGCGGGGTCGACGCCGATAGTGTGAATTTCGTACTCGAAAGGCCGGATCCGGCCCAGCCGGGCGATCCCGGCATAGCCCACCAGCTTGTCGCCGGCGCGTGCAGCCTCATAGTGATTGTGTTTGACAGCGAGCTCGGCCAGGAATGCTCGCGTCGGCCACGGATCGTCACCGTCGAACAGCTGGGCTTCAAGTTCAGCGCAGCGTGCCGCATCACCAGGCTCAAGCGCGCCGTACTGGATGCTTGCCGGGGTGCTCATCGCTTCGCCGTCTGCGGCTGAGCATCGGGCCGGCGCAGATACAGCGGGACCAAGGGATCGGGATCCGTGGTCCAATCCAGCACAGCGCCAACGAGACCCAGAGCGCTCGGATAGGCCTGCCCCAGCCGCGGAAGATCGAACAACGCCGTGTGCTCGGGTGACCCGGCGACCGCGTCGGCGCCGCCGGGCACATCGGCGGCCGCGCTCACCGCCGGCCCGTCGACACGCATGCCGTCGCGGTATCGCGCCCAGTACACCTCGCGGCGTCGCGCATCGGTCACTACCAAGACTTCCCCGGCGGTGCCGACGGCAATCGCGTCGAGGCTGCACACCCCACGCACCGGGATGCCGAGAGCATGTCCGACCGCGGCCGCGGTCGCCATACCCACCCGAAGCCCGGTGAACGGACCGGGGCCACAACCCACCACAACAGCGTCGAGCTGATCGACTGCCACCCCAGCTTCGCGCAGCGCAGCAACGATATTGGGGGTGAGCCGCTCGGCGTGCGCGCGGGGGTCGATGGTCACCTGCTCGGCGAGAACCTCTGCGGCCTCACCGGCAAGCCGGACGACGCCCGCCGTAACCGCGGGTGTGGCGGTGTCGATCGCCAGCAGCAGCCTGCTCACGGCCGGCTCCACCGCCAGCCCGCGGTGCGGACCTCGGAGTCCGGGGAGCGATCCAATCGGATGTCGAGGTGGCTGTCCGACAGCCGTTCGGCGACCCCCTCGCCCCATTCGACCACCACGACCGCGTCCTCGAGCTCGGTATCGAGGTCCAGTGAATCCAGCTCGGCGAGCAGATCCACCGACGCCTGATCCAGCAGCCGGTATAGGTCGACATGCACCATCGTGGGCCCGTCCGCGTGGCGTGGCCGGTGCACCCTGGCAAGCACAAACGACGGCGAGATCACCGGACCATCGACATCCATCCCCTGCGCAATACCCTTGGCCAGAACAGTTTTTCCGGCACCCAATGGCCCGGAGAGCACGACGACATCGCCGGCACGAAGATCGCGCCCCAGCCTCACTCCCAGGGCGATGGTGTCTGCGACGGTGGGCAGATCGGCGGTTCCCGCCGTCGCCGGCGGGCCGGCTCGGGTACCTGATGTCGCCGGCGGGCCGATTCGGGTGCCTGAGCGCTCATCCATTTCTGCGCCCCCGGTCCCGCATCCTGCGGGTCAGCGCCACGAGCTTGGACGGTGTGGCCCGTTCCACAAGCCGCACCAGTGCATCGTCGATGATCTCCGGGTGCTCGAGTTGAACGAGATGACCTGCGCCACCGACAATCACCAGCTCCGACTTCGCGAGCTCGTGGGCCATCGCCTCCGAATACTCCATGGGCGTGAGCATGTCGCGGTCACCACAGGCCACCAGCGTGGGTACCTTGCTCAGCGTCTTCAGGCCTCCGGTCTCGTCATGCACCTCGAGTGCGTGCAGGAACTCCACCAGGGTGGCGATCGGGGTGTCGTGCATCATCCGCTCGGAGAATGCCACCACGCTGGGGCTGATCTTCTCGTCGCCGTAGGACGCTTCTCGCAGAATGGGGCCGATCACCTTGCGCGCGGCGCCGCGGCCACGGTGTACCAGCTTCGGGGCATAACGCGCGGCGAACTGGACGGCTTCCAGTGCCGGGTTCTTCAGGATCTCACCCAGCGGCGAACGTGAAATCCCCTCTGCGGCAGAGGCGATCAATGCCGCACCGACGATGCGCGTCGGGTAGCGCTGCGGGTACTGACGGGCGTGCGACAGCACTGTCATCCCGCCCATGGAGTGACCGACCAGGACCACAGGGCCCCGCGGCGCCATGACGGCCAGCACACTCTCCAGATCCTGGCCCAATTGTTCGACGGTGTAGGTATCCGGCGACGCGTAGCCCGACTGGCCGTGGCCCCGCTGATCATAGAAGACCATGCGCACCTGGGGTCCCCACTGCTGGGAGAGCCGGGCGCGCTGAAAGTGGAAGGACCCCATGCGCAGACAGAATCCATGGGAGAACACCACGGTCAGTGGGGCGTCCTCAGGACCCACCTCGCGCACCGCGAGTGGCACCCCGTCCGGTGTGGTCACTACACAGCTGCGATCGGCGTCCAGCAGCTCGAAATCCTCGTCTGCGTAGGGGTCCTCATCGGTGACCCGATGGCGCAGAGAACGGGCCACCGAAACCCCGGCGGCGGTACCGACCGCAGAGGCGCCCGCCGCGCCGGCCAGCCACCCCGCCCGAGAGCTCACCGAGATTCACCTCCGCCTTGCTCGTGTCCACCTCGGAAACTTCGGACGATGCGCCCCCGCGGACTCGTGACGATTTCGTAGTTGATGGTGCCCAGCAACTCCGCCCAGTCCTGCGCGGTCGGTTCGCCTGCGGTACCGGGGCCGAACAGGATCGCCTCATCGCCCGCTGCCACGCCGGTCGGGCCCGGACCGAGATCCACCACGAACTGATCCATGCAGACGCGACCGACGCCTGGGTAGCGCCTCCCGTTGATCGACACCTCGATGCGACCGGACAAGCTTCTGAAGACGCCGTCGGCATAGCCGACCGGGATCAGCGCCACCGTGGTGTCCCGCTCGGCGACCCAGGTGTGCCCGTAGGACACGCCGTCGCCGGCCTTCAGCGAACGGATCAGCACCACCGGGCAGGTCACCGTCATCGCGGGTTGCAACCCCAGGTCGCCGCGTTCGGGCAGCGGACTCTGGCCGTACACCGCGATGCCCGGGCGCACCATGTCGAACGCCAGATCGGGACGTGTCAAGACCGCGGGCGAGTTGCTCAGATGCACCACCTCGAAGCGGAGCCCGCGGTCACCCGCCGTGGCCACCATGTCGGTCAGCCGCTGCGCCTGCAGATCGTTGAGCGGGTGGTCCGGATCATCGCCGTGCACCAGGTGCGACATGATCCCGTGTACCCGCACCGCGGCGTCGGCCTGGGCCCGCAGCAGCGCCGCGAGCACCGAAGGATAGTCAGAGGCCCCGACACCGTTCCGGTTCAGGCCGGTATCCGCCTTGATGGTGACCGTGGCGGCATGTCCGGTGCGCCGAACCGCGTCGACGACCTCCTCGACCTCACGCTCGCAGGACACCGCCACCTGGATATCGGCCAGCAGCGCGGGCGCGAAGTCGGTGTGCGGGGTGTGCAACCAGGACAGCACCGGTGCGGTAATGCCGTCCCGGCGCAGCGCCAACGCCTCGTCGAGCGTTGCGACACCGAGTTCGGCGGCCCCCGCAGCCAGCGCAGCGCGCGCTACCCGGGTAGCGCCGTGGCCGTAGCCGTCGGCCTTGACCACGGCCATCACCGCAGCTGAGCCTGCACATTCGCGCAGCCTAGCCACGTTGTGGGCGATGGCGTCAAGGTCGACTGACGCAGTGGGCAAGCCGGTGGGTGCCCTCGACACCTGCTGGGTCATGTTCGCGGTGGTGATCACTGCACCCGATTGTCCCAGGCGGGGACTCAGTGGGCGAAGTGCGCCTCGTCGGCGAAGCCGCCGATATCCGCCTTACCCAGCTTGGCCAGCACCTCCCGCAGGTCGTCACGCAACGCGCGAGCCAGGTTCGCCGAGAAGCCCTCACGCACCACCACCCGCAGCACCGCCACGTCCGTGGCGTTGTCCGGCATCGTGTACGCCGGCACCTGCCAGCCGTAGCTGCGCAGCAGCGCCGAAACGTCGAACACGGTGTACTTGGCGCCGTCGACGAGCTTGAACGACAACACCGGAATCGCCGATCCGTCGGTGATCAACTCGAACACCGGCTTGTTGTCGGGTCCAGTCATGTCGGCCAATTGGCGGGCAAACCACTGCGCAGTGTCCGACAGGCATTTCATCACTTTGAGGTAGCCGTCGCGGCCCAGTCGCAGGAAGTTGTAGTACTGACCCACCACCTGATTACCGGGGCGGGAGAAGTTCAGGGTGAAGGTCGGCATGTTGCCGCCCAGATAGTTCACCCGGAACACCAGGTCCTCCGGCAGGTGCTCGGCGCTGCGCCACACCACGAATCCGATACCCGGGTAGGTCAGGCCGTACTTATGTCCGCTGACGTTGATCGACACCACCCGCGGCAGCCGGAAGTCCCACTGCAGATCGGGGTGCAGGAACGGCACCACGAATCCGCCGCTGGCCGCGTCGACGTGTACCGGAACGTCGGGCCCTCCGTCGGCGGCGACCTTGTTCAGCGCCGCGCAGATCGCGGCGATCGGCTCGAGTTCCCCGGTGAAGGTCGTGCCCAGAATCCCCACCACGCCGATGGTGTCTTCGTCGACCGCGTCGACCACCTGTTCGGGTGTGATGACGTAGCGCCCTCTCTCCATCGGCAGATAGCGGGGCTCGACATCGAAGTACCGGCAGAACTTCTCCCACACCACCTGCACGTTCGATCCCATGACGAGGTTGGGGGTTCGATGCTGCCCGGCGCCCTTGCTCGAATCACCCACCTTCTCCCGCCACCGCCACTTCAGGGCCAGGCCGGCCAGCATCACGGCCTCGCTGGATCCGACGGTGGACACCCCGACGGCTTTGGTCGGGTCGTCGTCGCTCAGGTCCTCGGCGTGGAACAGGTCGGCCACCATACAGACGCAGCGTTGCTCGATCGCTGCGGTGACCGGGTACTCGTCCTTGTCGATCATGTTCTTGTCGAACGTCTCCGCCATCAGCCGGCCCGCCTCGGGATCCATCCACGTCGTCACGAAGGTCGCCAGGTTGAGCCGGGAACTGCCGTCCAGCATCAGCTCATCGTGAATGAACTGGTAGGTCTGTTCGGCGGGCATCGACTCGTCGGGAAGCCGCAAGGCAGGCAGCGGTGTCGTGAACAGCCGACCGGTGTAGGAGGGGGTCAGTTCGATCTGGCGAGAAATATTGGGCATGGAGTTCTTTCTAGAGGATGGAAGCCAGGGCTGTCCGCAGATGGGCAAGTATTCGCCAAGCCGATGTCGGAACCGACCCCGGTCCGGGGTCGCGCGCGGAGCTCTGAGCGGCGCGGGCATGGACGAATGCCGCAGCGGCCGCCGCCTCGCCCGGCGGCAGGCCTGCCGCAAGGAGTGCGCCGATGATCCCGGACAGCACGTCACCGGACCCGGCGGTGGCCGCCCAGGACTGGCCGGCGGCGTTCAGATACACGGTGCCCTCAGGCTCGGCGATGACGGTGACGTTGCCCTTGAGTAGCACCGTGACACCCAGCTGGTCGGCCAGCCGGCGGGTGGCACCCACGCGATCGGCACCGGGGGGCGATCCGGCCAGTCGGGCGAACTCGCCGGCGTGCGGCGTCAGGATCGTCGGGGCCCGCCGATTGGTGAGCAGGTCGGGGTGGGCGGCCAGCATGGTCAGCGCGTCGGCGTCGACGAGTACCGGGACATCAGCGTCCAGCGCGAAGCACAACGCCGCAGCGGCGGTCTCATCGTTGCCCAGACCGGGCCCGACAACCCAGGCCTGAACCCGTCCGGCCGTCGTCGGACCAGGCGTTGCGATAACCTCTGGTGATCGCGAAAGCACCTGTTGCCCAGCACTTCCCGCATATCGAACCATGCCCGAGGTGGCGGCTACCGCGGCTCCGGTGCACAGCACCGCAGCCCCCGGGTAGGTCGCGGACCCGGCCATCACACCGGCCACGCCCTGGGTGTACTTGTCGTCGTCGGGTCCGGGTACCGGCCAGCGCGCGGCGACGTCCCCAGCCTCGAATTCCAGCATGCGACTCGGCGGTAGATCCAGCCCGATGTCGATCAGTTCGACGCGCCCGCAGCCCCGCAATGCGTGGACGGGCTTGCACCCGCCGAACGTGACCGTGACCGCAGGTGTGACGTGGGGGCCGTCGGTGGCGCCGGTCAGGACGTCGACGCCACTGGGCAGATCGACGGCGACGACCGGGATGCCCCGCTTGCGGACCGCCTCGAAGACTTCTGCCGCGGCGGGTCTCAGTGGGCCGGAGCCGGAGATGCCCACCACGCCATCGATCACCAGATCGGTTGCCGAAGGTAGTTTTTCAACGACCCGCCCGCCCGCCCGCCGGAACGCCGCCAAGGCTTTGGCGTGGGTGCGCCCGGCATTGAGCAGGATCGCCGTCGCACCCGCACCGCGGCGCCTCAGGAACGTCGCGGCCCACAGAGCGTCGCCACCGTTGTCGCCGGAGCCGACGACCGCGCACAGGGTGCGACCGCTGACTGTGCCGAGTTCACGGGCAATCACCGAGGCCAGACCGAAGGCAGCCCGGCGCATCAACGCACCGTCAGGAAGGGACGCCAACAACGGTGCTTCAGCGGCCCGGATCTGGTCGGCCGTGTAGAAGTACCGCATTGTTCCCACGTTACTGGCCGATCGTGGCCGCTACACGACCTTGCGGGTGTGTGAACGCGACGAATCAGGGATGTCCTACTCGACAGTGACCGACTTCGCCAGATTACGCGGCTTGTCGACATCGTATCCCCGAGCCTGGGCGACCCCGGCGGCGAACACCTGAAGCGGAATCGTCGACAACAGCGGCTGCAAAAGTGTTGGCACTGCGGGGATCTCGATAAGATAGTCGGCATAGGGACGTACCGCCTCGTCGCCCTCTTCGGCGATGACGATCGTCACGGCGCCGCGAGCCTGAATCTCCCGGATGTTCGACAGGAGCTTGGAGTGCAGCATCGCCGCACTCTTCGGCGACGGCATCACGACGATGACGGGCAGATCATCCTCGATGAGAGCGATCGGGCCGTGCTTGAGCTCTCCCGCGGCGAAGCCCTCGGCGTGCATATAGGCCAATTCCTTGAGCTTGAGCGCGCCTTCGAGCGCAACCGGGTACCCCACGTGGCGGCCCAGGAACAGCACGGTCTGTGCTGAAGCAAGTCGCTTGGCCAGGTGCGCGACCGGATCTACGGTGTCCAGCACCCGCGAGATCAGGTCCGGCATCTCCTCGAGGTCGTCATACAGGCGGGCGATCTCGTCGGGCGACTTGGTGCCACGCGCCTGCGCAAGGGCCAGCCCGACAAGGTAGCTGGCGGCGATCTGCGCCAGGAACGTCTTGGTCGACGCCACACCGATCTCCGGTCCGGCCCGGGTGTAGAGCACCGCGTCGCATTCCCGAGGTATCTGGCTGCCGTTGGTGTTGCAGATGGCCAGAACTTTGGCGCTCTGTTCCTTGGCGTGCCGAACTGCCTCGAGCGTATCGGCGGTCTCCCCGGATTGCGAGATCGCCACGACTAACGTGTTGCTGTCCAGAACCGGGTCACGGTAACGGAATTCGCTGGCAAGCTCGACCTCAACCGGCAACCGGGTCCAATGCTCGATCGCATACTTGGCCACCAGACCGGAGTGATACGCGGTACCGCAAGCAACGACGAATACCTTGTCGATCTCGCGCAATTCCTGATCGGACAGGCGCTGCTCGTCGAGCACGATGCGGTGGTCGATGAAGTGGCCGAGCAGGGTGTCAGAGACAGCGGCCGGCTGCTCGGAGATCTCCTTGAGCATGAAGTACTCATAGCCCCCCTTTTCGGCGGCCGAGGTGTCCCAGTCGACGTGAAAGACCCGGTAGTCGCTGCCACGATCAGCCGGAACGCCGTCGAAATTCGTGATGCGGTAGCTGTCGGCAGTGACCACGACGGCCTGATCCTGGCCGAGCTCGACGGCCTCACGGGTGTGCTCGATGAACGCAGTGACGTCGGAGCCGACGAACATCTCACCGTCTCCTACCCCGAGCACCAGCGGCGTGGAACGCCGCGCAGCCACGATGGTGCCCGGCTCGTCGGCATGGGCAAAGACCAAGGTGAAGTGACCCTCGAGCCGACGCAGTACCGCCAAGACCGATGCCGGGAAATCGCCGGCATTCTCGCCGAGGGCATATTCGCGCGCGACAAGATGGACGGCGACCTCGGTGTCGGTGTCGCTGGCGAACTCCACCCCGGCGCGTTCGAGCTCGTCACGTAGCGCGGCGAAGTTCTCGATGATGCCGTTGTGGACCACCGCGACCTTCCCCGAGGCGTCCCGGTGCGGATGAGCGTTGCGGTCGGTGGGCCTGCCGTGGGTGGCCCACCGGGTGTGCCCGATGCCGGTCGCGCCGACGAGGTCGTCGGACCCGCCCTCGGCAAGGGCGGCCTCGAGGTTGGCGAGGCGGCCCGCTTTTCGGCTTACGGCGAGCCCACCCCGACCGTCGAGCAGTGCGACACCGGCCGAGTCATACCCTCGGTACTCGAGGCGGCGCAGTCCGTCGACCACGATGCCGCAGGCAGGACGTTGCCCGACGTAGCCGACGATTCCACACATAACCGACCAGGGTAGTGCAGGAACACATCACACCCTGGTGGGTTACGGTCTTCGGGTGGCCCGCACGAAGAAGCTCTTTGCCGCGTTGACCCGCCGCGGCCCACACCGCGTGCTGCGGGGCGACCTGGCCTTTGCTGGGTTGCCGGGCGTTGTCTACACCCCTGCGGCCGGCAAGAATCTGCCCGCGGTGGCATTCGCTCACGACTGGATCACATCAGCGCGCCGCTACCACGGAACGCTGGAACATCTGGCGTCATGGGGCATCGTCGCCGCCGCCCCCGACACCGAGACCGGGCTGGCCCCGTCGGCACTCAATCTGGCCTACGACCTGGGCACAGCGCTGGACATCGTCGCGGGCGTGCGACTGGGCAGCGGTGGCATCAGCGTGCACCCGGACAAACTGGGTGTCGCGGGCCACGGCTTCGGCGCCTCCGCAGCGGTGTTGGCGGCGGCAGGAAGGTCGACGGAAACGGTGACCGGACCCAAGACTGGGAGGCCCCAGGCGGTGTTCGCGGCCTACCCCACGATCACCAAGCCGTCCGCCGAGCAACCGGCGGCGACGCTGAAAGTGCCGGGCCTGATCCTGATGACCCCTGAGGATCCGATGACACTGCAATCCAATGCCGTCGAGTTGGCGCGCGCCTGGAAGACCGCCACGCTGCGCAGCACCCCCAAGGTCAAGCCGGGGGGCCTGATCGAGGGTCGCCGACTGGCTCCGGCCGTCGGCCTGCCTGGGGCGGACCGAGGCACCCAGAAAACGGTCCGGGCGCTGATGACCGGCTATCTGCTGCACACGTTGTCCGGCCACGGCAACAAGGATGAATACAAAGACTTTGCCGACGGCGAGGCAGAACTACCCAAGGCGCCTGCGGTGGATCCGTTCGCCCACGACCCGGTCGAGCTTCAGGAAAAGGTCGTCGCGCTGCTGAAGACCTAGCCGCGGTACCCCAACCAACTGGTTGGGTGTATATGTTGGTGATGCGGACGGGCATCTTTCTCAGCTATTCCGACGGCTTTCTCGAAGCCGTCGACCAGGTGGTCGAACTCGAGAAGATCGGCGTCGGCCTTGCACTTGTCGCCGAGGCCTACTCCTACGACGCGATCAGCCAACTGGGCTTCCTCGCGGCCAAGACGTCGCGGATCGAACTCGGCACCGGCGTCGTCCCGATCTACACCCGCACCCCCGCGCTGATGGCGATGACGGCCGCCGGACTCGACTACGTCTCCGACGGACGGTTTCGGCTCGGCCTGGGCGCGTCGGGCCCGCAGGTTATCGAGGGCTTCCACGGCGTGCCGTTCGACGCACCCTTGGGCCGCACCCGCGAAGTCATCGAAATCTGCCGTCAGGTGTGGCGTCGCGAGCGCGTCACCTACAACGGAAAGTACTACCAGGTTCCCTTACCGGCCGACCGCGGCACCGGGCTGGGCAAACCGCTGAAACTCATCAATCATCCTGTGCGGGAACGAATCCCCATCTCCATCGCTGCCCTCGGACCGAAGAACGTCGAACTGACCGCAGAGATAGCCGAAGGATGGCAGCCGGTGTTCTTCTCCCCCGAGAAGGCCGATGAGGTCTGGGGTGACGCGCTGCGATCCGGTGCCGCCAAACGTGACCCGGCGCTGGGCCCGCTTGACGTCATGGTCAGCGCGAGCCTGGCGGTCGGTGACGACGTGGATGACCGATTGGCCTGGGCCAAGCCACAATTGGCGCTCTATATCGGTGGAATGGGCGCCCGGGGACGAAATTTCTACCACAACTTGGCGACCCGGTACGGATTCGGCGAGGTAGCCAATTTGATCCAGGACCTCTATCTGGCAGGCAAGAAGGCCGAAGCGATCGCTGCCGTACCCGACGAACTCGTGCGCCAGGTTTCTCTGGTGGGGCCGCGCGGATTCGTCAAGGAACGAGTGGCAGCGTTCGCCGAGGCGGGCGTGACGACGCTGCTGGTGCATCCGATGTCAGGTGACGGACGGGAAACCGTGGCATTCGTCGAGGAGTTGCAGTCGCTGCTGCCCTGAATTAGGGACCAATGGCTCCTGACACCGAAGACCGCGGCTGGGTTAATGGTGTTGGCAGCGCAACGGACTTCTCGACGACTGGATCTAGCCGCCCCAGCATCGGTCGTCGCAGAAGGTCATCGAGCAGGAGGTCAGGATGTCAGCACATACGACGAGGCACGGGATCGTAGTTGGGGTCGATGGATCGGCCCCCTCGAACGCGGCGGTCGCATGGGCCGCCCGCCAGGCGGCGCTGCGCAACATCCCGTTGTCCGTGGTGTGCGTCAACGCGCCGACGGCGGCTGCCGCGTCAGCTCTGATGACAGTGCCGGTACCTGCGGATTACACGCGTTGGCAGCACGAGCAAGCCGAACAGATCATCGAGGACGCCCGCAAGATCGTCGCGGACGCCGGCTCGCCGCAAGTACAGGCCCAATCTCTCGACGGGCCACCTATCCCCACGCTTGTCGAACTCTCCAAGCATGCCGAGATGGTGGTGGCGGGATGCCGGGGACTGGATGCGGTCGATCGCGCGTTGCTGGGTTCAGTCAGTTCTGCCCTGGTACATCACGCGCACTGCCCGGTCGCAATCATCCACGACGAGGAGGTCCCGCCCGCAGACGCACCGGTTCTGGTGGGTGTCGACGGTTCTCCCACTTCGGAGCGGGCGACTGAGCTCGCCTTCGACGAGGCCTCGCGCCGGGGCGTGGAGTTGTTGGCGCTACACGCGTGGACCGACATGACCGTCCTCGGTTTCCCGAGCATCAATTGGTCGCCGGCCGAAACGGAGAACATCAAGTCCAGCGAGAAGGAACTCCTCGCCGAACGTCTTGCGGGCTTTCGGGAACGCTACCCGGATACACCGGTACGTCGTGTCGTGGTGGCCGATCGGCCGGGGTATCAGCTCCTCAAGCATTCGGGATCTGCCCAGCTCGTCGTTGTCGGCAGTCACGGCCGGGGCGGATTCGCCGGCATGCTCCTGGGCTCGGTCGCCAGCGCGGTCGTGAATTCCGCAACCGTGCCCGTGATCGTCGTGCGCAAAGACTAGAGCGTCAACGCTTCACAGCTTCTCTACGGCAACGCTATCGGCACACCGCGCCGCTACCGCCTGCACCAGCTACCGCCTACGGTCCGCCGCTGCGGATGGGCTTGGATTTTGAGCATCGCAGGTTCGCCGGGGGCAGCCTGGCCAGGGCGTAGTACCGTTTCTGAGATGTCGGTCGATCGCCTGCTTCCCACCGAAGAGGCACATGAGCTGCTGGAACTCGCCCGGCAGATCTCCGACAAGGCTCTCGACCCGATCGTTGATCGCCACGAGAAGGATGCCCTCTACCCCGAGGGGCTTTTCGCCACCCTCGGCGACGCCGGGCTGCTCAGCCTGCCCTACCCCCAAGAGTGGGGCGGCGGCGGTCAGCCCTACGAGGTCTATCTTCAGGTACTCGAGGAACTCGGCGCTCGTTGGGCGGCGGTCGCGGTCGCGGTGAGTGTGCACAGTCTGTCCTGTCATCCGCTGATGAACTTCGGCACCGACGAGCAGCGGCAGCGCTGGCTTCCCGACATGCTCGGCGGCGCGACGGTCGGCGCCTACAGCCTGTCCGAACCACAGGCAGGCTCGGACGCCGCCGCCCTGGCCTGCAAAGCCAGCGCGATGACTGACGGTTACCGGATCGACGGAGCCAAGGCCTGGATAACCCACGGTGGAATCGCCGATTTCTACAACGTGTTTGCCCGCACCGGCGAAGGCTCCCAGGGCGTCTCCTGCTTCCTCGTTGCCAGGGACACACCCGGCCTGACGTTCGGCAAGCCCGAGGACAAAATGGGCCTGCACGCTGTCCCGACCACCACCGCGCACTACGACGACGCGTTCGTCGACGCGGAGCGACGTATCGGAGCAGAAGGGCAGGGACTCCAGATCGCCTTCAGCGCATTAGATTCCGGCCGTCTCGGCATCGCCGCAGTTGCGACCGGCCTCGCTCAGGCGGCGCTCGATGACGCGGTCGCATACAGCCAGGAGCGAAAGACTTTCGGCCGCAGGATCATCGATCACCAGGGGCTGGCATTCGTTCTCGCCGACATGGCCGCCGCCGTCGACTCCGCCCGGGCCACCTATCTCGATGCCGCCCGCCGCCGCGACGCCGGGTTGGACTACTCCCGCCAGGCATCGGTGGCCAAGCTGGTCGCCACCGACGCGGCGATGAAGGTGACGACCGACGCCGTTCAGGTGTTCGGCGGCGCCGGCTATACCCGTGACTACCGTGTCGAGCGGTACATGCGGGAAGCGAAGATCATGCAGATTTTCGAGGGCACCAACCAGATTCAGCGTCTGGTCATCAGCCGGCACCTGGCCCGCTGACCGACGGGGTCATCTCGACCTGCGCACCACGCCGCGCGGCCAGCAACTCGCCGAGCAGCGCGACGACGACACCGAAGGCGAAGTACAGCGGCACCAAAAACGGTCCCACCCCGATCAAGCTGTCCGATCCCGGGTTGTAGGCGAAGACACCCATCTCCAGTAGGCCGATCTCCGCCACCGGTCCCACGACCGCTGCGATCGCACCGCACAGCGCGCCCGGACCGTCTCCAAGTGCACACCAGGTGATGATGGCCGCGACACAGATCAGCGTCGTCGCGGGGACTACGGGCGCGCCGTGCATCAACGCGGTCGTGACGTACATGCCGACGACTGCGGCCACCCCGGCAATGCCTTGCCGGACCGTGACCGTGGTTCGTGGTTTCGGCAGGTGCAGTCGCAACTCGGCCAGCTACACCGTCGCCGTTCCCACCAGCAGCGGAAACCAGAACGGGCTGCTCCACAGAAACGGGACGGCCTCGACGTGATACCCGGTGGTGCCGGTCACCACGTGGCTGTGATCGCCGATCAGGGCGGCAAGGCCTCCCAAGACAAAAAGGACGAGGGCTTCCGGAAATCGCAGCTTCACGTCGCGCACGCTACTCCGGTGGGTCTCCGACCTGGGGTAGTTCTCCGGCGGCGATCGCGCAGGGCGTCTCCTCAGCAGCCGGCAGGTCCGCAGTCAGCGGGTCTTCCGGTGGCAGTGGTTCAGCGGGCGGTGGAGCAGCCGGTGGGGCCGGTGCCGACTCGGCGGGCACCTCGGCAGGGCCATCGAATACCTCGGATTCGACTGTCCCCGCGGCAACCAGGTTCTCGCCGGACTCCTCTGCCACGGAGTCGTCGGCGGTTGCAGCCTCGCCGATTTCATCGTCGCCGGCTTCATCTGCATCCTCGGCGCCCGCGTCGGGATCGGCCTCACCGAGACCCAGGGGGTCGTCGAACCCCGGTCCATCGAGATCCGGCGGCTGCGGGACCGAACTATCAGCAATGCCAAGCAATCCGCTCAGCATGTCGGCGAATTGCTGTCCGAGCCCGGACAGCCCGCTGCCGAGGTTGGGCATTCCGGACCCCAGGTCGCCCATCGACGACAGCGGCGGAACCGACTGGCCCACCGGGACTTCCGGCGGCGCGAGGGTCCCGTCCGCAGACGGCCCTACCGACATGGGTGGGACAGCCGACATCGGTGGGGCAGCCGACGCCGCTGGAAGCGCACCCCACGCCGAAGGGAATGTCGTCGCCGGAGCTAACGGGGTCCCCGGAGCTGACGGGGAGGCGGCCCCTGTTGCCGAAAGCTGCTCAGCAATGCCTGGTTGCTGGTCGTTGCGGACAGGCGAAGAATTCCACGTCGGGCCGAGATCGCCCGGTAGTTCAAACACCGGTGGTTGTTCGGCCGCAATCTCAGCGGCCGCGCGCCGATAAGCGTCGGCCACCGACGACGTCGCGGTGCGCATCGCCGTCAACCAATCGGAGCGAATGCTGCTATCCACAAATGGTTTAACAGCCTGATCAACCAGCTCAGATGCGGCCGCCCGGTCCCCCACACCCGTCCTCAGCGTTGCCGCAGCAGCCAACCAATCCCCACGATGTGCCTGTGCGCGGCCCTCGATCGCGACCACGGCATCAACTTTCGCGTCAACTGTTCGCCACAAGCTCTCCCGCAGTTCATCCAGGGCTTCGGTCGCGATGCGGACCGCCCTCACAACCGCCGCGGACGCTTCACCGTGGCGGAGTAGCAAGTCCTGGGATGCCTGCGCGCCAGCGCCTTGCCACGCCGTCGACAACGCCGCGAGTTGCCGCTCCTGGAGGGCCAGCGCATCCTGGGTGGCGCGGGCCGTCTCCCTCAGGGCTAGCCAGTCAGCCTGCAGTGCCCACAGATCCATTCCATCCTCGCTGCCGTACCAGTCGCTCAACTGTGCAGCGTGCAACGTCAGGTCGGGATGCTGATAGCCAAGCTGGTGACATGCCCATACGTAGTGCTGCAGGTGGCGGACCGCGGGCCTGCCCGCAGCCAATCGGGAGGGGACATCGAACTCTTCTGCCACGCGCCGGCCTACCCGACCCGCCCTGCGGCACGCGCGTCGGCGGCCTGGTATCGATCCGTCGACGATCGCAGCGCCACGGCGATCTCACTGGATGCCCGCGACCACCGTCGCAACGACGTGGCGACATCGCCAAGCGCGGCGCGAAGCGTCGCGCCGTGCGCGACGTAGGCACGGCCCGCGGACGCACCCCCGAATGCGAGATCGCTCAGATGCGTTCGTAGGGCACCGTCGACGATCAGTGCCGCCGATTCATACTCGCGCGCAATCGCGCGCACTCCCCTCACATCGACGCGTGCCACGTGCGCTTGTCCCATATGAGGTTGGACGCGGTTGCCGCCGCTTTGGTTCCACCGGTTCGGCCCGCGATCTCAGCCCTGCGCGCTCACCGAATTCGCCACACGTACTGCCATCTGTCGCGCAGTATCCTCATCGGCGGCTTCCACCATCACCCGGACCAGTTGTTCTGTTCCTGAGGGCCGCAACAGAATTCGGCCGCTATCGCCGAGTTCGGCCTGGACCTGAGCCACTGCGTCGCGCACCGACGGCGCGTCGGCCACCGTCTCCCTGTCGGAAACCTCGACGTTGATCAGTACCTGCGGCAGCGTCGCCATCGGCTCGGCGAGGTCGGCCAGACCTCGACGCGTCTGAGCCATCCGGGACATCAACCGCAGGCCGGTCACGATGCCGTCCCCGGTGGTACCGAACGCCGGCATGACCAGGTGCCCGGATTGCTCGCCGCCGATCGAGTAAGCACCGGCCCGCAGCTCCTCGAGGACATAGCGGTCGCCGACGCCGGTGGTGCGCACTTCGATGCCCGCCGCGCGCATCGCCTGATGGAGCCCCAGATTGCTCATGACGGTTGCCACCAGGGTGTCGGAGGCCAGCTCGCCGGCTTCGTTCATGGCCAGGGCCAGCACCACCATGATTGCATCGCCGTCGATGATTCGGCCCTGACTGTCCACGGCCAGACAGCGGTCGGCATCGCCGTCATGGGCCAGACCCAAGTCGGCGCCGTGGGACACCACCGCTGAGCGCAGCGTCTCCATATAGGTCGAGCCGCAGCGATCGTTGATATTGAGGCCGTTGGGATCGGCGTGGATCGGGATGACGTTGGCCCCCGCCGCCCGGTAGGCACGGGGCGCCGCGGCCGAGGCCGCACCGTGCGCACAGTCGACAACCACGGTGAGACCATCGAGCCGGGTGGTGGCAGCCTTGCCGGCGTGACGAAGGTAACGGTCCAACGCGTCCTCAGCGTCGACCGCGCGGCCGATGCCCGCGCCGGTGGGCCGGGCCCGGGGGCCCTGGTGCACGAGTTCCTCGATGCGGTCCTCGGTGGCGTCGTCAAGCTTGTGTCCGCCGGGGCCGAAGATCTTGATGCCATTGTCAGGCATCGGGTTGTGCGATGCGGAGATCATCACACCGAAGTCCGCATCGTAGGCGTTGGTCAGATACGCCACAGCCGGCGTGGGAAGCACGCCCACCCGTAGAGCGTCCACACCCTCGCTGGCTACTCCGGCGACGACGGCGGCTTCGAGCATCTCACCGCTGGCTCGCGGGTCGCGCCCGACCACGGCAACCCGCCGACGGGTTTCGCCGGTTCTGAGCAATCGGCGCGCTGCCGCTGCCCCCAGCGCCATGGCCAACTCCGCAGTCAGGTCCTGGTTGGCGACCCCGCGCACCCCGTCGGTGCCGAACAATCGAGCCATGGTGACAACCTCTCACAAATACTGGTTTGAGGGCTAACCGTTGCAGGTGACGTTCGTGCCGGCACCGAATCGATACCCCGACGAGACCGTCGAAGCGCTTCGGCTTCCGAGTGAGCCGGCGCCGCCCTCAGGCATCGCCTTGGTTGTTACTGCTGAATTCTGTTGCGCGACATCACCGAACACCGTCAAAACGACTGGACCCAACACCGTCTAAACGACTGGACCCAACACCGTCCAAACGACGGACGCCCGGCCACTCGCGGGGCGAGTGGACCGGGCGACGCGCCCTGGTTCGATCAGCGCTTGCTGTACTGAGGTGCCTTGCGGGCCTTCTTCAAGCCGTACTTCTTGCGCTCGATGGCACGCGGGTCGCGGGTAAGGAAGCCGGCCTTCTTGAGTGCTGGCCGGTCCTCGGGCTGCACGACGATGAGCGCGCGCGCGATAGCCAGGCGCAACGCACCGGCTTGGCCAGACGGTCCGCCGCCATGGAGGTGGGCGTAGATGTCGAAGCTCTCCAGCCGGTCGGCAATCACCAGCGGAGCCTTGATGAGCTGCTGGTGCACCTTGTTGGGGAAGTAGTTCTCCAATGAACGACCGTCGAGGTTGAACTGGCCGGTGCCCGGAACCAGGCGCACCCGCACCACGGCTTCCTTGCGGCGGCCGACGGTCTGGACCGGACGATCCATCAGGACAGGCTCGCGCGGGGCCGCGTCGGGCTCGGCGACGACCACGGTCTCGGTCGTTGCCACGGGTTCAGCGGTCGTTTCGGGGGATTCACTCACTGGGCCACCTGCTTGATCTCGAACGGAATTGGCTGCTGGGCGGTGTGCGGATGCTCGGGACCGACATAGACCTTCAGCTTCTTCTGGATCTGACGGCCGAGCTTGGTGTGCGGAATCATGCCGAGGATCGCCCGCTCGACGACGCGGTCGGCGTGCTTATCCATCTCTTCACCGAGTGCCCGCCTGCGCAGCCCGCCGGGATAACCCGAGTGGCGGTAGGAGAACTTCTTCTGGAGTTTGTCGCCGGAGATGGCGACCTTGTCCGCGTTGATGACGATGACGAAGTCGCCACCGTCGACATTGGGCGTGTATGTCGGCTTGTGCTTGCCGCGCAGCAGCTTGGCTGCTTCCACGGCGAGCCGGCCGAGCACCACGTCGGTGGCATCGATGACGTACCACGTGCGCGTGGTGTCACCCGCCTTCGGCGTGTACGTGGGCACAGCGTCTACCTCTACTCTTCTTCTCGGGTTGGATCCCGGTGACCCGGGTGCCGGTCCGGCGCGAGCTGCAGACTGCCTCGGCGACCGGCAGGGACCCGAGGCGACCGGCGGCCCGAAGGCCAGCGCACGCCAACGCCAGATGCTACCTGGGGCCGTCACCGCAGGTCAAAACGCGCGCGTGGCCGTCACCGCAGGTCAAAGCGCGCGCATGGCGGCCGAGCAGACACAAAATCGCACGGATCGAGCGAAGTTTGTGCGAGTTCGCGTCTGCCGCGCCGGGAAGTGGGCCCAGCAAGTGCGTCAGAAAGCGGGTCAGAAGAAACCCTGGGCCTTGTCGCTATAGCTCACCAGCAGGTTCTTGGTCTGCTGGTAGTGGTCGAGCATCATCTTGTGATTCTCCCGGCCGATCCCCGATTGTTTGTAGCCGCCGAACGCGGCGTGCGCTGGGTAATGGTGGTAGCAGTTCGTCCACACCCGCCCGGCCTTGATGTCGCGGCCCGCGCGGTAGGCGGTATTGCCGTCACGGCTCCACACGCCGGCCCCCAGCCCGTAGAGGGTGTCGTTGGCGATGCTGATCGCGTCGTCGTAGTCGGTGAACGACGTAACGGTCACGACCGGTCCGAAAATCTCCTCCTGGAAGACCCTCATCTTGTTGTTACCCGTGAAAATCGTTGGCGCAACGTAATATCCGCCGTTGAGGTCGCCACCCAGCTGCGCACGCTCACCGCCGGTGACCACCTTGGCGCCCTCGCTCTTGCCGATCTCGATGTAGGACAGGATCTTCTCGAGCTGATCGTTCGACGCTTGCGCACCGATCATCGTCTCGGTGTCCAGCGGATCACCCTGGCGCACCGCCTTGGTGCGGATCGCGGCCAACGCCAGGAACTCATCGTAGATCTCTGCCTGGATCAGCGAACGCGACGGGCAGGTGCACACTTCACCCTGATTGAGGGCGAACATCGTGAAACCCTCCAACGCCTTGTCTTGATAGTTGTCGTCGGCTGCGAGCACATCGTTGAAGAAGATGTTGGGACTCTTGCCGCCCAACTCCAGCGTGACCGGGATCAGGTTCTGCGACGCGTACTGCATGATGAGCCGACCGGTCGTCGTCTCACCGGTGAACGCGATCTTGGCGATCCGGTCGCTCGAGGCCAGCGGCTTGCCCGCCTCGACACCGAATCCGTTGACCACGTTGAGCACGCCCGCCGGCAGCAGGTCACCGACGACCTCCAGCAGATAGAGGATTGAGGCAGGGGTCTGCTCGGCAGGCTTGAGCACGATCGCGTTACCGGCAGCCAGCGCGGGAGCCAGCTTCCATACCGCCATCAGGATGGGGAAGTTCCACGGAATGATCTGGCCGACCACGCCCAGTGGCTCGTGGAAGTGGTAGGCGACGGTGTCCTGGTCGATCTCCGACAGCGCTCCCTCCTGCGCGCGGATCGCTCCCGCGAAATACCGCAAGTGATCCACGGCCAGTGGCATATCTGCGTTGAGCGTCTCGCGGATCGGCTTGCCGTTGTCCCAGGACTCGGCGAGCGCGATCGATTCGAGGTTCTCCTCGATCCGGTCGGCGACCTTGTTGAGGACCAGCGCGCGTTCAGCCGCTGATGTCTTACCCCAGGCGGGCGCAGCTGCATGGGCGGCGTCGAGGGCTTTCTCGATATCGGCTGCGTCGGACCGGGCGATCTCGCAGAAAACCTCTCCCGTGACCGGTGTCGGGTTCTCGAAATAGCGGCCGGCGCTCGGCGGCACCCACTGGCCACCGATGAAGTTTTCGTAGCGGGGCTTGAATGACATCAGCGAGCCATCGGCTCCGGGGCGGGCATACACAGTCATGGTGAGCCTCCTGCTCGTCGTCGCGTTCATCCATCAAGCTACGCCGCTCAGCCGCGCACCACCGCCTCGTCAGTTAGCCGCGCCGACCTCGACGAGATTCCGCGCGCACCCCGCCGGCCCCGCGATCAACCGGCTTGCGCCACTGCCGTGACGATTTCCGACATTGTTTCGCACAGCTGCCCCACACCGGGCTCTCCGATCGGGTAGCACCCGCAGTTCTCCAGCATGACGAGGCGGGCAGGTGGTCAATATCCTGTGCGGCCCCCGGTCGGCTCTCCTCCTCCCGGGGGCCGCACAGAGTCTGGCGGGGCGGTCCTCAGCGGCCCCAAGCGCTGGCGGCGCTGCGGTCGGTAGCGGCGACGTCCTCGGCCCCGTCGCGTACCGCGTTGCCCAGCCGGAACAAAATATCGTTGAGCGCCCCAGCCGCCTGCTCCCAGCGCGCCTGCTCGACGCGGTAGCCTTCGGCCGCTTCGCGCGTCCAGGTCGCCTGCAGCGGGGCGACTTGGGCGCGAAGCTCGTCGAGCGCCGCGTTCAGTCGCGTTGAGGTGGCGTTGATCTCCAGGCGAACGGTGTACTCGATTTCGCCGAAGTTGTACGACAGGGTGGGGTCCACAGCGGTTGCTCCTTACAGGTTGGCGGCGACGGAACCGATACGCTGCGAATGGCTTTCGGCGGCCTCCCGCAAGATTCGCTCGTTGTCCCGGATCGTCTCCGCGATCCGCTGCAGCGCTGCGTTCAGCTTGAGCGACTCGGCATTCCAGCGCTCGACGACATCGCGGAAACGTGTTGCCGCTCCCCCACCCCACACCGAGGGCGGCACGCTGCTCATCCTCCCGATGAAGGACTGCAGCATCGCCCGGATTTCCTCGTTACGGGCGTCGGTCCTGCCCGCTACCGAGATCATGAGGTCGAAGTCGGTGGTGAGGGTAGAGCCCGACGGGTCTGGCGGAATCGTCATCGCGATCCTTTCGTGTCGTGGAGAAGCGATACATAGGTTTGGACGCGGCAGAAGCCGATTCGGTTCCCCGGCGGTGGGCACTCACCGCACCACCTGGGCAGACTGGACGGCGCGCACGCACGCCTCGCGTATGACATCGCGCCGTTCGAGCGGGCTCTGGCACCCGATGGCGACTCTGACCGCGCCGTCGATCACCACCGCCCAGCTGGTCTCACTACCTGGCCGCAGCTCGCGATAGGTCACCGCCGGTCTGCCTCCCACACTGCCTTCGGGATTCATGTCGGTGAACACCCCCGGCGGTTCGGATTCCAGCGCCCGCCGAAGGGCGTCGCCGACCTCGGCAATAGTGTTCGTCGCTGCACCGACGGCCTGCGTGAGGTGGAGGGCAGTCGAGTCCCCGGCAGGCGCCGAGACCCGCAGGCGCGCCGATCCGGGTCCGGAGACTATGCGCTTGACCGACCACTGGGCCGGCACCCGGACCGCGACGCGGCCCTCCACCAGCAGCACCGTCGACGGGTTCGCAGGCGGCTGACCCGACAACCTCTGCGTCGCCCAACCGCCGCCGACTGGGGCCAACGCCACCATGGTGCCGAACAGCACGGCGGCCGCGCGGCGGCGGGAACATGCCGGACCACCCGCCGGCTCGGGCAGCGTATCGTCGGACAGCCCCGTACTCGCCGAGCCCATCATGCGGGGCCGGTCGCTGTAGGACACCGGGATCCCGTCGGCGCGCAGCTGAGCGGCCAGCGCGGGCGAAGGCGCTGACACCCCGGCGGGCACGTCGATCAGCACCTCGGTCGCCACACCGAGACTTCCGGCGGCGAGAAGCCGGGCGCTGTCCCGCTTCCGGCGGGGCAGTACCTCGACCTCGAGTCCGGGCGCCGCGATCACGACGAACTCCTCGGAGAGTTCGACCACCGTGGCTTCGCCTTCGGCAGCCAGTGTCGATGCCCGTTGCCGCACAACAACTTCACTGGCACCGCCCTCGGCAGCACGGGTGACGAGGTCGACGCGGCCTGCAGACCACCAGGTCGGGAAGACCAGCACCAGCGTCTCTGGAGGCTCGCCCACGACAACTTCCAGCAGGTCGCTCCATAGCCGCCGCACCTCCACGAGCCGGTCGTCGAGCAACGCCAGCCGGTCATCGACGCAGTCGATCGCCACCGAGATCCACTCTTGTGGAGCGGAATAGCGACCGCGGACGCTCTGTGGGCCGACCTCGACGAGTGCGGTGCTCATGGCGGGTCGGTCCAGCCGACCTGTACTAGCTCGTCGGGCCTGCCCCGGACACTGAGCGTTCCGCGCCCCGGAGGCAACTGAATCGGCCGGATCGTCCCGAGCAGCACGCCCTCGTCCGGGGCGGTGCTCATCAACAGCCCGGAGCAGCCCATGTCACGCAGTCTCGCCAGGACCGGATCGAACATCGCCCGCGCAGCCCCGCCGGAGCGCCGCGCGACAACGACATGCAATCCCAGATCCTTAGCGTGCGGGAGGAAGTCGGCGAGCGGCGTGAGCGGATTACCGGTGGCACCGGCGACCAAGTCGTAGTCATCGACAACGACATAGATGTCCGGACCGTCCCACCAAGAGCGGTTCCGCAACTGCTGCTGGGTGACGTTCTCGTCGGGCAGTCTGGCGTGCAGCCGTTCCGTCAGCGCCGACATGCGCGAGGTCAGTGCCCGGCCCGACACCGAATAACCGGCGAGGTGGTCGGACTCGACGACGCCCAACATCGTCCGGCGGAAGTCGACGATCTCCAGATGCGCCTCGCGCGGACTGCGGGTCCGCACGATCTCGGTGCAGAGCAGGCGCAACACCGCGGTCTTTCCACATTCGCCCTCACCGAGCACCAGCAGGTGAGAATGCTCGGCGAAGTCCAGCGCGACGGGCGTCAGGGTGCGCTCACCCAGTCCCAGCAACACGTCATCCGGGCGGCGCGGTGCGGGTTTGGCGATGACCACACGGTGCTCGACCCGGTCGGGCAGCAGTTCGACGGGCGGTGCCGCGCAGCCCTGTTCGCGACGGGCCAGGTCGAGGTTTGGCATAGCGATCGCCAACTCGCGCCCCTCGCGGGTGATCCCCCGGCCCGGCCGAGCGTCGGCCAGGTCACGGGCTCGCCGACGGTCCATCTCGGACTCGGCGGGATCGCCGAGCCGCAGCTCGATCCGGGTGCCGATCTGGTCTTTCAGGGCCGGTCGTAGGTCCGCCCAGCGGGCGGCGCCGATCATCACATGGATTCCGTAGGACAATCCCTGCCCCGCGAGGGCGGTGATCGGTGCCTCCAGGCCGTCGAACTCCTGACGGATCGTCGCCCACCCGTCGATCACGAGGAACACATCCCCGTAGGAATCCTCGACGGCGGAATCTGGGTCATCTGGAGCAGGTTTGGCCCCGCGTAGCCGGCGGTATTCAGCGAAACCGCCGACCCCCAGACGACGGAAGGCCGACTCGCGCCGGCGCAGCACCGACTCCAGCGCTGCGACCGTGCGCCGGCACAAATCCGCGTCCTGGCGGCCGGCGACCGACCCTACGTGCGGCAGTTCGGCGAGCGCGGCCAACGCGCCTCCGCCGAAGTCCAGGCAGTAGAACTGGACGGCACCGGCGTCGTGGGTCGCGGCAAGGGCGCCTACCACCGTCTGAATCGTCGTCGATTTGCCCGCCCGGGGCGCGCCGACGACCGCGATATTGCCTGCTGCACCGGATAATTCGATGGTGAGACGCTGGTGCCTCTGTTCGAAAGGGCAGTCCACCAGACCGATCGCTACGCGTAGGTGTGCCGAGCCCTCGGCCCTCAGTAGCGCATCGAGGCGGGGAGGGCGAGCAAGCGGGGGAATCCAGACCTGATGCGCGGGGACTCCGCGGCCTGCGAGCTTGCCCAGCACGGTGTCCAGCAAGGATCGGTGCTGGGTCGGTGGACGCCGAGGCGGCGCGGCATCCTCGGTACGCGGCACGAGGGTGAAAAGCTCAGCTCGAGGGGGTACACCGGGCTCGGTCGGACGCGACCGCGGTGTGTATCCGCCCGAGACGAACGCTGTCTGAAATCGAGTCACCGCACCGCCGGCGGTCTTCAGATACGCGGCTCCAGGCTGGGCCGGGAGGTGATAGGCGTCGGCCACACCCAGAACCGCACGTGACTCACTCGCCGAGAACGTCTTCAGACAGACGCGGTAGGACAGGTGGGTTTCCAGTCCCCGCAGTCTGCCCTCGTCAAGACGCTGGCTGGCCAGCAGCAGATGCATACCCAGTGAGCGGCCCAGCCGTCCGATCGCCACGAACAACTCGGCGAAGTCGGGATGCTGGCTGAGCAATTCAGAGAACTCGTCGACGACGATGAACAGCGCCGGCATCGGCGTCAGGGTCCGGTCGCCGGCACGGGCACGGGTGTACTCGGCGATGTTGATGTAATTGCCCGCAGCCCTGAGCAGCTCCTGCCTGCGGTGCACCTCGCCGGAAAGCGCCTCGCGCATCCGCGATACCAGCTGCGCTTCGTCGGAGAGATTGGTGATGACGGCGGACACATGCCGAGCCTTCTCCAGTCCGAGGAAGGTGGCACCGCCCTTGAAGTCGACCAGAACAAGATTGAGCACCTCGGGGGAATGCGCGGCGATCATGCCCAGTGTGAGCGTCCGCAGGAACTCCGACTTACCGGAACCTGTCGCGCCCACGCACAATCCGTGCGGACCCATCCCGCCCGCGGCGGCCTCCTTGATGTCCAGATCGACGACGGTGCCGTCTTCCTCAGCGCCAATCGGCACCCGCAGCAATTCGCGCGCGTCCCCGGCAGCCCACAGGTGATCCACCTCGATGAGCTCGGGGTCTCCGATCTTCATCAGCTCCGACCAATCCGCTGCCGTCCCCCGATGCTGCCTCGTTCCCGACGCGGGCCGGTATCGCGTCAGCCGCCGGGCGCACGCGAGAGCTGCGGGCAGGGTCAGCTCATCGCATTCGGCGGCCAGCTTCGCAGGACCGGCGTGCACCGTGACCGGGGTCCCCGGGTCCTCGGCGCGGATCTCGATGACGGACATCCCGTCGGCGGCCGGCGGACCGTCACATCCGTCGACGATCACCACACGGTGCTGGGCCGCACCGAAATCTGTCTGGTGCGGAAGCCATTTCAGCCAATCCCAGGCAGGAGCCGATGCTGCCCCGGCCTGGGCGTCGATGCCGATCAGCGCGGGATGGTGCAGCATGGCGAGCTGGCACACCAGGGCGCGCACTACCGCACGGGCCGCCCTGTGGTCGCCCGCGACGGTGACCACCGCCACCCGGACGGGCAGCACTACCGGCACTGGCGCGACGAGTGTTCGGCGCTCCACCAACCTGCGGGCAGCCCCGGCGGTGACGGGGTCGGCGACGTCGTCGGACTCCAGCGCCGGCGCCACCACAGCTGTGGCCGAGGGCTGTTCGCCCACGCCGATCCGCACTGAGCAGAAGTGCGGATGGTCGGCGCTGCGTTCCCACATCCGGTCGCCGCCGGCCAGCGTCCATAGGGCAGTGGGATCGGGGTGAGCCCAGTGCGACGCCGCGTGTTGCTGGGCGGCGCAGGCCACCAGCGAATCATCGAGGGCCTCGAGGTAGCGCAGATAGCCCGCACGCTGTTCGTTGACCTCGGCAGTTCGGCCGGTACCACGGCCACCGTAGACGAGGGTGCCGATGACCGAAACCAGCATCATGGCGGGGAAGAACATGAACATGGGATTACGGGCGGATGCGGCGCCCGAGGTCAGGTAGAGCGCGCCCATCCCAGCCATCGCGGCGATCATGGCCACCGGCATCAGCCGGGCCAGTGGGCTCACCACCGGCGGTTTGGCCAGCTCTGGAGGTGGGTCGACAACGATCTTGCCCTCCGGCATGACCGGGGGCCGACCAGAGGACCGAGCGCGCAGTTCCATTGGTGAGTAGACGCAGCGGCCGCCGAACTCGTTCCATCTGGACGCCGGGAGAACTTCTGCACGGAGGTCACCGCGGACCGAGTTACCGTCGTTGGGTGCCGGATACGTTGTGCCGTTTGGCCATCCACACCATCGAAACCGCAACCCCCTCAGGTAATTCAGCGCTCCCCGAAGGCTCAGCCACTTCGAGTGACGAAGCCCTCGTGACTCCTGGAGCCATTTCATCGGTCGACCTGATACTGCCTACGGATTGTCCGGTAGCCATCCTGATTCCATCGATCGTGGACGTCGTCCTGGGCGGACCGGCCGGACGGGACGGGTCTCTCGCCGGGACCGGCCCGCCGCGCTGGGGTCTGACCCGGATCGGAGGCGACTCACTGGACAGCTCGATGACGTTGCGGGAAAACGCCGTTCATGACGGCGAGCTGATCCTGCTCACGACAGCGGTGCTGCCCGCATCACGACCAAGGCCCGGTGATTCCAGCGGTGTCGTGGCCGACCTGGCGCACCAGAAGCCGTCAGCGGCGCTGCACGGCGCGGTGACCGCGGCCGCTGTCGGGGTCACGACGGTCAGCGCCGCAACGCTTGCGTGGTCTGGCACCGAAGCCGGGACCGCGGCACACCTGTGGGGCGCGGCGGCAGTGGCGGCAGCCAGCGCAGTGGCCGCCGCGGCGATCACGCGCGCGGCTCATCGGCTGTCGATCACGTTGAGCCTGGCCGCAGTCCTCTTCGCGATGGTCACCGGCTTCCTGGCCGGGCCTCCTGCCCCCTGGGCGACCGCATGCCTGCTCGCCACTACGGCCGGGTGCGCGGTGTCAATCCTGATGCTGCACATGACAGATGGCAACACCGCAGTGCTGACCGCTGTCGCGGCGATGACGGGCGCGATCGCCACGGTGAGCATGCTCGGCGTATCCGTCCAACTGCCCTTGGCGACGGCCGGCGCCATCCTCACCGTGCTGTCGCTGGCCGCACTGTCCGCGGGCCCGAAGCTGGCGGTGGCAGCGGCCGGACTTGGTCCGTCACGGCCGGAGATCGGAGACCGCCGCGCCGCCCTCGCCCACGACGTGCTGACCGGTTTGGTCGCGGGTTGGTCGTCCTCGGCGACCTTGGGGGTCACGGCGGTTGCCGCGGTCGCCATCATCACCGCACCCGAGTCCGCACCGCCAGGGTCCGGTCCGACGGGAGTCACGGCCGTCTTCGCCGCCGACGTCGGGCTCCTACTCTTGCTACGTCAACGAACTCACTGGGACCGGCACCGCCGGGTCGGGTTGAGCGTCGCGGGTCTCTTCGCCCTGACGGCCGCCCACATCGTGACTGTCGGCGCGACTCCCGAGCACGCGCCCTGGTTGTGCGCGGCCACGGTCGTCGCGAGTATCGCCGCCGTGAGCCGGGCAGCGAGGGCGACGCCGCCGAATCCCGTTCTCCGCCATTCTTTGCAGATGCTCGAGTACCTCGCGCTGGCCGCGGTGATTCCGCTGGCTGCCTGGGTGACGGGCGTGTACGGACTGGTCCGAGACCTGAGCCTGCCGTGAGGACCGGGCTCCGATCATCTCGGCTGATCACCGTCACGGTGCTGGCCCTCGCACCGCTCTGCGCAGCACCAACCAGTGCGGCAGTCACACCGCCCCCGCTGGACGAATCCCAGCTGCCCGCAGCGGCTCCGCCTGCGCCGCCCAACCCCACCGTCCAGCGCGCCGACTGTGTCGCCGCGCCGGCGCCGCATTCGGTGCCACCCGATGCTCTATCTGACGCTGCCCAGCTAGCGGGGATCGACCTGAACTCCGTGTGGGCATTGACCCGGGGAGCCGGTCAGGTCGTGGCGGTGATCGATACCGGCGTGGCCCGTCATCGACGTCTGCCGCATCTGGTCCCCGGGGGTGACTACGTCTCGATGAGAGATGGCGCAGCCGACTGCGATGGGCACGGGACGATCGTCGCCGGAATCATCGGAGCCCAGGACGATACCAGCGATGCCGCCGACCAGGCTGAAGCGAACACGCCGTTCACCGGGATCGCGCCCGACGTGACAATTCTTGGAATCCGTCAGTCCAGCAACAAATTCCGTGCTGTCGACGAGCCAGCAGGGGCTGGCTTCGGCGACGTCCTTACGTTGGCAGCGGCGGTGCGCAGCGCCGCGGACCGTGGCGCGACCGTCATCAACATCTCGTCGGTGGCGTGTCTGCCCGCCGAAACCGGCCTCGACGACCGCGCGCTGGGGGCTGCCCTCGCCTACGCAGTGGACGTGAAGAACGTCGTCGTAGTGGCCGCGGCAGGCAACGTCGGCGGACCCGGCCAATGTCCCGGACCCAATCCCGCCGACGGCGTCGGCTGGGACGACGTCAGCGTGGTGGCGAGCCCGGGGTGGTACGACGACTACGTTCTCACCGTTGGCTCGGTGGGCCCCGACGGAACCGGTTCGGAGTTCAGCCTGGCCGGACCATGGGTCGACGTTGCCGCACCGGGCGAGAACGCGGTCTCCCTCGCACCGGCCTTCGAAGGCTTGGTGAACGCCACGCCCGACGGATCACCGATCTCGGGGACCAGCTATGCCGCACCCGTGGTGAGCGCCATCGCCGCTCTGGTCCGCGCCCGCTCCCCCGAGCTGACCCCTCGCCAGGTCATGCAGCGCATCGAGGACACTGCGCGCCATCCCGCCGGCGGGTGGGACGCCACGGTCGGCCACGGCGTAGTTGACGCGCTGGCAGCGGTCAGCGACCCCGGTTCCACCGGGCCGCGGCAACGAGATGCCCTGCGCGCAATGGAAACGTCGACGCCCGCGCCTGTGGTCGAGCAGGCGCCCGCCAGGACAGCGGTTCGGGGAGCGGTCATCTGCTTTGCCCTGACGGCCGGGACCATCGTGGCTTCGGCGGCTGTGGGGCGGCTACGGCGCCGCGACGATGACATCCCTGTCGACTGAAGCACCGCTCCGGCTGAGCTCAGGTCCCTGCGGCAGACCCGCCAGTATTGGCCACGGCGCTGGCTGTGCGGTATCGGTCAGGCCGAGAATTCTGGCGGTCTCGCTGTTCCGGATTCCGTACCGCACACCCGAATCAGTCACCAGGAACAACGATCCCGTGCTCTGTCCGCCGCCGGTGAGCCCGACAGAACGGCCGAATGCATTGCGGCCCGGCGGCATCGACACCGCATCGACAGCTGGGCCTTCCGCATCCGCTTGCGCCAACTCGACCGGGCGGCTGATCAGCGGAGGTTCCTCGCCCACAAGGACTGCAGTGGAAGACGCGCGTCCGGCCGGATCGGCGCGCCAGTGCGCGCAGATCACCGGAACACGGTTGACTCCACCACGTCCGGCGAGCTGCTGTTGAGGGTACGGGGGTATCGGGGACATCCGTTCGGGAAACGTAGTCACCGGCAGGCTATTGATGATCGGCAGCGCGCCGATGACGCTGGGCGCCACCGCGGGGATCTGCTCTCCGACGCGCGAATCCGTGTACCGGATCAAGTCGGCGGTGACTTCGCCGATACGTTGCACGCCTTCGGTGAGAACCACGAAATAGTCTGCCGAACCGTCGGATTCACCCGTCGAGCGATGCACCTTCAAGACCGCACCTACCGGGTGCTGGCTAATTGTCCGGGGTCCAGGCGAGCCGGCTTCGGGTATGTGTGGCGGCATGATCTCCGGCACTTCGGGTATCGCCGCCAAGACTGCGCCCGAGATCGGCCGCGGGACGCTACCCTCCAAGCGCAGTGCACGCACCACCGCGGGGTGCCGCAGGTCGACCTGGGCCCGCCGGCCGTCATAGAGCAGGTACGTGGTTGCACCACTCACATCCCGCGGTGTCACCAGCACGCCGGCTCCGGGCGCCACGGTGCCGTCGGCGATCCGGCCGGCGACGACAATCGTTTCACCCCGTGCGTCGTCGCACACCGTCCAGGCCGAATCCTCAGCTGACAGCGGCGTCGCGATCTGTTGCGGCGCACCGGGTATGCCCACCTGAGTTCCCCGACGGGCGCTGTCTACAGCCTGCTGGCCGACGACGTGCGGATCGGCCGGCGTCCCGGCGATCAACCGCGCGGAGGCCAGGTTGAACACCGGATGGAGAACCTCGCCAATCCTGACATACATCGCGCCGGTATCGCGCACCACGACGATGGGTGCATCCCCGAGTTCGCCGGCGGGCCTCAGGAGGGCCAGGACTGTGCAGACAACCACCGCGATGGACGCCAACACCGCACCCGCGGCCAATGAAATTGATTGGGCACGAAGCGGATCGTCGAGCATGCGCGTGTCACCGCGCACCAGCGCATGCTCCATTCGGCGCACCAGAAGCCGATATCCACTGACATGCAGGCGCGTCGTCGGTTGCAACAGTTCAAGACCCCTCCGCCAGGGTACTGGCGGCGGGGTCGCACTCACGTCACCTATTTGAGCGGCTTCACCTGTTGGAGCGGCTTCACCTGTTGGAGCGGCGCTCGCGGTAGGCCGCGACGTGCAGACGGTTTCCACAGTTGCCGGTGTCACAGAATTTTCCCGACCGATTGCGCGAGAGGTCCACCAACACCGCGTCGCAATCGGGCGCGGCGCACACCTTGAGCCGCCGCAACTCGCCTGAGCGGATCAAGTCAGCCAGCGCCATCGCCAGTTCCGCCCCCATCCGCTGCCACAGCGGGTCATGGATCGACGCGAGGTGCAGATGCCACTCGGGCATCTCGGCATGCCTGGTCAGCCAGGGCGAGGCATGGGTATCGCTGAGCAACGCATTGACCTGGCCGACCGCGCGAACCTCGTCCTGGGCGGCCTCCCAGACCCTGCCCAGTCGTTCCCTCAACTGATGAACGGACGTCAACTCGGCGGCGTCGTGATCGCGCCGTCCTGTCCAGCCGAAACCATCCAGATACTCATCGAGGGCAGCGAGGTCCGCGAGCCGCTCACCGTCGACCCGGTCGCTGTTGACCAGCACACATGCTGCCCGCAAGGTGAGGTCGGTGTCATGATTGAAAAGCATTTGACTCATGACTCCTCTCGGAGATAGCGTCATGACCAAAGTTGACTTTACTCATTACATTCCTTGCCGGCATCGTCTGGAGGTGTACCCATGGCCGCTGATCTCAGCAACACCGCACATCTCACCCCCTCGGAGAACCAGCGCGCGGGCGCCGGCCAGTCGCACCATTCCCACCATTTTCATACGGGTTTACTCTTCGCGATCGGTTCGGCGTTCGCCTTCGGATCCTCGGGACCGTTCGCAAAATCTTTGATGGAGGCCGGGTGGAGCCCGACCGCAGCCGTCACGGCCCGACTGGCCGGCGGCGCGCTGGCGATGGCTATTTTCGCCGCCATCGTGCGCCCCGGCTGGATCCGCGAGGCACGTACTCACGCGAGCACCGTCGTGCTCTACGGTGTCGTGCCGATCGCCGGCGCTCAGCTTTTCTACTTCAACGCGGTCTCCCATCTGTCGGTGGGCGTCGCGTTGCTGCTCGAGTACACCGCCCCGATCCTCGTGGTGAGCTGGCTGTGGGTGACTACGCGCAGCCGACCCACCAACCTGACGTTCCTGGGCGCGGCGCTCGCTGTGTCGGGAATCATGCTGGTCCTCGGATTCCTTGGGCCCGGCGGGCCGGCGGGCACCGATATCAACCTCGTCGGTGTCGGTTGGGGCCTGGCCGCCGCGGTTTGCGCGGCCTGCTACTTCCTGATGTCGGACAAGGTCGGCCGACGGGGGCCCGACGGCCATCCCGGACTACACCCGATCACGCTTGCCACCGCGGGCCTCGTCGTCGGCAGCGCGGCGGTCGGCCTGTTCGGCTTCTCCGGGGCGATGCCGCTGACATTCACCGCCACCGACACCGTGATCGCCGGCTGGACCACCACATGGCTCGTGCCCGTGATCGCGCTGGCGCTGATTCCCACGGCGATCGCCTACACGCTGGGGATCGTCGGTATCGCACGACTCCGGCCACGATTCGCTTCGCTGGTCGGCCTATCCGAGGTGCTGTTTGCGGTACTGGCCGCATGGGTGCTGGTCGGCGAGGCCGTCACGCTGACGCAGGCTCTCGGTGGCGCGATCGTGCTGATCGGGCTTGCGGTGGCCCGCCATGGCGACCGCAGCGAACAGCTCAGGCTGGAAAACACAGCCACGCAGTCGGAGGCGCTGGCTGTCGAGTTGAACGAGACGGACGCGCGCATTTTCGATGAGTCAACGCGACCTCTGGGCATGAGCAAGCCCGGCTGACTAACATGACTCCGGTGAATACCGATCTTGATGCTCGCCGGATTGCCCGCATCCCATCGCTAGCGGCGGCACTGCTCCTCGCCGTCGCGCTGCTCCTGGCGCCGGCCGTCACCGGCCCGGAAGCGCTGCCCAGCGCGCACGCGCAGGGCTGTCCGGACATCGAGGTGGTGTTCGCCCGCGGCACCGACGAACCGCCGGGCCTCGGCCGGGTGGGCGGCGCCTTCGTCGACTCGTTGCGTGGTCAGGTCGGGGGCCGTTCCGTCGGCGCCTACGCCGTCAACTACCCGGCCACCTTCAACTTCCTCGCGGCCGCCGGGGGCGCCAACGACGCCAGCGCGCACATCCAGTACATGATGGCCAACTGCCCCGGCACCCGGCTGGTACTCGGCGGCTACTCGCAGGGCGCTGCGGTGATCGACATCATTTCGGCAGTGCCGTTCCCGGCTATCGGGTTCAACAATCCGCTGCCTCCCAACGCCCCCGATTTTGTCGCCGCCATCGCCGTGTTCGGCAACCCGACCGCCAAGGCGGGCCTGCCACTGACGGTCAGCCCGATCTGGGGCGGCCGCGCGATCGACCTGTGCACCCTCAATGACCCGATCTGCTCGGGCGGCGAGGATGTCGCCGCTCACAGCAACTACGTGCCCGGCATGACCAACCAGGCCGCCGCTTTCGTTGCGGCACGGGTTTAGCGCGGGTTCAACTGGGGCCACTCCAGGCGCGACCACTGCAAGCGCGACCACTGCGCTTGGGCCGTGCGATACGGTGCCTTGTGACTTTTGACCGCATGAGCCGCCGCATCCTGGTGGCGATCTCTGCCGCCGCGACCGTCCCGATGGCCGCCACGCTCCTGACACTCGCCCCGACGGCTGCCGCCCAGCCGTGCCCCGACGTGGAGGTGGTGTTCGCCCGCGGCACGAGCGAGGCACCCGGCATCGGCCGGGTGGGCCAGGCGTTCGTCAACGCATTGACGCCGCAGCTCGGAGGGCGCACCGTCGGATCGTACGGCGTCAACTATCCCGCCAGTTATGACTTCCTCTACACCGCCGACGGCGCCACCGATGCCACCAATCGCATCGCCACAATGGCCCAGCAGTGCCCCGGAACCCGGATCGTGCTAGGCGGTTACTCACAGGGTGCGGCGGTCGTCGACATGCTGGCGGGCGTGCCGCCTCTGGGGAACAAGGTGGGCGACATCGGATCAGCCCCACCGCTGCCCGGTAGCCTCAGCGGCAACGTCGCCGCGGTCGCGGTGTTCGGCAATCCGGCCACAAAGTTCGGCAACCCGGTCTCATCCACCGGCTCCTTCGCGGGCAAGGCGATCGATCTGTGCGCCGATGGGGACCCGATCTGCTCGGGTGGCCGAAATCCTTTTGCCCACACGAACTACGAATCCTCACAATCCATCGCTCAAGCTGCAGGTTTCGCGGCGAGTCGAATCTGACTTCAACAGCGAGCATCGCCCCGCTATGATCGGCGGGGTGATTCGTAAATTGACGATGGCGGTGGTTCTCGCCGCAACAGCGCTGATCACCCCCGCCGCACTTCCGGGCGGCGCGTCGGCTCTCCTTCCGGTGGCATCCGCCGCCTGCCCCCAGGCGGAACTGATCTTCGCGCGCGGACGCATCGAGGCGCCCGGCGCCGGGCAGATCGGCAATGCGCTGATCAGCCAGCTTCGCAGCAAGACCGGCAAGAACATCAATCTGTACCCCGTGCGATACCCGGCCGACACCGAGATCGACGAAGGCGCCAACGACATGAGCCAGCGCGTCCAGTACATGGCCGCCAACTGCCCCGATACCCGGCTGGTCCTCGGCGGCTACTCACTCGGTGCCGCGGCAACCGACATCGTGATCGCAGCGCCGATCGCCGCCTTCGGCTTCGATTATCCGCTGCCTTCGGGTATCGATCAGCACATCGCGGCGGTCACGCTGTTCGGCAACGGCAGCCAGTGGGTCGGCTCGATCGCCAACTTCACCAACCCCGCGCTACGCGACCGGATCATCGAGCTGTGCCACGGCGAGGATCCGATCTGCAATCCCACCGCGCCGGAGAACTGGCAAGACGCCTGGCCCGCTCACCTGGCCTCGTCCTATATCAGCGGAGGAATGGTCAACCAGGCCGCCGATTTCGTTGTGAGCAGGCTCTGAGCGATCAGCCGATCTCCTCGGGGGTACGTAGGTCTCGGGTGACGAGATTGCGTGCGGCGAGCTCGCCGTCGGGCGGGTAATCGACCCCGACCAGGGTCAGCCCCCGCGCCGGCGCTGCGGCGAAGTCGCTGGACCGCCTCGGAGCGTTCAACAGCGCCGCACACCACCGTGCGTCACGGCGGTGTTCTCCAACTGCGAGCAACGCCCCGACCAGTGAACGCACCATGCTCCAGCAGAACGCATCGGCGCTGACATGCACCGCGATCTGGTGCGCGTCGCGAACGCAGTCCAGTCGTTGCAACTCCCGGATGGTGGTGGCACCGTCCCGGTGCCGGCAGAACGCGGCGAAATCGTGCAGTCCGACCAGTTCCCGTGCCGCCGCAGCCATGGCCTCGGCGTCCAGTCGACGTGGCCACGGAGCCACAAAGCGCGCGTCGCGGGGTTCGACGCCGAAAGGAGCTGTCGACAACCGATAGACGTAATGGCGGCGCAGCGCGGAAAACCGCGCATCGAAGCCGGCTGGCGCGAGGGTGATTTCACGGACCCGAACGTCTTCGGTCAACAGCTTGGCGAGCCGACGCACCAGCGCGCCGAACTCGCTCTCGCCCGGGCGTCGGGTGCGGGGGTATGCCCTGGGTAATGATTCGACCGGGACATCCAGGTGGGCGACCTGTCCGGTTGCATGAACGCCCGAGTCGGTCCGGCCCGCCGCGCGCACCTGTACCGGCACCTGGAACACCGTCGACAGGGCGTCGTCGAGGACGCCGGCGACCGTGCGATGCCCCGCCTGTGCCGCCCACCCGGCGAATTCGGTTCCGTCGTAAGCGATGTCCAACCGAAGGCGGACCAGGACGGCAGAGCAATCAGGACTTGTCGGCATCCCCGGCTTCGGCTGCATCCTCCGCGGCTTCGGCCTCGGCTGCCTGTGCCTCCTCCAGCGCGCTGTCTTCGGACTTGGCTTCGTCCACCGACTCGAGTTCGGGCGAACCCTCGGCAATCGGCTCCTCAGCGCCGGCCTGCTCCGCGGCGTCGGGCTGTGTCGCCGTGGACGCAGCTGCCCTGGATCCACTGTCGCCACCGGAGCGGCTCCGACGGGCCCGGTCTGCCTCCGACGTCACGGTCTTCTCCCGCACCAGTTCGATGACCGCCATCGGTGCGTTGTCACCCTTGCGGTTCTCGACCTTGATGATCCGGGTGTAGCCCCCGATGCGGTCTGAATAGAACGGGCCGATCTCGGCGAACAGGACGTGCACGATGTCCTTGTCGCGAATCTTCTTCATCACCTCACGCCGGTTGTGCAGCGTGCCCTTCTTGGCGTGGGTGATGAGTTTCTCCGCGTACGGGCGCAACGCCCGGGCCTTCGGCTCGGTGGTCGTGATGCGGCCATGCTCGAAGAGCGACGTGGCCAGGTTAGCCAGCAGCGCCTTCTGGTGCGAGGACGACCCGCCGAGGCGAGGGCCCTTGGTGGGCTTGGGCATTGGAGACTCCCTAGAAGCGATCGGGCAGAGATGGGTTGGGAAAGAGCGGTACTACAGCTGTTCGGTCTCGGCGAAGTCCTGCTCGGTGTCCAGGTCGTAGCCGGCGTCGCTGTTCCAGGTACCGGTGGCCACGTCATAGCCGGCGACCTCGGAAGGATCGAAGCTGGCCGGGCTGTCCTTGAGCGACAGACCCAGCTGGTGCAGCTTGATCTTCACCTCGTCGATGGACTTCTGACCGAAGTTCCGGATGTCCAACAGGTCGGACTCCGTGCGGGCGACGAGCTCGCCAACGGTGTGCACACCCTCGCGCTTGAGGCAGTTGTACGAGCGGACCGTCAGGTCCAGGTCATCGATGGGCAACGCGAAGGATGCGATGTGGTCGGCCTCGGCAGGTGACGGGCCGATCTCGATTCCCTCGGCTTCGACGTTGAGTTCCCTTGCCAGACCGAATAATTCGACCAGCGTCTTGCCTGCCGATGCCAGCGCGTCGCGGGCGCCGATCGAGGCCTTGGTTTCGACGTCGAGGATCAGCTTGTCGAAGTCGGTGCGCTGCTCGACGCGGGTGGCCTCCACCTTGTAGGTGACCTTGAGCACCGGTGAGTAGATGGAATCGACCGGGATCCGGCCGATCTCGGCACCGGAGGCCTTGTTCTGGACCGCCGGAACGTAGCCGCGGCCGCGCTCGACAACCAGCTCGACTTCGAGCTTGCCCTTGTCGTTGAGGGTGGCGATGCGCATGTCAGGGTTGTGCACGGTGACACCGGCCGGCGGGACGATATCGCCCGCGGTGACCTCACCTGGCCCCTGCTTGCGCAGGTACATCGTGACCGGCTCGTCCTCCTCGGAGGACACGACCAGACCCTTGAGGTTCAGGATGATGTCGGTGACGTCTTCCTTGACCCCGGGAACGGTGGTGAACTCGTGCAGCACACCGTCGATGCGGATGCTGGTGACCGCCGCGCCGGGGATCGACGACAGCAGCGTGCGACGCAGCGAATTGCCCAGGGTGTATCCGAATCCGGGCTCCAGCGGCTCGATGACGAACTGGGAGCGGTTCTCGGCGACAACTTCTTCGCTCAGGGTGGGGCGCTGGGAAATCAGCATGTTGTTCTCTTTCTCCTTCTCGGCAACCGCTATTTGATGCCGTCAAGTGGTCCTGTTCCGCCGGGCAGCGAAACTTCCGGACGCGTATTACTTCGAGTAGAGCTCGACGATCAGCTGTTCGGTGAGCGGGATGTCGATCTGCGCGCGCTCGGGCAGCTGGTGCACGAGGATGCGCTGCCGCTCGCCGACGACCTGCAGCCATGCTGGAATCGGCCGCTCGCCGACCGTCTGCCGCGCGATCTCGAACGGCAGCATGTTGATCGACTTGTCCTTGACATCGATGATGTCGTACTGCGACACCCGGTAGCTGGGAATGTCGACCTTGACGCCGTTGACGGTGAAGTGACCGTGGCTGACCAGCTGACGTGCCATCCGACGGGTGCGGGCCAGGCCGGCGCGGTACACGACGTTGTCCAGCCGGCTCTCCAGGATGCGCAGCAGGTTGTCGCCGGTCTTACCGGGCTGACGGTTCGCTTCCTCGTAGTAGCGACGGAACTGCTTCTCCATCACGCCATAGGAGAAGCGGGCCTTCTGCTTCTCCTGCAGCTGCTGACGGTATTCGCTCTCCTTGATGCGCGCGCGGCCGTGCTGACCGGGCGGGTAGGGACGCTTCTCGAACGACTGATCTCCCCCGACCAGGTCGACGCCGAGGCGGCGCGACTTGCGGGTGACGGGTCCGGTGTAACGAGCCATTTTAAGTTCCTACCTCTTCCGTCTGAATCCCTCTGAATCCCACTGAATCCGTCTGCATCCCGCTGACCCTTAGACCCTGCGGCGCTTGGGCGGACGGCAGCCGTTGTGCGGCTGGGGGGTGACATCGGAAATGGCGCCGACCTCGAGTCCGGCGGCCTGCAACGAACGGATCGCGGTCTCCCGGCCAGAGCCGGGCCCCTTGACGAAGACGTCGACCTTCTTGACACCGTGCTCCTGCGCCTTGCGGGCGGCGTTCTCCGCGGCCAACTGCGCGGCGAACGGGGTGGACTTACGCGAGCCCTTGAAACCGACGTGACCCGAAGACGCCCAGGCGATGACGTTGCCCTGCGGATCGGTGATCGTCACGATCGTGTTGTTGAACGTGCTCTTGATGTGCGCAGCACCGTGCGGGACGTTCTTCTTTTCCCGTCTCCGCGTTTTCTGGGCCTTCTTGGGACCCGCTGCTGACTTCTTCGCTGTTGCCATCAGGGGTTACCTGGCCTTCTTCTTGCCGGCGATGGTGCGCTTGGGGCCCTTGCGGGTACGCGCGTTGGTCTTGGTGCGCTGGCCACGCACGGGCAGGCCGCGACGGTGCCGCAGGCCCTGGTAGCAGCCGATCTCGATCTTGCGACGGATATCGCCCTGCACCTCGCGACGCAGGTCACCCTCCACCTTGAGGTTTCCCTCGATGAAGTCGCGCAACTGGGTCACCTGATCATCGGTCAGGTCCTTGGTGCGCAGATCCTTGTCGATACCGGTACCGGCCAGGATCTCCTGGGAGCGGGTACGTCCGACACCGTAAATGTAAGTCAACGCGATCTCCATGCGCTTGTCGCGCGGGAGATCGACGCCCATAAGTCGAGCCATGTGTGCCATTCCTCGTGTTCTGCGGAGGTCTTATCCCAGTCCGTTCCCACTCGCTGGTGGGGTCCGGCCTCCGTGCCGGACGTGGATGTTTGCTGTTCAATCAGCTCGCATCACTGCTGAGCGGCGTATCCGCTCAGTGGTACTGGGAGGTCTTCATTCAGTTGTGTCAGAAGGCAGTTGTGTCAGATGGCGCCGGCGCGAGCGCTCATCCCTGCCGCTGCTTGTGGCGCGGATCGGAACAGATCACCATGACCCGCCCATGCCGACGGATCACCCTGCACTTGTCGCAGATGGGCTTGACGCTCGGGTTCACCTTCACGGCTCGTTCGATCCTTCTGTGCTTCTGGGTGGGTGCTTTGGTGCTTATCGATGACTCGCGCGAGCGCTCGTCACTTGTACCGGTACACGATGCGGCCGCGGGTCAGGTCGTAGGGCGAGAGCTCCACCACGACGCGGTCCTCTGGGAGGATGCGGATGTAGTGCTGCCGCATCTTGCCACTGATGTGGGCGAGCACCTTGTGTCCGTTCTCCAGCTCAATGCGGAACATCGCATTGGGCAGGGGCTCGACCACGCGGCCCTCGACCTCGATGGCGCCGTCTTTCTTGGCCATACTGTGTAGCGATCCTTGCTTTCGTTTCGTATCGGCCGGTTGGCCCGTTCGGCTTTTCGGCCTGTCCAGCGCAGCCTTCGACCGACCGAGAACGTCCTGACGGGGCACGCAAGAAGTCGGCGCGTAGGCAGCACCGTTGCTCCATGCTACTCGCAGACCGGCCGGGTCCAAAATCTACGCGAAACGGTGCGCAGATCATTTCGGGGCAGCGGCCGCACTACGGCCCGACCACGATGGCCTTACTCAGCGCCTTTGGTGCGAGCCTAGGTGAGGGCGGGTCACGGCGTTCGTCGGCCGGGCCGGCACCAAGGGGTCCGGGGCCAGGCCGGGTTTCGGGTCCGCCGAGCGATCGCCAGTCCCTCCGGTCTCAGAGTCCAAAGTCCTCTGCGTTTGAGTGACCAACGCCTCCAGCGCTGCAGGAAGGCGCGTTCTACGGTCAACAAGACGCGTTCTACGGTCAAGAGAGCTTCGCCGCACCGCTGATTCACCACAACCGCTCAAATGTCCAGTGAGGAGTCGACATGCACAGTGCACCCAGAGGAGTGGTTGTCGGATCCGACGGGTCGCCAGCAGCCGAGTCGGCTGTTGAGTGGGCCGCGCGCGAGGCTGTTCTCCACGGGGTCCCGCTCACACTGGCGCACGTCCTCACTGAGGCTCACGCGGCGACCTGGTACGAAGTCGCTCATTCCGCTGAACTGGCACAGATCGCCGAGCAGCGAGGCCGCGAGATCCTGGACCGAGCAACGAATGTCGCCCAACGAGCCACTTCAGATGCCGGGCCGCTGAACATCAGTGAGTGCACCGTCGAGGGCAATGCGGTGGCTGCGCTGGCTGACCTGTCCAAGGATGCCGAGATGATCGTGGTCGGCGGCCGAGGCCTCGGCACAGTGAGAAGCGCGCTGCTCGGCTCGGTGAGCGCCGGGCTGTTGCATCACGCCCACTGCCCGGTGGCGGTAATCCACGGTGAGCTCACCTCGGGCACACGGACATCGGGAGCGCCCGTCGTCGTCGGGATCGACGGCTCGCCGGATTCGGAGCGGGCTCTGGCAATCGCATTCGACGAAGCTTCGAGGCGGGCCGCGGGCCTGGTTGCGGTGCACGCATGCCATGAACCAACGGCCTACGCCTTCCCCAGCGTGGACACGACGTACCGGCCGCAGGCAGAACTGGTGGTGGCGGAGCGGTTGGCCGGCTGGCAGGAGCGCTACCCCGACGTGGCGGTGCGCACGGTGGTCGTGCGGGACCGCCCGGACCGTCAGCTACTCGAACAGTCGAAGTCGGCGCAACTGGTCGTCGTCGGCAGCCGCGGCCGTGGCGGATTCGCTGGAATGCTGCTGGGCTCTGTTAGTTCCGCGGTGGCGCAGGCCGCCGGGGTGCCGGTGATCGTCGCACGGTAACCCTGACGCGCGGTAACCCTGATCGGGGTATGGCCCAGAAGGACATGGATTCCTAACGGAAGGACACATTGATGACCGCTAGCGGTGAAGGCACCGAGATCGTTGTCGGAGTGGATGACTCACCGTCATCTCAGGCGGCGCTCGAATGGGCCGCAGGGAATGCGATGCTGCGCGAGGCGCCGCTTGTCATCCTGTACGCGGCCGCTGCGTCGGCCTCGATCTGGCCGATCGCGCCGGTCCCGACCGGGATCGTGGAGTTCCAGCAGGAGATCGCCCGGGACATCCTCAAGGACGCTGGCAATATCGCCGAGAAACTCACGCAGGGATCGGTACCGGTCTCCACCAATTTCGCCCTCGCAACACCCACTGCCGCACTGGTGGAGGCCTCCAAGACCGCGACGATGGTCGTGGTGGGATCCCGCGGGCTCGGGGCATTCGGACGTGTCATCCTGGGCAGTGTCAGCATGGGCTTGGTACACCGCGCGCACTGTCCGGTGGCGATAGTTCCCAGCGAGAGTCCGACACCTGACTCCGGAGCGCCGGTGATACTCGGATACGACGGTTCCGCAGCCTCCCGGTCGGCAGTTGAGTTGGCCTTCGAGGAGGCCGCACGCCGCGGCGTCGAACTGGTCGTGATGCACGCCTGGTGGTCGCCCGGCATGTTCAAGATGCCCAATTTCGATTGGGAAACCGTGCGACCCGACATCGACACGGAACTGGACGGACAGTTGGCCACCTGGCGGGAACGCTTTCCAGACGTCCGCGTGCGTCGGGCAGCGGTCCTGGATCAGCCTGCCCGCCGGCTGGTCGAGGAGTCCGAATCCGCACAGCTGCTGGTCGTGGGTAGTCACGGTCACGGCGCTGTGGCCAGCACCCTGCTGGGCTCGGTGAGCAGTGCGGTAGTGCAGGCGGCCAAGGTTCCCGTCATCGTCGCTCGGCGGAAGTGACGCAACAGCTGTCGTGGCACGAAACTCTGCACGCTGCGGGAACCGGGACCGACTGCTATGGGCCCACAAGGCCGCCAGCCGTTCCGAACCCGGCTAGGGTTTGACCATGCGACTGCTGGTCACCGGTGGCGCCGGCTTCATCGGCGCCAACTTCGTACGCGGCGCGGTTCGTGAGCACCCCGAGGTCGCGGTGACGGTGCTCGACGCCATGACCTACGCGGGCAGCAGGGAGTCGCTGGCTGCCGTGGACAATGAGATCCGTTTGGTGCAGGGCGACGTCGCCGACACTGAACTGGTGGGCAAACTCGTCGCAGAGTCTGACGCAGTTGTGCACTTCGCTGCCGAAACCCACGTCGATAATGCGCTGGCGAACCCGGGGCCGTTTGTCCATTCGAACATCCTGGGAACATTCTCGGTGCTTGAGGCCGTGCGTCACAACAGTATTCGGCTACATCACGTATCCACCGACGAGGTGTACGGCGACCTGACGCTTGACACCGCAGAACGGTTCACCGAGTCAACGCCCTACAACCCGTCGAGCCCGTACTCGGCCACCAAGGCTGCCGCCGACATGCTGGTCCGTGCCTGGGTCCGCTCGTATCACGTGGCGGCCACGATCTCGAACTGCTCCAACAACTACGGGCCCTACCAGCATGTGGAGAAGTTCATCCCGCGCCAGATCACCAATGTGCTGACTGGCCGACGCCCCAAGCTCTACGGCAGCGGCGCCAACGTACGCGACTGGATCCACGTCGACGACCACAACAGTGCGGTCTGGAGGATTCTCGCCGACGGCACCATCGGGCGCACCTACCTGATCGGGGCTGAGGGCGAACGCGACAATTTGTCGGTGATGCGCACCATCCTGAAACTAATGGAACGACCGGACGACGATTTCGACCACGTCACCGATCGGGCGGGCCACGATCTGCGGTACGCGATCGATTCGTCCGCCCTGCGTACCGAATTGAGTTGGGGGCCAAAGCACACTGACTTCGAAGACGGACTCCGCGCCACCGTCGACTGGTACCGGCGTAATGAAGCTTGGTGGGGCCCGTTGAAAGCGGCAGCGGAGGCCGAATACGAAGAACGCGGTCGTTGAGATGGAGGTCCGTGAGCTCTCCGTCCCCGGCGCCTGGGCGATAACCCCGCAACTGCACGTCGACCCGCGCGGGGTGTTCTTGGAATGGTTCACCGACTCCGATTTCACGGCGCTTGCCGGGCATCCCTTTGATTTGCGGCAGGCCAACTGCTCAGTGTCGGCGGCCGGGGTGCTCCGGGGCCTGCACTTCGCCCAGTATCCGCCCGGCCAAGCGAAATACGTTACCTGCGTGCATGGCTCGGTATTCGACGTGGTTGTCGACATCCGGGTGGGCTCGCCGACGTTCGGACGCTGGGATGCGGTGCTGCTCGACGCCGAGGGGCGCGGGTCGGTGTACATCTCCGAGGGTCTCGCCCATGGGTTCCTCGCATTGCAGGACAACTCGACGGTGATCTACCTGTGCTCGACACCGTATGCCCCCGAACGCGAGCACACCGTCTGCGCCACCGATCCGGCGTTGGGCATTGAGTGGCCGACCGCAGAAGCTCTCGAGCTTTCCGACCGCGACGCGGTTGCGCCCACCCTCGAGCAGGTCCGCGCAGCGGGCCTACTGCCCAGCTGGGACGAGACCCGTGCGTCCATCGGTCGGCTTCGCCGCGACGGTGGATCGACATAGACCGTGGATCGACACAAGCAACGCCGCGCCGGCCTGGGCCTGGTAGGAATCTGACGGGTCATAGGTGCGCATTGGCTCCCCGACGGCCCTCGTTTGTCGGCCCTCGTTTGTCGGCCGTCGTTTGTCGGCCCTCGTTTGTCAATGCCCCAGGCGCATTACTAGGATATCCAAGTATCTAGCGGCGAGAGGACCCACCCATGAGCTCAACGACGGCGACCACCCGGATTCCCCACTTCATCGGCGGCAAGCGCAGCGAGCTTCAGTCCAGTCGCACCGCCGATGTGCTGAACCCCAGCACCGGTGAGGTTCAGGCGCAGGTGGTGCTGGCCAGCGCGGCCGATGTCGACACCGCAGTGGCCACCGCCGTCGAGGCGCAGAAGGAATGGGCTGCCTGGAACCCGCAACGCCGGGCACGAGTGATGATGAAGTTCATCGAACTGGTCGGCCGCCACGAAGACGAACTGGCAGAGCTGCTATCCCTGGAACACGGGAAGACCATCCCAGACTCCAAAGGCGACATCCAGCGCGGCATCGAGGTCATTGAGTTCGCCATCGGCATCCCGCACCTCCTCAAAGGTGAGTTCACCGAGGGCGCCGGCGCCGGCATTGACGTCTACTCGATCCGTCAGCCCCTGGGCGTGGTTGCCGGAATCACTCCGTTCAACTTCCCGGCGATGATCCCGCTGTGGAAAGCGGGTCCGGCGCTGGCGTGCGGAAACGCGTTCATACTCAAGCCTTCTGAGCGCGACCCGTCGGTTCCTTTACGCCTGGCCGAGCTCTTCGCAGAAGCCGGCATGCCCGCCGGCGTATTCCAGGTCGTCCAGGGCGACAAGGAAGCCGTCGACGCGATCCTGGCCCACCCCGAGGTCCAGGCAGTCGGCTTCGTCGGGTCCTCCGACATCGCGCAGTACATCTACTCCACGGCGGCGGCCAACGGGAAACGGTCGCAGTGCTTCGGTGGGGCCAAGAACCACATGATCGTGATGCCCGACGCGGACCTAGACCAAGCCGTCGATGCGCTGATCGGTGCGGGCTACGGAAGCGCCGGCGAGCGCTGCATGGCTATCAGCGTCGCGGTACCGGTCGGCGAAGAGACCGCGCAACGGCTCCGCAGCAAGCTGGTCGAGCGAGTCAACCAGCTCCGGGTGGGCCACAGCCTGGACCCCAAGGCCGACTACGGGCCACTGGTCACCGAGGCAGCGCTGCACCGCGTCCGCGACTACATCGGCCAGGGCGTGGATGCCGGCGCCGACCTCGTCGTGGACGGTCGGGAGCGGACCACCGACGAGCTGACGTTCAGTGTGGATGGAACCGACGCCAGCCTGTCGGGGGGCTACTTCATCGGACCCACCCTGTTCGACCATGTCAGCACCGACATGTCCATCTACACCGACGAGATCTTCGGTCCGGTCCTGTGCATCGTCAGGGCGGCGAACTACGAGGAAGCTGTGACACTTCCCTCCGAACACGAGTACGGAAACGGCGTGGCGATCTTCACCCGCGACGGCGACACCGCACGGGATTTCGTGTCCCGCGTCCAGGTCGGCATGGTCGGCGTGAACGTCCCGATCCCGGTTCCGGTGGCATATCACACCTTCGGCGGCTGGAAGCGGTCCGGTTTCGGCGACCTCAACCAGCACGGCCCCACGTCGATCCAGTTTTACACCAAGGTCAAGACCGTCACCGAGCGCTGGCCATCGGGCATCAAGGACGGCGCCGAATTCGTCATTCCCACGATGAAGTAGCCACATTGTCTGCCCAACTATTCGAGATGAACAGCGACGAACGCATCATCGTCGAGACCGCAGCAGCATTCGCTGAAAAACGCTTGGCACCACATGCTTTAGAGTGGGATGCCGACAAACACTTCCCTGTCGACGTGCTGCGCGAGTCCGCGGATCTCGGGATCGCGGCGATCTACTGCTCCGAGGAGACCGGCGGCAGCGGACTGCGACGGCTCGACGCCGTCCGGATCTTCGAAGAGCTGGCCGCAGCCGACCCGACGATCGCGTCGTTCATCTCGATCCACAACATGTGCGCCTGGATGATCGACAGCTACGGCAGCCAGGAACAGCGCAAGAACTGGGTGCCGCGGTTGGCCACCATGGAGACGATCGCCAGCTACTGCCTTACCGAACCGGGAGCAGGCTCGGATGCCTCCGCATTGCGGACCCGCGCGGTCCGTGACGGATCTGACTACGTGCTCGATGGGGTCAAGCAGTTCATCTCCGGCGCAGGAGTGTCCGACGTTTACGTGGTGATGGCGCGCACCGGCGACGACGGCCCTCGCGGAATATCGGCATTCGTCGTGGAAAAGGGCACACCCGGACTCAGTTTCGGCGCGAACGAAGCCAAGATGGGTTGGAATGCGCAGCCGACCGCCCAAGTGGTCTTCGACAAGGTTCGGGTTCCCGCAGATGCGCTGCTCGGCGGCCCCGAGGGCGAGGGCAGCGGGTTCGGTGTCGCGATGAACGGACTCAACGGCGGCCGCCTCAACATCGCCGCCTGCTCGCTCGGCGGTGCTCGCACCGCCAACGACAAGGCTGCCGAGTACCTCCGCGATCGGGAAGCCTTCGGCGGTTCGCTGCTCGACGAGCCGACCATCCGGTTCAGCCTGGCCGATATGGCCACCGCGTTGGAAACCTCGCGGATTCTGTTGTGGCGGGCCGCATCTGCTCTGGACGCAGGTTCCCCCGACAAGGTCGAACTATGCGCGATGGCCAAGCGCTACGTGACCGACGCCTGCTTCGAGGTGGCCGATCAAGCCCTTCAACTGCATGGCGGCTACGGCTATCTGAAGGAGTACGGGCTCGAGAAAATCGTCCGGGATCTGCGGGTGCACCGAATCCTGGAAGGCACGAACGAAATCATGCGCGTGGTCATCGGGCGAGCAGCAGCGGCCCGCGTCCGCGCGTCTTAACGGGAGAGATGGATGACGACGATCGCGTTCTTGGGATTGGGCAACATGGGCGGGCCGATGGCCGCCAACCTCGTCGCGGCGGGCCACTCCGTGCGCGGTTTCGACCCGGTGGCCGCGATCAAATCCGCGGCAGCCGGCAAGGGTGTCGAGGTGTTCGACAGCGGCGCTGCGGCGGTCGCCGACGCCGATGTGGTCATCACGTCCCTTCCCAACGGAACGGTGGTCAAATCCTGCTACGCGGAGATCCTGCCGACGGCAAAAAAGGGAACTCTACTGATCGACACGTCGACGATTTCGGTCGACGATGCCCGCGAGATCCACCAGCAGGCAGTCGCAGCCGGACTGGCCCAACTCGACGCCCCGGTATCGGGCGGCATCAAAGGCGCCACGGCGGGCACGCTGGCCTTCATGGTCGGCGGCGAGGACGCCGATGTGCAGGCCGCGAAACCGGTCCTGGATCCGATGGCAGGCAAGGTTATTCACTGCGGCGGTTCTGGGGCCGGACAGGCGGCCAAGCTGTGCAACAACATGGTCTTGGCGGTGCAGCAGATAGCCGTGGGAGAGGCATTTGTGCTCGCCGAAAAGCTCGGACTGCCCGCCCAGTCACTGTTCGACGTGATCACCGGCGCTACCGGCAACTGCTGGGCGGTGCACACGAACTGTCCGGTGCCTGGTCCAGTTCCCACGTCACCGGCCAACAACAACTTCAAGCCCGGCTTTGCGACGGCTTTGATGAACAAGGACCTCGGCTTGGCGATGGCCGCGGTGGACTCGACGGGATCGTCTGCGCCCTTGGGCACCCACGCGGCCGAGATCTACGCGGAATTCATTGAGTCCGACGAGACCAACGCCGCTTTGGACTTCAGCGCCGTCATCGGACTGCTCCACAGCTGACCATCAGGCAGCCGCTGTTCACCCTGCATCGGCGCGGTGGAAGTCTGCGGAACTCGTGCGCGCTCGGCGCGGTCTCAATGCGACGTCATGCAGCCGAAGGTCGAGGGGTTTCCTGCCACTTGTCGTGCACTCGCTGGCATTCAGTCAACCGGAGCGGCGCGCCGACAGTATCGTCGCCGTCGATCAGCACCGTCGCCAACCCCGCACCGGTGGCCTTACGCTGACGGGCCTGCGAGCCCACGAACACCAGGGAATCCTGGGGCGTGGCGCCGAGGTCGGCCAGAGCTTCCCCATAGGCGTCCGATTCAGAGGCTCCGGGAACGGCCGCAGAGGTCACGACCGTACTGACGATGCCCTCACCGACTAGTTGGCGCACCAGCGGCTCGACCCATGCGTGCCGACCGCTGCTCACGATCCCGATCCCGATCCCGGCGCCGAAGGCAGCGGTAATGAGGTCGATCAGGCCGGCCCGCGGCACGATTTCGGCGTCCAGAATCGTCTCGTCGAGAATCTTGTCCTTCACCGCGCAGACGTCGTCGACCATCAGTTCGGTGAGCACATCGGACTCGGCACCCAGACCGCGCTTGCGGAGTTCGGCGGCGACGCGGCGACGCTCTTCGGGGAGCGCCAGCAGTTTGCGGTATCGCGCGACCGTCCACTCGAGTTCCAATCCGAGCGCAGCGAACGCCGCGTTGAAGGCGGGAAGATGACCTGCGCATTCGACGTCGGCGATGGCATCGAGATCGAAGATCATCGCGCGCAGAGGCTGCGCTATGACACCGTTGGGCCGGGGCCAATCCCACCAGAACCTGCCGGCTCGCCATGCTTTTTGCTGCTGTGCGGGCTGCATACATCAATGGTGGGCGGGGCACGTAAACCGCGCCTCCCCCATTAGGGGGATTAGCCGCGCCAAGTAGGGGAATCAGCCACGTCAAGCTGTCCTGGCTGGCTGTTTGCGGCTTTGGGCCGGGCCCTCGAGCGCTTGGGGCCGCGACCTCTAAAGTAAGGCGGTGGCAACCCCACCAGTGCGAATTGTCCTCGTCGATGACCACGAGATGGTCATCGAAGGACTCAAGGCGATGCTGGCCGCGTTCGATAGCCGGGTCACGGTGGTCGGCCAAGCCGTGGGCCCCGACCACGTGCTCAGCGTGGTCACCGACCTTGATCCCGACATCGTGCTGTGCGATGTGCGGATGCAGGGTTCCAGCGGTCTGGACGTGTGCCAGCAGCTGCGTGCCCGTGACCCCGACCGAAAGGTCGTGATGCTGTCGGTCTACGACGACGAGCAGTACCTCTTCCAGGCGTTTCGGGTCGGAGCTGCCGGCTATCTACTCAAGAGCATCAGCAGCGAGGAGCTCGTACGTCAACTGGAATTGGTGCGCGGCGGAGAGACGGCGATCGACCCCGGTATGGCGGCGCGGGCGGTCGACACCGCGGCCCGATTACAGCGCGACGAGTTCTGGCCCGGCGCTCGCCAGGGCCTTACCCAGCGGGAGAGCGAGATCCTGTCGTTTGTGGTCAACGGCCTGTCCAATCGCGCCATCGCCACCAAGCTGGTCATCGGAGACGAAACCGTGAAGACGCATATGAGTTCGATCTACCGCAAGCTCGGTGTCAGCGACCGCACCGGCGCAGTGGCGACCGCGCTGCGGGAGGGGATCTACCAGTGAGCATCCACCGATGAGCATCTCCCAATGAACGCGACGTCGCGCCCGTTACTGGCCGCCGACCGAGAACTCGCCCTGCTGCGGGAACTCATCCAGGCCACGTCCAGCGGGCCCGGAGTCGAGCCGCTGGCTGCCGCGGCGGCACGGATCATCACCGCGGCGACCGACAGCGACGTGTGCTTCGTCCACGTCCTCGACGACACCGAGCGTTCGTTGACGTTGGCGGGAGCAACGCCGCCTTTCGACGCCGAGGTCGGCAAGATCAGGCTGCCTTTGGGACAAGGCATCTCGGGTTGGGTGGCCAGCCACCGCGAGCCGGTGGTGATCGTTCGGGACAAGGAATCCGACCCGCGCTACCTGCCTTTCGAATCGCTGCGGGGCCGCGATTTCACCTCGATGGTGTCCGTGCCGATGGAGACCGCCCCCGGCGGGCTGGTCGGGGTGCTCAACGTGCACACGGTGGCTCAGCGTGAGTTCGATGATCGTGATGTCGAGCTGCTACTGGTCATCGGCCGGCTGATCGCCGGTGCCATGCATCAGGCACGCCTCCACCGCCAGTTGGTGTTCCGTGAACGAGCCCACGAGCACTTCGTCGAGCAGGTGATCGAGGCCCAGGAACTCGAGCGACGGCGGCTGGCCGGGGATATTCACGATGGCATCTCGCAGCGCTTGGTCACGCTGTCCTACCGCCTCGACGCGGCCGCCCAGGCCGCGCAATTGGTCGATGACCGGGAAGCCCTGAACGAGCAACTCGACCGGGCGCGGGAACTGGCTCAGCTGACACTTCAAGAGGCGCGTGCCGCCATCAGTGGTCTGCGACCACCCGTCTTGGACGACCTCGGGCTGAGCGGCGGGCTGGCAAGCCTGGCACGCTCGATTCCCCAAATCGGCATCGAACTGGAGATCGAGGCAGATCTCGCTGAGACACGGCTGCCCGACCACATCGAACTCGCGATATACCGCATCGCCCAGGAATGCCTGCAGAACGTCGTCAAACATGCCCGGGCCAACCGCGCACGGCTGGCGTTCGCAGTGGACCAGGCCGACCACGGCCAGGTTGCCAGATTGGAGATCGTGGACGACGGAGTCGGTTTCGACACCTTGGAGCATCCGCTGGGTGGCGACGAGATGGGCGGATACGGCCTGTTGTCGATGGCCGAGCGCGCCGAGATCGTCGGTGGCAGACTCAACATCCGTTCGCGTCCCGGCACGGGTACTACGGTGACCGCCACGATCCCGATCCCGTCAAACGCCTCGTGAAGGGTCAGCCGACCGGTCAGAAATCGCCCGCGCTGCCGCGCAGGGTACGGATCGACTCGGCAAGCGTGCGGGACTCTTCGTCGGACATGCCGATATCGGCGAATACGTCGTCGTTCAACGTCGCGGTCGCGTCCTCAACCGTCGAACGGCCCAGCTCGGTGATCTGCACAAGCGTGGTGCGGCCGTCGGTCGGATGCGGCAGCCGCTCGACCAGCCCGTCGGATTCCAGCCGTCGGATCGCATGGGTAACGCTGGTGACGTGCACCTGCAGGCGATCGGAGGCTTTCGTGATCGGCAGTGCGCCGGTGCGGCTGAACGCCAGCAGCCGAAGCAACTCGAAGCGGGAGAAGCTCAGGTCGTAGGGGCGCAGCGCGGCTTCGACGCGAGCGAGCAGGATCTGGTGTGCACGCATCACCGAGGTCACCGCGACCATGCCGTCGGCCACCTCGCCCCAACCGGAGCGCTCCCAGTTGACCCGCGCCACCGCGATCGGGTCGCGCTGTGGTGACTCCACCTCAATCCGACAGCGCGGTCAGTATCCGGGGTCCGTCGTCGGTGACCGCGACGGTGTGCTCCCAGTGCGCGGCGCGCGATCCGTCGGCGGTCACCACCGTCCATCCGTCCTCGAGTACGACGGTCTTCGTCGTGCCTAGGGTGAGCATGGGTTCGATGGCCAGCACGGAACCCGCCGCCAGGTGGGGCCCGCGCCCGGGGGCACCTTCGTTGGGCAGAAACGGATCCATGTGCATCTGCCGCCCGATGCCGTGCCCGCCGTAGCCGGCGACGAGGCCGAACTTGCGGTCGTAGTGCCGCTCGGCAGCCCGCGCGCCGGTTTCAATGGCGTGAGAGACGTCGGTCAGTCGGCCGCCGGGCACCATGGCGGCGATGCCGGACTCCATGGACTCGCGAGTGGCACCCGACAGCGCCTCGTCCACGGCGATAACTGACTCGACACCGAAGGTGAACGCCGAGTCACCGTGCCACCCGTCCAGGATGGCCCCGCAGTCGATCGAAACCAGGTCTCCGGCAGCCAGCCTCTCGTCGGCCGACGGGATGCCGTGCACGACGCGGTCGTTGACCGAGGAGCAGATGCTGGCCGGAAACCCGTGGTAGCCCAGGAAAGACGGGACTGCTCCGCCGTCGCGGATCACCGACTCCGCGACCGCGTCGAGTTCAAGTGTGGACACGCCGGGGGCTGCTGCCTGGTGCACCGCCTTGAGCGCCGCGGCGACGAGCGCTCCGGCGGCTGCCATCGCGTCGAGTTCACCGGCGCTGCGTTGGGCGACCACTTTGCGGCCGCGCAGAGAAATCATGGCGAACGTTAGCGGCCGAGCGCCTTCAGCGCGCGGGCGAACACCTCGTCGAGTTCACCAACGGCCCCGACGGTGACCAGTGTCCCGCTGTAGTGGTCCAGCAGCGGGGCGGTCTCGTCGCGATAGACCCTGAACCTGTTGCGGATGATGTCCTCGGTGTCGTCGGCACGGCCGCGGCCCTTGAGCCGGGAGACGAGTTCCTCTTCGGGAACCCGGAACTCCAGGACCGCGTCCAGCGACAGGTCGCGCTTCTTGAGCATTGCGTCGAGGGCCTTGGCCTGCTCGACCGAGCGCGGGTACCCGTCGAGAATGAATCCGGAAGCCACGTCGGCGTCGCCGAGCCGGTCATCGACCAGCGCGTTGGTGAGCGTGGCCGGGACCAGGTCACCGGCGTCAAGGTACTTCTTGGCCTCCAGTCCGAGCTCGGTGCCGGTGCTGATGTTGGACCGGAACAGGTCACCGGTGGAGATCTGCGGGACTCCGAGGTTCTCGGCCAACTTCTGCGCCTGGGTTCCCTTGCCCGCGCCGGGCGGTCCCAGCAACACGATTCTCACTTGAGGAACCCTTCGTAGTTGCGCTGCATCAGTTGGCTTTCGATCTGCTTGACGGTATCCAGACCGACGCCAACCATGATCAGCACCCCGACGCCGCCAAACGGCAGGTTCTGCATGGGGGCGCCGCCGCCACCGCCGATCTGCATGAACAGGTTCGGCAGGACCGCGACGACGCCCAGGTAGATCGAGCCCGGCAGCGTGATTCGCGACAGCACGTACTTCAGGTAGTCAGCGGTCGGTTTGCCTGGCCGGATGCCCGGGATGAAGCCGCCGTATTTCTTCATCTCGTCTGCGCGGTCTTCGGGGTTGAAGGTGATCGACACGTAGAAGTAGGTGAAGAAGATGATCAGTCCGAAGTAGATGGCGATGTAGACCGGGCTACTCGGGTCGGTCAGATATTCGGCGACGAATGTCTGCCACCATCCGGTGTTCGGGTTGCTGCTGCCGCTGGAGATGAGCTGGGTAATCAGGTTGGGCAGGTAAATCAGCGAGGACGCGAAGATGACCGGGATCACGCCTGCCTGGTTCACCTTCAGCGGCAGGTAGGTCGACGTGCCGCCGTACATCTTCCGCCCCACCATCCGCTTGGCGTACTGGACAGGGATCCGGCGCTGGCCCTGCTCGACGAACACCACGGCGATGACGATGGCGAGCGCCGCGACGCACACGAAGGCAAAGACCATGCTGCCCCGGCTGTCCAGGATGCCTTTGCCCTCGCCGGGGATGGCGGAGGCGATGCTGGCGAAGATCAGCAGGGACATGCCGTTACCGACGCCACGCTCGGTAGCGAGTTCACCCATCCACATGAGCAGTGCTGCGCCGGCGGTCATGACGATCACCATCACCGCGAGGGTGGTGAAGTTCAGCCCGTCGCGCTGGCCCTCGATGATGTCTAGCGTGCAACCCTGCAACAGCCCGCCGTTGGCGGCCAGCGCCACGACGCTGGTGGCCTGCAGCATCGCCAGTGCGATCGCCAGATACCGGGTGTATTGCGTCAGCTTGGCCTGGCCGGCCTGCCCCTCTTTCTTCAGCTGCTCGAAGCGTGGGATCACCACACCCAGCAACTGCACGATGATGCTCGCGGTGATGTAAGGCATGATGCCCACCGCGAACACCGAAAGCTGCAACAAAGCGCCGCCGGAAAACAGGTTGATTAACGAATAGATCTGCCCCGACTCACCGCCGCTGACCTGCGCGATGCACTGTTGCACGTTGGGATAGTTGACGCCTGGGGACGGAACCGAGGCACCGACCCGGTAGAGAATGACGATGCCCAGCGTGAACAGGATCTTTCGTCTCAGGTCCGGGGTTCTGAGCGAAGAGATGAAAGCCGAGAGCACTCTTTCCTCCTGCACGGCCGAGTTGACGATCGCGGCGTGCTCTTTGGCTGGCGTGACCAGCGTCGTGGTTAAGTCGGGGCTAGCTCGTGCGCGCGACGGCACGAACAGGCATACCGCCTGCGCAAGTCACGCGTTCAAACAGTCTACGAGACTAACAGTTGCATCTTCGCCGCCCCGAATCCGAGTGCGCAAACGATCAGCAACCAACGAGCGCTTGCGCGAGCAGCAGACGAGACGAGTCCGCCCGCCGGCGGGAAGCGTAGAGTCGATTTCAGCTCGTTACCTTATCTAACTAAGATCGCCACGTATTACCCGCCCGATTACCCGACGGATTCTGCACAGGGGTCAGCCATGGCACGTACGGAGAATGACACTTGGGACCTCGCCTCCAGCGTCGGCGCGACCGCGACGATGGTCGCCGCGGCCCGCGCGGTCGCCTCGAGGTCCGAGGACGCCCTGATCGAGGACCCGTTCGCCGAGCCTCTGGTGCGCTCGGTCGGCATCGACTTCTTTACCCGCCTGGCTTCGGGCGAACTCAACCTCGCCGACCTCGACACTGGCGGCCCGAACGGCGACTCCCCGACGGATATGAGCCGTTTCGGGGACTGGATGGCCGCGCGCACCCGATTCTTCGATGACTTCTTCCTCGACGCCACCGCTTCGGGTATCCGGCAGGCCGTGATCTTGGCGTCGGGGCTCGACGCTCGCGGGTACCGCCTGTCGTGGCCCACTGACATGGTGCTGTTCGAGATCGACCAGCCCGATGTGATCACGTTCAAAACGTCGACATTGGCAAAGCTGCGTGCGCATCCGACGGCCGAGCTGAAGACGGTGGCCGTCGACCTGCGCCACGATTGGCCGGCGGCCTTGGCCGACGCCGGTTTCGAGGCCGGCCGGCCGACAGCGTGGATCGCCGAAGGATTGCTCGGCTATCTGCCCCCCGACGCTCAGGACCGGCTGCTCGACCAGATCAGCGAGCTCAGCCCGGCGGGCAGCCGACTGGCCGCAGAGGGGGTTCCGGCGCACCAGGACCGTGATCACGAAGAAGTTCGCCAACGCATGCAGGACTCCACCGAACGCTGGCGGAGCCACGGCTTCGACATCGACTTCTCCGAACTGGCATTCCTCGGCGACCGCGCTGAAATCGTCGGCTATCTCGCAGGCCATGGCTGGACAGTGGACGCCATACGGGCGAATGACCTGCTGAAGCGCTACGGGCTGGCCACGCTAGACGATGAACTGGGGTTCGCCGATGTCGTCTATGCCACCGCGACGCGGTAGTGACGACGCGATGACCCGCCGCGACAGTGACAATCGGGATCTGGCGTCCAGCGTCGGCGCCCGCCGACCACCTGATGACCATCGCAGGCGATTCGAGCTACCTGTGGGCACAGCTACTGAATAGGGGTACACATGACACGCACCGGTGACGATTCGTGGGACCTTGCGTCCAGCGTGGGAGCCACCGCGACCCTGGTCGCCGCGGGCCGCGCGATCGCTTCGGCGAATCCGGAAGGGCTGATCAACGATCCGTTCGCCGCGCCTCTGGTCCGGGCGGTCGGGCTGGATTTCTTCACGAACATGGTCGACGGCAAGCTGGATCCGGCGCAGATTCCGGGCGGCTCGCCCGAACGCGTGCAGTCGATGATCGACTCGATGGCCGTGCGCACCAAGTTCTTCGACGACCACTTGATGGCGGCCACCGCCACCGGTATCCGTCAAGCGGTCATCCTGGCCTCCGGACTGGATGCGCGCGCCTACCGATTGCCGTGGCCCGACGGCACCGTTGTCTACGAGATCGACCAACCCGATGTCATCGCGTTCAAGTCGCAAGCGCTGGCCGACCTGGGCGCCGATCCCACCGCCATCAGGCGGACCGTGTCGATCGATCTGCGCGAGGACTGGCCGGCGGCGCTGCGGGCGGCGGGATTCGACCCATCCCAACAGACCGCGTGGTTGGTCGAAGGACTGCTGATCTACCTGCCGCCGGAGGCCCAGGACCACCTGTTCGACCTCATCACTGAACACTCTGCGGCGGGCAGCACGATAGGGACCGAATATGTTCCGGGCATCGTGGATTTCGATGCCGACAAAGCCCGGGAGATGACCGCCCCACTGGCCGAGCAAGGACTCGATATCGACATGCCGTCGTTGGTGTATGCCGGAGACCGCAGCCACGTGATGGACTACCTGCGCCAAAGCGGTTGGCAGGTAGAGGGTTCACCCCGCGACGAGCTGTTCGAGAAGTTCGGGATTCCCGCCCCGGCGGCGCAAGACGACGACGTACTCGGCGAGATCGTCTACGTCAGCGCGCATCTGGCCCGCCCGAGCTAGAAACGCCACTCCCCCAGCCACAGCGCGTTGGACCCGCTCAACGAGCGCTGCGTACCGTCGACGACCCCGGCCAGCGTTGCCGCAACCAGCGCGCCCGCGGCATCGGGCAGGGATGCCGCGGCAGGCTGCGAAGAAGGCTTGGGCCACAACATTTCCCGCAGCGACGAGCCTGGCAGGTTCTTGACGGTGACCTTGTCGTCCGGATCGATGGCCGCCAGGACCTTGGCCCGCCGGATCGCGGTCCGCAGGCCACCGAGTTCGTCGACCAGACCGCGTTCGGCCGCATCAGCCCCGGTCCACACCCGGCCGCGGGCAACCCCGTCGACCTCCTCGACACTCAGATCCCGGCCCTCGGCCACCCGCTGGACGAAGTCGGTGTAGAACAGGTCAGCTTCCGCCTCGACCAAGGCATGCTGCTCATCGGTGAACGGCGCGTTGACCGACCAGGCGTCAGCGTTCGAGTTGGTGCGAACACCGTCGGACCCAACCCCCAGGCGCCCCTTGAGTTCGGCCGCCACCAACTTGCCCGTGACCACCCCGATTGAACCGGTGATGGTGCCGGGATTGGCGACGATCTCGTTGGCGGACATCGACACGTAGTAGCCGCCCGAGGCCGCCACGGCGCCCATCGAGGCCACCACCGGCTTGCCGGCCGCACGGGCCCGAACGACTTCCCGCCACACGGTCTCCGACCCGGTCACCGAACCACCGGGGCTGTTCACGCGAAGAACGATCGCGGCAACATCCTCGTCGGCGACAGCTTCCCGAAGTGCGGCAGCGATGGTGTCGCCCCCGACGCTCGGGGAGCCCAGCGGCGACATCTGACGGCCGCGTCCGCTGACGATCGGCCCGGCCAAGGTGACGACGGCGATCGTCGGCCGCCGCTTGCGACTCGGCATCGGTACCGAGGGCCCCTTGATCCTGGCGTAGCGCGCCAAGAACAACCTCGGGGGCGCGTCCCTGCTGTCGGCATCGACGCTGTCCTCGCTGTCGGCATCGGCGATATCCCCAGCCTTCTGCGCGGCGTCGACAGGCCCGCCGCTGAGTTGCGCGATTCGCGCGTAGGCCTCGTCGCGGAACCCGACTCGGTCTACCAGGCCGGCGCTGAGTGCTTCGCCACGCAACAACGGCGCCTTGTCGGCCAGCGCGTCCAGCGCCGCCGCCTCGATCCCGCGTGAGGCCGCCACCGCCTGCCACACCTGTGCGTGCAGGCTCTCCATCAGCCGGGAATCGGCCTGGCGATGCGCGTCTGTGTAGCTGTCCTCGGTGAACACATTGGCCGCCGACTTGTACTCGCCTCGCGCGATGAACTGCGCCTGCACCCCGACCTTGGCCAGGGCGTCGCGCAGGAACAGCGCGTTGGTGGCGAACCCCACCAAACCGACAGTCCCCGAGGGCTGCATCCAGACCTCGCCGAAAGCGGAGGCCAGATAGTAGGACAGCGTGCCCGGATACGTCTCGGCCCAGGCCACTGATGGCTTGTGAGCCGAGAAAGCCTCGATCGCTTCACGCAGTTCCTGAACCGGCCCGGGTGAGGCCGCCGGCAACTGGATCCGGGCGATGAGACCCGCGACCCGAGAATCCTCGGCGGCGCGATGGATTGCCTCGACCGCCTCTCGGAGCAACAGCGGCTTACCGGCAGCGTTCATCAACGCCAGGGGATCGAAACCACCGGTCTCCGAGGGTGCCGCCTGGAGATCGAGCTCCAGGATGCAGCCGTTGGGAATGCCATGATGGCGGGCCGTATCCACCCTGCGAGCAAGCGCCCGTAGATCGTCGGCACCGGGAACCGCAGGCAAAAAAGTGAACATGCGTTTCAGCCTACCGACGTGCCCCGCTCACCTAGCCCGTCGCCGCCGGTTCGCGGGCGAGGTGAAATCGCGCTGTCTCAGCGGCCGACGAACCGCTGGTACTGCGGGCAGTAGACGCCCACCGATGTCCTCATCAGGCCGACCGCCTGGTCGCGTTCCAGGTTGTTGTCCACCAAGGTGCTCACCACGCCGCGAATCGCCGGCACCGGATTGGGGTTGCCGGTCACAGCTTTCTTGAGCATGTCGCAGACCTGGCCTCCCACCTCGGGCAGATCGACATCGGGTGCCATCTCGATTCCCAGCGAAGTCACCGCTTCGATGAACACCTCGTCGGGGGTCTCGGCATGTGCGGGCGCTGCCCCGGCGACCATCCAGAAGCCGGCGGCGACCATCGCGGCAGGGACTGCGCGTCGACGAGGGTTCATGGGCTTCTCCTAAGTATCGACACGCACGGTGTAAATAGAGGAACGGCAAATAGCGGACGCACAAGTATTACTTCAGTCTAATCGCGCCGCCAGTCGGCGACGTTACTCCCGCCGCAGCGCGGGAACCCGGCCGAGACATCAAGCTCGTCAAGCTCGCGGGTCGGCCACATCAGATCTCGGTGGCGGTACCACCTGCGGAAGTGATCTTCTCCCGCGCGCTACCGCTGAACTTATTGGCGGTGACGTCGACCTTGACGGTCAGCTTTCCGTCGCCGAGCACCTTCACCAATGCGTTCTTGCGCACGGCGCCGGCAGCCACCAACTCGTCGACACCGACAGCGCCGCCCTTGGGGAACAGTTTGTTGATGTCGCCGACGTTGACGACCTCGTACTCGGTGCGGAATCGGTTCTTGAATCCCTTGAGCTTCGGCAGCCGCATGTGAATCGGCATCTGGCCACCCTCGAACGTCGCGGGGACGTTCTTGCGCGCCTTGGTGCCCTTGGTGCCGCGGCCGGCGGTCTTGCCCTTGGAGCCATCGCCGCGACCCACCCGGGTCTTGGCTGTCTTCTCGCCCGGGGCGGGACGCAGATCGTGCAGCTTGATCGTCATGCCTTTGCCTTTCGCTCTTCGCGCGAGCGCTCGTCGCCACCGACCGACTCAACCGTCACCAGATGGTGGACGGTCTTGATCAGTCCACGGGTCTGAGAGTTGTCCTCCCGGACCACGGACTGGCGGATCTTGCGCAGACCGAGCGTGCGCAGGGACTCCCGTTGTTTCCAGCGCGCACCGATGGTGCTGCGCACCTGGGTGATCTTGAGTTCTGCCATGGTGGTTACGCCGTTCCCTCACGCGCTGCACCGGTGGCCAGAGCAGCCGCTTCACGGCGGGCCCGGAGCATCCTTGCAGGCGCTACGTCTTCGATCGGCAGGCCGCGGCGGGCCGCGACCTCTTCGGGACGCTGCAGAAGTTTCAGCGCGGCGACAGTCGCGTGCACGACGTTGATCGCGTTGTCACTACCGAGCGACTTGGCCAGGATGTCGTGGATGCCAGCGCATTCCAGCACCGCACGAGCGGCGCCGCCGGCGATCACACCGGTACCGGGGCTGGCCGGGCGCAGCATCACGACGCCGGCTGCGGCTTCCCCCTGCACCGGATGCACGATCGTGCCACCGATGAGCGGAACCCGGAAGAAGCCCTTACGCGCCTCTTCCACACCCTTGGAGATCGCAGCAGGAACCTCCTTGGCCTTGCCGTATCCGACACCGACCATGCCGGCGCCGTCGCCGACGATCACCAACGCGGTGAAGCTGAATCGACGGCCACCCTTGACCACCTTGGACACTCGGTTGATGGCGACAACGCGCTCGAGGTAGTTGTTCTTGTCGCCACCGTCGCGGCCACCACGGCCACCACGATCGTCACGGCGGCCACCGGAGCGGCCTCCCCTGCCGTCGCGACCTTCTGCGCTCGAAGGCCCGCCGGCTCCAACAGCCTGCTCGGCCATCATGCAATCCTCTCAGTCTTCATCATCAGGGTCATCAGAACTTCAGCCCGCCTTCACGAGCGGCGTCGGCCAGGGCCGCGATACGTCCGCCGTAGGCATATCCACCGCGGTCGAACACGACCTCGTCAACACCCGCGTGCTTCCCACGCTCGGCGATGAGCTGCCCGACCCGCGCACTATGGGCCTTCTTGTCCCCGTCGAGCGCGCGCACGTCAGCTTCGATCGAAGACGCCGCGGCCAGCGTGACACCTTCGAGATCGTCCACCAACTGTACGTGGATGTGCCGCGCCGAGCGGTTGACCACCAGACGAGGCCGCTCGGCGGTGCCGGAGACCTTCTTACGCAGCCGCGCGTGCCGACGCAGGCGCGATGTGCGTCGCGTCTCGGAGATGTTCTGCCCCACCGGTTTGCGCACAGTGCCCTTGGTGCCCGCGATGTCCTTGGTAGCCATTTACTTACCCGTCTTTCCGACCTTGCGACGGATCTGCTCACCCTCGTAGCGAACGCCCTTGCCCTTATACGGGTCTGGGCGGCGCAGGCGACGGATGTTCGACGAGATCTGTCCGACCTTCTGCTTGTCGATACCTGAGACCGAGAACTTGGTGGGTGTCTCCACCGCGAAGGTGATGCCCTCCGGGGCTTCGACCACTACCGGGTGGCTGTAGCCCAGCGCGAACTCCAGCGTGTTCCCTTTGGCCACTACGCGATAGCCGACGCCGAAGATCTCCATCTTCGTGGTGTACCCCTCGGTCACACCGGTGATGAGATTGGCTACCAGTGTCCTCGAGAGCCCATGCAGCGAACGATTGCGCCGCTCGTCGTCGGGACGGGCCACCACGACGGCACCGTCGTCATTGCGCGACAACGAGATCGGCTCGGCCACCGCCAGTTCCAGCGAGCCCTTGGGCCCCTTGACGGACAATTTCTGACCGTCGATGTTCACATCGACACCGGACGGAACGGCCACCGGCTGCTTTCCAATACGCGACATTGACTGCTCCTCCCCGCTACCAGACGTACGCGAGGACTTCGCCGCCCACGCCCTGTCGTGATGCCTGCCGATCGGTGAGCAGGCCCGATGACGTGGAGATGATCGCCACGCCGAGGCCACCCAGCACCCGCGGCAGATTGGTGGACTTCGCGTACACGCGCAGACCCGGCTTCGACACCCGGCGAAGCCCGGCGATGCTGCGCTCCCGGCTCGAGCCGTACTTGAGTTGCACCACCAGCGATTTGCCGACGCGGGCATCCTCGGTGTGGAAGTCGGTGATGTAGCCCTCCGCCTTGAGAATCTCGGCCATGTTGGCCTTGATCTTGCTGTGCGGCAGGGTCACTTCGTCGTGGTACGCCGAATTGGCGTTGCGCAGACGGGTAAGGAAGTCTGCGATCGGATCCGTCATGGTCATGACAGCCGGTTCACCTTTCTCGCGGCGGTTCCTCCGTGATGAGTTTCACCGAGGTCGTTGAGGCCTACCGCAACCTGTTATTTGAGTGTGAAATTGTTCTTGAACGACGGCGCCAGTCGCTCTTCGCGCAGGCGCCCCGTGATCACCAGCTGGACTTCTGCACACCGGGCAGTTCGCCGGCGTGTGCCATCTCCCGAAGACAGATGCGGCAGAGACCGAACTTGCGATACACCGCATGCGGGCGACCGCACTTGTTGCAGCGCGTGTACCCCCGCACCTTGAACTTGGGCTTCTTGTTGGCCTTGTTGACCAGAGCCTTCTTTGCCATCTGCTCAGTTCTCCTTGAACGGGAAGCCCAGCGCTCGCAACAGCGCCCGTCCTTCGTCGTCGTTTGTCGCCGAGGTGACGACGCTGATGTCCATCCCGCGGGGCCGATCGATGTCGTCGATGTCGATCTCGTGGAACATCGACTGTTCGGTCAGCCCGAAGGTGTAGTTGCCGGTGCCGTCGAACTGCTTGGGGCTCAGGCCGCGGAAGTCGCGGATACGCGGCAGTGCGATCGAGGTCAACCGGTCGAGGAATTCCCACATCCGGTCGCCGCGCAGGGTGACCCGGGCACCGATCGGCATGCCCTCGCGCAGCTTGAACTGTGCGATCGACTTGCGGGCCTTGCGAATCTCGGGCTTCTGGCCGGTGATCAGTGCCAGATCGTTGACCGCGCCGTTGATCAGCTTCGCGTCTCGGGCGGCGTCACCGACACCCATGTTGACGACGACTTTGACCACGCTGGGGATCTGCATGACATTGGCGTAGCCGAACTCCTTCTGCAGTGACTCGCGGATCTCCTCGCGGTAACGCTGCTTCAGGCGCGGCAGGGTCTTCTCAGTGTTTTCGACGGTGGTCATTTCACAGATCCTTGCCGTTGCTCTTGGCGATCCGGACGTTCTTGCCGGTCTCGTCGTCCTTGCGGTAGCCGACGCGGCTGGGGTTTCCGTCGGAATCGATCACCATCACGTTGCTCACCGCGATCGGCGCCTCCTGGGTCACGATGCCGCCGGAAGACGCACCGCGCTCCGTACGCGACTCGGGAGTGTGCTTCTTGATTCGGTTGACGCCCTCTACGAGTACCTTGTTGCGTTCCGGGTAGGCCAGCAGCACCTTGCCCTTGGCGCCCTTGTCCTTGCCCGAGATCACGAGCACCGTGTCACCCTTGCGGACCTTCATCTACAACACCTCCGGGGCGAGTGAAACGATCTTCATGAAGCGCTTCTCACGCAGTTCGCGACCGACCGGCCCGAAGATGCGGGTGCCGCGCGGGTCGTTGTCGGGCTTGATGATGACAGCGGCGTTCTCGTCGAACTTGATGTAGCTGCCGTCAGCGCGGCGGCGCTCCTTGACGGTGCGCACGATGACGGCCTTGACCACGTCGCCACGCTTGACATTGCCGCCGGGGATTGCGTCCTTGACGGTCGCCACGATGACATCACCGATGCCGGCGTAGCGCCGCCCAGAGCCGCCGAGCACGCGAATGCACAAGATCTCCTTGGCACCCGTGTTGTCGGCGACCTTTACCCGCGATTCCTGCTGAATCACTAGATCTCCTCGACCTGGTTACTGTATGCACGGCAGATGCCGACCTGACGTGCGCGGTCTTTGTCGCTAATTCCAGTTACTAATTCCAGTCACCCAGAGGCACGCAGGGCTGGCTTTTCGATGAGCGCTTTCGCGAAGGCATACACCACAAGTCAGCCGAGGTCTGCCCAAGGCAACCCCTACATACTAGGTGAGCTCAGGGAATGCTCCAAATCGCCGCTACCCGGTGACTTCGGCGTGGTTGTCGTCGCCCATCGCAGACAAGCACGCCGAAGTCACCTGTCAGCGACACAGCGGAAGCCGATGTGCGTCGTTGCACTGTCCTGCGACTGCGGCGACCGTGCGGCCGGCCGGTACCGGTGGCAATACTCCGGGGCACACAGGTGCGAGCCCCCTTTCAACGCCTGGCTGACCCGCGGGTCCGCCGGCGGCGGACCGCAACACGGCCGCTCTGGATCACCCGCGCGGGCATCTCCCGCCCGACCCACCCGGGCATCTCCCCCCCGCCCCACCCGGTGGTGGCCGGTAAAGCGGGTCGTCGTCCACTCCCACACGTTGCCGATCATGTCGACCAGTCCGAACCCGTTCGGCGAGAACGAACCCACCGGCGAGGTGCCCACCCACCCCAGCGCACCGTCGTTGCGGTAGGGAAATCGGCCCTGCCAGGTGTTGGCCATCAGCCGCCCGCCGGGAACGGGATCCTCGCCCCAGGCATAGGTCGCCGCCGAACCGCCACGCGCGGCGAACTCCCACTCCGCCTCGCTCGGCAATCGCCGGCCAGCCCAGTCGGCGTAGGCCAAGGCATCGGCGAAACACACCTGCACCACCGGGTGCTCGGACTTGCCTTCGATGGAGCTTTTCGGTCCGAAGGGATGACGCCAGTTCGCGCCTGGCATCCAGGCCCACCACTGCTGCCAGTCACGCAGGTCGACGGCGCCGTTCGTCTCCCTGAACACCAGTGCGCCGGGCACCAGATCCTCAGGCGCGGCGCCGGGGAACAGTGCAGGGTCGGGCGCCGTCTCGGCGAGGGTGCGGTAGTCAGTCTGAGCCACGAACTCGCCGAACTGTGCGTTTGTCACCGGGTGCCGCTCCACCGCGAACGGCGCAACGGTAACGGTGTGCACGGGAGCCTCTTCAGGGTAGAACTGCGTCGATCCCATCCGAAACGCCCCGCCGTCCAATTCGACGAGGTCGGTGAGCATGGCCTTCAGGGTAGGCCGATACGGTTTCGTCGGTCGGACATCACCCTCAGTCCTGGGCGAAGGCCTGAGCGAAATCCCGCTGCAGATCACGGTACGGGGCGCCGGACACGTCGACCCTCACCTCCGCGATGGTGCCGCCGGAGAACGGGAACGGCGCCTGGTAGGCCCGCGAAACCGCTTGTCCGACATTGCGGCCCACGCTGATGCCGCCGCCGGCCAGGCCGAAAATGAAGGGGTGGGCTCTTACGTCCGGCAAAGTCGCGACCGCAGCGTCGTTCACGTAGAGCGTCACCTCACCCACCGGGGTGTGACTGCCCTCAACCGTTCCTGTGCGGGCATAGCCCACACCGAGAACCTGGTTGCCCAGCCGCAGCCGCTTCCGAGCGGACACGCGTTGCTCCTCCTCGCCAAAGAAGTTGTAGACGAACTGCAGACGACCGTCCTCGACGTACAGCACGTAACCGCCGTGACCGGCACCCTGCTTCAACAACACGCCCTGAACATCCCGACTGGTTACGTCGACTTCGGCCAGCACCGAGAACGAACGGCCCATAATCTCCGCGCAGCCGCCCACCGCGACCGGCGCTGTGTTCGGGTAGTAGACGAAGGAGGAACGTTCACCTACCAGTGACGGGCGCGTACGCCCGACCATCTCCAACATGTTCAGGTCGGACAGCGGAAAACCGTTGTACTTCTGGGCTTCGGAGAACCACAGCGCCTGCAACTCGGCCAGCTTGTCGGGATGTTCGGCTGCCAGGTCGTGGCATTGACTGCGGTCGGAGTCGATGTGGTAGAGCTCCCAGCGGTCCTGATCGAAGTGCGACCAGCCCGACGGAGCCGCCGCGTGGACGGCGTTGGCAAACCAGCCCCGGTGCCAGATTCCCCGGGTTCCCAACATGGTGTAGAACTGGGTTTCCTTGCCGGTGGGCGCATCCGGATCATCAAGGGCCACTTTGAAACTGACACCGTCCAAGGGCTTCTGCGCGATGCCCTTCACGGTGGCCGGCGGCACGATATTCAACAAGTCGTATACGGTCGGGCTGATGTCGCACACGCTGGTGTAGTTGTCCCGGATTTCACCGCGCGCAGCGATGCCGGCGGGCCACGAAATGATCGCCGCGTCAGCGATTCCGCCCTCGTGCGAGGCGTACCGCTTGTAGAGCTTGTAGGGGGTGTTGAACGCCATCGCCCAGCCGATCGGGTAGAGGCAGTAGGTCGTAGGACCGCCCAACTCGTCGAAGAATCGCATGCTCTCCTCGACGGTGTCGATGTATCCGTTGAAGAACTTCCCCTCGTTGACCGACCCGTTGGGCCCACCCTCTCCGCTGGCACCGTTGTCACTGATCACCACGATGACGGTGTTGTCGAGCTGTCCGGATTCTTCGAGATAGTCCAGAATCCGGCCGATCTGAGCATCGGTGTAGGACAGGAAACCGGCGAAGACCTCGGCCATCCGGGCGAAGAGCCGCTTCTCCTCGTCGTTCAACGAATCCCATGGCCGCACGGTGTCCTGTTCAGGCCAGTCCTGCCCCTGCGGCCCCTTGGCGTCCTGATACGGATTGACCGACGAGAGTTCGGTTTCCGGTGGAACTATGCCCATCCGCTTCTGATTCTCGAGAACGACGTCCCGGTAGCGCTCGTACCCCATGTCGAATTTCCCGGCGTAGCGGTCAGACCACTCCTTGGACACATGGTGGGGGGCGTGACCGGCCCCCGGACACACATAGGAGAACCACGGCTTGTCGGGGGCGATAGTGGTTGAGTCGCGGATGAATTCGATTGCCTTGTCAGCCATATCCTTGGAGAAGTGATAGCCCTCCTCCGGGGTCGCGGGTGCCTCCACAGGGTGGCCGTCGTAGATGAGCTCGGGGTACCACTGATCGGTCTCGCCGCCCATGAAGCCGTAGAACCGGTCGAATCCGCGGGACAACGGCCAGTTGCGTCGTGACGCGGCCAGGTTGGACTCCTCCAGCGGCGTCAGGTGCCACTTGCCCACGCAGGAGGTGCTGTAGCCCTGCTCGGCCAGCACTTCGGAAATCAGCGCGGTGTCGTTGGGGATGCGCCCGTTGATGCCGGGGAAACCCTCGGTGAATTCTTCGACGACGGCCATCCCCACCGTCGTGGCGTTGCGACCGGTCAGTAGCGATGCCCTGGTCGGAGAGCACAGCGCAGTAGTGTGGAATTGCGAAAGCCGCACGCCACGTTCGGCGATCCTGCTCATCGCGGGCATCTCGACGAGCCCGCCGAAGCAATCCCAGGTCGCGATGCCGACGTCGTCCCACACCAGGTACAGCACATTGGGCGCGTCGGGCTGGGCCTTAGGAGCTGCGTAGGGTCCCCAGTCGGGTTCCGAGTCGCGGATGTCGAGCTCAATCTTGCCGTTGAATTCACGTGTCATGTCAGCCTCGTCTCCATCGTGGTGATCGATGCACGATCGCCCGGAGACTACACCCGGCGGGCGCGATTGGCGCCCGTATCGGTGTCGGCACCCTGTTACCTGTTGTCCGGCTAGGGCTCAACCCACCTGATGGAGAAGCCGTTTAGGCGGCACACCAAAGCCCCCGCCGCCGAGAGGCGTACGGGGGCTTTGGTTACAGCTCAGAGAAACGCGGGCTTACTTGGCCTTTTCCAGGATCTCCACGAGGCGCCAGCGCTTCGTCGCAGACAGGGGCCGGGTCTCCATCAGCGAAACGCGGTCGCCGACACCGGCATCGCCGTTCTCGTCGTGGGCCTTGACCTTGGTGGTGGTTCGGATGATCTTGCCGTAGAGCGGGTGGCTCTTACGGTTTTCCAGTTCGACCACGATGGTCTTCTGCATCTTGTCGCTGACCACGTATCCGATCGCGGTCTTGCGGCGACCGCGAACCTCCTCGTTCCGAGGGGTCCGCTTGGGTCCGGGCTCGGTACCTTTTTTTGAACTGACTTCAGCCATTACGAATCCTCACCTCCGGGTCCGGCGGCCAGACCCAATTCACGTTCGCGGAGCACGGTGTAGACGCGCGCGATCTCCCGCCGCACGATGCGCAGCCGGCGGTTGTTGGTCAGCTGACCGGTCGCCATCTGGAAGCGCAGATTGAACAGCTCTTCCTTCGACTCGCGAAGCTTGTCGGTCAGTTCGTTGTCGCCGAGCTCACGCAGCTCGCCGGTCGCGGTTCCAACGGCCATCAGAACTGCTCCTCTCGGGTGACGATGCGTGCCTTGATCGGCAGCTTGTGGATCGCTCGGGTCAACGCTTCCCGGGCAACCTTCTCGTCCGGGTAGCTCAGCTCGAACAGGATGCGACCGGGTTTGACATTGGCGACCCACCACTCCGGCGAACCCTTGCCCGAACCCATGCGGGTTTCGGCCGGCTTCTTGGTCAGCGGGCGGTCCGGGAAGATGTTGATCCACACCTTGCCGCCACGCTTGATGTGCCGGTTGATCGCGATACGCGCGGACTCGATCTGCCGGTTGGTGATGTAGGCATGGCCCAGGGCCTGAATGCCGTAATCGCCAAAGCTCACCGAGGTCCCGCCGCTGGCGATGCCGCGTTGCCGCGGGTGGTGCTGTTTGCGGTGCTTGACCTTGCGGGGAATCAACATGACTAACTCTCCGTTGTTTCTGGCTTGCTCGCATCAGGCACAGCCTCCGCTGCGGGGGCCTCGGCAACCGGAGCGGCATCAGCGGCCGGCGCCGCAGCGCCTTCCGAGGTCGCAGCACGGCCGGCGTCGGTACTCGTCGCGGTGGTGCCCGACGCACCACTACGGCGCGGCCTGGTTCCGGATGGGCGCTCACGACGCGGACGATCTGCTCCGGCGGGTGCCGCGGCGACCTGCTCCCGCTTACCACCGACGATGTCGCCCTTGTAGATCCACACCTTCACACCGATGCGGCCGAAGGTTGTCTTGGCCTCGTAGAGGCCGTAGTCGATGTCGGCGCGCAGCGTGTGCAGCGGAACCCGACCCTCACGGTAGAACTCCGAGCGGCTCATCTCGGCGCCGCCGAGACGGCCCGAGCATTGCACCCGGATGCCCTTGACGTTGGGCTGGCGCATCGCCGACTGGATCGCCTTTCGCATGGCGCGGCGGAACGCCACCCGGTTGCTCAACTGCTCGGCGACGCCCTGGGCTACCAACTGCGCCACCGACTCCGGGTTCTTCACCTCAAGAATGTTGAGCTGAACCTGCTTCTTGGTCAGCTTCTCCAGATCGGTGCGGATGCGGTCCGCCTCGGTGCCGCGGCGGCCGATCACGATGCCGGGACGCGCGGTATGGATGTCGACGCGCACGCGGTCACGCGTGCGTTCGATCTCCACGTCGGCGATGCCGGCCCGCTCCAGACCGGTAGACAGCAGCTTGCGGATGGCCACATCTTCTTTGATGTAGTCGGAGTACTGCTTGTCGGCGTACCACCGAGATTTCCAGTCGGTGGTGATACCCAGCCGGAAGCCGTGGGGGTTGATCTTCTGGCCCACTACTGCGAGCCTCCCTTCGCTTCGCTAGAAGCCTCGGTCGATGTCGCCTTCTTAGCAGCCGCCTTCTTGGCGCCTGCCTTGTTGGGGGCCGACTTTTTGGCAGTCGCCTTCTCAGCGGCTGCCTTCTTGGGGGCCGACTTTTTGGCAGTCGCCTTCTCAGCGGCTGCCTTCTTGGGGGCGGACTCGGCCGCACCGGCGGCACTCGCCGGAGCCGGACTCGTCCCACTCGCCGCCGGAGCGGGATTCGCCGCACTCGCCGCGGCAGCCTTGCTGCCCTGCGCTCGCCGCGACCGGGTGCTGGCTGCCGAACCGGCAGCCCCGCCGCCCTTGGCGCCGCCCTCTCGAGGGGGCCGGCTCTCGACGATCACGGTGATGTGGGTGGTGCGCTTGCGGATCCGGAACGCACGCCCCTGCGCGCGCGGCCGGATGCGCTTGGCGGTGGGGCCCTCGTCGGCATAGACGGTGGCCACGACCAGCGTGGCCGGATCCAGTCCGTCGTTGTTCTGGGCGTTGGCGGCAGCGCTCGCGATCGCCTTGGCGACCGGCTCGCTGGCCGACTGTGGTGCCCATCGCAGAATATCGAGGGCCTGCTCGACGCTCTTGCCCCGAACCAGGTCGATAACGCGGCGGGCCTTGCTCGCCGAGATGCCCACGTGACGGGCAACCGCAGTTGCGGTCGGGTATTCCGTAGCCGCAGAGTTCATAGAAGTCGTAGGCATTAGCGGTGTCCTCTGCTCTTCGCGCAAGCGCTCATCGCCGCTTCGCTTTCCGGTCGTCCTTGATATGACCCTTGAAGGTGCGGGTGGGGGCGAACTCGCCCAGCTTGTGCCCGACCATCGCTTCGGTGACGAACACCGGGACATGCTTGCGACCGTCGTGCACGGCGAGCGTGTGTCCGATGAAGTCGGGGATGATGGTCGACCGACGGGACCAGGTCTTGATGACCTGCTTGGTGTTCTTCTCGTTCTGGACGTCGACCTTCTTGAGAAGATGGTCGTCGACGAACGGGCCCTTCTTCAGGCTGCGTGGCATCGCTGGATACTCCTAGCGCTTGTTCTTGCCGGTGCGCCGGCGTCGGACGATGAGCTTGTCGCTCTGCTTCTTGGGCTTACGGGTGCGGCCCTCGGGCTTGCCCCAGGGGCTGACCGGGTGGCGACCACCGGATGTCTTGCCCTCGCCGCCACCGTGCGGGTGGTCGACCGGGTTCATCACGACACCACGAACGGTGGGGCGCCTGCCCTTCCATCGCATACGGCCGGCCTTGCCCCAGTTGATGTTCGCCTGCTCCGCGTTGCCGACCTCGCCGACGGTGCCGCGGCAGCGGACGTCGACGCGGCGGATCTCACCGGAGGGCATACGCAGGGACGCGTAGCTGCCTTCCTTGCCCAGCAGCTGGATGCTGACGCCTGCGGAGCGCGCCAACTTGGCGCCACCGCCGGGCCGCAACTCGACGGCGTGGATAACGGTGCCGGCAGGGATGTTGCGCAGCGGCAGGTTGTTACCCGGCTTGATGTCGGCGTTGGCTCCGGACTCCACGATGTCGCCCTGCGACAGTCCTTGCGGAGCAATGATGTAACGCTTCTCGCCATCGAGAAAGTGCAGCAGCGCGATGTTCGCAGTGCGGTTGGGGTCGTATTCGATGTGCGCGACCTTGGCGTTGACACCGTCCTTGTCGTGGCGACGAAAGTCGATCACCCGGTAGGCACGCTTATGGCCACCGCCCTTGTGCCGGGTGGTGATCCGACCGTGTGCGTTACGACCACCCTTGCCGTGCAGCGGACGCACCAAAGACTTCTCCGGGTGGTCGCGAGTGATCTCGGCGAAGTCAGAGACGCTGGAGCCGCGGCGACCCGGGGTCGTCGGCTTGTATTTGCGAATTGCCATGTCGTGTAAGTCTCTCTAGCTCTCTTGCCCCTGGCCGATCAGGCCGGCGCTCCGAACAGGTCGATCGGCTTGCTGCCCGCCGCCAGGGTGACGATCGCGCGCTTGGTGCTCTTGCGCGTCCCGTATCCAGCGCGCGTGCGCTTGCGCTTGCCCTGGCGGTTCAGGGTGTTCACCGAATCGACCTTGACCTTGAAGATCTTTTCGATCGCGATCTTGATTTGGGTCTTGTTCGAATCGGGATGCACCACAAACGTGTACACGTTGTCCTCGATCAGCCCGTACGACTTCTCCGAGATAACCGGAGCCAAGATGATGTCGCGGGGGTCGGTCACGGTAGCCATCAGGCCGAAACCTCCTGATCCTGATCGGTATTGGCTGCGTTGGCCTGGATGTAGGCATCCAGGGCCTCTACGCTGAAAACCAGGTCGTCTGCGTTCAGCACGTCGTAAGTGTTGAGCTGATCCGGCGAGATCACGTGCACGCCCGGCAGATTGCGAACGCTCTTGGCGCCCACCTCGTCAGCGCGGCCGATAACCACGAGCACCTTCGGGTTCTTGGCGGTGTTCGCGGCCAGGAGCGTCGCCAGGAATGACTTGGCGCTCTTGGTCGACGGGACCTGACCGGACACCAACTCGGTGACCGCGTGGATCCGATCGTTGCGCGCCCGATCGGAAAGCGCCCCGCGCAGGGCCGCGGCGATCATCTTCTTGGGAGTCCGCTGGCTGTAGTCGCGCGGCTGCGGTCCGTGCACGACGCCGCCGCCGGCGTACTGCGGCGCACGGGTCGAACCCTGGCGGGCGCGGCCGGTGCCCTTCTGCCGGTACGGCTTCTTGCCGCCGCCGGAAACCTGGGCGCGGGTTTTCGTCGCGTGCGTGCCCTGCCGCTTGGCGGCCAGCTGCGCGGTGACGACCTGGTGCATCAGCGCAATGTTGGCGTCGACGTCGAACAGTTCGGCGGGCAACTCGACGGTGCCGTCCTTCTTGCCGTCCGGCGTCTGCACGGTGATCTTCAAAAACTTCTCAGCCATTACTTCTCGCCTCGCTTGATTGCGCTGCGGACAACCACCAGTCCACCGTTGCGGCCGGGGATGGCGCCCTTGATCAACAGCACGCCGTTCTCGGCATCGACCTTGTGCACCTTGAGGTTTTGTGTGGTGACCCGGTCGCTGCCCATCCGGCCAGACATCCGGGTTCCCTTGAAGACGCGGCCCGGGGTGGAGCAGCCGCCGATCGAACCGGGCCGACGGTGCACCGCTTGCGCGCCGTGGCTCGCGCCCTGGCCTTTGAACCCGTGGCGCTTCATCGTGCCTGCGAAGCCCTTGCCCTTGGATGTGCCGGTCACGTCGACGTAAGTGCCGTCGACGAAGATCTCCGCGGTCAGCTCCTGGCCAACCTCGTAATCGGCGGCGGCGGACTCGTCATCGAGACGGAACTCGGCCAGGTGACGGCGCGGGTTCACCCCGGCGGCCGCGTACTGACCGGTGACCGGCTTGTTCACCTTCCGCGGGCTGATCTCGCCGTAAGCGAGTTGCACGGCGCTGTAGCCGTCGCGCTCAGGGGTGCGGATACGGGTCACCACGTTGGGCCCGGCCTTGACGACCGTTACTGGGACGACCTTGTTGTTCTCGTCGAACACCTGCGTCATACCCAGCTTGGTGCCCAGAATGCCTTTTCTTGCCATTGCTCTGGATTCTCCTACTGGGATAACTACTGAATGTTGACGTCGACGCTGGCCGGCAGATCGATGCGCATCAGGGCGTCAACGGTCTTCGGGGTCGGGTCGACAATGTCGATCAGCCGCTTGTGGGTGCGCATCTCGAAGTGCTCCCGCGAGTCTTTGTACTTGTGCGGGGACCGGATGACGCAGTACACGTTCTTCTCAGTCGGCAGCGGCACCGGGCCGACCACGCTGGCGCCCGTTCGGGTAACCGTCTCCACGATCTTGCGCGCCGAGGCATCAATCGCCTCATGGTCGTAGGCCTTGAGCCTGATGCGGATCTTTTGTCCCGCCACGCTTGTCCTACCTCACTACTCGTACGGGCCCTGGCCGTTCACGCACCCTTGCGGGCCTGGCTGTGCCGCCGCTGTTTACCTGTCTGTGGTCCACCGGCCCCCGCGGTCGGGTGTGTCGCCCGCACGCACACTCTCCCGCCACGAAATGCTCGTCACGATCGAGGTTGGGACCGGATGCGCCGGTGAGGGCGCTGGTCGCATGCCCGGCCAGGCGAACCCGGCTCAAGGCAACCCGAACAGTATGCCTGAAGAACCGGGCCTGCTCCAAATCTCCGGAGACGACCACCCCGCGGGACGGCCGACCGCGCAAAACCACCCGCCGGTGGGCCCCAACCGCACGGTCGGTGGATCCGTATTCCACCGACAATTAGGGTGGGGAAAATGAGTCCCGTGACCGCCACATATCGCATGTGGCAGCGGCTGGAAGGCCTGCCGGCGGGCCGCCACCTGTTCTCCGCGGCCGCCATGGCCCGGGTGCCCTACTTCGCGTCGGTTCTGCCGCGCGTGCGGCGCATGGAGCCCGGCTTGGCCGAGGTTGACGTCCCCAAGTGGTTCTTCGTGCATAACCACCTTCGGACTGTGCATGCCATCGCCTCGTGCAACGCCGCCGAGATGGCCATGGGCATGCTCATGGAGGCGACGGTGCCGACGACGCATCGCTGGATCCCCAAGGCGATGAGCGTGCAGTACCTGCAGAAGGCCACCACATCACTGCGCGCCACCGCCAGCATCGATCCGCCGGACTTCACCGGCATCACCGAGGGCATCGACATCGTCGTGCCCGTCAGCGTGACCGACCGAAGTGGCACCGAGGTGGTCCACGCCGACATCACCGTCTGGGTGACGCCGGCCGTCCGGGCGACATCGACGGTCTGAGCGCGCAAACGCAGTCAGACGCTCACCGCGTCGAATCCAGGGTCGAATCCAGCGTCGAATCCAGGGTCGACTCCGGCGTCGAATCCAGCAGGATTTTCGCGTCCTGCGGGTGCAGCGGGTTCGGAGGAGCGCCACTTCTCTCTCAGGATCGAGGGGCTGGACCCGAACCACCGCTGACATGATCGAGTGAGCACGCTCTGCTCGGCGTAGCCGAGTTCTCGGGCCAGATGGGACAGCGTCATCCGGGTGTCACGCAGGTAGCGCTGCGCCATGTCTCGGCGCACGTCATCGACCAGCGCCGCGAACGTCGTTCCCTCGGCAGCGAGTCGTCGCTGCAGTGCCTTCGGGTGCAGCCGGAACTGTCTGGCGATCACCGGCTGGCAGGCCGCCCCGGTCGGCAATAGTTGCCGCACCAGCTCGCGGACCGGTGTGATCATCCCGGGATCGTGGCGATCGATGACGCTGTCGAGGTACTCGAGCATGGCCCGGTGTGCCACCTCGTCCCGCACCAGCTGTCGATTCAGGTGATCGCTGGCAATGGTGAAACCCGCACGCCGCGCACCGAAGCTGGTCGGACCGGAAAAATAGCGTCGATAATCCTCGCGGGGACCGAGCGGATCGTGGGGTACGTGCACGAGGGTCGGCGCATAGGTGGACCCCAACAGGAAGCGAAGCACCCGCAACATGACACCGAGTGACAGCTCGATCACCTGCGGGTGCGCCGGCGGGCGCGCGAGCAGAACGCGGAACTCGAAGAAGCAGAATCGGAGGTCGGGCATCGGGGACAGGCTCACCGAGATCGCGGGACTGTAGGCAGCGAGATAGTGCTCGCAGGTATCCAGTGCCTGGGCGACCGTCCCCGCCGTGCGCGCCGCCACGCCGACCGCCCCCAGGATCTCGATACCCTGCCGCCGCCCGAGCCGGCGACCGAAGTCGGGTGTATCAGTCTGGGCCGCAGCCGATTCCAGCGCCTGAATCAAGGCAAGGTAGGTGAAGAACGCGTCGAACCGCGCGACGTCGTCTCGCCGGATGCCGGCGCGGCTCAGCAGCGCGTCGGAGTCTCCGCCGAGTTCGTCCACCAGCGCGGGATAGCCGGTCAGGGACGTGCCCCGGATCATCGACATGTCCTCTAATGTCAAGAACTTGTCCTCTACTGTCAAGACTTCGCCCAGGGTGGCGGGCAAGGTGGAGGTCACCAACAGACCCGAGACAAGGACAGATCACATGACCACGACACTTGCTCCCGCCCCGGCGAACACGTCCACCGGGGCGACGCTGCCAGTGGTGGCCCTGCCGCAGGGCGAGCTGCTGACGGTGAACGAGAAGGACATCCCACTGATCAAGAATTCGCTGGGCGCCGGCGTGCACTTCAAGCCGCTGCGGCTCGACATGGAACTCGGAGAGTGGGTGGTACTGGCCACTTTCGAGCCCGGCGCGCGAATCCCGCTGCACTACCACACCGGCGCGGTCGATGCCTGGACCATCAGCGGCAGCTGGCACTACGTCGAGTACGCCGACCAGCCCCAGACTGCCGGCTCCTATCTGTTCGAGCCCGGCGCCTCGGTGCACACACTGGCCTGCCCCGAATCCAACACCGAAAACACTGTTGTGCTATTCCGGGTCACCGGCGCCAACATCAACTTCGACGACGACGGCAGCTTCCACTCGGTTCTCGACGCCGCCCTGATCTCCTTCCTGACCGAATCGCTGGCCGCCGAGCAGAACCTGGGCACCATCAGCTACCTCACCGGCGGGACCGTCGGGTACACCAGCGCGCAGGTCCGATGACCGCCTCACAGGTGCACCGGCCCGCGCCATCGCTGGCGAACCGGAAGTTCTTCATCACCGGGGCCAACGGCTTCATCGGACGCGCCATGGCGGAGCGATTGCGCACCCTGGGCGCCGAAGTCGGCGGAGTCGACCTGGTCGCCGATCCGAAGCACGACGTAGTCGCCGGCGACATCACCGAACCGCAGCAGTGGGCAGCGGCTCTGGACGGAGTCGACACGGTGATTCACACAGCGGCGCTGCTCGGCGCGGCTTTCCCGTTGGAGCTGGCTTGGAAAGTCAACGTGCTCGGCACCAGTCGAGTTTTGGGTGCATCGGTTGAGTCGGGTGTGCGCCGGTTCGTGCACTTCTCCTCGATCGCTGCCTACGGCTTCGACTTTCCCGACGGTGTCGACGAAAGCTATCCGACGCAGGTGAACGGGGACGTCTACACCGACACCAAGATCAACTCCGAGGCGGTCGCGCTTACTGCTCACGCCGCCAAGCAGATTGACGTCACGGTGATCCGGCCCGGCGACGTGTGGGGACCCGGCTCGGTATGGGTGCGATCGCCCATCGTCGAGATGCGAAAGCCATTCGGTTTCCCATTGCCCAACGGCGGCAACGGTATTTTCTCGCCGGTCTACATCGACAACTTCGTCGACGGCATCGTGCTCGTGGTCACCACCGAGGCAGCCATCGGCCAGGTCATCACGCTCACCGACGGGGAAGGCATGCGCTGCGCGGATTTCTTCGGACACCTGGCGGCGATGTGCGACGGCACCATCCGTACATTGCCGATCCGGGTGGCCGCGCCGCTCGCGGACGCGGTGGGCTCGTTGCTGCGCCGCATGGGGCAGCGGACCGAACTGTCCGCCGGGACCATGTGGTTGCTCAACCGGCCAGGCACTTACTCGATCGGCAAGGCGCAGAGGATGCTTGGCTACCAGCCGCTGGTGACGATCGAGGAAGGCATGGCGCGAGTCGCCGAATGGGTTCGCGCGGAGGGACTTGTGGATGACTGATGCCGGCTGATCCCTGATAGCCGCCTGCTAACGAAGCCCATCCCAGAACTGGCAGCGGTGCGCCCGCGCGAAATCGGCAGACAGCCGGTTTCCGTCGGGATGCAGCGACATGACGGATTCGGCCGCACGCACGCTGGGCCAGTCCGCCTGGCCATCGGCCCGGGGGGTGCCGTTGGTCACGAACTGCGCCCAGTAGTCGATCATCTCGTCGGACAAGTTCTGTTGGGCGGGATCGAAAGGCGGCGCCCCGCCGACATCGAACAGGTAGCGAAGCTCCAATGAATGGCTGGCTCCGACCGGAAAGGGCAGAGTGCGCAACGGGTCGGGCGTCGGTGCGCCGCGGTCGCTGAACTCGTAGAAATAGACGCCATCGTCTTCATCTCGGTCCGGGCCGTCTCGGTCCAGCGCCCCGGCCATCCGGTTGCCGACACAGGCGAACGCCCCGTCGGTGACCGCCGCTGAATACGCCAGCGGAACGCTGTCGAAGTCAGCCAGCGGATACTGTTCGGCCACCGCGGCCGAGTTGCCCCCGAAGGTCGCCGCCAGCAGACCCGGATAGTCCGATTCGGTGAATGACTTGCCTTCACGCAGATATTCCAGGGCGACGAACAGCGTGAACTCATCGCGTGTGGTTCCGATCATGACCGGGACTCGCGCGGCCCGGCCTTCTTCGAAGCCGGTGACCGGATCGACCGGCAGCGCTGCCGTGCCGGTCACCGGACCGATGAGTTCTTTATCTCCGATATTGATGAACCACAGAGGTTTTCGCAGCTTGCCTACCGGCAGCGCGCGCAGGCACGCGGCGGCGAGCTCTGGATCGGCGCAGCCCACTTCGGCTGCGTAGTCGAGGCTGCGGACCTGCGCGACCGGCAGGCTGGCCTGCGCCTGACAGGGCGCGCTCTGGATGATCGCGGCGTCGAACAGTCCTCGGGAACCCGGGGCCACGAGGTGGTCGCATACCGACATGCCGCCGGCCGACTGCCCGGCCACCGTAACCTTGCCGGGGTCACCGCCGAATCGCGCGATGTTGTCACGTACCCAGCGCAGGGCGGCCTGCTGATCAACCAGACCGTAGTTGCCCACCTCTCCTGTGGGGCCGAGCGCCGGGTGGGCCAGAAAGCCCAGCACGCCGAGTCGGTAGTTGATCGTGACGACGATGATGTCGCCGCGCGCGGCGAGGCGGCGCGCGTCGTAGACGCCGCTGCTGCCGTTGGCGAAGGAGCCGCCGTGAATCCACACCATCACCGGCCGCGGCTGTGCCGGTGCCGACTCCCGGCTGGGCGCCGGCGTCCAGACGTTGAGGGTCAGGCAGTCCTCGTCCGTCTGGCGGCCCAGTTCGAGGTCACCTCCGAGATCCTGAATGCACCGCGGCCCGACGTGGCTGGCATCCCGCACTCCGTCCCACTTCGGTGCCGGCTCAGGGTATTTCCAACGCAGCTCGCCGACAGGCGCTGCGGCGTAGGGGATTCCGGCAAAGAAACGGTGGTCTTCGGCAAGCACTCCTCGTAGCGCTCCGGCCGCAGTCTGCACCACCGCCGAATCCGAAGGTGCCGCCTGCGGTTCCTGTTGCCCCCGGTTGCATGCGGCGACCATCGCCACGGCGGCCGCGGCCGCTACGCATACGAGATTGCGAAGAACCGAGGGGGGCGCCACGGGGTCCGAGCTTAATCGTGCACCGAGGATATGGGGCCGTATGGTGGCCGATGGCTACGGACTCGGTCGGACCCGGTCGGGCGTGCCCGAGCAAGTGGAGGGCCAATTGTGACGGAGATCGGGTTTATCGGCCTCGGGCACATGGGAGTTCCGATGGTGCGCCGTCTCATCCACGAAGACCACCACGTGGTCATCGTCGGGCGTCACCCCGAAGTGGTGCAGAGCTTGACGGCGCTCGGGGCCCGTGCGGTGGCATCTCCGAAAGACCTTGCCGATCAAGTCGAGACGGTGATGGTCTGCCTGCCCTCGCAGCAGGCTTCGCTGGACGTGGCAACCGGCGCCGCGGGGGTGATCGAAGGCTCACGGGTGAAGCGTTACGTCGAGTTGTCCACGGTGGGCAGCAAGACGGCAGTGCAGATCCATGATCTTCTCGCCGAACGGAATATCGCGGCGATCGACAGCCCGGTCAGCGGCGGGGTCAGCGGGGCCGAGAAGGGGACGCTTGCGGTGATGGTGTCCGGGCCTCATGACGAATTCGAATTGCTGCAACCGTTGCTCCAGGCGATTGGCCGACCATTCTTCGTCGACGCACGGCCGGGCGCGGCGCAGACCATGAAACTCATCAATAACCTCTTGTCCACCACCGCCCTCGTTGCGACGGCAGAAGCCATGGTGATGGGCGTCAAATCCGGACTCGACCCCGGCGTGATGCTCGATGTTCTCAACGCCGGTTCCGGTGCGACCACCGCGAGCCGCGACAAGTTCCCGCGCGCGATCCTTCCCCGCACTTTCGACTATGGCTTCGCTACCGGATTGATGGTCAAAGACGTGCGCCTCTACCTCGACGAAGTCAAGGCGCTCGGGATGACCACCGAAGTGGCTGACGCGGTCGGTCGACAGTGGGAACTCGCACTGCGCGATCAGGGCCCCGATTCGGACTTCACGACCGTGATCAAGCCGATCGAACAAGCTGCCGGCGTCGTCGTGAGCGAAGATGTGACGCCCGGCGGCAGGCGCGGCGTGCCACCTTCCCCCGCTGGGTCCCGTTCACCTAAACTGCAAAATTGACACCCGTCAAGTATTTCTTCAGCCTCGGACGAGGAGACCGCATGAACACTTCGGCAATCGAGGAAAAACAGCCTGCGAACGTCCTCGCCGATCCGACGGCCTATGCCGACGACTCCCGACTACATGCGGCGCTTGCCTCTCTGCGCGCCAACGAACCCGTCGCGTGGGTGAATAATCCACCGTATCGCCCCTTCTGGGCGCTCACCAAACACGCCGACATCATGGCCGTGGAACGCGACAATGAGTTGTTCATCAGCGGGCCGAGGCCCCTGCTGATGCCGGCCGAGGGCGACGATGTGATGAGGCAACAGCAGGAGGCCGGGATCGGACTGCGCACGTTGATCCACATGGACGACCCGCACCACCGCGACGTCCGCAAGATCGGCGCGGACTGGTTCCGGCCCAAGGCAATGCGCGACCTCCAGGTCCGGGTGGACGAACTGGCCAAACGGTACGTAGACCGGATGCGCGACATCGGTCCGACATGCGACTTCGTCACCGATATCGCGGTCAATTACCCGCTGTACGTGATCCTTTCGCTGCTCGGCTTGCCCGAGGACGACTTTCCCCGGATGCTCAAGCTCACCCAGGAGATGTTCGGCGGTGACGACACCGAACACAAGCGCGGTGAGGGCACCACCGAAGACCTGGTGGCGGTCCTGATGGATTTCTTCGCTTATTTCTCGGCGCTGACCACCTCGCGGCGTGAGAATCCCACCGGGGATCTGGCTTCGGCGATCGCCAACGGCACCATCAATGGTGAGCCGCTCTCGGACATGGACACCGTGTCCTACTACGTGATCGTTGCCAGCGCCGGCCATGACACCACCAAGGACGCCATCTCGGGCGGTTTACGTGCACTTATCGACAACCCGGATCAGCTTGCTCGCCTGCGCGGCGATCTCGGGCTGATGGGCACTGCCGTCGAGGAGATGATCCGTTGGACCACGCCGGTGAAAGAGTTCATGAGGACCGCCACCGCCGACACCGAGATCCGGGGGGTGCCGATCGCCGCCGGCGAGTCGGTGTACCTGGCATACGTCTCGGCCAACCGGGACGAAGAGGTCTTCGAGGAGCCGTTCCGCTTCGATGTGGGCCGTGACCCCAACAAGCATCTGGCCTTCGGGTACGGAGTGCACTTCTGTCTCGGCGCCGCGCTGGCGCGGATGGAAATGAACAGCCTGTTCACTGAGCTGCTGCCCCGACTGGAGTCCATCGAGCTCGCCGGCGAGCCAGAGCTGTCGGCGACGACGTTCGTCGGCGGCCTGAAGCACCTGCCCATCCGCTACTCACTCAAGTGATGAATTCGGCCGCGCGATGGCCCGCCATCACGATCGTCGCGTGCGGCCCACGACTGGTGATCGCGGGCAGTATCGAACCATCGACCACCCACAGTCCGTCCACCCCGAAGACCCGGCACTGATTGTCGACTACTGCGGCAGGGTCTCCGTCCCAGCCCATCCGGGCGCTTCCGCACAGGTGCTGCGAGGTCCCCCACGAAGCCTCGGATTGCACTGCTGCACCAGCTATTTCGCGCGCTAGCTCGGTTCCCGAGCGCAGCAGTTCCACATCGGCAGCCTCGCTGTCATAGCGATGTTCGATCACCGGAACGACGTCGGGGTCAGCGGACACCAGTGTTATTCGGCCCCGGGAGCGAGGACGCATCAACGTGACGCCCAGATGCGGCTGATCGGTGGGGTCGTCACGACGTCCGCTCACCATGGCGCCGAAGCCCGCCGTATACGGCCTGATCTCCAGCCCGTCCTGCGTGGTCAATATCGCCTCCAGCGGTGGGACGCCGTGGGTTGGCGGCCAGCTCACCGGCAGTACCCATTCCGGATGGTCGATGGTGTCGATGCCGACGGGAAGATCGACTGCAACGGGAACACCCGCGGCCCGCAACACCTGCTCGGGCCCCACACCCGACAACATCAGCAGGTGGGCTGAGCCGATGGCACCGGCGCACAGGACGGTCCGCTCAGCGGTCAGAGCCAGGCTTCCGCGCGGCCCCAGACAGTCGAGAGCCCCTACCCGGCCTCCGGCCAGGCGAATCCGTCGCACCCGGGTGTCGGTCAACAGTGTCAGGTTCTCACGATGCAATGCCGGTTGCAGAAAGGCCTCTCCAGGGCCGACACGATCACCGCCATTGATGTTCAACGGCACCGCACCCACTCCGGGAGGGAGCGGAGAACCCCGCGTCGCGCCGTTGAGGTCGCCGATCCAGCCGAAGCCCGCCGATCGCGACGACTCGACGAATGACGCTGTACAGCCGTCGAATTCGGTAGCCCGACGTACCGTGATAGGTCCATCGGACCCGTGCAGCGGGCCACCGAAGTCGATGTCGTTCTCGATGGCATTGAAGTGGGGCAGAACATCGGACCAGGACCAGCCGTCCAGCCCCCATCCGTCGATGTCCGAGGGCAGAGCGCGGCAGAAATAACCGCCATTGATGGCGCCCGATCCACCGACGACGGCGCCGCGGATGAGCTGGCCGTAACGTTTGGGCGCCTCGGTCAGGGTGGTGGCGTAGCGCCGAACCACTGAACTCGCTGCTCCGATCGGAAGCCTCAGGCCGTCAGTGATCTGCCCGAGAACTCGCGGACTCGCCGGTCCTGGACCCGATTCCACGACGGTGACCTGGCATCGCGCGTCGAGCGAAAGTCGTTCTGCCAATACTGATCCTGCGCTGCCGGCACCTACGATCAGGACGTCGCTGTGCACCGGGGAGCGCTCAGGTGCGAATCTGCGGCTTGAGTGCGCCTGCGTGGCGCTCCCGCACCACCCCGCCCCACAGCCCCAGGCCGTAGGCGATGTCGTCGAGCCGCTTGAGCAGGAGATAGGTGAACAGCCCGACCGGCTTGGTTTCGTCGTCGGCGCTGCCGTTGCGGCTGATCCAGTCGAATACTCCGTCCAACACCGCGGTTACCAGCACCACGCGGCGACAGCGTTTCGACAGCACCGCGGCGATCAGAGCGAGCGGCCAGTAGTGCCGGCAGATCGCCGCCGCCAACTGGCGGGCCGCCGTCCACAGCCCTTGTGCGGCGACGGCGAGGACCTCCATGGGCTCGGTCTGCACGCCGGACAGCGACGTCGCGATCCGGTGGCCGGTGATCCCCGCGACGACACCCGACGCCAGGTAGCCCAGACCTGAGCCGATGGCCGCCAGGATCCAGACCACCAACGTCCACCCCGAAATCACCAGGGGGGCCGTCTTGCCAGGGTGCCGGATTGCCAGCGGCGCTGCGGCCCTGCCGTAGAACCTCTTGCGGTCGAACCACTTTCGCAGATCAGTGCGATGATCGTGGGCTACTTCGGCAATCGGTTCATAGCGCAGTCGGGCGCCCGCCTCGCTTAGCCGCCAGCACAGGTCGACGTCCTCACCCGACTCGAGCGATTCATCGAAACCCCCGACCTCGAGCAACGTACGGCGGCGGCAGATGATCGCGGCGCTGGGCACGTAGGACACCGTTCCGAACGGGACCACCGGCGCCTCGCGCAAACCCAGATCGAGCGAGGAGCGCACCGCCTCGTAGCGAGCCACCACGCTGTCCGACGGATCCAGCGCGACAATCCGTGGTGCCACCAGCGCCACCGCGGGATCGCAGAAGTGCCCGAGCAGGGCCTCCAGCCATCCGCGACGGGGCACCACATCGGAGTCCAGAAAAGCGACGAAGTCCGTCTCGCAAGCTCTCAGTCCGGCATTGCGCGCGGCGGCGGGCCCCTTACTGCGGGGTTGCCTCAGGATCTGGATGTCGCAGGGCATGTTCTCGAAGTCGGAAGCCTGCACCGGCGTCACCGAGCCGTCATCGACGATGACGACCCGAAGTCCCCGCAAAGCCATGACCAGCCTCTTGAGCCCGGATAGATTATCCCGCACCGGGATAACAATCGTGACGTCCCGGTGTGACGGCCCGCTCTGCGGGCGCGGGTGGGCGACGGTAGCATCCAGCAGGGTCCGGGCCAGCTGTGCGCTGACGGCGTCGCGCACCTCGAGCCTGCCGCCGTTGAGCATCGTCTGTGCGGCAGGCGCCAGACGCAGCAGGCGGGTGGGCGAGCCGCCCAGCAGCGCAGCCCCCTCCCCGAGCACCCGCACACGCCGGTCCACCTGGACGGCGAAGCCGTCGGGTAGCCGAGGCCCGCTCACCTCAGCATCCCCTCATGATCGGGCGCCCACCGGATCACCCTTCCCAGACATGCGTCAACCATCTCGGCAAAGATTCTCCCCCCTTCGTCGGCGGTCGCTGTGGTCGGGTCCCCGAGCACTCCCAGCGAACTGACGGCGGATACTCCCCCACGGCGCATTTCCGGCATCAGCTCCGCCAGCGGAGCGCGGTTACCCGGCACTCGCTGATCCTCTTTGACAACGCCCGGCGAAATATGTAGCAATACAGATGTTTCGGTGTGCCCGGCGTGTGCGTCGGCGTTGCTCACGCTGCAGGTACACCATCCCGCGTCCCGCCCCTCGGCCCGCAACAGCCTGGCCGCGCGTCGCAGCGCCTCGACATTGCCTCCGTGGCCGTTGACGAAGACCATCCGAGCGGCCCAGCGACTCGCCGATCGGGCGAACTCCACCAGCAGTTCCGCCAGCACCGGCGTGCCGATCGAGAGAGTTCCCGCGAAGCCTTCGTGCTCCCCGCTGGCGCCGTACCCGATAGCGGGGGCGACCAGCCAGTTGGATCCATTCCCCGGACGATCATCGGCCGCACAGAGGCGCATGACGAGCGCGTTTGCGACCGCGGTCGCAATGCGGGTGTCGGTATCCAGCGGCAGGTGAGGTCCGTGTTGCTCGGTAGAACCGACCGGGACGACCAACGCGGGCGACGTGTTCTCTAGCTGCCTTGACGTCGAAATCCCGAGCTCGTTGGGAAAAGGCACGCGACGATGGTAGGACGAATTCACCTGGCGTGCACCAATTGTTTGCGCATCCGCGGCAAATACCTTTCTGCCGTCCGGCGCCAGGTCGCCCAACGGGATTCTCGCCAGCCCCCTGCGCCACGCCCGTACCAGGCTCACACCCCGAGCGTGCGGGTGAAGCCGTCGGGAATCAGGATGTCCTCGCGGGTCAGCTCATGGATCGAAGATTTGCCAAGGCCCATCAGAGCGGAGTCGACACCACTGCGGAGAATGTCAAGTACGTTCTCGACGCCCGCCTGGCCGTTGGCGGCCAAACCCCACAGATAGGCTCGGCCGATCATGACCGCCCTGGCACCCAGCGCGACGGCCTTGACCACATCGCTTCCTCGGCGGATGCCGCCATCCAGCAAAACCTCGACTTGGTCGCCCACCGCGTCCGCGATGGCGGGTAGACAGCGGATTGCGGCCGGAGTGCCGTCCAGGTTGTTGCCGCCGTGATTGGACACGGTGATCGCGGAAACGCCGGCATCGACTGCGCGTTTGGCATCGTCGACGCGCACCATGCCCTTGAGCAGGAACGGCCCGCCCCACTGCTCACGCAGCCAGGCGATATCTTCCCAGGTCGGCGGCGGAGTGCCCATCCACTCCCCATAGGCCTGGAAGAAGGTGGGACCGGCCTCGCCGCGTCTGCCCAGGTTGGGAACCCGCAGGTTCGGAGGGCGCAGGCCCTTGCCGAAACCCCACAACCAGCGCGGTTTGGTAACCACCTCGGGAGACATCCGCAGCATGGTGGCAAGGTTCATCTGCTCGGGAATCTTCGGACTGCCCCAGTCGCGGCCGTGCGAGAAGCTCCAGTCGGTAGTCACAATGAGCCCGACGGCCCCCGCGTCTTTGGCACGCTGCACCCGTTCGGCGATCTGGTCGCGGCCGCCCAACCAGTAAGCCTGGAAGAAGATCTTGTCGTTGACGGCCACGACTTCTTCCACTGGCTTGCTGGCGAAGGACGACAGCCCCATCGCGGTGCCCCGCGCGGCCGCGGCCCGCGCAACGGCCACCTCGCCGTCGGCGTCAACAGCCTGCACGCCGGTGGGCGAGATGATCACCGGCAACGAAATGTCTTGACCCAGAACTGTCGTCGCCATATCCCGTTTCTCGGTGGCACCGATGACATGCGGGGCGAAGCCGAGTTGATCGAACGACTCGACGTTGTCGCAGACCGTTACTCCCTTCTCGCTGGCCGATATCAGCGACGAGTAAACGGATTTGGGCAGCCGCTTCTTCGCGCGCTGCTGAGCGACGGCGACGGTTTCGAACCAGGTATCGCGGGCCATGAATTCAGACAGGACTTTCGTTGCAGAACTTCTTGGGGGGAGCGCTCAGCAGTGTGAGCGGGATTGGACCCGAGGGAGTGTTGCGGTTGGCGGCTCGAGAATGGTCGACACTGGACTTGGGCTTGGCACGCTCGCGGGCCAGAGCGGGTTCGCCGTAACCCTGCACGCATTCTGGGTCCGGGCCATCCAGCGGCAGCCCGGTGAAGAACTTCGCCGCCATGCAACCTCCGCGGCAGCTGTCGTAGTGTCCGCAGCTTCCACACGCACCGGCTGACTGCGGTTCACGCAGCTCGCGGAACAGCTCCGAATTCTGCCAAACATCCTGGAAGCGGGTCCCAAAGCCTGATTCCGACAGCACATTCCCGGCCAGGAACGTGTCATGAATCGCGAATGGGCACGCATAGACGTCCCCGACCGGATCGATGAGGCACACCACCCGGCCGGCTCCGCACAGGTTCAGCCCGGCCAGTGCGCCGGGATCACCCAGCCCCGACAGATGGAAAAATGAGTCGCCGGTGAGCACCCGCTCGCCGTTGGCCACCAGCCAGTCGTACAACTGAACCTGCTGAACGGGCGTGGGGTGCAGTTCGTCCCACACGTCGGCACCGCGGCCAGAGGGCCGCAACCGGGTGATGCGCAGTGTCGCGCCGTACCCGTCGGCCAATGCCTTGAAGTCGTCGAGCTGGTCGATGTTATGGCGCGTCGCCACCACAGAGACCTTGGCGTCGGAGAAGCCGGAGTCCTTGAGGTTCTGCAGCGCGCGGGTAGCCATCGCGAAGGAACCCGGACCGCGCACCGCATCGTTGACTTCCGCGGTTGCACCGTCCAGCGAGATCTGCACATCGACGTAGTCGCAGGCGGCCAGTCTCGCTGCCACCTCAGCGGTGATGCGGACTCCGTTGGTGGAGAACTTGACCCCCACATGGTGCGCGGTCGCATAGTCCACGAGTTCCCAGAAGTCCGCTCGCACAGTGGGTTCCCCGCCACCGATGTTCACGTAGAACACCTGCATGCGTTCCAGCTCGTCGATGATGTCCTTGCACTGCTGTGTGGTCAGCTCCCGCGGGTCCCGCTTTCCCGAAGATGACAGACAGTGCACGCACGACAGGTTGCACGCGTAGGTCAGTTCCCAGGTAAGGCAAATCGGCGCATCCAGACCGCGTTCGAACTGATCGACAAGCCTGGGGGGAGATTCCATCCCGGTCATGGTGTCTCCTCATGGACCAACATCGCCGACCGCGCGAGTACCCCCAGCGCGTGCAAATAGGGCGCCTGGGCCGCCTCCTCGATCCCCGCGGCAAGGCAGGCAGATCGAGCGTCGGGATGGTCCGGCAACGAATTGACCACTTCTACGATCGTCTGATTCTTCAGGAACGACAGCTTGCGGGTACCGAAGTGGTAAAGCAGCGCGCCGAAGGTTTCGGGCCGCACCGCGACCCGGGGGTGCAGACGCCAACGCAGGCCCGGGTCGAAAGTCGGGTTCTGCTGGAGTTCAGCCATCGGCGCGGCCACGATCAGTAGACCCCGCACATCCCGTCAATCGAGACTTCCTCGACCAGGCTCTCGGTGACCATCTCCTCGGTCTCCACGCTCTGATTCGGCTCCATTGGGTTCACCTTTCTGCGATGCGGGCTCCGAGTAGGGGCTCGACAATTGTGATCCAGGTCGCAACAATATGGCATCGGGTGCCGGAATGAAAGGAGAGTGCCGATGGACACTGCCAAGGCACCCGTGGGTCGCCGCCGGTCGACAAGTTGGGAACACATCAGCGACGTGGCGATCGACCTGTTCATGACGCAGGGGTTCGACGATGTCAGCGTCGAGGATGTTGCGGCGGCCGCGGGGATCGCGCGCCGCACGCTGTTTCGCTACTACCCGTCGAAGAACGCGCTGCCATGGGGTGATTTCGACGCGCATCTCGAGCATATGCGCGCACTGCTGGACAACCTCGAACCCAGCGTGCCGATCCGCGAGGCACTGCGCGCCGCGCTGTTGGCGTTCAACCAGTTCGATGACACCGACCGGCACCGTCAGCGCATGCGACTGATTCTGGAAACTGAAGCTCTGCAAGCCTATTCGATGACGATGTATTCGGGATGGCGCGCTGTGGTGGCCACCTTCGTGGCGGGTCGACTCGGTGTCGCACCCGCCGATCTGGTGCCGCAGACGGTGGCGTGGACCACGCTCGGAGTCGCGCTTGCGGCCTATGAACACTGGCTCCGGGACGAAACGGTCTCCCTGCCCGACGCACTGAGCGACGCGTTCGACATGCTGGCTCCGGGGCTGACCGGCCTGATGCGCTAACCCCTACGCCCTGTCCCGCACGCGCACATGTCGAAACGCCCATTACACATGCACTCTGATTCGGCAAGAGCCCCTAGAGTTGATTCCACGGATCCTTCTAGACGATTGGCGCGTGCAACAGTTGGACACCGAAGCGGTGGTGCAGCCCGGCCAACGCGCCGCACTGGCCCCGCCGAAGGTCCGATCTCACGCCCAGATCTCCAACAGCTGGATCGGGCGCCTGCGCGGCGCCCCCGCGAACGTCGGGCTGGCGGTGGGGCTCGACATCTGTTCGGCCGCATCGGCAGTCCTGTTGGCCCAGTGGTGGATAACCGGTAGTGCGTCGGATCGCAATGTCGCCCGCTACGCATGGCTCTTCGTGCCGATCGTCGTGGTCGTGTTGGCCATGCGGTCGATGTACCGGCGCAGGTTGAACCAGCGTTTCGCCCACGCCTCCGAATCGCTGGAATCGTCCATCGCGGTTGCCGCGCTGGCGACGCTGATGATCACCCTGCTGCTCGTTCCTCCGCTCCACGCGAGCGAACTTGCTGTCCCCCATGTCCGGCCCGGCGAGATGGTGCTCAAGCTGTGGGTCTGCGCGGCCGTTGTGATGCCCGTGGTGCGCCTGACCAAGTCGCTGTTGCAGCGGCACCTGCGGAGGAGATTCCGCTTCGGCAGTCCGGCGCTCATCATCGGCTCCGGCCCCATCGCTCAACAGCTGATCACGCGCATGCGTCAGGTCCCGGAATACGGCCTGAATCCTGTTGGTCTACTCGATGATAGGCCGCCATCAGCCGCGGACTCATTGAATGTGCCGTACTGCGGGACGACCGACAATCTCGCGGCCGCCGCGCGCCTGACCGCCGCTGCAGAGCTCATTGTCGCGCCGTCGTCAGCGTCGGACGAACAGCTTGCTCGTACCGCGCAGCTGGCACAGAGCCTCGGCATTCGGGTGCGCGTCGTACCTCGGCTGATGGACGCCGTCGGCGGCGGCACATGGGTCGAGCACCTGGGTGGCGTACCATTGATGATGCTCTGCCACGTCAACCCGAAGGGCTGGCAGTTTGCGCTAAAACACTCTTGCGACCGAGTAGCGGCCGGGGCGGGATTGGTGTTGATCTCACCGCTGTTCCTAGGCCTGGCACTGCTGGTCAAGCTCACTTCCCGCGGTCCGATCTTCTTTAGTCAGGAGCGCGTGGGACGTGACGGCAAGGTCTTCGGCTGTCTGAAGTTCCGGAGCATGCGTTGCCTGGGTCCTGGAAGCGAGTCCTTCGCTCTCCGAACGGGTTCGGCACCAGGGGGTGTGGAAGGCGACGACCGGCGCACTTTCGTCGGGCGGATCATGCGTAAGGCTTCGTTGGATGAGTTGCCTCAGCTACTCAACGTGCTGCGCGGCGACATGAGTCTGGTCGGTCCCCGTCCCGAGCGGCCCGAGTTCGTCGAACTGTTCGAGACGAACTTGCGGCGCTACGGCGACCGGCACCGGGTCAAGGCCGGCATCACCGGATGGGCGCAGGTACACGGCCTGCGGGGGCAAACCTCAATCGCCGACCGGGCTGAGTTCGACAACTACTACATCGAGAACTGGTCGCTGCTGTTGGACTTCAAGATCTTGGTGCTGACCTTATTGACGGCGCTGCGCAGCGGGGAAGACTGACTTCAGCCCAGGACCTCGGCGATCGGCGCACCCGCGGCGACCTTCGATCTGGCCTTCATCACCTTGCCCGGCATTCCGCCCCCGACCACACCGGCCAGTGCACCGTCGCGCTCGTAATAGGCCAGAAACCTGCGGCCGTCGTCCTCGACGACATGGACGGTATCGGTGGCCTCGGGTTCGCCCAGGCACTGAATCTTGACATCGTACTGGTCACTCCAGAAGTACGGCACCGGGACCGTCGAAGGGGCATCAATACCGAGAAGCGCGGGCACCAGAGTCCGAGCCTGGTCGGCGACATTGCTCCAATGCTCAACGCGCACTTGGCCTGCCACGTCGTCTTGCCAGGAGGCCACATCCCCGATGGCCCAAACGTGGGGCGCACTCGCGCGGCCCACCCCATCGCAGACCACGCCATTGTCGACCTCGATCCCACTCCCCTCGAGCCACCCCGTCGCGGGATGGGAGCCGATGCCCACGATGACCAGATCGGCATCCACTTCCGTGCTATCACCGAGCGTGACCTTCTGCACCCGGCCCTGTCCACTGACCTCCGAAACGCTCACGCCGCAGCGGACGTCGACGCCCTCGGCGCGGTGCAGCCTGGTCACCAGTTCACCGATCGTCTGGCCCAGCACCGAGGCAAGCGGTGTCGGCTGCGGTTCCACCAGCACCACATCAACGCCGAGACTGCGCAGGCTGGCGGCCACTTCACACCCGATGAATCCGGCCCCCACCACGACGGCGCGGCGGGCGCTGCCCGCCGCCTCGCGCATCGCAAGACTGTGCTCGTATGAGCGCAGGACGTGGATGCCGGCCAGGTCCGGGAACGAAGAAATGCGTCTGGGTATCAGACCGGTGGCTATCACCAGTTCGCCGTAGGGCAGTTCAGTGCCATCGGCGAGTTTCAGGGTCTGCGCGGTCGTGTCCACCGAAGTGACTGCGTTGCCGAGCAGCACCGTGATGTCTTTCTCTGCGTAGTACTCGGCCGGCTTGAGTGTGACGTCATCAGTTTCAGAACGCAGTACTTCCTTGGACAGCGGCGGCCGATCGTAGGGCAGGTGGCTCTCATCGCTGACGATCGTGATGGCTCCGGCGTACTCGGAACGACGTAATTGCTCGGCCGTGCGGGCAGCGGCCAGCCCGCCACCAACGATCACGACACCCGATGATGTGCTCACGTGGGTGTTCTACACGATCACGTGGGACCGATGTGCATTACCCCGCCTACCGAGCTTCGGGGCCCGGAACTCAACCCTGCGCACGCTCGATCAGGTTGGACAGCACGACGGTGCTTTCGCTGCGCTCGACATCGGCGCTCGCGCGGATGCGCTCGAGAGCCTCCTCGAGGTGGCCCATGTCACGGGCCAGCACGTGCAGCAAGGCATCTGAGGTGCCGGTGACGGTGGCGGCACTCACCACCTCGGGAATGTCCTTCCACGCCGCACGAAGCGCGTCAGGGGCAATGGTGCCGTGGCAGAACACCTGGACGTAGGCCTCAGTGGTCCAGCCCAATGCAGTGTGGTCGACGATGGTGGTGAAACCCCGGATGACACCACTGTCGAGCATCCGGTCGACCCGCCGCTTGACCGCGGGTGCCGACAGATTCACCCGCTGCCCGATCTCGGCGAACGTCGCCCTGGCATGTTCCACCAACTCGTTCAGGATGCGTTCGTCGGTCTCGTCCAAACGGTCCATGACCCTCCTAGCGCAATGAATCGCTGCAATTGTTTATTCTACGCAACTTATTAAGCCTTACTGCGCAACAACTGGCGATTGATTGCGTAGCCTGGGTTCCATATCGTTATTGCCATGTCGCTCTCCGATATCGACGGGGTCGTTGCGTCCCCCATCACCGATGTCACCACCCGGCGGTCGGCCCGGCCGCGCCGCTATGTCATGGCCGCACCGAGATTTTTCGCCGTCGAGTACGTCATCAACCCGTGGATGGACACCTCGACCTCAGTCGATCCCCGGCGCGCTCTCCAACAGTGGGAGGCGCTGAGACAGACCTACGCCGAGCTCGGGCACACCGTCGAACTCGTCGCACCGGTGGCAGGCCTGCCGGACATGGTCTACGCCGCCAACGGCGGATTCATCGTCAACGGCAAGGCGGTGGTCGCCCGTTTCGCCCATGCCGAGCGCGCCGGCGAGTCCACCGCTCATGCCGACTGGATGTTCTGCAACGGCTATCCACCCTCCCGGACCCGGTACGTCAACGAGGGGCAGGGCGACTTGTTGCTGGTCGGCTCGACCATCCTGGCCGGCCATGGCTTCCGCACAGACCGACGCGCCCACGACGAGGTCGCCGGACACCTCGGAATGCCGGTCGTCAGCCTGGAACTCGTCGACCCTCGCTTCTATCACCTCGATACCGCGCTGGCCGTCCTCGATGAGGACACCATCGCCTACTACCCGCCGGCGTTCGCCCCGCGTTCCCGCACGATGCTGACCCAACTGTTCCCCGACGCCATCGAGGTGACCAGCGCCGACGCCTACGTCCTCGGCCTCAACGTCGTCTCCGACGGCCTCAACGTCGTCCTGCCCGCCGCCGCCACCGGCTTCGCCGAACAACTCCGACAGACCGGTTTCCGGCCGGTCGCAGTGGACCTGTCCGAACTGTTCAAGGGTGGCGGATCCGTCAAATGCTGCACACTGGAGATACATTCATGACGATGACCCTTGCCGGAAGCAACGCAACCCCCGCTGGAAGCGACGGAAGCCCCGCTGGAGGCAGCTCTACGGTGGATGCCACGACGACGGATTCCGGCGCCGCGATCGCACTCGACCACCGCCATGTCGCGCACAACTACTCGCCGCTTCCCGTCGTGGCCGCCAGCGCTGAAGGCGCCTGGATCACCGACATCGAGGGCCGTCGCTATCTGGACTGCCTCGCCGCATACTCCGCGGTCAATTTCGGCCACCGAAATCCGGAGGTCACAGCGATCGCCCACGCGCAGCTGGACACCGTGACCCTGGTCAGCCGCGCCTTTCACTCTGATCGCCTCGCCCCGTTTTGCGAGGCCCTGGCCGCACTGTGCGGAAAAGACATGGCGCTGCCCATGAACAGCGGCGCCGAAGCGGTGGAGAGCGGCATCAAGATCGCCCGTAAGTGGGGGCTCGAAGTCAAAGGTGTTCCCGCCGGGCAGGCCAATATCGTCGTAGCGCGCAACAACTTCCACGGACGTACCACGACAATCATCAGCTTCTCCGACGACCACACTGCGCGCCGGGGCTTCGGTCCCTACACCCCCGGTTTTCGTTCGGTACCCTTCGGCCCCGAAGATCCGTCCGCAGCCGCCATGGCCGACGCGATCGACGATGACACCGTCGCCGTGCTGATCGAGCCCATCCAGGGCGAGGCGGGGATCATCGTGCCGCCCGACGACTACCTGCCACGGGTGCGCGCCCTGTGTACTGAGCGCAATGTTCTCCTGATCGCAGATGAGATACAGTCCGGGCTCGCCCGCACCGGCCGTACCTTCGCCTGCGATCACTGGGACGTCGTGCCCGATGTTTACTTGCTGGGCAAGGCCCTCGGCGGAGGCGTCGTTCCGCTCTCCGCGGTGGTCGCCGACCGGGACATCCTCTCAGTGCTGCAACCCGGCGAGCACGGTTCGACCTTCGGCGGCAATCCGCTGGCGGCGGCGATCGGAGCCACCGTGGTCGATATGCTCCTTCGTGGCGGATTCCAGTCCCGCTCAACCGAACTCGGTGCACACCTGCACACGCGGCTACGAGGCCTCATCGGCCACGGCGTGATCGCGGTACGCGGAAAAGGGCTGTGGGCCGGCGTCGACGTCGACCCGGTGCACGGCACCGGCAAACAGATCAGTCTGAAGCTGTCCGATCGCGGCGTGCTGGTGAAGGACACCCACGGGTCGACGCTGCGGTTCGCCCCGCCACTGGTAATCACTGCAGACGAAATTGACTGGGCTGTTGATCAGTTAGCAGGCGTTCTGACCGAAACGGGTTCACACTAGGTCAGTACTGCCGCCCACGATCAGGAGGCTTCATGCCCGCGCCGTCGCCGATAAGCCTCGCCGAGCAGATGCTCAGAAGACGCCCCGCGATCGGCGCCCCGGTCGCCCACGGCGCCTCCGAAAACCTCGAGCGCAGCATCGGCACCTTCCAGTTGACGATGTTCGGCGTGGGCGCCACCGTCGGCACCGGTATCTTCTTCGTTCTGTCCGAGGCGGTGCCCGAAGCCGGTCCGGCGGTGATCATCTCATTCATCATCGCCGGTATCGCCGCCGGCCTGTCGGCCATCTGCTATGCGGAGATGGCCTCGGCCGTGCCGGTGTCGGGATCGAGCTACTCCTACGCCTACACGACGCTTGGCGAGTTCGTCGCGATGGGTATCGGCGCCTGCCTGCTCCTCGAATACGGCGTGTCCATCTCCGCGGTCGCCGTCGGCTGGAGCGGCTATGTGAACAAGCTGCTGGACAACCTTTTCGGCGTGCAAGTTCCCGAGGTACTCTCGGCTGCACCGTGGGACGATGCGGGCGGCCTCATCAACTTGCCCGCAGTCCTGCTGATCGTCATGTGCGCAGTGCTGTTGATTCGCGGCGCCAGTGAGTCCGCCGTTGTCAACACGATCATGGTCGTCATCAAACTCGGCGTGCTGCTGCTGTTCGTGGTCATTGCCCTCACGGCATACAACTCCGACCATTTTGCCGGGTTCTGGGACGCAGGCTTCTCCGGGATCACCCTCGCCGCAAGCGGAATCTTCTTTTCCTACATCGGACTTGACGCCGTCTCCACCGCCGGCGACGAGGTGAAAAATCCTCAGAAGACCATGCCACGCGCGATCCTGGCCGCACTGATCATTGTCACCAGCTTCTATGTGCTGGTGGCGTTCGCCGCACTCGGGTCGCAGCCCACCGCAGAATTCGGTTCACCCGAGCAATCCACAGCCGGCCTGGCGGTGATCTTGGAGAACATCACCGGCAGCACGTGGGCCAGCACGGTCCTCGCGGCCGGCGCGGTCATCTCCATCTTCTCCGTCGCACTTGTGGTGATGTACGGGCAGACCCGCATTCTGTTCGCGATGGGTCGCGACGGTCTGCTCCCGTCGCTGTTCGCCAAGGTCAATCCCCGCACGATGACGCCAGTCAACAACACCGTCATCGTGGCCGTCGTGTGTTCACTCCTGGCCGGCTTCGTTCCGCTGGGAAATCTACTCGACATGGTGTCCATCGGCACGCTGATCGCATTCATCACGGTGTCCATCGGTGTCATCGTCTTACGGGTCCGCGAGCCTGACCTGGAGCGCGGTTTCAAGGTGCCCTTCTACCCCATCACGCCGATCCTCTCGGTGGCCGCATGCCTCCTGGTGCTGTGGGGCCTGCACTGGTACACATGGATCGCGTTCGGCGCTTGGGTCGGCGTTGCCCTGCTGTTCTGGGCGTTCTGGAGCAGGCACCGCAGCGCGCTGGGCCACAGCGGCGACGGCACAATCTTCTCGGCCGTAACGGATGTCGAGGACCTGAAGTGACGGTCCTGGCGGGTTACCTAGCTGGGAAGTGCGGGCACGCGCCCCTCAATCTGGCCGTGGAAATGGCGCGATCGCTCAAGACATCGCTGTTCGTGACCGCGGTAGTGCCCAGGCCGTGGATGACCCCATCTCCCGCCCGGGTCGACGCCGAGTTCGCTGCTTACGCACACCAATTGGCATCCGACTCCGAGAGCGAGGCACGACAGTACCTCGATACCGCGGCTCCAGATCTGGAGGTCGGCTTTCTCCAGGTATCCAGTCGTACCGCTGGAGACGGACTGCTGGATGCCGTCGAGCGCGTCGGTCCCGACGTGCTCGTCGTCGGATCTTCGGCCGGCGGTGCGCTCGGGCAGGTGGTTCTGGGGTCCACCACCGATTGGTTACTGCATGCCTCTCCGGTGCCGGTCGCGTTGAGCCCGCGCGGTTATCGCGGATCACGCTCGGGCGCGTTGGGGAGGATCACATGCGCCTACTCGGGCACACCGGAGTCAATACGGGTAGTCGAGCGCGTCACCGCGCTCACCGCGGCGCTCGGTCTGCCGCTTCGCGTCGTGAGCTACGCCATCCGGGGGCGCACCATGTTCCCCCCGCAGGTGGGATTGCACGCCGAGGACTCACTGCTCGACGCCTGGGCCTCTCAGCTGCGGCAAATCACGGCAAAGCTCAAGTCCGACAAGGTCGTCGGTGAAGACGTTGAGCTACAGGTCATCACGGGCAACGGCTGGGATCAGGCGCTGGACGCCACCGTATGGGAGGAGGGTGACGTGCTGGCACTGGGTACGACGTCACGCCGCGATATCAAAGGGGTGTTCCTTGGTTCGCACGGCGCCAAAATCATCCGACACAGCCCTGTTCCGGTGTTGATGCTGCCCGCTTGACCGACTTGGCTGCGGCCTCAGTATTTCGCGGTCCCACGGTCGACCGCGATCTGGGAACCGGATATCGTCGCGGACCCATCACCGGCCAGCCAGGCCACCACGTCTGAAACCTCTTCCGGCGCCATGAATTCCTGTAGGCCCTTCTTGGCGTTGTGGTTCACCGGACGGTAAGGCATCGGCGAGAAGCTGTGAAGGAAGGCCGGGTACTTCCCGAAGATCTCCATCATCACTTCGGGCTCGACCATCGGCGTGTCGACCGAATAGGGGTGGATCGAGTTGACCCGAATCCCGAACTCACCCGCTTCGATGGCCAGAGAGTTGGTGATCGCCACGAGCCCGTGCTTGGAGGCTGCATAGTGGGCGTTGCCCGGGGTGGCCTTGGTGCCTGCCGATGAGCTCACGATGATTATCGACCCCCCGTTGCCGGCCTCGATCATCGCCGGAACCGCGGCGCGGATGGTGCGCCAGGTGCCGTTGAGGTTGACGTCGATGACACTGTCCCACTGCTCTTCGGACATCTCGAATATCCGGCCCCAACTCAGGATGCCCGCGTTCGCCACGACGATGTCCAGTCGGCCGAAGTGTTCGATTCCCCGGGCAACCACCTGCTGCTGCGCCTCGAGGTCACGAATATCGACCTCACCAACGATCACCTTGCGCCCGTTGGCCTCGACCATTCGCGCAGTTTCGGCCAGATCCTCGGCTGTCGGCATGGGGTAGGTGATGGCATCCGATACCGACCCGCACACATCGATCGCGATGATGTCGGCGCCCTCGCGCGCCAGTCGGACAGCGTGCGCACGACCTTGTCCGCGCGCCGCTCCGGTGATGAATGCGACGCGACCATCCAGAGGCCCTTCAGCTGTCACGACTCTTCCTCCTATTTCTTCGCGAACCCGCGCGCCCGCACCCGCAGACGCCGTCGCAGCCTGACCGCCGCGCGCTCACTCACAAAGTGTGGGCCAAAGCAGCATCAGGCTAGCAGCAGAACTAGAACACGTTCTAGAGCACGGTCGTCTGTCAGGAATCCAGCGCGTCGCGCATGATCGGGCACGTCATGCAGTGCCCGCCGCCGCGGCCGCGACCGAGTTCTGCACCAACGATGGTGATCACCTCGATACCTGCCCTGCGCAGCAGGGAGTTGGTGTGGGTGTTGCGGTCATAAGCGAACACCACTCCCGGTTCGACGGCCACGAGGTTGTTTCCGCTGTCCCATTGCTGACGTTCCGAGTCGTACTTGGTCCCGCCGGTTTCGACGACCCGCAATGCCGGCACATCCAACGCCGAAGCCACGACTTCGACGAACGGCTTGCTCTCCTCAATAACCTCGACACCAACCGCGCTGTCACTCGGGAGAAGAGTGAAAGAGGCTATGCCGTTGACGATCTCAGGATAGACCGTGACCACGTCGCGGTCGGCGAAGGTAAAGACAGTATCCAGGTGCATGGCGGCACGCAGCTTCGGCATGCCTGCAACGACCACCTTTTCAGCGGCGCCCTTCGCAAACAGGTCGGCCGCAACCTGGGTGATGGCTTGGCGCGACGTACGCTCACTCATCCCCATGAGCACCACCCCGTTGCCCGGAACCAGCACATCGCCACCCTCGATGGTGGCCAGCCCCCAGGATTTCTCGGGATCACCCCACCACACCGTGGATCCGACGAAGTCTGGATGGAACTCGTAGATCGCCTTCATCAACAGCGTCTCGTCGTGGCGTGCCGGCCAGAACAGCGGGTTCAGCGTGAGCCCGCCGTAGATCCAGCACGTCGTGTCACGGGTGTACAGGGTGTTGGGTAGCGGTGGCATCAGGTACTCGGCGACCCCGGTGTCCTCCCGCACCAGCGTCCGGTACCCGGCACCCAGGTCGGCGGGCAGGTCGCGGGTCGACATCCCGCCGATCAGCAGCTCCGCCAAGCGATGCGACTGCAGGCAGTCCAAGAAGCCCCGGGTGTCCTCCAACAGCCCGAGGCCCACCTGATTGGCCACGATTTTGCGGTCCAACAACCAGGCCTTGGCCTCCGGGATCTGCATCGTCTCGGCGAGTACGTCGTGCAACTCGACAACGTCGACGTCGCGATCGCGCATCTTGTCCATGAAGTCGAAGTGGTCGCGGCGGGCGTTCTGCACCCAGAGCACATCGTCGAAGAGCAGGTCGTCGCAATTGGTCGGGGTGAGGCGCTCGTGGGCCAAGCCCGGCGAGCACACCAGGACCTTACGCAGCTTTCCCACCTCGGAGTAAACGCCGTAGGAAGCCGCTGGCGCCACGGAATTCATCATGGATCGATCCTCTCGATTGCCCCTCCTTCGTCGCGAGTGGGACTCGCGGTCAACTGTGGTCTATCAATCCACTGGGCCGACATGAGTTCGGTGGACGTGACATAGCGCAGCGCGGCGGAAACCAGACGTCAAGTCTTGTCATATCAAGCCCTCACGCGAAGAAAACCGGCCGACCCCTCGACGGCCGTCGTACCTACATCGTCGGGTTCATCGCGCGCGTTACAGCTCGCTCGCGCGCGTTACAGCTCGCTCGCTCGCGACGAAGGCGCGAGAAATGCCGGTGGATCGCGGCGTGTCGTGTGCCGACACGCGCGCTCGCCGGGAACCGGGTGCCGACACGCGCGCTCGCCGGGAACCGGGTGCCGACACGAAGAGTGGCGCCCACCGTGTCGGGTGAGCGCCACTCTCGGTAGCTGGAACCTACTTGATGATCTTGGTGACCCGACCGGCACCGACGGTCCGGCCGCCCTCGCGGATCGCGAAGCGCAGGCCTTCGTCCATGGCGACGGGCTGGATCAGCACCACGGAGATGTCGGTGTTGTCACCGGGCATCACCATCTCGGTGCCTTCCGGCAGCGTCACCACTCCGGTCACATCGGTGGTGCGGAAGTAGAACTGCGGACGGTAGTTGTTGAAGAATGGCGTGTGACGGCCACCTTCGTCCTTGGACAGGATGTAGACCTGGCCCTCGAACTCAGTGTGCGGGGTGGTGGTGCCCGGCTTGATCACAACCTGGCCGCGCTCCACGTCCTCGCGCTTGATGCCGCGCAGCAGCAAACCGACGTTGTCGCCGGCCTGGCCCTGGTCGAGCAGCTTGCGGAACATCTCCACACCGGTGACCGTGGTCTTGGTGCTGGTCGGCTTGATACCGACAATCTCGACTTCCTCGTTCACATTGACCATGCCGCGCTCGACACGGCCGGTGACCACGGTGCCACGACCGGTGATCGTGAAGACATCCTCGACGGGCATCAGGAATGGCCGCTCGGTATCGCGGACCGGATCCGGGATCGACTCATCGACGGCGTCCATGAGCTCCTCGATGGACTTGACCCACTTCTCGTCGCCCTCGAGCGCCTTGAGCGCCGAGACCTTGACAACCGGGGCTTCCTCGTCGAAATCCTGCCCGGCCAGCAGTTCGCGGACCTCCAGCTCAACGAGCTCGATGAGTTCCTCGTCATCGACCATATCGGCCTTGTTCAGCGCCACCAGAATGTAGGGCACGCCGACCTGACGGGCCAGCAGCACGTGCTCGCGAGTCTGCGGCATCGGGCCGTCGGTGGCCGCCACCACCAGGATCGCGCCGTCCATCTGGGCGGCACCGGTGATCATGTTCTTGATGTAGTCAGCGTGACCGGGGGCGTCGACGTGTGCGTAATGACGCTTCTCGGTCTGGTACTCCACGTGGGAGATATTGATCGTGATACCGCGCTGACGCTCCTCAGGCGCGTTATCGATCTGGTCGAATGCGCGCGATTCGTTCAACTCGGGATGCTTCTCGTGCAGAACCTTCGTGATTGCTGCAGTCAGTGTGGTCTTGCCGTGGTCAACGTGACCGATGGTCCCGATGTTGACGTGCGGCTTCGTCCGCTCGAACTTCGCCTTCGCCACTTCTGTGTCCTCCTGGACTGTGTTGGTGCTTCTTGTAAAGCAGAGTTGATCTTTGCAGTTGCTGATCGCCGCAATGCCGACGGGTCAGGTTATTGACCCGTCGCCTTCGCGATGATCTCCTTCGACACGTTCGCCGGAACCTCTGCGTACGAGTCGAACACCATGGAGTAGTTCGCCCGGCCCTGAGTCTTCGACCGAAGGTCTCCGACGTAGCCGAACATCTCCGATAGCGGTACATGCGCCTTCACGACGCGAGCACCGCTGCGCTCCTCCATGGCCTGGATGTGACCACGGCGGGAGTTCAAGTCACCGATCACTTCACCCATGTAGTCCTCGGGTGTGATGACCTCGACGGCCATGATCGGTTCCAGGATGATGGGTTGGGCCTGGTTCGCGGCCTTCTTCAGCGCCTGGGAGCCGGCCACCTTGAACGCCATCTCCGACGAGTCGACCTCGTGGAACGCCCCGTCGAGAAGGGTGACCTTCACGTTCACCAGCGGGTAGCCGGCCAGCACGCCGTACTGCATGGCGTCCTGGGCGCCGGCGTCCACCGACGGGATGTACTCGCGCGGGACGCGGCCGCCGGTGACCTTGTTCTCGAACTCGTAGGTGGCACCGTCCTCGCCGCTGAACGGTTCCAGGGAGATGATGACCTTCGCGAACTGGCCCGAGCCACCCGTCTGCTTCTTGTGGGTGAATTCGACCTTGTCGACCTTGCGCTTGATGGTCTCCTTGTAGGCGACCTGAGGCTTGCCGACGTTGGCCTCGACCTTGAACTCCCGGCGCATCCGGTCCACCAGGATGTCCAGGTGCAACTCGCCCATACCGCCGATCACCGTCTGGCCGGTCTCGGCATCCAGGTGCACCTTGAAGGTCGGATCCTCCTCGGCCAGCTTCTGGATCGACAGGCTGAGCTTCTCCTGGTCGCTCTTGGTCTTGGGTTCGATCGCCACCTCGATGACCGGATCGGGGAAGGTCATCGACTCGAGTACGACCTGGTTGCTCGCGTCGGACAGCGTGTCGCCGGTGGTGGTGTCCTTCAGGCCGATCACCGCATAGATATGGCCGGCTGCAGCCGCGTCGACGGGATTTTCCTTGTTCGAGTGCATCTGGAACAGCTTGCCCAGACGCTCCTTCTTGCCCTTGGTCGCGTTGACGACCTGCGAACCGGAGTCGACCTTGCCCGAGTACACGCGGACGTAGGTGAGCTTGCCGAAGAACGGGTGGGTGGCAACCTTGAAGGCCAGTGCCGAAAACGGCTCGTCGGTCGACGGCGCGCGGGAAACCTCGACATCCTCCTTGCCGGGCGCGTGACCGACAGCGGCGGGCACATCCAGCGGGGTGGGCAGGTAGTCGATCACCGCGTCGAGCATGGGCTGAACACCCTTGTTCTTGAACGCGCTGCCACACAGAACCAGGTAAGCCTCGGAGTTGATGGTGAGCTTGCGCAGCGCACCCTTGATCTCCTCGATGGACAGTTGCTCTCCACCGAAGTACTTCTCCAGCAGCGAGTCATCGGTCTCGGCCACCGCTTCGAGCAGCTTGGTCCGGTACTCGTCGGCCTTGTCCTGCAGCTCAGCTGGGATGTCGATGGTCTCGTAGGTCTCGCCGAGTTTGGTCTCGCCGCGCCAGACCTTGGCATCCATCTCGACCAGGTCGATGATGCCCTCGAAGTCACCCTCGGAGCCGATCGGCAGCTGGATCGGGATGACGTTGGCGCCCAAGCGATCTTCCATCGTCTGCACCGAGAAGTAGAAGTCGGCGCCGATCTTGTCCATCTTGTTGACGAAGCAGATGCGCGGAACGTCGTACTTGTCGGCCTGGCGCCAGACCTGCTCGGACTGTGGCTCGACGCCTTCCTTGCCATCGAAGACGGCGACTGCGCCATCAAGCACCCGCAGGGAGCGCTCGACTTCCACGGTGAAGTCGACGTGGCCCGGGGTGTCGATGATGTTGATCTGGTGGCCGTCCCAGAAGCAGGTCGTCGCGGCCGAGGTGATGGTGATACCCCGTTCCTGCTCCTGCTCCATCCAGTCCATCGTCGCGGCACCGTCGTGCACTTCACCGATCTTGTAGCTGATGCCGGTGTAGTAGAGGATGCGCTCGGTCGTCGTCGTCTTGCCGGCATCGATGTGCGCCATGATGCCGATGTTGCGGACCTTCGTGAGGTCGGTCAGCACGTCCTGTGCCACAGCTAGGTTCCCACTCTTTCGCTTGCTAGTCAGATGTGTTTATGCGCTCGCCGGACCACTTCTTGCAGGGGAACCGGCGAGATCAATCACCAGCGGTAGTGCGCGAAGGCTCTATTCGCCTCGGCCATCTTGTGGGTGTCCTCACGCCGCTTGACGGCAGCACCGAGGCCGTTGCTGGCGTCCATGATCTCGTTGGCCAGCCGCTCGACCATGGTCTTCTCTCGGCGGGCCTTGGAGAAGCCGACCAGCCAGCGCAGGGCCAGCGTGGTCGAGCGCTCCGGGCGCACCTCGACGGGCACCTGGTAGGTGGCACCGCCAACCCGGCGGCTGCGGACCTCGAGGGCGGGCTTGACGTTGTCGAGAGCACGCTTGAGGGTGACCACCGGATCGCTGCCGGTCTTGTCACGGGCCTGTTCGAGCGCACCGTAGACGATGCGTTCGGCCAGCGATTTCTTTCCATCCAGCAACACTTTGTTGACCAGCTGGGTGACCAGCTGGGACCCGTAGACCGGATCGTTGACCAACGGACGCTTAGGCGCGGGACCCTTGCGCGGCATCAGCTCTTCTCCTTCTTGGCGCCGTACTTGCTGCGCGCCTGCTTACGGGACTTGACACCCTGGGTGTCCAGTGAGCCGCGAATGATCTTGTAGCGCACGCCGGGGAGGTCCTTCACACGACCGCCACGCACCAGCACCATCGAGTGCTCCTGCAGGTTGTGGCCCTCGCCGGGGATGTAGGCGGTGACCTCGACCTGGCTGGTCAGCTTGACGCGAGCGACCTTACGAAGCGCAGAGTTCGGCTTCTTCGGGGTGGTGGTGTACACGCGGGTGCACACGCCACGGCGCTGCGGGCTGCCCTTGAGGGCCGCCGTCTTCACCTTGGCGATCTTGTCGCGGCGACCCTTGCGGACCAGCTGGTTGATGGTTGGCATGTACCGGCTTCCTGTGTAGCTCGTGCTGTGTTGCTCGTCTTGTGGCGCGTCATTCGGTCGTGCTTCTGAAGTTCTCGTGTCCTGAAGTTCTCGTATGCTGCAGTTTCGCCCCGCCCGGTTACCCCGGGGCCGGGCGTGTCGCACCAGCCGCCGAGGAAATATCGAGGCGGCGCCCGCACTTCCAAAGCATGTCGGGCATGCGAAGTTGCCCGGCGTGCAGGCATGCTCATGAATCCTAAGAGACACAAGCGCCTTATCTGCCAGGCACGATCGTCCACAATACCAGGGCAGACCGCGCCGCTCCAAACCCGCAGAGAAGCCCCCTGGTGCGACGTTCACGCAGGTCAACGCTATCCGCAGCGAGCCGTGGCGTCACTCACCGACTTCGAATGCCGCTGGCCAGCCTCATCACCATATCCGCGAACACCGCGTCGGTGTCGATACCGGCCATCACCCCGGTCATCTCCAGCAGGACGAACCCGTGCATCGCCGACCAGAACTCCAACGCCGCGAAGAACGCCGCGTCGGTGTCGAGCCCGTAAGCGGCCAGCACCGAGATCACCGGCGCCGCCGCGGCCCTGGTGGCCTCGGTGAATTCGGGGTCGTCACCGCCCAACGGCATCCTGGTGAACGCGGAGTACCGACCAGGATGATGGTGGGCATAGCTCCGATAGGCGCCGGCCATGACCATGACCGCGTCGTCGGGGGGTCGGCCCTGCCCGACTGTGTTGAGCATGCCGATGATGTCGCCGACAACCCGCATCCGGACTGTGCGGCGCAGGTCATCGAGGCTGTGCACGTGGTTGTACAGCGACGGCCCCTTGGTGCCCAGTTGATTGGCCAGCGCATTGATCGTCAGCGCATCCCAACCTTCGCGGTCGAGGAACGTCAGAGCTGCGTTGACGATGGACTCACGGCTCAGCCTCGCCGAACGCGGCGGCCGAGCTGCCATCTCGCCAGTCCCCTTCAGATCGGTCAGGCAACCCTTCGCAGGATCAGCCGGATCAGCGAAACTGTAGCCGCTCGCGGATGCCCAGATCCGTTCGCTCTCGGTTCGCCCGCGGCACCTGCCCCGTTCAGCCGCGGCACCTGCCCGGTCAGCGGCCGCACCTGCCCCGTTCATACTGCGCCGAGGGTGAAGACTTGCGGTAGGCGCGCGCCGCAGGCGCGGTCTGAACGTAGGCTGGGTTGTCGATCCACCCAGGTCCATTGTCTTGAACCAGAATTGTCTTCAACCAGATAGGTGGCGACCAAGATGCCTGCAATCCCTCTGCAACTGATCGGCTGGGTCGGCGTTGCCGCGCTCTCGGCAACCCTCGGACTGACCGCGTGCGGCTCCAGCGGTCAGGACACCTCCGACCCGACGATGACGGCCGGAACGTCGGGCGCGCAGGTCGAGATCGGCAACACCATCAACTACGGCTCATTCGGCACCACCGCCGACATCGACTGCGCGGACGGCAAGGCACTCAACATCGGCGGATCCAACAACACGCTGACGGTCAAGGGCAGGTGCGCGAGCGTCAACGTCGGCGGCGCCGACAACACGCTCACCTTCGAGCAGGTTGACAACGAACTCTCCGTCGTCGGGCTGAACAACACGGTGACCTACCGCGAAGGTGAGCCGAAGATCAACGACACCGGCAGCAACAACACCATCACCAAGGGCTGAGCCAGTCGGCACCTCAGCGTGGGTCACTGGCGCCGTGGCGGCCCGCTCCCGCGGCGAATCGTGCCGCGCCCTCCAAGGATTCCGCAGCCACCTCCGCCATGCTGGCGAACTCGACGTCCATCGCGTCGGTCTCCGACAGTCCCCACTGCGTGAGCACCGAGCGGCGGTCGGCGCGTAGACACTGCTGCGGCAACGCCGCGAGTTCAGCGGCCAGTTCTTCGGCCCGCGCCCGGGATTCGCCGGTGGGCACGACCCGGGTGGCCAGTCCCATCGCCAAAGCCTCGTCGGCGTCGACGCTCCGGCCGGTCAGGATGAGATCCAGGGCGCGGCTGTGGCCGATCAGCCGTGGCAGCCGCACCGTGCCCCCGTCGATCAGCGGGACACCCCAGCGGCGACAGAACACTCCCATGATCGCGTCCTGCTCGACCACGCGCAGATCACACCACAGCGCCAGTTCCAAACCGCCGGCGACGGCGTGCCCGCTGACCGCGGCGATGACGGGTTTGGACAACGTCATTCGGCTGGGCCCCATCGGGCCCGGCCCATCCCGGTGCAACGGGTTGGCCTGCGGTGTGCCCAGGGCCTTGAGATCAGCTCCAGCGCAAAAGGTTCCGTTATCCCCCCACAGCACGGCCACCGATGCCGAATCGTCACGGTCGAACTCCTCGAACGCGGCGAACAATTCCCTCGCGGCGGCACCGTCGACGGCGTTGCGGGCCTTGGGCCGGTTCATGATCACCGTCGTCACCGCTCCGACACGCTCCACCCGCACACCGCCGCCGTTTTCCCCGGTCGCTGCACTGCTGCCCGCCGTTGCTGATCCGCTCATGGCACCTCCGCAAGTTTCACACCATCGCGCCGCGCGACCATTTCGGCGGCGAAGTTTTCGTAGGCAGTCCGTAGCGCGGCGCCCGGCCAGTCCTCGGGTAGCAGTTCGTCGGGCAATACCGGGTCGCTCAGCAGGTGACGCACCATCGCCGCAGCGATGACGAATCTGCCCGGAACATCGCGGCTCTCGGCCAGTGCAGTCAACATTTCCCGCCCCGCACTCGCCCACCCCGATAGATCCCATAGCCGGGCGGCCAGCTCAACGGGCGCCTCGTCGTAGGCTCGAAGCAGTCGGACCCGCTCGGAGACCGCATCACCAAGCTCGACGGAGACGTTGTCCGGCCGCATCCACACGCCTTCACGCAACTCGGCGAAGCGCTTTTCCTGCAGGGCATTTCGAAGCGCCGCACGGGTTCGCGGATCAGTGCCGACGCTGGTGATCACCAACGTGGTCCATATGCCGTCCCATGACCGCCGACGCGGGTTGATCGCGTCATCCTGGCGGCGCTGACGGGCCAGCAGACGATCCGAGAGCCGGTAGCCATCCTGGGAGCGCACCAGATCACCCGAGGCGACCATGCGCGTCAGCGCCACCCGCACGGTCGACTCCCGAATGCCGAAATCACTGGTGAGCGAAAGCAGCTCACCGACCGTCGCCCATGCCGGGTGCGCACCGAGCAGCACGCTCAACACGACCGAACGCCCCGTCATCCGCGAATCCGCCATCCGCCAATCCGACCGGGCCACGCCTACACGCCCGAGACTGTTCGACCGTGGTCACCGAACGGTTCGTCGCGGCGGCGCACGGCATCGCGAAAGCCGTGCTCGCGGGATTCGGCAACGAAGGCGTGCCCCTCCGGAGTGTGGCGCGCGACGCCATCGAACACCGTCGAGATCATCGCGCTGTTCGCCACGCCCTGCTGGTACAAAGCGCTGTTCATCGCCAGCTTGACCATCATCAGCTGGTTGATCGGGACCGCGGCGATCCGCTCGAGGAGGCGCTCGACCCGGTCATCCAAGTCCTGCGGCTCCGGTGCCTCCACCGCCAGCCCCCATTCGGCGGCCTGCGCGCCGGTGATGCAGTCACCGGTCAGCAGCAGCCGTTTCGCTCGTTGATCTCCGAGGCGATGCGCCCATAGTCCTGCCGCGGGAACTCCCCACACCCTGGTGGGCGGGTAGCCGATCTTGGCGTCGGAGGCGGCGATCACCTGATCGGCATGCAACGCGATGTCGGTGCCGCCGGCGACGCAGTATCCGTGAATTTTGACCACGGTCGGTTTGTCGGCGTGCATCAGGCTGGCGAATCCGCGGACGAACCGGCTCATCATCTGGTAGTCGATCATCGGATCCCAGGGCCGATCAGGCAGGTGGTTGATCGCCTGGGTCCGGCCCGACAGCACGGTGTCCCGGTACGGGTTTCCAGTCGAGCCGGCCGATGAGGAACCCTCCGCGTAGGCGGACAGGTCGAAGCCCGCACAGAATCCGGCGCCGCGGCCGGAGACCAGGATGACGTGCACATTCGGGTCGAGGTCAGCGCGCTCCACCAGAGCCGATAGCTCGAGCGGCGTAGCGGCGATGATCGCGTTGCCCTTCTCGGGACGGTTGAAGGTGATTCGCGCGATCCGGCCGGTGACCTCGTAGGTCATCGTCTGCAGATTGTCGAAGTCGACGGGGCTGCCCGAGTGGGTCATATGCAATCCCTCCGGCTGCGTGAACTGGGCCCATGCGTGAGCCGGGTAACGCACAGTAGGCCGATACGCCCATGTTTCTGCACGGTGTGCGCCTGCTGGGCCCTGGTAGTCGTCATGCCTTGATCGTGGCCCGCTCGATGATCGGCGCCAAATCCAGCCCCGTCGGCAAGGTGCCGAAGGCACCGCCCCAGGCCCCACCGAGTCTGCTGGCCAGGAACGCCTCGGTCACGGCGGGGTGCCCGTGACGCAACAACAGCGAGCCCTGCAGCGCCAGCGAGATGTCTTCGGCGATCTTGCGGGCGCGGTAGGCAACCGTGTCCAAGTCCTCCAGTTGGGGTCCGAGCCGGCCGACATGGGCGTCCAGCCGTGGATCGAGGCCGGCGGTCGCGCCGAGCTCGTCGAACAGCACCTCAATGCACTCGGGCCGAGTGGCGATGGCCCGCAGCGTATCCAACGCACTGACGTTGCCCGAGCCTTCCCAGATGCCCATCAGCGGGGCCTCCCGGTACAGCCGCGGCATCCCCGACTCCTCGGCATAGCCATTGCCGCCCAGACACTCCATCGCTTCGGCGGCGTGCGGGGTCGCGCGCTTGCACACCCAGTACTTGGCCGCCGCCAAGCCGATCCGGCGCAGCAGGGTCTCACGATCGTCGCCGCGGACCGCCCGGTCGGTGGCGCCGGCCATCCTCATCGCCAACATGGTCGCGGCCTCGGCCTCGACGGCGAGGTCGGCAAGCACGTTGCGCATCAGGGGCTGATCGATCAGGTAGGCGCCGAACGCTTTGCGATGTTGGGCATGATGGACCGCGCGCATCAAACCGGTGCGCATGCTCGTCGCGCTGCCCAGTGTGCAGTCCAGCCGCGTGAGGTTGACCATCTCGATGATCGTCGGGACCCCGCGGCCCTCCTCGCCGACCAACCAGGCCGTGGCGTCGTCGTATTCGACCTCGCTGGAGGCGTTGGCGTGATTGCCCAGCTTGTCCTTGAGCCGCTGCAGGAACATCCGATTGCGACTGCCGTCCGGTAGCACCCGCGGCAGAAAGAAACAGCTCAGGCCGGCGGGCGCCTGCGCGAGCACCAGGAAGACGTCGCACATCGGCGCCGAGGTGAACCACTTGTGACCGGTCAGCCGATAGGTACCGTCACTGTTCGGAACGGCCTGCGTTGTGCCGGCCCGGACATCGGAGCCGCCCTGCTTCTCGGTCATCGACATCCCCGCGGTGATGCCCGCCTTGGCGGCAGGCACGCCGAGGTCAGGGTCGTAGCTTCGGCTGGTCAGCAGGGGCTCGTACTGCTTCGCGAGTTCCGGGTTGTGACGCAGTGCCGGCACCACCGCGTAGGTCATCGAGATCGGGCACATATGGCCGGGTTCAGGCGTCCACACCGAGGTCTTCGCCGCACGCACGACATGGGCCCCCGGGCGGTCATCCGCCCACGGTGCGGCATGCAGCCCGTGACCCACCGCGACGGTCATCAGCTCGTGGTAGGCCGGGTCGTACTCGACCTCGTCGACGCGGTGCCCATACCGGTCGTGCGTGCGCAGGATCGGCCGGTTGCGATCGGCCAGCTCACCCCACCTCTGCGCTCGCGGGCTGCCCCCGATCGCGCCCAATTCCATGACCTCCTCGACGCCCCACTCCCCGCCCTCGCGGATCAACGCCTCGGCCAGCATCGGCGACGCGGCTGGGTTGTAGTTGTCCAGCGGGGGGACCTGATTGGTGACGACGTGAGTGTCCGACATGGACACACTGTTACATTTTTCCAACGACCGCACAAGCACATGTAATACCGCTACACTTCCGGTGCCATTCGGGACACCGCACAGGAAATGGAACCCATGGACGCTTACACCGGCGAGTCCGCGGACGAGTTCCCCGCCGGCCGCGGGGCTTCGGCCAAGAACGTCGGACGGCTGCTGCTGCGCTGCGCAGACCGACCCGGACTCGTGGCTGCGGTGAGCCGGTTCCTGGCGGGCGAAGGCGCCAACATCGTATCCCTGGACCAACACTCCACTCAGCAGTCCGGCGGAGTATTCATGCAGCGCACAATCTTTCACATGCCAGGCCTGACAGCGGCACGCGACGGCCTCGAACGCGCCTTCGCCGAACGGGTGGCCTCGGAGTTCGACATGGACTTTCGCCTCACCGAAGCGGCCAAACCCAAACGGGTCGCGATCCTGGCATCCAAGGAGGACCACTGCGTCCTCGACCTGCTGTGGCGCAATCGCCGCGGCGAGTTGGACATGTCGGTGGTGATGGTGATCGCCAACCATCCCGACCTCGCCGACGACGTCCGGCCGTTCGGGGTGCCGTTCATCCATATCCCGGCGAACAAGGATATCCGCGACGCCGCCGAGCAGCGCCAACTCGACCTCCTGCGCGGGAACGTCGACCTGGTCGTGCTCGCTCGCTACATGCAGATCCTCACGCCGCGGTTCATCGGGGAAGTCGGGTGCTCGATGATCAACATCCACCACTCATTTCTTCCGGCCTTTATCGGAGCCGCGCCCTACCGCCGCGCCAAGGAACGTGGCGTCAAGCTGGTCGGGGCAACCGCGCATTATGTGACGGACGCCCTCGATGATGGCCCGATCATCGAACAGGACGTGGTGCGCGTCGACCACCGGCACAACGTCACCGATCTGACCCGTCTGGGGGCTGACGTCGAGAGGGCAGTCCTGTCGCGCGCGGTGTTGTGGCACTGCGAGGACCGGATCGTCCGTTACGGCAACCAGACCATCGTGTTCTGAGAGCCTGCCGCCTTCAGGAGGCAGCAGCAGGCTCCATATCCTGGGCCTCGGACCGTCGTAGTCGCCAGCGCTGGAACCGGGAGAGGAAGACGATCACCACCGCCGCCAATGCCCACCCGAGCAGCAGGTCGACCACGTAATGCTCCGCGGTGTACACCAACGTGAACGCCATGACCAGCGGATAGGCCACCAGGACCGGACGCCAGGCCCGGTTGACGCGGTGCCACAGGAATGCCGCCAGCGCAGCCGACATCCCTGCGTGCAGCGACGGGATCGCCGCAACCAGGTTGACGCTGGCCTGCCCCTGATCGAGCAACGCAGTCGCTGAGTGCAGGTTCAGATTGCCCCAGCCGCGACCGACGATGCGTTCGATCCAGCCATTGGCCCCTTCCTGGCTGGTCTGCATGGCACCCAATACGCTGCCGTCGGTGACGCCGCGCGCCGACCTGAACATGCACCGCGGGCCGGATGGCCCCCCCGCCACGTCGGACGCCGTGCAGCGCGCCGCGGCCCACGGTGGGGCGGCTGGCAGCAGCACATAAACGATCAGCGCCGCGAGGTTCAGGCCGACGAACAACCGGACAAACGCCTTCCACTCCTCGCGGTCCCGTAACCACAGAATGCCGGCGATCACGTAGGGCAGGATGAAGAACGACATGTAGACACTGCTGATAATCACCTCCCACCAGGGCGGATGCCGCATCTTCAATTGTTCCTGTAACCACACCGTCGGCATGTGGCCGAAGAAAATCAGCCGGTCCATGTCAGCCTGCCAGTGCCACAACGTGGGCCGCCCGACGAGCGTCGCCGCTCCCCTGCTCAGGTCATAGGCGATCAGAATGAGCGCGAACGGCAACCAGTCCCGGACCACATAGAGCACGCGACGACCCTGGCCGATGCTGGCGGCAGCCAACCCCGTGCAGATGTAGAGCAGCAGCAGTTCGCGGTTGAACGCGAAGCCGTCGGTGATGGTTCGCCAGATCACCACGCTCGCCCAGATCGCGACGGCCGCCCACCGCGCGATCCTCAGCCACGCAGCGCGCCGATCCGGCAGCGGGGCGTCCTCGACGTGCGTCAGCGCAATTGACGACTGGTCAAGTGCGGACACAACGGGCCTTTCGAGGCTGGCTTCGAGGCGGACGGCAGAGGAATTCCCAGGCGCTAGCCTAATTAACCTCGAAGCAACCCGCGGTTCAAGGCCCGTTCGGATGCCCGTTCATGCACAAACTGTAACCAAACGGCGTGTTAGTGAATGTGCTCCCGCAGAAAGGCGATGTCGGCTTTGCGTCCCTGGTCCGCGGTCTCACAGATGACCGGCGCGTCGGCGGCCTTGACCACGGCCGCCAGCAGCTGCGGATCGATCTGCCCGGTCCCGAAGTTGGCGTGCCGGTCGGCACCCGAGCCTGCGGCGTCGCGTGAGTCGTTGCAGTGCACGAGGTCGATGTGGCCGGTGATCGCCTTGATCCGCTCGACGGCGTCGACCAGCGCCTCACCGGCTGCCCAGGCGTGGCAAGTGTCCAGGCAGAACCCGATGCCCATGTCTCCGATGTGGTCCCACAACCGGGCGATGGTGTCGAAGTGGCGGGCCATTGCGTGGTCGCCGCCGGCGGTGTTCTCGAGGTAGACGGGCATGTCGGTCTTGAGGCTGGCCAGCGCCTTGACCCAGCGCTCGAAGCCGGCGTCCAGGTCGTTGTCGTCAGCGTGGCCACCGTGCACGATCACCGCGTTGGCATTGATCGCCGACGCCGCGTCGCAGGTGTCCTGCAGGATCTTGCGGGACGGAATCCGGACTCGGTTGTTGGCCGACGCGACGTTGATCAGATACGGGGCGTGCACGTAGATCGGCACCGCGGAAGACCTCAGTGCCTCGGCGTCCTCGCGCGGCGGCGGCTTCTTCCAACTCTGGGGGTTGCCGAGGAAGAACTGCACAACGTCGGCACCGTCAGCCCGTGCCGCCGCCAGGGGATCATCACCACGAACATGGGAACCAATGAGCACGGCGTCGAGTCTAGGCGCCCGGCCCCCGCCGAACGTGAGGCCATCTTCACACCCGAACCCCAGCGTGAAGGTGCCTTCACGCTCGGCGGCTCACCCGCGCACACTCGGCGGCTCGCCCGCGCACACTCGGCGGCTCACCCGCGCACACTCGGCGGCTCACCCGCGCACGAAGATGCCCCCGCGCTCGGCGGGGGCATTTCCGTGGACTGCAGTTACCGGTAGTCGCTGTAGCCGTAGTCGTCCAACGGCACGGCGACGCCGGTCGCCTGGCCGAAGTCCGGGCTGTAGTACTGATCCTCGTAGGACGGGATCGTGTAAGCAGCTGCCCGTGCCTCTTCCGTCGGCTGCACCTGGATGTTGCGGTAGCGGCCGATGCCGGTACCGGCCGGGATCAGCTTGCCGATGATCACGTTCTCCTTCAGACCGTTCAGCCTGTCGCTGCGGCAGTTGATCGCCGCGTCGGTCAGCACGCGAGTGGTCTCCTGGAACGACGCCGCCGACAGCCACGAATCGGTGGCGAGGCTCGCCTTGGTGATACCCATCAGGACCGGGCGTCCCGCCGCGGGCTCTGCGCCCTCGGTGACGACCCGACGGTTCTCGGCCTCGAACTCGCCGCGCTCGGTCAGCGAGCCGGGCAGGAACTCCGTCGCGCCCGAATCGATGATCGTGACGCGCCGCAGCATCTGCCGAACGATCACCTCGATGTGCTTGTCGTGGATCGACACACCCTGGGCGCGGTAGACCTCCTGGACCTCCTTGACGAGGTGGATCTGCACCTCGCGGGGACCCTGAACGCGCAGCACCTCGTGCGGGTCGGCCGAGCCTTCCATCAACTGCTGGCCCACCTCGACATGGTCGCCATCGGTCAGCAGACGCTCGGAACCGTCGTCGTGCTTGAACGCCTTCAACCGCTGGCGACGAGTGAGCTTGTCGTACACGACCTCTTCGCCCCCGTCGTCGGGAACGATGGTGATCTTGTAGAACTTTTCACTCTCCTCCAGGCGGATCCGTCCGGAGACATCGGCGATCGGCGCGCGGTTGCGCGGAACGCGAGCCTCGAACAGTTCCTGCACGCGAGGCAGACCACCGACGATGTCCTGCCCGCCGGTGACGCCACCCTGGTGGAAGGTGCGCATGGTCAGCTGCGTACCGGGCTCACCGATAGACTGCGCCGCGACGATGCCCACCGCCTCGCCGATGTCGACCAGTTTGCCGGTCGCCATCGAGCGGCCGTAGCACTTCGCACACACGCCGGTGCCGGTCGCGCACGTCAGCACGGAACGGACCTTCACCTCGGTGATGCCTGCTGCCAACAGCGCGTCGATCGCCGGGTCGCCCAGGTCGTGGCCGCGTTCGACGACGACGTTGCCCTTGCTATCCACCGCGTCGGTGGCCAGCGTCCGCGCATAGGCAGAGGTCTCGATGTGCTGATCGCGAACCAGCGGTCCCTCGGCTTGCACTTCAGCCAAGGTGACGTTGATGCCGCGCTCGGTCTCGCAGTCGGTCTCGCGAACGATCACGTCCTGGCTCACGTCGACCAGACGTCGGGTCAGGTAGCCGGAGTCAGCGGTACGCAGCGCAGTGTCCGCCAGGCCCTTGCGGGCGCCGTGGGTGTTGATGAAGTACTCCAGCACGGTCAGGCCCTCACGGAACGAAGACCTGATGGGGCGCGGGATGAACTCACCCTTCGGATTGGTCACCAGGCCCTTCATGCCTGCCAAGGTCCGAGTCTGGGTCAGGTTGCCCGTCGCGCCGGACTTCACGATCGTGATGATCGGGTTGTCCTCGGGGTAGTACTCCTCCAGAGCCTTACCGACATCTTCGGTGGCGTCCTGCCAGATCTTGACCAGTGCCTCGTTCCGCTCCGTCTTGTTCAGAGCGCCACGCTGGTACTTCTTCTCGATGCCGTCGGCTTCCGCCTCGTAGCGGTCGAGGATCTCCTGCTTCTGCGGCGGGACCAGCACGTCTGCCATCGACACGGTCACGCCGGACCGCGTGGCCCAGTGGAACCCAGCGTCCTTGAGCTTGTCGACGGTCTGCGCGACCACGATCATCGGGTAGCGCTCGGCCAGATCATTGATGATGCGGGCCTGCACCTTTTTGTGTTGCTGCTCGTTGACGAACGGATAGCCCTTCGGCAGCAACTCGTTGAACAGCACCCGGCCCAAAGTGGTGTGCGCGATCCACGCATCGCCCGGCTTCCAGCCCTCCGGGAACAGCTCGGCCTCGACCTCAGCGGATGGACGCTGATCAGTCAGCCGCACCCGGATCTTGGCCCGCACCGACAGCGCACCGCGATCCAACGCCATGATGGCTTCTGCGGAAGAGCTGTACACGCCCGACTCCGGCTGATCCTTGGCTGCAGGCACGTATTCGCCGGTATCGCCATCGATCTCGGTGGTCAGGAAGTACAGACCGGTCACCATGTCGAGACGCGGCATAGCCAACGGACGGCCCGACGCGGGCGACAGGATGTTATTGCTGGACAGCATCAGGATGCGGGCCTCGGCCTGCGCCTCGGCCGACAGCGGCAGGTGGACTGCCATCTGGTCGCCGTCGAAGTCGGCGTTGAACGCCTCACAGACCAGCGGGTGCAGCTGAATGGCCTTACCCTCGACCAACTGCGGCTCGAAGGCCTGAATACCGAGGCGGTGCAGCGTCGGTGCACGGTTCAGCAGCACCGGATGCTCGGAGATGACCTCTTCGAGGACGTCCCACACCTGCGCGCGCTGGCGCTCCACCATGCGCTTGGCGCTCTTGATGTTTTGCGCGTGGTTGAGATCGACCAGCCGCTTCATCACGAACGGCTTGAACAGCTCCAGTGCCATCAGCTTGGGCAGACCGCACTGATGAAGCTTGAGCTGCGGGCCAACGACGATAACCGAGCGGCCCGAGTAGTCGACACGCTTGCCGAGCAGGTTCTGCCGGAATCGACCCTGCTTACCCTTGAGCAGATCCGACAGCGACTTCAGCGGACGGTTGCCCGGACCGGTCACCGGCCGGCCGCGACGGCCGTTGTCGAACAGCGCGTCCACCGACTCCTGAAGCATGCGCTTCTCGTTGTTGACGATGATTTCGGGCGCGCCCAGATCGATCAGCCTCTTCAACCGGTTGTTGCGGTTGATCACCCGGCGGTACAGGTCGTTGAGGTCGGAGGTGGCGAAACGTCCACCGTCGAGCTGAACCATCGGACGCAGCTCCGGCGGAATCACCGGCACCGCGTCCAGCACCATGCCCATCGGCGAATTGCGGTTCATCTGGAACGCTGCGACCACTTTGAGCCGCTTGAGGGCACGAAGCTTCTTCTGCCCCTTGCCATTGCGAATGGTGTCGCGCAAGAACTCGGCCTCGGCGTCGATGTCGAAGTTCTCGATGAGCTTCTTGATGGACTCCGCGCCCATGGCGCCCTCGAAATACTCGCCGTAGCGGTCCTGCAGCTCGCGGTAGAGCAGTTCGTCGACGATGAGCTGCTTGGGGGCCAGCTTGGTGAAGGTCGTCCAGATCTCCTCGAGCCGGTCCAGCTCGCGCTGGGTCCGATCACGGAGCTGGCGCATCTCGCGCTCCCCGCCGTCACGCACCTTGCGGCGCACGTCGGACTTGGCACCCTCCTCCTCGAGCTCCTTCATGTCGGCCTCGAGCTTCTGGGCCCGAGCCTCCAGATCGGCGTCCCGCTGATCCTCGACCGCTTTGCGCTCGACGGCCATTTCGGCTTCCAGCGTGGACAGCTCGTTGTGCCGCATCTCGTCGTCGACCGTGGTGATCACGTAGGCGGCGAAATAGATGATCTTCTCGAGATCCTTGGGTGCCAGATCCAGCAGGTAGCCCAAGCGCGACGGAACGCCCTTGAAGTACCAGATGTGGGTGACCGGAGCCGCGAGTTCGATGTGCCCCATCCGTTCACGACGCACCTTGGCGCGGGTCACCTCGACGCCGCAGCGCTCACAGATGATGCCCTTGAAGCGGACACGCTTGTACTTGCCGCAGTAGCACTCCCAGTCGCGAGTCGGTCCGAAGATCTTCTCGCAGAACAGGCCGTCCTTCTCAGGCTTCAGCGTGCGGTAGTTGATCGTTTCGGGCTTCTTGACCTCGCCGAAGGACCAGTTGCGGATGTCATCGGCGGTAGCCAGACCGATACGGAGTTCATCGAAGAAGTTGACGTCGAGCACGTAACTTCCTTTCCCCTTGCGGGTTTAGTTGCGGAACTAGATCAAGCGAACGAAAGAGATCACGCAAGATCTTCGACTGAAGCGGATTCGTTGCGGGACAGGTTGATTCCCAGGTTCGCGGCGGCGCGTTCCAGGTCCTCGTCATCACCGTCACGCATCTCGATCGCGGCGCCGTCAGAAGACAGCACCTCGACGTTGAGGCACAACGACTGCAGTTCCTTGAGAAGGACCTTGAACGACTCAGGAATACCGGGTTCGGGAATGTTCTCGCCCTTGACGATCGCCTCGTACACCTTGACCCGGCCGACGGTGTCATCGGACTTGATGGTCAACAACTCCTGCAGCGTGTAGGCGGCGCCATAGGCCTGCATGGCCCAGCACTCCATCTCACCGAATCGCTGACCGCCGAACTGCGCCTTACCACCCAGCGGCTGCTGGGTGATCATCGAGTACGGACCGGTCGAACGGGCGTGGATCTTGTCGTCCACCAAGTGGTGCAACTTCAGGATGTACATGTAGCCGACCGTCGCCGGGTACGGGAACGGTTCACCACTGCGGCCATCGAACAGCTGCGACTTGCCCTCGGCGTTGACCAACACATCGCCGTCGCGGTTGGGCAGCGTCGAGGCCAGCAGGCCCTCCAACTCACCCTCGCGGGCCCCGTCGAACACCGGGGTGGAGACGATGCTGTCAGCAGGCGCCGACAGCAACTGCTCGGGCAGGTTGGCGGCCCACTCAGGGACTTCAGCGGCTCCGTCAGCCCCTTGGATGTTCCAGCCCGCCTTGGCGACCCACCCCAGGTGCGTCTCGAGGATCTGGCCGATGTTCATCCGTCGCGGCACACCGTGGGTGTTCAGGATGATGTCGACCGGGGTGCCGTCCGGAAGGAACGGCATATCCTCAGCCGCCAGGATCTTGCCGATGACGCCCTTGTTGCCGTGGCGTCCGGCGAGCTTGTCGCCGTCGGAGATCTTGCGCTTCTGGGCCACGTAGACGCGGACCAGTTCGTTGACACCGGCGGGCAATTCGTCGTCATCCTCGCGAGAGAACACTCGGATGCCGATGACCTTGCCGGATTCACCGTGGGGCACCTTCAGCGAGGTGTCGCGGACCTCTCGGGCCTTCTCGCCGAAGATGGCACGGAGCAGGCGCTCCTCGGGGGTCAACTCCGTCTCACCCTTGGGCGTGACCTTGCCGACCAGGACGTCGCCGTCACGGACCTCGGCGCCGATGCGGACGATGCCGCGCTCGTCGAGATCAGCGAGCACCTCATCGGAGATGTTGGGGATGTCCCGGGTGATCTCCTCGGCGCCCAGCTTGGTGTCGCGGGCGTCGATTTCGTGCTCTTCGATGTGAATCGAGGTGAGCACATCCTCTTCGACCAGACGGTTGGAGAGGATGATCGCGTCCTCGTAGTTGTGCCCCTCCCACGGCATGATCGCCACGAGCAGGTTCTTGCCCAGCGCCATCTCACCGTTCTCGGTGCAGGGCCCGTCGGCGATCACCTGACCCGACTCCACGCGCTGCCCGGCGTCCACGATGGGACGCTGGTTGGCGCAGGTGCCGTGGTTGGAGCGGGCGAACTTGCGCATCCGGTAGGTGCTGCGGGTGCCGTCGTCGGCCATCACGGTGACGTAGTCGGCCGAGACCTCCTCGATGACGCCGGACTTCTCGGCGACGACGACATCGCCGGCATCGATCGCCGCGCGCAGTTCCATGCCGGTACCGACCAGCGGCGCCTCGCTGCGTACCAGCGGAACTGCCTGGCGCTGCATGTTGGCGCCCATCAGGGCACGGTTGGCGTCGTCGTGCTCGAGGAACGGAATCATGGCGGTCGCCACCGACACCATCTGGCGCGGCGAAACATCCATGTAGTCGACCTCGGAGCTGGACACGTTCTCGACCTCGCCGCCCTTACGGCGAACCAGGATGCGGTCCTCGACAAACCTGCCGTCCGGGTCGATCGACGAGTTGGCCTGCGCCACGACGTGGCGGTCCTCCTCGTCGGCCGTCAGGTAGTGAATGTCATCGGAAACAACACCGTCGACGACTTTCCGATACGGCGTCTCGATGAAGCCGAACGGGTTCACCCGCGCGTAGACCGACAGCGATCCGATCAGGCCGATGTTCGGACCCTCGGGAGTCTCGATCGGGCACATGCGGCCGTAGTGGCTGGAGTGCACGTCTCGGACCTCGAGGCCGGCGCGCTCACGGGACAGACCGCCGGGACCCAGCGCCGACAGCCGGCGCTTGTGGGTCAAGCCCGACAACGGATTGTTCTGGTCCATGAACTGCGACAGCTGGCTGGTACCGAAGAACTCCTTGATCGCCGCCACGACGGGACGGATGTTGATCAGGGTCTGCGGCGTGATCGCCTCGACGTCCTGGGTGGTCATCCGCTCCCGGACGACGCGCTCCATCCGGGACAGGCCGACGCGGATCTGATTCTGGATCAGCTCGCCGACCGTACGCAGACGACGGTTCCCGAAGTGGTCGATGTCGTCGGTCTCCACCGGGACCTCGCTGCCGCCGGGCGCGGTCATGACGTTATCGCCCTGCTGCAGCCGCACCAGGTACTCGATGGTGGCGACGACGTCCTCTTCGGTCAGCGTCGAACTGGTGATCGGCTGCCCGACGTTGAGCCCCAGCTTCTTGTTGACCTTGTAGCGGCCCACCCGGGCCAGGTCGTAGCGCTTCTCCTTGAAGAACAGGTTCTCCAGCAGGGTCTGCGCGGACTCCTTGGTCGGCGGCTCGCCCGGGCGCAGCTTGCGGTAAATGTCCAGCAGCGCCTCGTCGCAGCCTGCGGTGTTGTCCTTCTCCAACGTGCCCATCATGATCTCGGAGAAGCCGAAGCGCTCCACGATCTGCTCGCTGGTCCAGCCCAGCGCCTTGAGTAACACCGTGACCGGCTGACGGCGCTTGCGGTCGATACGCACGCCGACGGTGTCGCGCTTGTCGACGTCGAACTCCAGCCACGCTCCGCGGCCAGGGATGACCTTGACGCTGTGCAGCGTCTTCTCGGTGGACTTGTCGATGGATTCGTCGAAGTACACACCGGGCGAACGGACGAGCTGCGACACGACGACGCGCTCGGTGCCGTTGATGATGAAGGTGCCTTTTTCGGTCATCATCGGGAAGTCACCCATGAAGACCGTCTGGCTCTTGATCTCACCGGTGTTGTTGTTGATGAACTCGGCGGTGACGAACAGCGGAGCCGCGTACGTCATGTCCTTGTCTTTGCACTCGTCGACCGGTGCCTTGACCTCGTCGAAGCGCGGATCAGAGAACGACAGCGACATGGAGCCGGAGAAGTCCTCGATCGGCGACAGTTCGGTGAGCACCTCTTCGAGGCCGCCGACGGGATTGCCCTCACCACGGTCACTGACGTTGGCACGCCAACGCTCAGACCCGATCAACCACTCGAATGAATCCGTTTGCACGTCGAGAAGCCCCGGAACCTCGAGGGGCTCGCGAAGCTTGGCGAACGAAATTCGATTGGGAGCTCCGGGAACGGAGTTACTGGTGGAACCTACTGCGGAATTTGTTGCCTCGATCTGGCGGGAGCCTGCCAAGATGCATCCTTCCAGCACCTAATGCGACATTCAGGTGCCCGGAAACCAAGTCGGTGACCGGACCGTATTGCCGCGATATCTACGTCGGTTCGGCTGGCCGATCAGGCCCCGCGACTCTGCCGCACGGCACGCGACTAGTTCACTGAGCACGAAACAGGGCTCAGGCGTAGTCCACGTGTGGTGTGCGGCTTAGAGAGGACGTGTGGGCAGGATGCAGCCAGCGCAACGTCCAACAGTAACGCAGGACGGCATATTCCTCAAATCAGCAACGCTCGGCACGCTCGAGGCGAACGGGGCGCTGGCTGGCGTCCTCAATCCACGAAAATCCATCGTAAACGTGCTGGCCAATAGAGTGGCCCGGTTTCGCGCGTCCGTCAAGAGATAGAGCCGTGTTTAGCTTGGTCAATTCCATCACGATACCTGTCGGCTGCCCCGCCGGCAGCGCAAACGGGCCATCGGACGGCACCGCGCACCTAGCGAAGTCGAGCCCGAAGATGATGTCCACAAAGAACTCGAAAACCACGTCGATGACGGTCAGCCGCTCGGGCGGACCCGGCGTCACATACGCCTCTGCGGCGCCCCGCGGCGTCTCGATCACGAGCGTCGATCCCGGCGCGCCATAGTAGGGCGACGTCGGGCTCCCGGCGAACATGTCGTTGATCCAGGCCGCGCTGAGGATCTCGGCGGCCTTGACGTTCTCGACCTTCGACCACCCGGTGACGAGGTTGAGACCGGCCTGAATCAGCGGATTTCCACCCAGCATCGTGTCGGAGTGCAATCCCCCGACGAGTCGCACGCCGTTGAACCTGCCGGGCCATTCCGTCTCGAGAGCGGCGCCGGCGCTCCCGTTCAGGTTCCAGAAGTAGGCTTTACCGGCAAGGTTGTAGACCGGTAACTCATCGGGCAGCTTGGCCAGCGCCTCCGGCACCACTGGACCGAAGCCCACCCCGTCCAGCATTACCACGCCGGCCAGCCGGTCGATTGCGCCGTTCTCCGTCATGTATCCCGCGGCACCTGTCGCCAATCCGCCACCCGCCGAGTGACCGGAGAGCACGACCTTTTCCACGCCGCCCAGCAGAGATGGGCCCAAGCCTGCCGCGCCCGCGCTGGCGGCTAGGGCGGTGTTGTCGGCGACGAACAAGTCCGCCACTGCCCTGTGCATCGGCGAACCGCCGACCCAGCATCCGTCACACGCGAGGAAGTTCGATGTCAGGGATGTCGTGACGACGATGCTCTGGGTGGTCTCGGCCAACCGGGACGCCGTGTAGCTGTAGAACGGCCCCGCGGCCAGGAAACCGTGCTGTAGGTAGATCAGCTGCGTCGGTGTCGGACCCTCCGGGACGTACCAATCTGCGGGCACCTCGTATCCATCGCCACAGTCGATCTCCAGCTTCGAGCTGTGCACCGTGACGGCGCTGCCCCACGGCAGCAGGGGCGGGCCGCCGACCACCCTGATAGCGAACGAATACAAGTTGAAGACGATGGCCCCGACGATGCTGAGCAAGGTCTGCCTGGGAGCGGTCGCGTCGGCCGAGGGGGCGTCCGCCGCGGACAGCACCCCAACGTGTTCGATTACCGGCGTCGGCGTGGTCACCACCTCGGGCTCGGTGGCCCTGGTCACGCCTACCGGGACTGCCAACTGTCCTGGCGCCCGCTCGGGCCTGGTAGCAGGCTCGGCGTCCGCCGGGCCGCCAACGGTCAGCGGCATTGTCATGTCCAACGATGTCGGGTCCAACGATTCAATGACCGGGGTGGCGAGTGCTGACGGCTGGATCGCCGCGTGATCGGTGGGGGGATCTTGGCTGGCGGTTTGTTGGGCGCCCGTTTCTTGGGAGCCGGCATCCGGAGCGATGACAGCTGCGGTGACCTCCGAGTGCTCTTCGGCGGCGAACTCGGCAGCGGCGGCGAGGGCAGGGGCGTCGGGGGCGGGGGCGGCCTCCGCATCGGTGACGTCCGCATCGGTGACGTCCGCATCGGTGACGTCCGCATCGGTGACGTCCGCATCGG
>NZ_JBMYXC010000002.1:35744-170923 GCF_049608025.1 Mycobacterium sp. | reverse complement strand
GCCGTTGCCACCCGTACCGCCAACAGCGCCGGTCCCGCCATCACCGCCGAACCCAAGGTCGGTTCCTCCCGCACCACCGGCGCCCCCCGCACCACCGGTTCCACCGGTCCCACCGGTCCCGCCGTCATCTCCGGTCCCGTCGACACCGTCGACACCGGTCGTGCCGGTACCGCCCATGCCGCCATTGCCGCCGTCACCTCCGCCGCCGACCGAGAGACCGTCGAGGCCGTCGGCCCCGTCCGCGCCTCCGTTGCCTCCGGTGCCAGCCGCACCTCCGGTACCGGCCGCCCCGCCAACTCCGATGTCGCCGCCTGCTCCGCCGGCCCCACCGGTGTTGCCTGCGAGTACCGCGTCCCCGCCGTTGCCACCGTTACCAGCGAACGCACCGCTGTCGCCGCCGTCCGCGCCGTCACCGCCGGTGCCGTTGTTGCCGGCACTGGTGCCACCAGCACCGGCGTTGCCGCCTGCTCCGCCGACTCCGCCTGCTCCACCGGCACCGCTGTCGCCACCATCCTGGCCGTCACCGCCGGGAAGCACAGCATCAGCGCCATCGGCGCCGTCGCCGCCGTTACCGCCGAGAGCCCCGTTGCCGCCGAGGCCGCCGTCACCACCGACACCCACGTCGGTTCCGCCCGCGCCACCATTGCCCCCGGCGCCGCCAGCGCCACCGGCCTGGCCGGTTTCGCCCGCGTCGCCCGGATTCGCACCATCGGCGCCGACATCACCCGCAGCGCCGTCACCACCGGCCCCGCCCGCACCGCCGTTTCCAGTCGACTCGCCGGCCGTACCGTCATTGCCGGCAGCACCACCGCTGCCTCCGGTGCCGACCGCACCGCCGGCGCCCAGTGCCCCGGCGGCTCCGATCGATCCGCCGGCTCCGCCGGCCCCACCGTCGTTGCCCGCGAGGACCGCGGCCAAGCCGGCCCCGCCGTTACCGGCAACCGTGCCACTGTCACCGCCGGAACCGCCGGTGCCGCCAGTGCCGTTGGTGCCCGGACCGCTCGTGCCGGTGCCGGCGTTGCCGCCGGCCCCGCCGGCGCCGCCAGCCCCACCTGCACCGCTGTTTCCACCGTCCTGGCCGTCACCGCCGGGAAGCAGGGCATCAGCGCCGTCCGCGCCGTTGCCGCCGTTACCGCCGAGAGCACCGTTGCCGCCGGTTCCGCCGTTACCGCCGAAGCCGTTGAATTCTCCGCTCGCCCCGCCGGCCCCGCCAGCGCCGCCAGCACCGCCGGCCTGGCCGGCATCACCGTCACCACCGGGAAGCGCCGCATCGGAGCCGTCATCGCCCGCTGCGCCGTTACCGCCGTTGCCGCCGTTGCCGCCGTCACCCTGGGACTCTCCACCAGAGCCGCTGTTGCCGGCTGTACCGCCGGTGCCACCGGTGCCCGCTGCCCCGCCGGCCCCGCCGGTACCGGCGTCCCCGACGTTGCCGCCATTGCCGCCGGCCCCACCGTCGTTGCCCGCGACGACCGCGTCCGCGCCGTCACCGCCATTGCCGACTGCTGCGCCCATGTTGCCGCCGCTGCCGCCGTCCCCGCCGTCCCCGTTCACACCATCGAGGGGCACGAACAGCAGGATCCGGCCCGCGCCGGCGTCACCGCCGGCGCCGCCGACACCACCGTCACCGCCAGCCCCGCTGTTGCCGCCGTTGCCGCCGGCGTTACCAGCGATGACTGCATCGGCACCGTCAGTGCCACTGCCACCATTACCACCGTTACCAGCAGCGCCGCCGAGGCCACCGCTACCGCCGCCACCGAACACGAAGCTGCCCGCCCCGCCGGCACCACCATTGCCGCCATTGCCGCCGGCAGTGCCGTCACCACCATCAGTGCCGGGCAACACCGCGTCCACACCGTCGACGCCGTCGCCGCCGGCGCCACCATTACCGCCGGCACCGCCATCACCGGACACCGACAACAGTCCGGTGTTGCCACCAGCACCGCCATTGCCACCGTCAGCACCGTCGCCCGTGGAATCACCGCCATTCCCGCCGGCACCGGCGGTGCCGAGGAACCACGCACTGTCACCGCCGGCACCACCGGCCCCACCGGTGGCACCGTCACCGCCAGCACCGCCATCGCCACCGTCGCTACTGAATGCCAATAGCCCCGCGCTACCACCCTCGCCGCCGGCACCGCCAGCCGTGACCCCATCACCGCCGGCACCGCCGTCACCACCGCGACCCGACAGCGACCACAAACCGGTGTCCCCACCGTTGCCACCGGCGCCGCCGGCACCAACGACCGCCGCACCGCCGGCACCGCCATTACCGCCGTTACCGATGAACAACCCGCCGGTGCCGCCGTTGCCGCCCGCACCGCCGGGGATACCGGCCCCACCATCACCGCCGTTGCCGAACCAGCCCGCCGAACCACCGTTACCGCCGTTGAAGCCCGCACCACCGTTGCCGAGCAACCCGCCATTGCCGCCATCACAGGCCGTCAGACCCGCGCACGACACGGCATCAAAGCTGAAGCCGTTACCGATCAAAATGCCGCCATTGGGATCATCGGCGGTGCCGTCACCAAACAGCTTTATCCCGAACAGGCTCACGTCGGCGTTGGCGCTGGGGCCCACCTCACGACGCGCCACCGCCGCGGCACCCCACATCAACGGCGCGGCCAGCGGATCAACAGGGCCACTGTCAGAGGCCCGCCGGTCCAAGCCCAACCACGAGGACAGCAGCGACCCCAAACGGCCCAACGGGCTCGTCGCTTCCTCAGTCGATGTCACCTCGTCCGTCACTGGCTCGGCCACATCTTCATCCGGCGAGGTCGACAGCACCACCGACGACGCACCCGACGACGACGAACCGTCGCTCACCAACACCGGCGACTCCGCCACCGACGCAGACGGCGCATCGTCCTCAACAACGGCCGGCTCAACTACCGGACCCGACTCAACCTCAACAACCGAACCCGAGGACCCGGCCGACGCCTCCTCGACGACCTCTGTCGAATCCGAACCCGCATCGGCACCCGCACCGGCATCGGCATCGGCATCGGCATCCTCGATGACATCGGCATCAGGCTCGGCATCGACGGCCTCGTCGTCAGCCACAGCCTCATCGGCGTCCTCGTCAGCGGCGTCATCCGCAGCTTCATCAACGACCTCGTCAGCGGCGTCTTCTGCAGCTTCATCGGCAGCTTCATCAACGACCTCGTCCGCTGCCTCTTCAGCGGCCGCAGCCTCATCAGCGGCCTCTTCAGCGGCCGCAGCCTCATCAGCGGCATCATCGGCATCGGAAGCCCCGGCAACCCCGCCGTCCGCCGAAGCATCACTGTCGGAATCCGACGAATCGCCCGAACCCGACGAATCCCCCGAACCCGACGAGTCTGAATCCGACGAGTCCCCCGCACCCGACGAATCTGAACCCGACGAAGACGACGAACCCGTCGACCCTCCCGAACCGGTGGTATCGGCAAACGCGACCCCTGGCACCGACGCGATCGCCGCGCCGATACCCAAAGCGACCGCTAGAGCGCCCACCCGTCCTACGTAACCGGCATGACCCGACGGCGCAGGCTTCGGCAACACCCGAGCACCGGACTCGATGCGACGAACCCCGAACCAACCGGTTGTGACCCGGCGGTGACGACCTGACCTGGCAGAACTTCCGTCGTCGAACGTGGCCTCAGAAGCATTGCTGTTAGTCATGTCGTCCTTACTCCCCCGGGGTTGTTTTGCAGGGTTCTGCCCACAAGATTCCAGTGATGTTACGGGGAGGTGACGGGCGTCGTTATCATTTCGCGACAAGTGTCTGAGATTTTCTCAGCTTTTTTCCGGAGTTTGCCAGCGCTTGACCGCCGGGTGCTGAGGATCGAGGCCTTGCGAATGCCCGAGTTTGCTGTTCACCGCTGTTTTCCAGAGCAAGAACCCCCACCAACACACCCGCATTCGGCTTCGGCCAACAACCGGTCGATCGGTTGCCCAGCGTCGGTGAGCCACTACTCGATCTGCTGCTGCTCATCAAAGCCAGATCACCGCGGTCGATGTCTATGCTGCCTACCGGGAGGCTGAGCATCAGGGTGTCTCCGAGAACTACAGATGCACTCACGCCCTGGGGAGCGCACACTCCGACAACCCCGTGGTCTGAGGGATTCCCCAACCACATCACCATCCCGGTGGTGGTGGCCGTCTGCAGTGCGTGCGGCACCAACTACGCCTCGCGCAAAGTCATTAGGGCCACCGCACCCGATGGTGAACGAGTCGGCACTCTAGAGTTCGCTTGGGATTGGCCGGACAACCCGCCGCAGAATGTCAAGTTCCGAGTTTTCGCTCACCATCTGCCGATGAGAGTGCAATCGGAAGGCATCTATAGCGTGGGCTTGTACGACAGCCTCCACCGGACAGAAACCGAGCACATGTTTCCGGTGCCGGTGCTCAAACGCACCTGAGGGCTCCCGGCCCGACCAACACAATCGAAGCGTTTCACCGCGAAGGAGCAAGACCTGAGATGAGCGACAATCCACGCGACGATGTTGTCTCACGTCAGTACGAGAAATGGACCTATCCCGCCCCGATACAGGACCTCGTCCCGTGGCTGAGGAACAACTGGCAATTGTTCGATCCCAGCCACGCTCATCGGATCTTGTGGCCCGATCGCGATTACCGACCCGATCTCGACATCTTGATCGCCGGTTGCGGCACCAATCAGGCAGCGGTGTTCGCCTACACCAACCCCGCCGCCAAGGTGGTGGCGGTCGACATCAGCCAGGCGTCGCTTGATCATCAGCGATATCTCAAAGCCAAACACAAGTTGTCGAACCTCGAGTTGCACCTGCTCCCGATCGAAGAGCTACCGACTCTGGAGCGCGACTTCGACCTCATCGTCTCCACCGGGGTCCTGCACCATCTGGCCGAACCAGCGGTCGGGATGAACGTGCTCGCCGAGTGCCTGCGCCGCGATGGCGCGCTGGCGGTGATGCTTTACGCCAAAGTCGGCCGAATCGGCGTCGAAATGATGCAAGCGGTCTTTCGTGATCTAGGGCTACGCCAGGACGACGCGTCAGTGAGCATCGTCAAGGAGACGATCGCGCGCCTGCCCCAGGCGCACCCCCTCCGCAGCTATCTCAACATCGCGCCGGATCTGAGGTTCGACGCCGGTCTGGTGGATACGTTCCTGCACGGCCGCGACCGTAGCTACACCGTCGAGGACTGCCTGGAGCTGGTCGCCACGGCCGGCCTCGAATTTCAGGACTGGTTCTACAAGAACAACTACTACCCGCCCCGCCTCACCGCACCGAGGGACGGGTTCAGCGCAGCCCTGGACGCGCTGCCTGACGCCCAAGCGTGGTCGGTGATGGAACGCATCAACACAACCAATGGCTGCCATTTCTTCATCGCCTGCCGGCCGGACCGACCCACCGAGACCTACGCAATCGATTTTTCCTCGAACGCCTGCCTCAGCTACGTGCCGCATCTGCGTTTACGTTGCAGCATCAACGGCTCCGACATCGTTGGACCTGGCGGGCGGCGCACCCCGCTGAACCCAACTCAGCTGGCCTTCGTTCAACACATCGACGGACAGCGCACCATTCGCCAGCTCACTGAACGGATCGCACAAAGCGGAATACTGTCCCAAGACGGCATCGCCAACGTCGAAGAACTGGGCCGCAGTCTGATCCAGGCGCTATGGCGAAGCGACTATCTAGATATGGCCATCTAGATAAAGCCATCAACAGCAGCCTGTGATTCCAGGCCACGCCTCACACGCACACCATCGCGGTATCGGCGCCATGGAGGACGGCATCGGCCGCGGCGGTGAACTTCAGCTGGGGGTCGGTGACGGACCCGTTGCGTAGCAGCTGCACATCGTCGTGGTAGCCCATCGATGTGAGCCACGGTCGCCCGGAGCCTTGGCGGGGCAGCTGGCTGGCCGCACGCTGGACGTAGCCGGCGGCGAAGTCCATGAACGGACGGGTTTCCATGCCCGGGTCGTCGAGCTCGGGTCGGGCGGTGTCGTATCCGTGCGCGTCCATGTGGGTCAGCAACTGGCAGAGGTGCTCGCACAGTAGGCCGACCTTCAGCGTCCACGAGGAGTTCGTGTAGCCGACCGCGTAGGCGAAGTTCGGCACACCGGAGAGCATCATGCCTTTGTAGGCCACGGTGTCAGCCAGATTGACCGGCCTGCCGTCGACGGTCAGCGATAATCCGCCGAAGGCCTGCATGTTCAAGCCGGTTGCGGTGACGATGATGTCGGCGTCCAGATCCCGGCCAGACTCCAGCCGAATTCCGGTTTCGGTGAACGTGGCGATGCGGTCGGTGACCACCGAGGCGCTGCCGTTGCTGATCGCGGCGAACATGTCGCCGTCGGGCACCGCGCACAGCCGTTGGTCCCAGGGGTTGTAGTCGGGGCTGAAGTGTTCGTCCACCGGGTACCCGTCGGGTAGTTGCTGGGCGTTGAGGCGACGGATCAGTCGGCGGGCCGCACCCGGATGTTTCTGGCAGAACTGGTACACGAAACGCTGTTTGGCGATGTTCTTGCGCCGGGCCAGCGCAAAGCCGAGCTTGTCACCGAGTACGCGCTTGGCCGTATTGGCGAACACGTCCTTGGACGGCACCGGCATGATGTAGCTCGGGGAGCGCTGCAGCATGGTGACGTGCCCGGCCTTTCCGGCCATGGCGGGCACCATCGTGACCGCGGTGGCGCCACTACCGATGATGACGACCTTCTTGCCCGTGTAGTCAAGATCCTCGGGCCAATGCTGGGGATGCACGATCTGCCCGGCGAAGTCTTCGCGACCCTCGAAGTGCGGGGTGTAGCCCTGGTCGTAGCGGTAGTAGCCACCCGCACTGAACAGCCAGTTAGCGCTGATCTGCACCAGTTCTGGATCCCCGTCGACGCCCCCTTCGCCCGTGTCGGTGCGCTCGATGTCGACGATCCAGCGCGCATCGGCACTCGACCATGCCGCGCCGAGCACCTTGTGGTGGAACCGGACCTTTTCGTCGATGCGGTTCTCGGCGGCGGTTTCGCGCAGGTAGGCCAGAATCTTGTCGGCGGAGGCGATCGCGTCATCGTCGCGCCACGGCTTGAACTCGTATCCGAAGGTGTGCAGGTCGGAGTCCGAGCGGATGCCGGGGTAACGGAACAGGTCCCACGTACCGCCGGTTGCCCCGCGCGCCTCCAGGATCGCGTAGTTGCGGCCCGGATGTTCGCGCTGCAGGTAATACGCAGCGCCGATACCGGAGATCCCGGCGCCGACAATCAGCACATCAAGGTGTTCGGGGGTATTGGCTGAGAAGCTCATCGGTGGTGACTCCTGGCGCTGGTAGGGAAGCGATGAATTCATGGTCTCGTTTTCCGGCGCTCCGACCAAGGTCATATCGCCCTGATCTATTCGTCGTAGCAGTGCATTTTGCACCACTTATCTAGAGTGGTCAGATGCCTTGGACGTTCCCTTCTGCCCCGGTCCGGGAGCTACTTCGACAATGCGCACAAATCACGGTCAACGCACGCCCGGAATGGCTCGACGAACTCGACGAGGCCGTGCTCGGGGCTAGCCCGATCATCGCCTCGGATCCCGAACTGGCCGCCGCAGTCAGTCGCAGCAACAGGGCCAACCTGTTTTTCTGGGGTACCGCCAACGTCCGTGACCCCGGGGCGCCGGTGCCCCCGAACACCGGACCCGAACCACTGATCATTGCGCGCGAGATGGTGCGCCGGGGGCTCGATGCGCTGTCCCTGGATGCCTACCGGGTCGGCGAGGGTGTCGCCTACCGGCGCCTCATGGAGATCGCCTTCGAACTGACCGAGGACCCCACCGAGCTACACGAACTTCTCGACGTGTGTTCGCGGTCGATCAGTTCGTTCATCGACGCCACCCTGGCGCGCATCGCCGCCCAGATCGAAGTTGAACGCGACGAGCTCACCCGCGGCACGCACGCGCAACGCCGCGAAACTGTCGCGCTGCTCCTCGACGGCGCACCCATTCCCCGCTCCCGCGCCGAGGCTCGCCTGGGCTATGCGCTGACCGGCACCCACACTGCGGCCGTCATCTGGAGTGAGGACCCCGACGTGGACGCGACTCGGCTTGAGCGGGCTCTTGAAGTTCTGGGACACGCAGCCGGGGCGGGCCGTCCGCTGAGTGTGCTGGCCAGCACCGCGACCCGCTGGGTGTGGGTGCCAGGTAGCGTCGCCGCCGATCCGAAAACTGCCCTCGACACCGCCGCGATGCTGCGGTCGATCGGGCCGGTAAACGACGTCCGCATCGCGGTCGGATCGACCGGCGACGGCGTCGAGGGTTTTCGGCGCAGCCATTTCGACGCTCTCACCACCCAGCAGATGATGGCGCGTCTGCACTCACCGCAACAGCTTGTGTTCTTCGCCGACATTCAGCTGGTCGCACTGATTACCGCCGACGTCGACCGGGCGGCCGGCTTCACCAAACGAGTGCTCGGCGATCTCGAATACGCCGATCCCGAATTACACGACACGCTAAGGACATTCATCGCCGAGCAGTGCAACGCGTCGCGTGCCGCCGCCCGTCTCTATCTACACCGCAATACTCTGCTGCGCCGGCTGTCCCGCGCCGATGAGCTGCTGCCGACGCCCCTGGCTCAGTGCACCGTGCACGTTGCGATCGCCCTCGAGGTACTTCACTGGCGCGGTTTAGACCGAAGCTGACGTGCTTCAGCTCGCGGGCGTCAGCGCGAATACCGGGTGATCAGCGTCCTCGGGCAGTTCCCGCCAATAGCCCTCGACCACCCTGCCGGCCTTGGGCTTGTACGCGGCCAGGATCGGCGCCCGCTGGTCGACGGGGATCTCGGTGGCGAGATATGTCTCCGAGCCAATAGTGACGCGCGGCTCGGCGCGGACGTTTTTCACCCACTGAGACTCGCCGCGGGTCGACACCAGGTATTTCACGCCGTGCACCTCCGGCACAACAACCGGGATGCGCTGCGGTAGCCCGCTGCCTCGCTTTGTCACCGTCAGCGACTCGCTGTTGCCGACACCGGTAGCCATCGCGAACCTGTTGAACACTTTCGCCACGAACCAGGGGGGCTTGAGATAGGCCATGACAAAGAGTGTGATGGCTTGCATGCAACTCCCGCAATGGCTGGCCCGGTTCAACCGTCATGTCACCAACCCGATCCAGCGGATGTGGGCCGGGTGGGCTCCCACGATGGGCATCCTCGAGCACGTCGGACGCCGGTCCGGGAAAAGCTACCGAACGCCGTTGACGGTGTTCAACGCCAGCATCGACGGTCAGGACGCGGTGGCAGTGTTGCTCACCTACGGGCCCGACCGCGACTGGCTGAAGAACGTGACCGCCGCCGGTGGCGGCACCATGCGCCGCCACGGCAAGTCATTTCGGGTCACCGACCCCACGGTGATGTCCAAGGCTGACGCGGCCCGGTCGGTGACCGGGCTGATGCGACCACTGTTCCCGCGGCTGCCATTCGAGTCGGCGGTGCTCTTTTTGCGCGGTTGACTCGCCATCTCGGTCCGGTGCGACAGAGCCGGATCGATAGAACCCGGCCCGATCTGGTCCAGGGTTGTCACCAAGCCAACATAGGCATCCGGGCAACCGTCCGTGACCTGGCTAAACACCTCACGCCGGGACGGCCCGCAGCGCTGCGGGCAGACTGGGCAGGAAGTGTCGGTGCGCGAACACCCGGATGTCATCGGCGGTTTGCAGCGGCTGCAGGCTCGGCAGCAACAGCACCATGGCGGCATAGCGCAGAATGCAGTCCGCGAGTTCGTTGACGGCATCGGGGCCGATGCGCTCGGCGAAGCCCGGGGCGAAGATGATGCGCAACGCTTCGGCGATGCGGTCAATCGCCGCCCGGTGATATCGGCCGACGAGTTCGAGCACCAGGCCCGGTTCGTCGATGATCATTTGGTGCAGCACCCGGTGCCTGCGGAACTTCAGGATCGACAGCGTGAACGCCTCGACATAGTAGTTCGACTGCGGCCCAGCCTGGCTGAGCTCAGCGGCGATATCGGCGAACAGCTTCACGTTCTCGCGCTCGATGACCGCACCGACGAGCTCGTCCTTGTTGGCGAAGCGCCGATAGATGGTGGTCCGGCTGACCCCCGCCCGCCGCGCGACGTCGTCGAGAGCGACACGACGGAAGCCGTGCCGTTCGAACTCGACGACTGCGGCGACGAGGATGTGCTCGGTAGCCCGCTCAGGACCGGGCATAGCCCTTGACTGCGTAGCCGCTGTAACGCACGCGCATCGGCAGATGCTCCCAGACCCAGTTCACCGGCCGCGACCGACACAGCGCGGCGAATCGCTGATATCGGCGCTCCTGCTTGGCCGTCCACGGCAACTGAAGCAGCTCCCGGGCCCGCCGAGGCAGGCCGCCGGTGGTCAGGAAGCCCGCCAGCGGGTTGAACACGGGTGCGACAAGCCGCCAGAGCAGCGGGTGGACCGCCTCGGGCCTGGGGAACCCTTTGGTGACGTAGCCGACGCCGTACTTGGCCGACGGGTGGGCAACGAGGACCTCGTTCATCATCCGGTCCCAGTACTGCTCGAACTCGGCGTAGGTGGCCGGCATCGGCTTCTCGCTGACACCGTAACGCCGGTACCAGGTCTTGGACTCGCGGTAAAGCTGCTCTTTCTCGGCGTAGGTCAGCGGCTTGACGAAGGTATCGGCGAAGTAGAAGTTCTGCTCCACGAACGTGGCGTGCGCCCAGAAATAGGTGTCCGGGTCCAGCGCGTGATAGCGACCGGTGCCACCACCATCGCTGCCGGGCATTTCACCCTTGACGTGGTGGTGGAAGTCGCGAACCTGCAGTCCGGCGTTCTCATCGTCGGATCCGTAGACGGTGTTGAAAATCGGCGGGATGGTCCGCCTGAGCCGTTCAGCGGTGTCGGCGAAGAACGTCGAGTGGTCATACACGCCCTGCCCCAGCTCGGCCAGCATGTTCTGCAGCACCGCGGGCCGCGGGCCGATCAGGTACATGCGGTTGTCGCCGAAGTATCGCCAGACCAGCGAGCTCGGACCGAGCGGCAGCGCGTCATCGACGTTCTCGGGATGTTCGGCCAACTCCGTCATGCGTCACAGTGTTACATAATCTGCACTTTGTTCCAACAGGGATGCGGCCGGTATTCCCCAGCGATGCCGCGATAGGGAAGACAGGGCTGCGAATCAGCCTTGGCAGCAACCAGGAACGCTATTCCGGGGCGCGCAGGTGAGCCACCCGGACCGAGACCCCGCGGCGCAAGCGAGCCACGCCCAAGACGGCGAGCACCCCGGCTGCGGTAGCAAGCAGCAGCGCAAGTGTCAGCAGTGGTGGGTAGTACTCCATCGATGTCGTCGCGGGCTCGCCCTCGAGCACCGGCGCGACCGCCACCTCTGTGCCCGCCGCCCGCCAACTCAGCACACAGGCCACGGCGGCAGCTCCGGCCAGCAGCAGCTCGACGACCGCACGCCAAGACGTCATTGCGTCGACTCCGGCGGGATGCGCTCCTCGACCAGGTTGGTCAGGGCGGCTCGCATCTTCCGGGGCTTGCGCGCCCATGCCTGCACGGTGCGCTCACCGGTCAGCGCCAGACCGATTCCGGTGTGTCCGCGCGGTACTCCGGTGAGCTCGCCCAGCGCCCGCGCACTCTGCCACTTCGGCACTTCTTGGCCACTGGCCTCTGGATAGATCTCCACAATCTCCCTGGTGAGGATGGTCTCGCGCCCCTGACGCAGCGAGTCGACGGTCAATTCGACCGAAGTATGCATCCGGACGGCCTTGACCTGGATCGCCAGGAACCCCAGGACGAGTACGAAGAACAAGGCCGGAATAGCCCACTGGATTCCGTAGCCGGCCGACCACTGGATCAGCGCCATCGCGACACCGGCCAACGGACCTGCCAGCAGCCAAAGCCAGCTGGCACCCCTTTCGTGGTAGAGCAGTACCTCCGGCGGCTCCGAGTCTCGGGAACTGCCGGCAGCTGCCTCGCCCCCGGTCACCGTGACCCCTGCGACTCATACCAAGTGCGCACCGTCGGCAAGCTGAGTAGCGCCGCTCCCACCAGAATCGGCAACAGCGCCAGCACGATGAGCGGCTGCACGAAACCGACGCCGACCGCGAGCAGCCCCAGCACCACGACCGTGGCGAAAGTGAGTCCTAGCAAGGCAAGGCGGAACCGGGCGTCACCCCGCCGGGCCCGGCCGGCAAGGAAGGCCAGGGCTCCTGCCGCCAGCACCGAACCTATCCCAACGATTCGATACAGGTTGAGATAGCTGCGCACCTGCTCGTCGGTCACGGTGGCGTCGATCGCCGCGCGAGCAGCCTCGAAGGTGGCCGAAGACGCCATCAGCCCACCGACGATCATGACCACCGCTCCGCCGATGAAGCACCAGAAGGCGGCGTCGACAAGACGGGGCCGATGCGACGGCTGGGGCAATGGTGCGGTCGGAGATGGGGTGGACATTGTCGGGTCAGCGTAGCGAACCAGCGCGCAGGCGGAACTCGGGTGCGGCGGCGCGCAGGACCGAGGACGTCTCCGAGTCAGGTGCCGAACCGCAGAACCTCGGCCACTGGCCGCCGGGGCGTGGGTCGTGGGTGTTCACCAGCGACCGGTGTCTGTCCAACGCGGATCAGCACTTGGGGCAGCCCGGACTGTCCGGTGAGTTCGCCGATGAGCCGCCGGCTCGGTTCGACCTCTGTCAGGTGGGTCAATGCGCATGTCGCCAGGCCGGCGACGGTGCACTCCAGCAACAAGGTCGAGAGGGCTTCGCCGCACCGCAATACCGCCAACCTGGAGTCCGGAACATCTGAGGAAGTGGACAGCACGATGATCTTGGAGTGATCGGCGCTGACCTGAGACCGGCGTTCTCCGTAGCCGGTCGTCGGGAACTCTCGCGCGATATCTACCCGCTCCGCCTCAGCTGCAGATATCCGGGCGCTCGGCGGGACCCCTTCGTCCAACGTGAAAGGCGATGTCCACCAGCGTAATTCGGACAGGTAGGTAGGGTCCTGGTGGCGGATGCCCTCGGTGAGCCGAGAAGCCTCCGCCAATTGCGAGCGGTCACCGTCGGCCACCACCGCGAGCGTCACGACCTCACCGTCGACGAAGCCCCGGAGCGTCGATTCCAGTGCCGCCCAACCGCGTGGAGCAGCGAGCGGTAGGCGATCTGTACGGCGGCGGTGAATCGCGTCCGCCCGCCGACTCAGGGTGGCATCGACGCCCGACGACGGACTCAGTTCCACTGCGGCGACGCGACCGAGATCCATCCCGTCCGGAAAGCGGTCGACGGTGGCTTTCCAACCGAGGGCGGCCATCGCGAGGCAGAAATGGTCGAGCGCCGCGCCACAACTGAGGATCATCTCCCGGCCGGTGCTGTCGATGGCAGGCACCAACCGCTCACGGTCCGCGAACAGACTGACGACCGAGCCGTCGACGACCCACTTCCACGGTTGGCTGTTGTGCACCGACGGTGCCCGACACGCCAGTGCCACGACGTCCTCGATGACGTTGGCCTCCGGCATATTTCCTGTCATACCGCACTGGACCTACTTCATGTCGGAAGATCAACGGTATCCCTCCAGGCCCGGTGACTAAGCTCATCGAAATGTCGCCCACCATCAAGCCCCCGACGGCCGACACACCTGAGTCCACCGGGACGGCCGTGCCGGAATACGCGGCCGACCAATCGGTTCAGGCTCGGGGTGCGGCATGACCGGCGGTGGCGCCGTGACCGTGGCCGCGCTGTTCACCTGGCTCGGCATGGTGCTGGCGATCTCGTTCGTGGAGGCGCCGTTGAAGTTCCGGGCGCCCGGCGTCACTCTCAAGATCGGTCTGGGCATCGGCCGCCTGGTCTTCCGCGCTCTCAACACCATGGAAGTCTTGCTAGCGCTCACCATCATCGTGGCGGCAGTGACCGACACACCGGCTCCGGGCGCGACCGCGGCGATAGCCATCGCCATTACCGCCCTGGCGGTCCAGATCGTCGCGGTGCGGCCCCAGCTGAGCCGCCGATCCAATGCGGTATTGGCTAGCCCAGCGGCCGCCGAGGGCCCCACCAAGCGATCCCGCGCCCATTACGTCTATGTCGGGCTGGAACTCGTCAAGGTGGTCGCACTGCTCGTCGGCGGCATCGTGATGCTGACCACCTGAGGCCGTTGCTGGGCGGAGGGTCGGCCTGGAACCCGTCAACGACGGGCGGATCCGCGACATTCGGATCGACGTAGGGATCAGCGCGACGGTTCGCCGGCGAAGAAAGCGTTGGCGTCGCGGCGGTGCAGCAGGAAAACACCGCCGACGATCAGTACCGATCCAAAGATCGCGCTGGCGGCGTAACCGACGGCCAAGCCGTCAGGACGCTCGGCGGTGAACAGACTGGAAACGCTGAAAGCCACCGCAGCGATCGCACCACCGGTCAAAAGCGCCCGTGCCCAGCGGTAGCCGTACCTCATCAGGATCAGAAATGCCACGACGACCGCGGCCACAACGACCAGGAACAAGCCGTTGATCGCCAGCACCAATGCCGACGCACGCTCCTGGGCTGTCAACACATCGATGACGTAGCCGACGACCATCAACGGCAGCGAAACCACCCAGAGCCAGAACCCGGTGTCGACATCGGGTGGACGGGTGGGGGATGACCCGGGTGGACGGGTGGGGGATGACCCGGGTGGACGGGCGGGGGATGACCCGGGTGGCGGGTTCGGCTGCGCGCCGGTCACGACAGCCAACGGGCGGCGTCGGCCGCCCAGTAGGTCAGCACGATTCCGGCACCGGCACGCCGCATGCCGGTAAGCGCCTCCAGCACGACGGTGCGCAGGTCGATCCACCCGTTGGCAGCCGCTGCGGTGATCATCGAGTACTCACCGGAAACTTGGTAAGCGGCAACCGGAACCGGTGATAGATCGGCGGCGGCTCGCACCACGTCGAGGTAGGCCATCGCGGGCTTGACCATCACGATGTCGGCGCCCTCGTCGATGTCGAGTTGAACCTCATGTAGCGCCTCGCGCGCATTGCCGGACTCCTGCTGGTAGCTGCGGCGGTCACCGTCCAGGCTGGAGGCCACCGCCTCACGAAACGGCCCATAGAAGCCCGAGGCGAACTTCGCGGCATAAGCCAAGATCGCGGTTTCGGCGTGCCCGACGGCGTCGAGGCCCTGGCGGATAGCGCCGACCTGGCCGTCCATCATCCCACTGGGACCTACCACGTGTGCGCCCGAATCTGCTTGTGCCACAGCCAGCTCGACATAGCGACGGTTGGTTGCGTCGTTGTCGACTCGACCCCGGTCGTCCAGCACACCGCAATGGCCATGGTCGGTGAACTCATCGAGGCAGGTATCGGCCATCAGAACTGTCTGGTCACCGAGGTCCTTGGCCAGATCCCGCAGTGCGACGTTGAGGATGCCGTCAGGGTCGGTGCCCACGGTGCCCAGAGAATCCTTGTGCTCTGCCCTGGGCACCCCGAACAGCATCAGCCCACCCACGCCCGCCTGAACCGCGTCGGCCGCTGCCCGACGCAGCGAGTCGCGGGTGTGCTGAACGACGCCGGGCATGGAAGAAATCGGCCGCGATTCTGATATGCCGTCGGCGACGAACATCGGCAGGACCAGATGCCTTGCCTCCAGCGAAGTCTCGGCGACCAGCCGGCGCATGGCCGGGGTAGATCGCAGCCTCCTGGGCCGGTGGCTCGGATAAGGCATGTAACGCCGTCCCCTCTCAGCTACCGGCGGCGGCTCTTCTTCCGCGGCGGCGGCAAAGCGCCCTCGGCCCGCAGGCGGGCGGCGTGTTCGGCCAATGCCTCGACCAGCGGCCCCACCGCTGCCACCTCGGGCTGCACGTCGACACGAAGGCCGAATTCCGCTGCGGTTTCAGCGGTCTTGGGTCCGATGCAGGCAACGATCGTGCGGGCGTGCGGCTTACCGGCGATACCCACGAGGTTGCGCACCGTCGAGCTCGACGTGAAGCACACCGCGTCGAAGCCGCCGGTCTTGATCATCTCGCGGGTGTGGGCGGGCGGCGGCGCAGCGCGCACCGTGCGGTATGCCGTGACATCCTCGATCTCCCAACCGCGTTCGCGAAGACCCTCGGCTAGTGTCTCGGTGGCGATATCGGCGCGTGGCAGCAGCACGCGGTTGACCGGATCGAAAATGTCATCGTAGGGCGGGAACTCGTCCAGCAAGCCCAGCGAGCTCTGCTCGCCGACGGGCACCAACTCCGGGTTGATACCGAAGGCACGCACCCGGTCGGCGGTGGCCTGGCCGACGCAGGCGATCTTCACACCGGAGAACGCGCGGGCATCCAACCCGAACTCGTTGAACTTCTCCCATACCGCGCGAACCGCGTTGGTGGAGGTGAAAACCACCCACTGAAAGCGTCCGTCCACCAGACCCTTGACTGCCCGTTCCATCTGGGCGGGGCTGCGCGGCGGTTCGACCGCGATCGTCGGCACCTCGATGGGCAGGGCACCGTGACCGACGAGGCGCTCGCTCATCTCACCGGCCTGATCCTTGGTGCGCGGCACGAGCACGGTCCACCCGTACAGGGCGCGGCTCTCCCACCAGTTCAGCTTCGCGCGGTTGGCGACGGTCCGTCCGATGGTCACCACCAGGGTCCCCGCGTCAGCTGGGGACGGCCCGGCCGCACTGGCGGCGGGTACGCCATCAGAACCGGCAGCGGTGAGGGTGGCCTTATCGAGCAAGCCGGCCAGCGTCGTCTCGACCGAACGCTGCTGACAGGTGGTGCCGTTGGCCGTCACCACAGTAGGCGTGCTGTCAGCCAGCCCGTACTCGATGAGCGTGCGCGCCGCCTCCGGTAGATGCGACGCCGTCGCGTGCAGAATCAGCGGTCCCGGTGCGGCGGCCAGCGCCGCCCAGTCGACGTCACCGCGCACATCGGCCACCGTGTGCGCAGATCCCAGCGGCAATCCCGCGTAGGTGGGCACGGCAGTGGTGTCGGGTAGTCCGGGAACGATCTCGAAGGTCAGCTGGGTCCGGGCGAGCGCACTGACCTCGGTGATCACCGCATCGACCGACAGCGGATCGCCGGCTATCAGCCGAACGACGTCCACGCCGGTCCGGGCCTCGGTCACCAGCGTCTTGGCGACCTCGGCAGGTTCGCCCAGGGCGGGTCGCACATCGGGGCCGCCGGGGATCACCGCGCCCGGCACCTCGGCCGGCCTGCCCTTGCCGGCAGACATCGCGGCCCGGCCGGCGTTCCGGGACGTCTTGTCCGCCTGATTCGCCCCGCCGCGCGCCACCTCATTCGCCCCGGTGGGCGCCGCCTCATTCGCCCCGGCAGGTAGCGGCCCCGATGGCGGCGGCAGCTCACACCCCACGAGGTCGAGCACCGCTTGGGGCACGTCAGGGTCGGTGAATACCAGCGCGGCGCTGGCCAGTACGGCGCGAGCACGTGTAGTCAACAGACCCGGATCCCCGGGCCCAGAGCCGACGAATGTGATGCGACCGGGCTTGCCCTTGCGCCCTCGCAGGCTCAGCTGGCGAGTCATCTATCTCTCCCGCGTTCGTCCAACAAATCGCGTGCCCCCAGCTCGAACAACTCCGCGGCCACCGAGAGCCCAAGCTCTCGTGCCCGACCGGGTGCCCCGATACCGGACGCACGGATCACTTCGGATCCGTCCAGCGTCGCCACGCAGCCGCGCAGCGACAGCTCTTCGAAGACTCGGCCGTCCTCATCGATCGACTCGACCACCTCTGCGATCGCGCCTACCGGTGCGGAGCACCCCGCCTCCAGTTCGGCGAGCAAGGCTCGCTCCGCGGTGACCGACGCTCGGGTGTCGGCGTCGTCCAAATCCGCCAACAGTTCCGCGAGCGCCGTGTCACCGGCGCGGCACTCGACTGCCAAAGCCCCCTGCGCCGGCGCCGGCAAAATCTGTACCGGTTCCAGCGTCTCAGTGACAGCGTCGAGGCGACCGATGCGGGCCAATCCCGCCCGGGCCACGACGACGGCGTCGAGATCACCGCTGCTTACCCTGTTCAACCTGGTGTCTAGGTTGCCTCGTAGGGGGCAGATTTCCAAACCGAGACCCAGTGCTCTAAGCTGTGCGGCCCGCCGGGGTGAAGAGGTCCCGATCACCGACCCCACCGGCAACTCTCCGAGCACCAGTCCGTCCCGCGCTACCAGGGCGTCACGGGCGTCCGCACGCGCCGGGATGGCCGCGATCACGAAACGCGAGTCGGTTGCGGTGGGCAAATCTTTGTAGGAGTGCACAGCCATGTCGACGGTGCTGTCGGCGATCGCCTCGCGCAGTGCGGCGGTGAACACCCCGACGCCGATGTCGGCGATCGGGGCGGCGGAGCGATCTCCAGCGGTGGACACGATCACCAACCCAGCCGAATGGCCACGGTCGACCAGAGCGTCTCTGATCACACCGGCCTGGGTTGTCGCCAGCAGGCTACCCCGGGTCCCTATTCGGATCACTAAATGGCTTTCAGGACGCAGGAGCGTTACTCGGTCTTGCCGAGATCGGTTGTCACTGAGGTGAACTCGTCACGCCCAGCGCGCTGCGCGATGTCGTCTACACCGGCGACCAATGGCAGCTCGGCCGCGGCGACGGCGTCAACTGCCTGCTGGTCGAGTTCGAAAAGCTCGCGCAGGGCCTCGGCGTAGCTGTCACCGCCCGGAGTGCTGGCCAACTGCTTTACCCGCACCGTCGGTGCGTGCAGGAGCTTGTCCACGACACGGCGCACGGTCTTGGCGACCTCGTCGCGGTGAATGGACTGCAGTCCGGGCAGGCGGTTGTCCAACCTCAGCAACTCGGACTCGACCACGTTGGCGGCCCGCTGACGCAGCGCTGTCACCGTCGGCGTCACCTCGGCCATACGCTGCCCGGCCAGATAGTCAGCCACCTCGGCGGCGACGATGGCGCGAGCTGCATCGGCGTCGGAGGCGGCTGCGCGCGCTGACGGCTCCCGCTGTATCCGGTCCATGTCGATCAGGCACACGCCGGGCAGCCCAGCGATGGCGGGGTCGGCATCACGCGGCATGCCGAGGTCGCAGATCGTCAGCGGTCGGCCGGAGGCCGGGCCTGCGCCCGGCTGCTCACGCGAGGACAGCGCCCGGTGCACGTCGGCCAGCGAGACCACCGGACGCACCGCGCCGGTGCAGGAGACGATCAGGTCGGCATCAGCCAGAACCGCGGCAATGTCATCGAGGGGACGCGCGACAGCGGTCATCCCCAGTTCGCAGGTGTTATCGGCCAGGCGGCGGGCACGGGGCAGCGACCGGTTCATCACAGCCACCCGCTCGACGCCCGCCCGCGCCAGCTGCTTGGTCGCCAGGGCGCCCATGGAACCGGCCCCGATCACCACAGCGTTGCACCCGGCCAGCGAGCCCAGCTTCTTCTCGGCCATGTCGAGTGCGACGGACACCACCGAGGCACCCGCGGCGTCGATCCCAGTCTCGGAGTGCACGCGCTTGCCCACCGAAAGGGCGCGTTGCGACAGCTCGTGCAGGATACGGCCCACGGTGTGATTGGCCTCCGCACAGGCATACGCCCGCCGGACCTGACCGAGAACCTGCTGTTCACCGATCACCGCGGAGTCCAAGCCGCTGGCGACGGAAAACAGATGCTCCACGGCGGCTTCGGCGTAGCGGACATAGGCGTACTTCGTCAGATCATTCAGCGGCATACCGCAGTGCTCGGAGAGCACCTGCCCGATCGCGGAGAGTCCGCCGTGGAACGCGTCGACGACGGCGTAGACCTCGACGCGGTTGCAGGTGGAGAGCACAATGGCCTCGGTCACCAGCGGCGATTCGAGCACCTGGTCGACGATCTTGCCCTGATCGGCCTCATCAGTGCTCAGTTGCTCGAGGATCGACACCGGCGCGCTGCGGTGCGAAACCCCGAAAAGCAATACGCTCATGGCTCCCTCACCACGTGGTCCACGGTAGTCGTTGAACTGCTGGGCCACCAAATCTGCGCAACCCCTGTTGCGGAACTGTATTCCAGCACGCCTTCGGCCGTGCTCCGTCTGCCGGAATAAACTGCGGTAGACAACCGGGCGGGTTGCTCAGCGGGCGAGGTCGGCCCGCAACCTGGGCTCGTCGATCTCCCAATAACTGTGCTCAGAGCCGTCCAACAACACCACGGGGAGCCGATCACCGAATTCGGCGCGCAGCGCGTTGTCGCCGCCAGCCGCAGCGACATCGACGTCGGTTACCACCAGACCGAAGGCCAGTTCGCCTGCCAACTCGGCAAGTCGCCTCTGGGCAGCCAGACACATCGGGCATCCCTCACGGGTGAGCAACTGCACCTGCCGGTCCATCCACCCAGTATCGCCGCCAAGTGACCTAAAGTTGTCAGCATGCCCACTACCGGGGAGAGCGAGGTCACCGATGGTGACGGCCCAGAGCAGCAACTTGCCGGTGACGCCAGCGCCGAGGTCGCCGCGGACGGGCTCCTGGAGCCGGACTCGGAACTGGACGAGGAGTCGGACCTGGAGTGGGACGAGGCGGTAAATCCTCCCCCGCCGCCACCTGACCTGACCGCAGCGGCATTCTTCGACGTGGACAACACGCTGGTGCACGGTTCCTCGCTGGTGCACTTCGCCCGTGGCCTGGCCGCCCGCGAGTACTTCACCTACAAGGACCTGGCACGGTTCGCGCTGGCGCAGGCCAAATTCCAGCTCACCGGACGGGAGAGCAGCGAGGACGTCGCCGCGGGCAGACGCAAAGCGCTGGCATTCATCGAGGGTCGGTCCACCGCCGAGCTTGTCGAACTCGGCGAGGAGATCTACGACGAGATCATCGCCGACAAGATCTGGCCGGGCACCCGGGTGCTGGCAGAGATGCACCTCGACGCCGGCCAGCAGGTCTGGCTGGTCACCGCGACGCCGTACGAACTGGCAGCGACGATCGCGCGGCGGCTGGGTTTCACCGGCGCTCTGGGGACCGTCGCCGAATCGGTGGACGGCGTGTTCACCGGCCGGCTGGTGGGCGAAATACTGCACGGTAGCGGCAAAGCGCATGCGGTGCGGTCGCTGGCCATCCGCGAGGGACTGAACCTGCGCCGCTGTACGGCGTACTCGGACAGCTTCAACGACGTGCCGATGCTGTCGCTGGTCGGCACCGCGGTGGCCATCAATCCAGACGCCGACCTGCGTGATGTGGCCCGTCAGCGCGATTGGGAGATCCGCGACTTCCGCACCGCCCGCAAAGCAGCGCGGATCGGAGTTCCCTCGGCGCTGGCCCTGGGCGCGGCCGGCGGCGCTCTGGCAGCGGCGGTGTCACGCCGCGACAAACGGTAGTGAGCGCGCGGGGCCGCGAATCGCACGCTGATAGGCTCGCGCCGCTACCTGAGAAACGGAAATGCCGTCGGCATGAGCATCTAGCGAGGAGCGAAGCGGATCACGCATGAGCATCGCTGAGAACATCATCGGAACCCACTACCGGTATCCGGATTATTTCGAGGTCAACCGGGAGAAGATCCGCGAGTTCGCCCTCGCGGTCAAGGACGACCATGCTGCGCACTTCACCGAGGAGGCGGCGGGCGAGTATGGATACGACGCGCTGGTCGCTTCGCTGACATTCGTTGCGGTGGCCGGTCGGCGCGTGCAGCAGGAGATCTTCAACCAATTCGACCTCCCGATCAACCTGGAGCGGGTGCTACACCGCGATCAGAAGCTGACCTTCCACCGGCCGATCCTGGCCGGTGACAAGCTGTGGTTCGACTCCTATCTGGATTCGGTCATCGAGTCACACGGCGCGATCCTCACCGAGGTTCGCGGCGAGGTCACCGACGACGACGGCAACCCGATACTGACCAGCATCGTGACCATCCTGGGTGAAGCCGAGCACGAGGGCGAGGCCGACGAGATCACCGCGAAGGTCGCCGCCGGGCGGGACGAGGCCATCGCCAAAATGATTGCCGGTCAAAGCGCCCGGAAAGGTTAGACGAACTCCGCTATCCGAAGAACATATTGCGGCGATTAGCCAGCAGTTGGTAGAGCGTCTGCTGAATGGTCTCGCGCACCTGGTCCGTCAACTCGAAGGTGATCATCGGGTCTTCGGCCGCCGACTCGTCGTAATCGGTGGTGTCGATGGGCTCGCCGAACTGAATGTGCCATTTCGAGGGCAGCGGAACCATGCCCAACGGACCTGCCAACGGGAACAACGGTGTGATCGGGAAGTACGGCAGGCCCAGAATGCGCGCCAACAACTTCACGTCGGCGACCATCGGGTAGATCTCTTCGGAACCGACGATGGAGCACGGCACGATCGGCGCTTTGGTGCGAAGCGCCGCGGACACGAATCCGCCGCGGCCGAAACGCTGGAGCTTGTAGCGGTCCTTGAAGTGCTTTCCCAGACCCTTGTACCCCTCGGGGAAGACGGCCGTCAGTTCCCCGGCCGCCAGGAGTCGGTGGGCATCGTCGGCGCACGCCATGGTGTGACCCGCCTTGCGGGCGGCCTGACCGACCATCGGCATGTCGAACACCATGTCGGCTGCCAGCAGGCGAAGATCACGCCCCGTCGGGTGGTTGTCCCGCACCGCGACCGACGTCATCAGCCCGTCGAACGGCAGGACACCGGCGTGGTTGGCCACCACCAGCGCAGCACCGGACTCCGGCAGGTTCTCAACGCCGCTGACTTCGACGCGGAACCATGATTTGAACAACACTCTGAGCAAAGGCAGGAATATTGCGTCGTTGAGGTGTGGATCGAAGCCGAACTCGTCGACGTCGTAGTCCCCCACCATGCGTTTGCGCACGAACTCCGCGACCGCGGCGATGCCCTTGGCGAGCTCGTTGGGCACCCCGGCCTCGGGCGGCCCCTCCGCGCCAACGCCTCGGTGCTGATCGATTTCGCGTACCACGGCGGCGATCTGCTCGGCCGACGCGTGGTTGCCCGGTTCGGCCAGCAGCGACGGATGTCGACGCGAACGATCGACACGCAGCGCCGTCGTCCGGCGCGCAGCTCCGCTGCGTCCCGAATTCGAGTGCAGCGGAATCACTTTCGCTCGTGGTTCACCCGCCACTGGCATTTCCTCTCGCCATCCTGCTTTTCGAAGTGAAGTCTAGCGCCCCCAGCGCTGAGCCGCCGAAACCGCGCGGTCCTCGGCGGACCGGATCCAGCGCGGATCGATGATAGGCGTCAGTCCACGCCCGCGCACATAGTCGTCGAAAGCTTCGGCCGTCGTCCACTTGGTCTCGTAGCCGAGTTCGCCGCGCATCCTCGTAGTATCCATGACGCGCCCGTAACTCAGATAATCGAGTTGCTCGCGATGGAATTCTGTGTTGCGGGCCGCGCGCCACAGCGAATCCGCGGCCACCAAGGTCGAACGCGGGACCGGCAGCGCCAGCCGCCCCGACCTTCGAATGGCCTGGCTCATCATGATGATTCCCGACGCACCGACATTGAAGGTGCCCGCCTTACCGGCCACCGTGGCCCGCTCCAGCGCGCCGAGCGCATCCTGCTCATGCAGGAGCTGCAGTCGCGGGTCCTGGCCGATGATCGTGGGCACCACCGGACCGGCGAGGTAACGGGACAGGGCGGTGTCCATAGCCGGACCGATCATGTTGGCCAGCCGCAGGATCGTGACCGCAATGTCGGGTCGGCGCCGACCGAGGCCGCGCGCGTAACCCTCGGTGTCGATGCTGTCGCGAGCGAACCCCTCCCCGGGCGGCCGACGACGGCTGCTGCTCTCGGTGAACAGCACCGGGTCCCGGGAGTTGGAGCCGTATATCTCCGATGTCGACTTGAGGACGACGCGGCGCACCGCCGGCGCCTTCTGGCAGGCCGCGAACAGCTGAATAGCACCCATCACGTTGAGCTCTTTGAGCGCCGTCCGGTCGCCGGCGCGGGGCGAGTAGGACGCGGCCGCGGCGTGCACCACGGTGTCGACGTCCCCGTTGCGGATGACTTTGGCGATGAACGGGTTGCGAATGTCAGCGCGGACGAACTCCGCTCGACCCATCCTGCGGAGCAGATCTTTGCTCGGCGCGATCGCGTCCACCGCGATGACGCGATTGATCAACGGGTTCTGGACCAAGCGCGCGACGAGATAGCCGCCCAGGAATCGGCATGCGCCGGTAACCAGAACGACCTTGGGATAGTCGAGTGTGTCGGGAACGTCCGATCCCCCGGAGTTTCCCCCGGATCGGCCCGCAGAATCCATCGGGACAGCCTAACGATGGGCCGGAGGACCTACTTGCCGAGTTTTCTACGCTGCACCCGGGTGCGACGCAGTAGCTTGCGGTGCTTCTTCTTCGACATGCGCTTGCGCCGCTTCTTGATGACAGAACCCATGAACTCCGCTACCTAAAGTTGTTGTGACGATCTTTCGGACACCGTTGGTGTCGATGTCAGTCTCGACCAGTCATCCTACCCGGGCGGCCCGGGTTAGCGAAAAACGGATGCGCTGGCATCCGCAAACAGGGTCAGCCCGCGTCGAAGTACGAACTCTCAAGCATGTCGTGAACTGCCTTGGCATGCACGCGGAACGAACGCCCCACCCGCACTGCGGGCAGTTCGCCGTTGTGCACCAGTCGGTACACGGTCATCTTGCTGACCCGCATGAGGCTCGCCACCTCGGCCACAGTCAGAAATTGCGCTCGAGGCGGCTGGTCTTCGGTCTGCCCGGCATCAGGAGCCGACTTTCCGTTGGCCGAATCCCGCGCCGACGGCCCGTTCATAGACGTCATCGCAACCCAATCCATCAGGCGCAGGCAGTTCCAGCGGCTTCCCCACCGTTGGCACCAACCCGTGCTTACCAATGGGAGAATAGCGTGGCAGGTGGGGTTTCTGCGACGGGTGTGGGGTAATCAGTTCGAAATTGATTAACTACTCAAGTGTAATTTCCGAGCCGCTCAGAGCGCTGTTTGGCGGCATTCACCGCGTTGGCCACAGCTGCCCGCAAACCGCCTCGTTCGAGTTCGCGCAGACCAGCGGCGGTAGTGCCACCCGGCGAGGTAATGGTGGCGCGAAGCTGGGCGGCCGCGGTATCGGCCGCCAGCACCATCTCCGCGTCGCCGTCGGGTGGGGCGGCGTCGTGGCGATCGAGGAGCATGGCGGCCGATCCCGCCATCGTGTGCATCGTCAGCTTGGTGGCCACCGACCGGCTCAGGCCGGCGTCCACCCCGGCATCGACGAGCGCCTCGACCATCAGAAAGAAATACGCGGGCCCCGACCCGGACACCGCGGTAACGGCATCGATCTGGGCCTCGTCCACGGTGAGCACCTCACCAACCGCCCGGAAAAGCGTCGAGACCTCCTTGACGTGCTCGTCGGTGGCGAATCGGCCCGAGGCAAGCGCACTGACTCCGCCACGGACCTTCATCGGCGCGTTGGGCATGACCCGCACGACCGCCGAACCGGCGGGCAGCTTGTTCTCGTAGTAGGCAGTGGTGATCCCGGCCGCGAGCGTGACGACAACCTGCTCGGCAGCATTACTCTCCAGTTGGGCCGCGGCCGCGGCGATCTCGCCCAGAACGTCCTCCACATCCGCGGGCTTGACCGCGACGACAACGTAGGCGGCCGTGCCGACCGCGTCCGCGACTGTCGTCACCAACACCGAGTACTTCTCTGAGAGGTACTTCGCGCGCGCAGGATCCTGCTCGGCCACGACCAGGTCCTTGACCTGTCTTCCGGCGCTGAGCAGTCCCTCCAGGAGCGCCTCGCCGATACTTCCACCGCCAATGATCGCGATTCTGGCCATGCCGGAAAGCATTGCACGGCGGCGCCGGGATCAGACGCCGGGCCACCTCACGCGTTGGGCGGCACCATCGCCAGTTGACGACTCTGCACGATGATGCGCCCCTCGCAGTCGACCACGGTGTGGTCTTCGTCGAACCACTGCTGACCGATCTGGGTCGTGGAGCACATCACCCGCAGCCAGCCGTCGGCCGGCAGCGCACGCAGGTAGGCCGTCAGCTGCACCGTCGGGGCCCACCCGTACCTATTGACGGCCCAGGTCACCGGGGCCGACACGTCGGAGCACAGGAGGGCGAACAACAGGTCCGGGGCGGCGCCTTTGGGCCGCACCCAGTACTCGATCACCGGCGGTCCGCCGTCCGACCGGGGCGCAAAAGTCGTCAGCGACGGCCTGATATCGCAACCGTGCGCCAGGTGTACGACGTCGGCCATCCGATGGCCCGGCCCGATCGGTTCGAGGCCCGGCGGCGGGTCCGGAGTCATCAGGGACACCACCGGGTTGACCGACAGGAGGGGCGGCACGTGGTGTTCGGGGGTGCCCATCGTGATCGCGACGCGCAGGGCGGTCCTGGTCTGCTCTCGGGGCGAGCGCCCATCGCCGCGTTCGCGTTGCTGCAGCGTTACGTCGACAAGGCCCACCCGCCGGCCACGCTTGCGCACCGTCGTTACCACCTGCATAGGGCCCGGATCTGGCGCCGACAGGAAGCTTCCCGACACCGCGATCGGTTCGGCGCCGTCGGAGCCGAACTCGGCGCGGGCCGCGTTGGCGCACAGCGCCAGCATCGCGCCGCCGTGCACCTTCGGCCCGATCGTCCAGTGTTCGTTCAGCACGCCCTCGTACACCCCGTCGCCCGCTGAGGTCAGCGTCATCGCGTCGGCGAACAGGGCGGAACTGGTCATGTGGCGGCCTCGGATTTCAACGGAGCAGATGCGCCCTGGCGAACTGCAACGACTCGGCGAGTAACGCCTCGCGCTCGGCGCCGTTCCGGGCGCCGGAGGTGGTTACTTCGAGGATGACATGCCCGGCGAACTCCCCGGCGGCCAGTGTCTCGCAGATCTCCACGGTCGGCTGGGTGCCGCGGCCCGGCACGAGGTGCTCATCGGCCGACGCGCCACTGCCGTCGCACAGGTGCAGATGGACCAGCCCGCCACCCATTCGGCGGGCCATGTCGACGGCATCGGTGCCCGCTGTAGCGGTGTGGGACAGATCCAGCGTGTAGTGCGCGTGGCCGCCGTCGAGGGGGTCATAGGACGGCGCGAACGCCGAGATTCCCGGACCCGGGTTGCCGCCTCGCTTGCGCATGCGTTCGATCGAGGTCTGCCCCGCCCCGAAGAATCTGTCGGCGCGGAACGGGAACATGTTCTCCACCGCGACCATCACCTCACCGGCTGCCTCGAGCTCGGCAACCTGATCAGCGAACCCCTCGGCATAGCGGCGCTGCCAGCGAAATGGTGGATGGACAACCACCGTCTGCGCCCCGAGCTGCTCTGCGACGCGAACGCTGCGTTCGAGCTTCAGGATCGGATTGGCGCCCCACACCCGTTGGGAGATCAGCAGGCAGGGAGCGTGGACCGACAGCACGGGCATCCGGTAGCGCTTCGACAGCTCCGCTATGGCCGCAACGTCTTGGCTCACCGATTCCGCCCACACCATCAACTCGACGCCGTCGTAGCCCAAACGGGCGGCGTAGTCGAAGGCGGCTTCGGTCCTCAGCGGGTAGACCGAAGCCGTGGAAAGACCGACCTTGATGGCGGGGCGCACGGTGCTCTATCCGGTCTCTTCTGACTCAGGCAAGATCCGTCAGCCCGATTGCAGTAGCGCCAGCGGGCCGAGTGTGACCAGCGCGCCGACGGCCACCGCGATCAGCGTGCTGCCGATGTCCTCGGTCTTGCGCACCACTCGCACGGCAACCACCAGACCCAGGATCACCAGCACCGACAACACCAACGCGACGATATTGTTCCACCTCCACAGTTGATCGAACGCGACGAACAGACCAGCGCCGAACAAGACCGCGAAGATGCTCTGCCCCACGATCCACAGTCCGTGTACGAAGGCCGACATCCGCCGCGGTTCGCCGTACTCACCGTCTCGCCCCTCGTCGAGATCCTCCGAGCCGTCAAGGCCCCCCACCTCGGCGAGGTCGACGTCTTTTTGGGCGGGATGAATCCCTCGCCGAGCGAGATCGTCGGCGACGGTCTGGCCGCCGAACAACGGTTCCTGGGTGGATCGCAGGTAGGACGGCAACTCCTCACCGTCGTCGGTGAAGGTTGCGGCATCGTCGTCGAGATCCCCGAGTTCGGGGGGCAACAACAGATCTGCCTGTGCGCGGAGACGATCGGTCTCATCGCCGTCCTCAGGTGGGTCCGGATTCATCTGCTCGGCATCTGCAGCCGCGGAATCCTCGGGCGTATCGATGGACTCCTCGGGCTTCTCCGCCGAGTCGGTGAACTCCGCTGACTCCGTGGCTTCGGTTTCCTGCTCGGCTTTCTTCGACTTCTTTGACTTCTTTGACTTCTTGGCCGACTTACGGCCAAAGCCGAAGCGCCGCGGTGGCGGCTCGGAAGCGACCGGGTCGGGATCGCCGCGATGCTCGACCGTTGCCGCAAACTCGGCGACCGCGTCGGCATAGTCGTCGTCGACATCGTCGCCGGCAGATGCCTGCGCGATCACCTCATGGCTGTCGGTGTTCCCATCCTGCTCCGGGACCTCGAGGTTGTCGGTGTCCTGTTCAGGGACTGCGGAAACCTCCAACTCCTCGTCGACCTCGTCGACCGTGTCCTCGGGGCCCTCGACGGCGAGATCCTCAAGGCCCTCATCGACCGTCACCTCGGGGCCCTCGACGGCGAGATCCTCGGGGCCCTCGTCGACCGCATCCTCGGGGCCCTCGTCGGCGAGTTCCGGCCGAACAGTCTCCGCCTCGGCATCGATGTGGTCGACCGCTCCGTTGGCCGACGGGACCGCATCCGTGTCGGTCTCTTCGATCTGCTCTTCTACCGCGGTCGCCGGCGCGGACGGATCGGGATCGTCGGGGCCGATGATCGGAATCTCACCGGTGAGTTCAGCGACGGTGACGGCATCGGTGTTACCGCGTCGGCGGCGGCGTTTACGTTTGCCGCCGACCGGGGGTGCACCGATCGAACCGTTCTTGGCCAGCAACTCAGCGACCGAGATCGGCCGGGTGCTGCTGTGGCTGTCATCTGATCCAGTCATCGCCTGTCGCCTTTGAGCGTCGTTGCTTCACTGTCCAGCATTGCGTAAGGGCACCCTCCGCGAGGCCGATTCCCCGCCGCCGCCGGCCTTGGCCGCTTTCCCAGCGCCGCCGACCTTGGCCGATTTCCCGGCGCCGCCGACCAAAGCCGTCCCGTCGGCCTCGCTGTCGAGTTTCCGCAGAATCAATCCCTCTCGCAATGCCCAGGGACAGATGTCCACGCTCTCGATACCGAGTACTTTCATGCTCGCCTCTGCCACCAGAGCGCCCGCGACGATCTGCGGCGCCCGATCGGCGCTCACCCCTTCTAGTTCCGCACGGTCGGACGCGGTCATCCTAGAGATGAAATTTATGAGTTGCCGAAGACCGGACGCCGTCAGCGTCCGTTTGACCCGCGGTCCTGCCCCCGAAGGCGCCGCACCGGTCAACCGAGCCAGCGAGCGGAACGTCTTCGACGTGGCCACCGCCAGATCGGGATTGCCCGCCTCGGCGATCGCTATTCCAGCCTCCGACAGCTCGGTGGCCAGCCAGTCACGAAGCATGGCCACCCGCCGACGGCCCGGGGGATCGTCCGGCAGCCATTCCCGCGTCATCCGGCCCGCGCCGAGCGGCAAGGACAAGGCAATGTCGGGCTCTTCGTCGACGCCACTGGATAGTTCCAGCGATCCGCCCCCGATGTCGATGTTGACGATGCGTCCGGCGCTCCAGCCATACCATCGACGGACCGCCAGGAACGTCAGCCGGGATTCATCGACACCGCTGAGCACCCGCAGCGCCACTCCGGTCTCAGCCTTCACCCGGGCCAACACGTCCTCGGAGTTCTTCGCATCGCGCACCGCGGACGTGGCGAACGCCATCAGTTCCGAGCACCCCGAGCTGGTAGCGATCTTCGCGAACTCGTCGATGGTGCCAACCAGCTTGTCGGCCCCCCGGCGCGTGAGCTTTCCCGAGTTGTCGGTGGCCTCCGCCAGCCGCAAAGAGGCTTTGGTGGAACTCATCGGCGTCGGGTGCCCGCCGCGGCGTGCGTCCACCACCAAGAGATGGACGGTGTTGCTGCCCACGTCCAGCACGCCTAATCGCACTCAACCAACCTAATGGGTCTACCGTGGAAAACCGTGACTGGATCACCTGGTGAGGTCGAATTGGATTTCGCCCGCGAATGGGTGGAGTTCTACGATCCCGACAATCCCGAGCATCTGATCGCCGCGGACATGACGTGGCTGCTGTCCCGCTGGACCTGCGTATTCGGCACCCCGGCCTGCCAGGGCACTGTCGAAGACCGGCCTGACGACGGCTGCTGTTCGCATGGCGCTTTTCTGTCTGACGACGACGACCGCGCCAAACTCGACAACGCCGTCACATTGCTCACCGCCGAGGATTGGCAATACCGCAAGAAGGGTCTGGGAAAAAAGGGCTATCTCGAAATGGACTCCTACGACGACAAGCCCAACCTGCGCACCCGAAAGCACAAGGGCGCCTGCATCTTCCTCAACCGTCCCGGCTGGCCCGGAGGCATCGGCTGCGCCTTACACAGCAAGGCACTCAAGATCGGCGTGGAACCCCTGACCCTCAAACCGGAAGTCTGCTGGCAGTTGCCGATCCGGCGCAACCAGGAATGGGTCACCCGCCCTGATGGCACCGACGTGCTCAAGACGACGATCACCGAGTACGACCGGCGCGGTTGGGGCGAAGGCGGCGCCGATCTGCACTGGTACTGCACCGGCGACCCGGCGGCCCACGTCGGCGCCAACCAAGTCTGGCAGACCTACGGACCCGAGCTCACCGAATTGCTGGGCGAGAAGGTCTACGCAGAGCTGGCCGCAATGTGTAAGCGCCGCAACGGTTTAGGCCTCATCGCCATCCACCCGGCCACCCGCGCAGCCGATTAGCCGGGATTTCGGTGCACTTCGTCACGCTGAGGATGACGAAGTGCACACAGGTTCCCGGCGAGAGGGTCTCATCCCTCCAGTTTGTAACCCAGGCCGCGCACTGTGACCAGAAGCACCGGGTTTGCCGGGTCTGACTCGATCTTGCCACGTAACCGCTTGACGTGAACGTCGAGAGTCTTGGTGTCACCGACATAGTCAGCTCCCCAAACGCGGTCGATCAGCTGACCGCGGGTGAGCACTCGACCACTGTTTCGCATCAAATACTCCAGGAGATCGAACTCCTTGAGCGGCAGGGTAATCGAGACCCCTTTGACACTGACCACGTGCCGCTCCACATCCATTCGCACCGGGCCGGCCTCAAGCACACCGTCACCGACGCCGGTGTCGTCGGCGTCAGCGCCGCGCCGCAGCACCGCCCGAATGCGTGCGATCAGCTCACGTGCCGAGTACGGCTTGGTCACATAGTCGTCCGCGCCGAGTTCAAGTCCGACGACCTTGTCAATCTCACTGTCCCGGGCGGTCACCATAATGACCGGCACGCTCGACCGCGACCGCAACTGCTTGCAGACGTCGGTGCCGCTCATCCCCGGCAGCATCAGATCCAGCAGCACGATGTCTGCGCCCGCTCGCTCGAATTCAGCTAGCGCAGAGGGTCCGTCAGCCACTATCGTCGCCTCGAAGCCCTCCTTGCGAAGGAGGAACGCCAGGGGATCGGCCAACGACTCCTCATCCTCCACGATCAGCACACTGGTCATCGATGTACTAGTCCTCTCGTTCGTCGTGATCATCAGAGTCGTCCCCGTCGAAGTAGTCAGGATCGAAGTAGGCAGGGATGGAAAGAGTGAAGGTCGAGCCGGTACCCGGCTGACTCCACAGCCGAATAGTGCCGTTGTGATTGGCGGCGACGTGCTTGACGATCGCCAGCCCCAGCCCGGTGCCTCCGGTTGCCCGGGTCCGAGCCTGGTCGACGCGAAAGAATCGTTCGAAAACCCGCTCCTGATCGGCGGGGGCGATCCCGATGCCGCGATCGGTGATCGCAATTTCGATACTGTCGCCGCGTCGGCGCCGACTCACCGACACCGATGATCCGTTCGGTGAGTATGCGATCGCGTTGGAAACCAGATTCGCAATCGCGGTCACCAGCAATCCCTGGTCGCCGAGTACCCGAAAACCCGTAGGCTCATCGGTGTTCACCGCGATGTCGGCGTTGTCGGCTGCAACCTTGTGGCGTGACAGCGCCTCGGCGACCACGGTGTCGACGTCGACGTCCTCGAGGTCGGGTAGTCGCTCGGCGCCCTGCAACCGCGACAGTTCGATCAGCTCGCCCACCATGTCGGCCAGCCGATGGGACTCGGTGACCATCCGGTGGGCGAAGCGGCGGACCGTTTCGGGGTCGTCGCCCGAGGCCAGGATGGCCTCGGCCAGCACACCCATCGCCCCGACGGGTGTCTTGAGCTCGTGGCTGACATTCGCTACGAAATCCCTGCGCGTCGCTTCCATCCGGGCGTGCTCGGATTGGTCGTCCACGTAGACCACCGCGAACCGCCGGTCATCCTCGGTCAGCAACCGGACATGGCCGCGCACGGACAGCCCGGACCTGCCCGGCCTGCTGCGTTTGCGCGGAGGCAGGTCGACTTCGCCGTCCTCACCGGTGGCCAACGTGCGCTGGGCGGCCAGCCAGGCACGATCGTCGATCAGCCGGTCGTGCACCAAGCCCAGTTCGGTGGCACGTTCGTTGGTGTAGACCACGTCACGATGGGTGTCGACGACCACTATTCCCACCGGGGACTGGGCCACCACGTGCTCGAGCAGCTGCGAGACGGTGATGCCGGACTGGGGAGCGGCCCGCCGATCTCTGCGTTCCCGCAGGCGGGGGGCAACCACCGCACCGAACACCACTCCGATCGACAATGCGAGCAGTGCCACGATCGCTGCAAGCAGCAGCGCCGATATGACACTCACGCGAAAAGCGTACGCATTCGATGCACGTCATCCCAGCCGCGCGCGGCCAATTCGGGACACGTCACAGAACCGAACGCAGATGTTCGGGCTGGTGTCCCCCACTGTTCACGCATTGTTCTGTTCACTCGGTGGTCTCCGGTGTGGGACACCGGTGCAGATCGGCCGCCTATTTGGCGCCCTGGGCGGCCACCGCCGCCGCGCCCGCCGCCGCAGCCTGGGGATCCAGGTACACACCCCCGGCAAGAGTCGGAGACAGGTTCTCGTCCAATTCGTAGCGCAACGGGATACCAGTGGGGATGTTGAGGCCGACCACGGCCTCGTCAGACATCCCGTCCAGGTACTTGACCAGCGCACGCAGCGAATTGCCGTGCGCGGCGATCAAGACCGTCTTGCCCGCCTTGAGGTCGGGAACGATCACCTCGGTGAAGTAGGGCACGAAACGCTCGACGACGTCCTTGAGGCATTCGGTCACCGGCGCCCCGGAAATGTCGGCATAGCGCGGATCGCTGTCCTGGCTGAACTCACTGCCCGCCGCAATCGGCGGCGGCGGGGTGTCGTAGCTGCGCCGCCAGGCCATGAACTGTTCCTCGCCGTACTTGGCCTTGGTCTCGGCCTTGTCCAGGCCCTGCAGGGCCCCGTAGTGACGTTCGTTGAGGCGCCAGTCCCGGTGCACCGGGATCCAGTGCCGGTCCGCTTTGTCCAGTGCGACGTTGGCGGTGGTGATCGCGCGCCTGAGCAATGAGGTGTACACCACATCGGGAAGTCGGTCCTCGAGCTTGATGAGCTCACCCGCCCGGACCGCTTCAGCCATGCCCTTTTCGGTCAGGTCGACGTCTACCCAGCCGGTGAAGAGGTTCAGCGCGTTCCACTCGCTCTGGCCGTGGCGGAGGAGGATCAGCGTCGAGGTATCTGCCATGAGCCGAATCATCTCACGATCAGCTTCCGGTGCGCTGCCCGTGCCGCGGACCGCGGATCAGTTCTCGTCGTGGTCCTCGATGAGATGCTCGAAGGCTCGCAGATTGGTCAGCGATTCGCCGCGCGACACCCGCCATTCCCACTCTTTCTGAATGGACGACCGAAAACCCAACTCCAGCAATGTGTTGAAGTCCGTATCGACCGCCTCAAGTACCTGCCCAAGCACCCGGTCGATCTCCTCGGCGGTGACCGAGTACAGCGCCATCCGGCCGACGAGATAGATGTCGCCGGTGTTGTCCAGGGTGTATGCGACCCCGTACAGCCTGCGATTGCGCTTGAGCAGGAACCGGTAGACGCCCTCGTGGTTCTCGTCGGGTTTGCGGCAGACGAACGCCTCCACCCGCAGCGAGTGCTCGCCGACGGTCAGGATGGTGTTGGTCTTGAGCCGGCGCTCGCCCGGCAACTCGACGACCAGTCCGGGCAGGCTCCCGCGGGCACCCTTGTGAAGGGTGTACCGCAGATCGTGCTCTTTGAGGGTCTTCTCGATCAGGTCCTGAACGTGACCACTCATGCGCGCACACCCCGCCGCATCGAGAAGCGGCGTCCGCTTCGTCGCGCCCGGTGCGGGCCATGATGGCGAGCACGGTGGTCGGCCATCGCCTGCCCATAACTGCCCAGCAGTGCATCCACGGTGTGCGCCCACGAGAAGGTGGCAGCGTGCTCGAGGGCCGCGCGCCGCATGGCCGCTGGATCTCGACCGACGATGCCGCCGATGGCCTTCGCCCAATCCTCGGCGTGGTGTCCCTGCACCAGCGCACCGCTCACACCGTCGCGCACCGCCACCGAAAGTCCGCCGACGGCAGCCGCCACCACCGGCGTGCCACAGGCCTGCGCTTCGACGGCAACCAGACCGAAGGATTCCGAATAGCTCGGTACCGCAACAACGTCAGCGGCCTGGTAGACCCGCGCGAGGTCGTCGCGGGACTGGGGCGGAAGGAACGTCACGCGGTCGGTGATGCCCAACTCCGCGGCGAGTTGCACCAAACCGTCGGGGGAGGCCGGGCCGCCGGCGGCGGAGCGCGGAATCAGACCGGACCCGGACGGCCCGCCGGCGATCAGCACCTGGATCCCCGGCAGTAGCGCGGCCGCGCGCAGCAACACGTCGGGAGCCTTGAGCGGCTGAATGCGCCCCACGAACGCCACGACCGTCGCCCCGGCGTCCAAAGCGCCCAGACCAAGCGCGGCGCGGGCGCGCTGCCGATCACCGGGCGCGAAGTTCTGCAAGTCGACTCCCGGATGGACGACATCGATACGGCCCGGATCGGCCTGATGCAGCGAAACCAATTGCTGCGCTTCGTGTTCAGTGTTGACGACGAGCCGATCAGCCTCGTCGACCACCTGCTGTTCCCCGACCGACCGTAGCGGCGGTTCGGGTGAGTCGCCTTCGGCGAGCGAGGCGTTCTTCACCGCGGCGAGCGTGTGGGCGGTGTGCACCAGCGGCACCGCCCAGCGGTCGGCCGCCAGCCATCCGACCTGTCCGGAGAGCCAGTAGTGAGAATGAACGACGTCGTAGTAGCCGGGCTCGTAGGTGGCTTCCGCGCGCAGCACACCCGCGGTGAAGGCGCACAACTGCGTCGGCAGGTCGTTCTTGTCCAGCCCTTCGAAGGGTCCGGCCACGACGTTGCGTACCAGAACTCCGGGGGCCACCCGGACGATCGGCTGGTCGGCTGACGAGGTGGCCCTGGTGAAAATTTCCACGTCAACGCCACGCCGGGCCAATTCCAGCGCCGTCTGCAGCACGTATACGTTCATGCCACCCGCGTCGCCAGTGCCCGGCTGGGCCAGCGGAGAGGTATGCACAGAAAGCACCGCAACCCGGCGTGGCTCGGGCAGTCCGCAAGGCGGACCGGGCAGATCGGTCGCTAGACGCACACCGTCATGTTTACACCGCCGCCTCGAGTCCGCCGCTCACGCACTCACCTCGAGCCCGCGACGGGTCGGTGGACGGCGGGACTACCCGACCGTTCCGGCTGGTCGCCGCCAACTCGGCTGCGGCGTTTAGGGTGACGTACATGACGACTCCCTCAGATGGCCGCAGGGTCGCCGTGGTCACCGGAGCCAGCGCCGGAATCGGCGCAGCGACCGCAAGAACTCTTGCTGCACAGGGGTTTCATGTGATCTGCGTGGCCCGCCGCGAAGCTCCGATCAAGGCTCTGGCCGCCGAGATCGACGGGACAGCGATTGTGACCGACGTTACCGATACCGCCGCGGTGGCGGCTCTGGCGGGCCGACTGGACCGGGTGGATGTGCTCGTCAACAACGCCGGCGGGGCACGGGGGATGGAATCGGTGACCGACGCCGACACCGAGCACTGGCGCTGGATGTGGGAGGCCAACGTATTGGGCACACTGCACGTCACCCGCGCGCTGCTGCCCAAGTTGATCGACTCCGGCGACGGGCTGATCATCACCGTCACCTCCATCGCTGCGGTGGAGATCTACGACAACGGGTCGGGCTACACCTCCGCCAAGCACGCGCAGGGCGTGCTGCACCGCACCCTGCGCAGCGAGCTCCTGGGAAAGCCGTTGCGGTTCACCGAAATAGCACCGGGGATGGTCAAGACGGACTTCTCCTTGCGCCGGTTCGGCGGCGACGCGGCACGCGCGGAGAAGGTCTACGAAGGCGTGACCCCGCTGGTGGCTGACGACATCGCCGAGGTGATCGGATTCGTCGCCGGCAGACCCTCACACGTCGACCTGGATTTGATCGTGGTCAGACCGCGCGACCAGGTCAGCGGAGCCAGCGGACCCAGGTTCAACCGGTCCTGATCCGTGACAGCGCCTTAGCGGCCGGGCCGGCCATTGGCCGGCTTCGGCGCATCCGAGGGCGTCGCGGGCGCAGCATTGGGGAGGTGATCCGGGCCCTGCGTTCCGGACAACGCCGACATCGAAACCCAATCGTCCCAGTCCACGGTCCAGTCCCAGATATCGCCGTCGGCGTAGGAAAGCTCGATACTGGTCCCTGTGACCTCGACGGGGTCACCGTACAGCGCGCTCTCGAAGTATGCCTGGGCATCCTCGGTCGACAAGTTGATGCAGCCGTTGGTGACATTGCTGTTGCCCTGGGCCCCGGCGCTCGACGGGTTGGCGTGGATGAACTCGCCGTTGTTGGAGATCCGCACGGCGAACCGCTCGCGAACATTGGCGTAGCCGGCAGCGGGGTTGGTCATGTAAAAGTCTTCGTACTTCTCGGTGACGACATGGATGCCGCTGCGGGTGACGTTGCGATCCACGTCCGCCTCGCCATAGCTGCACGGCAGGGTCATGATCACGCCCTCGTCGGTGATCACCTCCAGCTGATGGGACGGCGCATCGGCCTTCACGACCTGCCGGCGTCCGACAGTGAAGTCCAGCGTCGAATCGGCTGCGCCGTACGCGCCGTCGCCGAACGGCACGCCGTAGAGCTTGGCGTCGACGTGCACGGTGGTGCCCGCGGGGTAGTACTCGCGGCTGCGCCAGTGCACCCGCGACCCGGCGACCTCGTCGGGCAGCCACGCCCAGCTGCCTTCGACTTCCGGGGTGGTCGTTACCGAAAGCGCCTTCTCCACCAACGGCCTGTCCTCCTCGGCGATGGAGGCGTCGAACTGCATGATGACCGGTGCCGCGATACCGACGGTCCGACCATCGGTCAACTGAAACTGGCCGTGGACCTGATTGTCCGGGCTGACCGTGGTGAACGATCCGGCCACCGGTACCGCCGTGCCGTCGTTGCCGACGACAGCGCCGCCCCACGTGTAGGAAACCCCATAGCCCAACGGCTCGGTAATGGTGAACGTGGTGCGGTCCTGGTTGAGCGTGCCCTTGACAGCCTTGCCCCCGGGGTTCTTCAGGCTGATGTCCTGGAACCGCCCGTCCTTGACCTGAACGCCGATCCGCGCCGTCGGCACGACGCCGACCGCCGAGTCGGCGGGATCGTAGGTCAGTGTCGGCCGCCCCGACGCGTCTGCGGAGGGCTTGCCGCCGTCGTTCATACAGGCGGCGAGCGCACCTGGTGCAACCAACCCGACTGCGATGGCGGCCAGGGCACGCCGTCTGGTGACCGACGGCCACGGGTTCATGGAGCTCACGTGAAGCCAGGGTACTTAGATATCGCACCCGATCAGTACTGGTTCGGGTGTGAGTTTGATCGCGAATGCCGCTCGGACACCGTCGCGAACCGTCCTGGCCAGGGCAAGGATGTCAGCTGTGGTCGCGTGGCCACGGTTGGTCAGCGCCAGGGCGTGCTTGGTGGACAGCCGGGCGGGCGCCGAAGCTGCCGGAAAACCCTTGCCGAAGCCGGCGCGCTCGACGAGCCAGCCGGCCGCCAATTTGACCCCGTCGGCGGCGGGATAGTTCGGGATGGGGCCCTCGACCGCCCCGCAGAGACGCTCGAACTCGGCGTGCGTCACCACCGGGTTGGTGAAGAACGACCCGACGCTCCAGGTGTCGTGGTCGGCCTCGTCGAGCACCATGCCCTTGGCGGCGCGTAAGGACAGCACCGCCGCGCGTACCCGCGCCGGGTCCGCGCGCTGCCCCGGCTCGACATTCAGCGCGGCCGTGAGTTCCCCGTAGCGCAGTGGCGCGCTGCGTGCCGCCGGGTCCAGCGTGAACTCCACCTCCAGCACCACCGATGCGGGCGAACTCTTCAAAGTGCTGGTTCGGTAGCCGAACTGGAGAGCACTCGGCGGTACCCAGCGGTCCTCCCCGGTGTGCCTGTCCAGCAGCCTGACCCGTTGAATCGTGTCGGCGATCTCGGCTCCGTAGGCGCCGACGTTCTGCACCGGCGTTGCACCCACCGATCCCGGTATCCCCGACAGGCACTCCAGCCCGCCGAGTCCGTGCGCCAGCGAGGTGACCACGACGTCGTCCCACACCGCCCCGGCCTCGGCCCGAACAATCGCGCCGTCAACCGCAACCCCGGTGTTCGCGAGCCGGACCACCGTCAGGTTCTCGAGATCGTCTGCCAGCACCACGTTGGATCCGCCGGCCAGGACCAGCGCCTCCGGGCCGAACGCGAGCAATGCGGCAACCACCTGCTCGGTGCTGGTGCACGTGACGAGCCTGCTCGCGACGGGTCCGACGCGCAGCGTGGTCAGCGGCGCGAGGGGGACGCCCTCTGCGACCGTCGCACCGCCTGTCGACGAAGTGACCACGGGCGGTAACGGTAGCCTGACCAGCTATGCCTCGTTCATTCGACATGGCCGCCGAATACGCGAGCACGGTCGAAGAGGTGCACCGGGCGTTCAGCGACGAGGGGTACTGGCGGGTGCGGCTGGGCGATTCCGGCTCCGACCACGCCACCCTCGACGAATTGGCCATCGGTGCCGACGGCGGGATCCGCGTCAGGACCACCCAGACACTGCGAGCCCGCCGGCTGCCCGGCTTCGTGACGCAATTTCACCGCGGTGACCTGAGTTTCGTGCGGGAGGAGACATGGACGCCGATGGTCAACGGCCGGGCGACCGCGGCGGTCTTCGGCGCCATCCCGGGCGCCCCTGCCGGCCTGACCGGCCACGCGGTATTGGCTCCGGCGACCGCCCAGCCGGGCTCGCGGATCGCGTTCTCGGCCACCGTGGAGGTCCGGGTTCCACTCGTGGGCGGCAAGATCGAGAACTTCATCGGCAGCCAGCTCATTCACTTACTGGCCGCCGAGCAACGCTTCACCACGGGGTGGATCAACGAGAACGGCTGATCGACACGCTTTAGAATCGCTTTAGACTTCGGGGTCATGGCCAACCGTGCGGGCGCGCCACTCGGGGCGATCACCCGGGGCACCACGGGTCACAACCGGCTGCGCCGCAGCGACCGCTGGCTGGTGCACGAGCCGCGAGTTCGCAACGCGTTGCAGTCAGCCACCGACCCGCTCGTCGTCGACCTCGGATACGGCGCGCTTCCGGTGACCACGCTGGAGCTCGCGATGCGGCTGCGCTGGGTCCGCTCCGACGTCCGCGTGATCGGCCTCGAGATCGCGCCCGAACGGGTGCGGATCGCCCGGGCCGCAGCGACGCCGGGTGTCGAGTTCGCGCTCGGCGGTTTCGAATTGGCCGACCACCGGCCAGTGTTGGTTCGAGCGTTCAACGTGCTGCGTCAGTACCCCCGGGAAGCAGTGCCCGATGCATGGGCGGCGATGCGACGGGGGTTGGCGCCCGGAGGACTGGTCGTCGACGGCACCTGCGATGAACTGGGCCGCCGATGCTGCTGGGTGCTTCTGGACGCGACCTCGGCGCTGAGCCTGACGCTGGCGTGCGACCCGTTCGCCATCGAACGACCCTCTGATCTGGCCGAGCGCCTGCCCAAGGTGCTGATACACCACAACGTGGCGGGCCAGCCGATCCACGCATTGCTGGCGGCCGCGGACCGCGCATGGGCCAGTGTCGCCGGCCATGGGGTGTTCGGACCGCGAGTACGGTGGCGCGCGATGATGGAACTTCTTGTCGCAGAGGGTCTTCCAGTGAAATCGCCGCGGCGCACCCTGCGCGATGGGGTGCTCACGGTGCCCTGGTCTGCCATTGCGCCGATCGCTTGAGCAGCCATCGACCGGCACCCAGGCCTCAATCCTTTTCCGCGACGATCCTCCAGTTCAGGTCGGCGATCTTGGCTCGCTCGGCCGCATTCCAGGCCTGTCCGCCCTTCTGCAGCAACTCAAGTGATTCCGTCGCCCATTCCGGTGCGACACCCACCGCCGCGAGAGCCTTGACCACATGCCCGCCCCGGCGGATCAACGCAGTCTTCTGCTCGCACAGCGGCCACGCTTCGCTCTTCGAGGGCGCCGAGACCAAAACCCGGAATCCGGCCCGCTCCAGGGCAGCGCACACGTCGGCCGGATACATCGATTGGGTCGCGGCGAGCGTGGGCAGGAAAAGCCTGTGCAGCGCCACGTGCTCCTCGTTGTCCCAATCGAAGTACGGCGTCAGCAAGTATTCCGAGCAGGCATAGCGCGCCCCCGGCTTGAGGACGCGGTACATCTCTCGCGCATGGGCGTCCAGCTCGTCCTTCTTGAAGAAGGGCCAGACGGCCTGGAAGGAGAAGCACCCGTCGAAAGACTCGGATTCGTATTCCAGCGGTTGATGGTGGTCCCCGAACTTGAAGTGCAGCCGGTCGCTCATGCCGCATTTGGCGGCCCAGTCATCGGCGTTTTCCAGTTGATTCGGGTCGATGTTGTAGCCGGAGACCTGCCCCCCGGTCATCGTCGCGAAGTGGTGGGCTATCCGGCCCCGCCCGCAACCCATATCGAGGAGGTGTGAGTTCGCCGCATCCTGCAGATCCAGCTCGTGCAGAACGGCCTTTTCGGTCAAGAGCTGGTTGGCATAGAGACCTTCGGACTCGTCCAGCATCGGCGGGATGTAGAGCTTCTCCAGATCGAACACCGACAGCAGGTTGTTGAGAACCTTGTAATAGTCCGCAACCGCTTTCGTCTCATCTGCTGTCTCGGTCGGCTCGCCCGCCTGCATGCGCTGGAAGAACTTGTAGGCGTCGATGCACGCTTGCTTGTCCTCTTCGGGCAATGTGGCCAGCCTCTTGATTCCGGTGAACGACGAGTTGATCCGGTACCAATTCAATTTCTCCAACTTCCCTGACCGATAAAGTGATTCAACTGATCCGGACCCGAAGTGAAGCAAGTCCGTCGACGAGCCCATTGGACCGGTACACCGGTTCAGCGGCGAGCGCGAGCTGAGAGTACCGCTGGAGCAGGCCAGAGAGGATGACGTCCAGCTCCATGCGGGCCAGGCTGGCACCCAGACAGAAGTGTGCCCCCACGCCAAAGGCGAGATGCGGGTTGGGATTGCGGTCGACCAGGAACCGGTCTGCGTTGTCAAAGACCAGCTCGTCGCGATTGCCCGAGGGGTAGAGCAGCGCGACTCGATCACCTGAGCCCAACGCGGTCCCGGCGACAACGGTGTCCCGAGTGACCGTGCGCATCATCACCCTGGCCACGCTGGTCCAACGAAGGATCTCCTCGACCGCCCTCGACACCGGAACGGAGTGGTCCAGCAGACGAGACAACTGATCGGGATGAGTGGCCAGCGTGAGGATGCCCCTGCTGGCCGTGTGCCGAGTGGTCTCGTTGCCGGCCACCATCAACGCGGTTGCGAACATCGCCAGAGCGTCGCGGTCGAGAGCCTCGTCGCCGGAGTTGGCCAGCGCGGACAGTAGATCGCTGCCCGGGTTGGCAATCCGCGCTGCCACCTGGCCGTCGACATACTCGCCCCAGGACAGGAAACTCCCGGTAGCGGACTCCAGGACCCCGGGCTCATCGAGACGCCCGCCGGCGTCCATCATCGCGTCAGTCCAACCGCGGATCATCTCGAGATCGGAGGCCGGCAGGCCGAGCATCTCCGAGATGATTTGGAGCGGTATCGGTGCGGTCAGGGCGTCGACCACGTCGACGGGCTCCCCCGGCCGGATCGCGTCCAGCGCGCGGTCGACGTACATCCTGGTTCTCCCGCGCAGTCCGGCCACGTAACGCGCGGTGAACTGACGAGACACCGTGCGCCGCAGCCGGGCGTGTTCGGGGTCGTCCATGGTGACAAAAGACAGCGGCACGGAGTCGAAGTAGGTGACACCGCCGGCTGAGGAAAAAACGTCCGTGTTGTGGGCCACGGCGTTGATGTCGGCATGTCTGGCCACGTAGTAGAGACCGTTGTGCTCATCATGGACCAGACCCTGCGCAGCTCGCAGTGCCGCGTGACGGCTGTTGCGCTCGGCCAGGTCCAGATTCAGGTCGCTGATGTCGAAGCGCTCGGTGGTCTGCATGGAAGATCTCCCGTCGGCGATGGCAGCCACTCTAAGGCATCTGCCTGATTTTTCCGTCTCGGAAAGCATAAAAGACCGATTAAGCAACGATATGCTAATGCATATGACTCATTCGTCTGCCTCCACACAGGCGACGTTGCTGCGCGTCGCTGAGCGGCTGATCGCCGTCGGAGGCCTCACCGGGCCATCTGATCGAGAGATCATCGCCGCAGCGAAGGTCGGCAACAAGTCGGCGATCAAGTACCACTTCGGATCCCGCCGCGGCCTGATCGACGCGATTCTCGCCGAACACGGAGAGGTCCTCCGGGTCCGGAGAGCGCTGGCTTTCGAGGAACTCACGGTGAACCGGGCTACCACCGACCTGTTCCAGCTCAGCCGGGTCGTGGTCGAGCCCTACGCCAGCTTCCTGGCCGACGGCCCCAGTCAGTGGGCCTACCTCGCGGTGGCGCAATCAACCCTGGAGGACGCGCGAGAACAACCCGAAGACTTGCCGGCGCGATTCCGGGACCCGCTCATTCCCCGCCTGATCGAGCTGATGCTCACCCAGATCCCGCTGCCGGCCGAATTGTCGGCCGAACGTGCGCTTGTCGGGATCGGGCAGGTGATCGCCAGCGTCGGCGCGCGGGCCCGACAGCAACTGGTCGATGTGCGCAGGCGCCCCCTCAGCGGAATCGAGGTGTTCTCCGCGAACCTGGTGGACATGCTGCACGGCTCGCTGATCGCCCCGGCCTCCGCGCAGACGCTGCGAGCGATCGGCGAGGGCGGCGGGGGCGGCGAAGCTGTCGCCAGAGAGGTGGGCGCGTGAACGCAGGTGCCGACCGATCAGGCTCGTTCACCATCGAGGGACATCGGCTCACTCTGCCGGCACAGTTCCGGGCCGGTTCCTCGATGGTGGGAGTCTTCGTCGTACCGACGGCCCGAATACGGCCGCGCCTGGTGGGAACCCCGTTTCTGCCCGCGGAGATCGCGCCCGGGCGAACGATGATGGGGCTCAATTGCGTCCGCTATACCGACAGTGACTGTGGCGCCTACGAGGAGATAGCGTTCACGGCGTTTGTTCGCCGGCACGACGGTCCGGCCCTGCGGGTTCCCTACGCCTCCACCCTGCGCGATCTGATCAGCGGAAATATCGGTTCCTCCGCCTGGCGGTTGGCCGTCACCACGACTCTCTCCCGTGATGCCGGACTGCAGATCTGGGGATTCCCCAAGACAGTGGAGGACCTGGTGTACGACCAGCGCCCCGGTGCGGCCACCATGAAGTGGTTGGACAACGGGCGCGAGGTGCTGCGGTTCACGGTGCCCACCGCAGGCACCCGAACGGCCCGGGAGATCACCCCGCCGGTCTATTCCATGTTGAACGGGGCTGCCCATGTCGGGAGGCTGACCCAGAACTACCGCAAGGTTGGCTACCACCGCCGCGGCGCCTCCCTGATAGTCGGCACCAATCACCCGGCAGCCGACGAACTACGCAGTCTCGGTCTCCCCAAGCGCCCGTTGATCACGGTGTCCCACGGCGCACTGAGTTTCTCGATGAGTGGATCCGCGCCGCTATGACCGGACGAGTTCGTCGTCCCGCTCGAACCGGTCGGCGTCGTCGAGCGCATCGTCCAGATCCTCTGCCACCTGAATGTCGAGGCCACGCAGGCGGGCCGCGGGTGTCACGAGAGCAACCAACAGGTAGGTGACCAGCGACGCGGCGAACGCGATGAAGGTCGGCCAGCCGTCGAACGTGCCGTCGAAGACCCCGTTGTCGATGTAGAGGATGGTGTTGTCGACGCCAAAGATCGTGGGCGTCATCACAAAGAGCACGAGTCGCACCGTCAGACCCACCGCGATGGCAGCCATCGCGGCGGCGATAGTGCCCCTGCGCCACACCAGCCCGAGGACGAACGGCACGATCAGACACGCCAGCAGCAGGTCGAAGGCAAGGGTGAGCAAGATGCCGGTCTGCTTGACGTACAACGCGAACAGAATCGAGATGATCGTCATCGGCAGCATCATCAGCCGGGTGGCCCGCAGCAGCGGATCGGACTTCCCGGCGACGTGCACCCGCCGCACACCGCCGATATTGCGCACCGCAACCGCCGCGGTAGCCAGGATGGCGCCGTTGGCGGTGCTCATCGACGCACCGACGATGCCGGCCAGCACGATGATCGTGAGGAGCAGCGGAGCGTACTGATCCAGCAGCACGAACAGCACGGGGCCTTCGGTGCCTTCGGGGAGAATGGCGGTCGAAGCGAGCGCGATGAGCGCGAACGGGATTCCGATCGTCGCAGCACCCGCCGCGCCCACAAAGCAGGCGCGTCGGGCGATCTCGGGACTCTTGGCAGCGAAAATCCGCTGCATGAAGTCGATCGCAACGATGTCACCGATGCCCAACGCGATCAACGTCGCCCAGTTGATGGTGGCACCTTGAGCGGGGTCGGTGAGCTGACCCATGTCGAAAGGGTCCATGCCCTCGGGGATCGTGAGCCCATAGGCCACGGTCACCCAGATGAGCGTGGCGATGGAACCGACCAGAATCAAGCTCATCTGGACGATCGCGGTGTAGGCGTCGGCGATCATGCCGCCGGCACCGGTGTAGGCCACCACGATGACAGCGATCGCGACAACGCCGACCCAGTAGGGAATCCCCATGAAGTAGTTGAACAGATAGCCGCCAGCCACCAGGTTGCCTGCGACCAGGATGCAGAACGCGAGGATCAGCAGCGCCGAAGCCGCCTTCTCCACCGATTGACCGAAACGCAGCCGGAAGTAATCCGGCAGGGTGGTCAACCCCATCCGGTTCATCGGCTTGGCGAAGAACAGTCCGGTGAGCAGCAGACACAAGGCCAGGCCCAGCGGCAGGGAGGCGCCGGCCCAGAAACCGAACTGCGACGCCAAATCGGTGTTGCCGAGAGTCGCGTTGGTATCGACCGCCTGGCCCATCAGCGCCGCGCCGACGAGCCACAGCGGCAACATGCGTCCGGCCACCAGGAAGTTCGAACTGTCCCCGCCGACTTTGCGCGCGACGATGAAACCAACGAGGGTGACGACAGCGATGCTGACGCCGACACCGAGAAGAATCATGATGGAGCCTCCTGAAAGAACGCCGGAGTCTCCCGGGCTTTTGTCCCGCCGTGGAACGACCCGGCATCGCCGTCGGGTCGCCTGCGTCTCTCGGACCAGGCCCGAACCCGGTAACCGGGGTCGGCGGAACCCTAGACGCGCCCCACATGCCAATGTGAGTCCCAGCTAGGAAAGACCCACTCGGTTACGTCGGGTAGCGCGGGCCGTTAACGCCGTGTTTCCTCTCAGCGATGGACACGGCTTCACACCTCTGCCAACAATGGTCGGCAGGAGCCGTGCGAACAGCTCCCCGGACGAGGTGCCCAAGCGCCGGGCGGACGCCGGTCAGCCCAAGACGGCGCGCGAGGAGCACGTCATGCCCGACTCCGCCGGAGATGCCGGAAAGAACGACCGCCCCGATCTCGCCCTTCCCAACGCCCAGGGCGCCTGGGCCCAGCAGGCCGAGGCGAGACTCTCGGACCGCCGACTGCACGAGGAAATCGAACGCGGTCTGAGCTTTGGCCTGGAAGCCGCCCCGTCGATCAACGACCGGACCATCTCGACGTTCGTCCGCGGCGAGAAGCCGCACTTCGCCGGCGAGCGCGGCACGTTCCTGAAGTGCCCGTTCATCGAGGACGTCAACGAGGTCGACGACGCCGAGGTGGCCATCTTCGGGGTGCCTCTGGACGCGGGCGCCACCTACCGGCCCGGCACCCGGTTCGGTCCGCAGGGGATCCGGCGTTCGACGAACCTGTTCGGCACCTACAACTACGAATCCGGCGTCGACCTTCGCGAACAGCTCAACATGGTCGACATCGGTGACGTGTTCACCATTCCGGGCAATCTGGAGAAGTCCTTCGATCAAATCAGCCAGGCGATGGCGCACGTCGTGCAGAAGGGCGTCATGCCGATCGTGCTGGGCGGGGACCACTCGATCGGCTTTCCGACCATCCGGGGCATGGCGCCCTACCTGGACGGCAACATCGGCATCATCCACTTCGATCGCCACGTCGACACCCAGGAAACCGACCTCGACGAGCGAATGCACACCACCCCCTGGTTCCATGCGACCAACATCAAGAACGCGCCTGCTACCAACCTGGTCCAGATCGGTATCGGCGGGTGGCAGAGCCCTCGGGAGGGCGTGAAGGTGGGGCGCGACCGCAAGTCGACGGTGATCACCGTCGGAGACGTGGAAAGAGTAGGCATAGAAAAGATCGCCGAGACCGCCCTCGAGATCGCCTGGAAGGGCGCCAAGGCGGTGTACCTGTCGTTCGACATCGACGTCATCGACGCCGGCTTCGTGCCTGGGACAGGCTGGCCCGAACCGGGCGGCCTACTGCCGCGCGAGGCGCTGAACCTGGTGAAGATGGTCTCCGAGCCGGGGCTGGCCGGCATCGAGGTCGTCGAGTGCTCGCCGCCCTACGACTGGGCCGAGCAGACCGCCTTGCTGAGTTCGCGCGTAATCCTGGACAGCCTGGCCGCGCAGGTGCGTACCGGCAAGCTCGGCAAAAAGCCCGCCTCGCTCAACCGGCCGGCCTGGGGTCCGTAGCAGCGGCCACGTCGAGGCGTACTGACGTAGATTCTGTGGCGTGCAAGCCCCGCGAACACGGTTCGCCAGTTGCGGCGACACCGACATCGCCTACCAGGTCATCGGAGATGGCCCGGCTGACCTGTTGGTGTTTTCGGGTCCGCCCATACCCGTCGACTCGGTCGATGACGACCCGGCAATGTTCCGCTTCCATCGGCGCCTTGCCTCGTTCAGCCGCCTGATCAGATTCGATCAGCGCGGAGAAGGTTCCTCCTCACCTGCCCCTTTGGACGCTATCGGACCCCAACACTGGGCCCAGGACGCGCTGTCGGTTCTCGACGCAGTCGGTTCCGAGCAGGCAACGGTCCTGGCTTCGTCGTACTTCGCAGCGAGCGCGTTTGTCCTGGCGGCCGAGCACCCCGAACGGGTGCGCGGTCTGGTCATCATCAACGGCGCGGCCCGCACGATGTGGGCGCCGGATTACCAGGCGGGCGCCCGGGAACGAACCACCCATCGGTTCTCAACGGTGGGACTGGACCCCGACGCCGTCGAGAAGGGCTTTGATGCCTTGAAGGTGGTCGCGCCATCGGTGGCCGGCGACACCGGGTTCCGTAAGTGGTGGGATATGGCCGGCAACCGGGCGGCATCTCCGAGAATGGCGCGAGTGCTCCACAAAATCCTGGCCGAGGTCGATGTGCGCGACACCCTGGCGCAGATCACCGCTCCGACGCTGCTCATCAGCCGTGCGAACTCGGAGTTCGTACCGGTGGACCACGGCCGCTATCTGGCCGAGCACATTGCGGGGGCACGCTACGTGGAGTTGGCCGGAACCGACGCGTTGTACTGGGTCGGGGACACCGCGGCGATGCTGGATGAGATCGAGGAGTTCATCACCGGCGCTCGCGGCGGATTCGACACCGAACGGGTGCTGACCGCGATCGTCTTCACCGACATCGTGGGCTCGACCGAGCGCGCTGCGGCCCTCGGCGATGATCATTGGCGCCATCTGCTCGACCAGCACGACAGGATCGTCCGCCGGGAGCTCGCACGGTTCCGGGGCCGAGAAGTGAACACCGCCGGTGACGGGTTCGTGGTGACGTTCAGCAGTCCGAGCGTCGCCATCGAGTGCGCAGAGGCGATCGTCGACGCGGTCCGCGAGATAGGCGTGGAGGTGCGGGTGGGTATGCACGCAGGCGAGGTCGAGGTGCGTGGAAGCGACATCGCCGGGATGGCCGTGCACATCGCAGCGCGCGTCGCGTCCCGCGCCGGGCCCGGGCAGGTGCTGGTCTCCTCCACGGTGCGCGAGATCGTCACCGGATCGCGCCGCACATTCACCGATGCCGGCGAATACCAACTCAAAGGCGTTCCGGGTCGTTGGCGGCTGCATACGCTGGTTCGCGAAGCGGCCCCGGTCAGTCAGTGAGTCTCCGGGGAACAGGGAAGGTCCACACACCCACGCCGGTCGCGGGCTTGCCAAACAGCAGCACCCTGGCGTAGGAGGGACGAATGCGCTCCGACTTGCGTGTGGCCCTGGCTCAGATCCGCAGCGGCACCGACCCAACCGCCAATCTCGGCCAGGTCGAGCAATTCACCTTGCGGGCCGTTGAGGCGGGCGCGTCGCTCGTGCTGTTCCCCGAGGCGACCATGTGCCGCTTCGGGGTTCCGCTCGCTCCCGTCGCCGAACCCATGGACGGGCCGTGGGCCTCTGCCGTGCGCGCGCTGGCGCACCGCGCGGGCGTCGTCGTCGTCGCGGGCATGTTCGTCCCGGCAGGCGACGGCCGAGTCACCAACACCCTGCTCGCGACGGGTCCCGGGGTGGAAGCCCGCTACGACAAAATCTACCTCTACGACGCGTTCGACTTCGCCGAGTCCAAGACGGTGGCACCCGGCCGTGAACCGGTCGTCATCCAGGTCGACGGCACCTCGGGACCTGTTTCTGTCGGCCTGACCCTGTGCTACGACATCCGCTTCCCCGAGCTCTACGTCGAGCTGGCCGCCCGCGGCGCCGAGCTCATCACCGCGCACGCCTCCTGGGGCACCGGGCCGGGCAAGCTCGATCAGTGGACGCTGCTGGCACGCGCCCGCGCGATCGACACCGCAGGTGTGGTCGCCGCGGTCGACCAGGCTTATCCCGGTGACGAGATAGCCAAAGTGGGGCCTACCGGTGTGGGCGGCAGCGTCGTGGCCTCCGCGCTGGGCGAGGTACTGGCTTCGGCGGGCGCCGAACCGGAGTTATTGGTCTGCGACGTCGACCTCGAAGCGGCCCGCCAGGCTCGCAAGACGGTCGCGGTAATGAGCAACCGCTCAGAGTTCAATCACCTCGGTAGGGCACAATCGCTGAGGTGACCGATCCCTGGGACCGCCAGCCGCAGCAGCAGCCCAGCCCACCGCAGCCACAGTCTCCGCCCAATCCGGCCCAGGCTCCCGCTCACCCGGAGGAGGACTCGTCGTTGCGCGCGAAATTCAAGAAGATCTTCAGCGACCCGCTGTCCATCGTCCTGGTCGTGGTGATCGTGCTGGCGCTGGTGTTCGCCGGTCTGCTCGGCGGTGAACTGTACGCCCGCAACCGTGCTGACTCGGTGGTCGCCAAAGTCGTCTCGTGCGTGGTAGAGGACGACGCCAAGGCCTCGTTCGGGGTTTTGCCGCCTTTTCTGCTCCAACACGTGTCGGGTAGCTACACCCGCATCCACATCGAGACTGCCGGCAACCAGGTGCGCGAGGCCCGGGGGATGAAACTCAAGCTGGACATCAACGATGTCCGCATGGCGGACTCCCCCACATCGAGTGGTTCGATCGGCTCGATGGTGGCCAACATCACCTGGTCCGCCGAGGGCATCAAGCAGACAATCCAGGGGGCGATCCCCCTGATCGGCAGCTTCGTCACCGGCGTGAGGACCGACCCGACCGCCGGAACGATCGAGCTCGAGGGGGCGCTGGGCAGTATCACCGCGCGACCCACTGTTGTCGACGGCGGCATCTCGCTTCAGGTGCAGAACGTGACCGGGCTCGGCTTCACCTTGCCGCGCGAGATTGTGCAGCCGGCGTTGGACGCGTTCACCTCGCAGCTGACCCAGGACTATCCGATGGACATCCGCGCCGACTCCATTCAGGTCACCGACACCGGGGTGGTCAGCCAGTTCTCGGCGAGCAACGCGTCGATTCCGAAGCAGACGGAAGATCCCTGCTTCGTCGGACTGTGATGGTCGGACTGTGATGGTCGGACTGTGATGGTCGGGCGGTAGCTGTCGGCCTGTGATGGTCGGGCGGTAGCTGTCGGCCTGGAGGTTCAGCCCAGCCCGTCGAGCACCGCGCGGGTGCCGGACAACCCGAGTCGTGTCGCACCCGCATCGAGCATGCTCGTAGCCTCTGCAGCCGTGCGAATCCCACCGCTGGCTTTGATGCCGAGCCGGCCCCCGACGGCGCCGGCCATCAGTTCGACGGCACGGGTTGATGCTCCCCCGCTGGGATGAAACCCGGTCGAGGTCTTGACGAAATCAGCTCCCGCATCCTCGACGACCCGACAGATGTCGACAAGCAGCGGCTCACCCCGCAACTCCAGCAGGGCAGCCGACTCCACGATGACTTTGAGCACCGCGTCGGGAACCGCATCGCGCACCGCGACGATGTCGGCCCGCACCAGGTCGAGCACGCCCGAGATGGCGGTACCGACATCGATCACCATGTCGATCTCCACCGCACCTGCGGCAACCGCCAATCGGGCCTCGTCGGCTTTGACCGAAGACAGGTGCTTACCCGAGGGGAATCCCACGACCGAGGCGATGACAGGACCGTCGGCCAGCGATCCGGCCGCCGAGACCATCGGCGGCGAAACGCACACTGCGAAGACCCCGAGTTCAGCGGCTTCAGCGAGCAAACCGACGATATCGGCCTCGGTAGCCTCCGGTTTGAGCAGCGTGTGATCGACGACCGCCGCCACCTGGGCGCGGGTGTACGAACCCATCAGAAGGGCTCTTCGGTGCCGCCCGGGTTGCAGCCGGCGGCCACCATGTCCTCATCAGAGACTTCGGGCCGCCACGGTTCGAGGTTCCAACTGGTCTTTCCGGGCTCGAACAACTCGGCGAACCGCCAGTGACAGATGAACTGTTCTCTCATACCGGGCATCGCGGCCTGCTCGTCGAGCGTCAACACCTCGGCCCACGCTTCGGCGGCCTGGGCGCTGGTACCCGGCCTGCCTGACAGGTCCCGAGCCGATCCGGTCGGGTACACCCGCAGACTGGACAGGTCGCCCCACTTGGCCCACGTGACATGGTCGACATAAGGCGGCGGCGCGACGACCGGGGCGGCCGCAGCGTTGGGTGCCGACACCATGGGTGCCGACACGATGGGCAGCGCAAAGACCGCCATCGCGGTGACGAGAATCCGCCGCACTAGTGCGACTTCCCTTGAATTTCGAGGATCTTGGGCCGAACGTCGACGAGGTACACACCGGAGGCAACCGCGGCGATGGCCACCCCGATGATGCCGAGCGCGAGCGCCAACAACGCGCTGACGCCCAGGATCACCAGCCAGACCGGCTTGGTCAGCTTTCCGGTCGCGGTGTACGCATCAGGTCGCTGGATCGCCGCGTGCACGAACGAGTAGATCGCTGTCACCAGGACAGCGAGCTGTAAAGCGACGAGGACGTAACTCACCAAGCTTTGGAGCTCCACGCTCGACAGCCTAGGCGGGTTACGTCCCCTGGTCGACTTGCATCACCCCAGGCGCGCCTTCAGCGGCGCACCTGGGGCTGATGACTACTTCTGGGTGACCTTCTTGGCCGGGGCCTTCTTAGCCGGGGCCTTCTTGGCCGCAGCCTTCTTAGCCGGGGCCTTCTTGGCCGCGGCCTTGGCCGGAGCCTTCTTGGCGGCCTTCTTCACCGGCGCAGCAGCCGACTCGGCCTTCTTGGGCAACTCGACGCCGACCAGCTTGGCGGCGCGTTCACCGACCGCGCGGGTCTGTGTCGCAACACTGCCCAGGGCTTCCTGGGTCAGCTCGACGGCCTGGTCGGTGTAGCCCTCGACGCGGTTGGCCGCGTCTTCCACCGCCGGCTGGCTACGCAGGCGCTCCAGCGCGGCCTCGCCACGCTCGATCAGCTTGTTGTAGGTCGACTGCGCGGTCTCGGCGTAGTTCTCGGCAAGCTTGCGCACCTCGTCGGAGGTCAGCCGATCGCGGATATCGCCGAACTGGTTGGGCAGTTCTTCCTGCAACTTGTTGATGCGCGCACGCCTCTTCTCGACACGGGCCTCGGCATCGGTGCGGGCTTCGCCGGCACGATCACGCAGCGTCGCGACGATCTCGTTGACACGCTCCAGGGCCAGGTCCGCAGCGCCGACGGCGGCGAGCAGCGGAGCCTTCAGGTCCTCAACTTCGAGCTGGTTCTTGTCAGCCATGATTATTTCCTCTCGTTTCACCGTTGGGGGTTGGTCTGTGTTGATTGCGTCAGTTGCAGACGGCTGTGGAGGCCGCCGGGTGTTTGGTCAGTCGTCGGCTCCTCATCTGCTTGGCTAACGTTGTTCTCCGCTGCCCCGGCTGCCTCCGCAGCTTCGATAAGGGCTGCCTCGTTCTGTTGACAGAACGACGTATAAATGTCGAGCAACACCTGCTTCTGCCGCTCGTTGATCGCCGCGTCGACGATCACTGCGTCGCGAACCTCGCTGGTCGTCGAGGGTTCGAGAATGCCCGCCCGGATGTAAAGCACCTCGGCGGAGACCCGCAGCGCTTTGGCGATCTGGTTGAGCACATCGGCGGAGGGTTTCCGCAATCCCCGCTCGATCTGGCTGAGGTAGGGATTGCTCACACCGGCCTTCTCGGCCAGTTGCCGCACCGAGACCTGCGCAGCTTCACGCTGGCTCCGGATGAAACCACCGATGTCCTGTGCCGCACTGGACACGACAGCAGCAAGCTTTTCATCCTGCGGCATGGGTGCCCCCTTCCGTCGCATTTGGCATCGGCTCAGTGCAAGCCGCAGCGACAAAAACAACCGTACGGCGGGGTGCTAACTTTTGCAAGCACTTGTTAGCGCAGGTCAGAACAGTAGCTGCGCCACCGAATAGATGACCAGGCCGGCCAGTGCCCCGACCACGGTGCCGTTGATGCGGATAAACTGCAGGTCACGGCCCACGTGAAGTTCGATTCGCCGGCTCGCCTCGTCGGCATCCCAGCGCTCGATGGTCTCGGTGATGATGGCTGTGATCTCCGTCCCATACTCACTCACCAGGTGTTGCGCGGCCCGCACGATCCAGTTGTCGACCTTGTCGCGCAGCTCCGAATCGTCGCGCAGGGACTCCCCGATGTGCACCGCCGAGTCGGCGATGCGGGCCCGCAGGGTGGAGTTCGGATCGTCGACGGACTCCATCAAGATGCGCTTGGCCGTCGTCCAGGCAGTCTCGGCCGCGTTGGCCACCTCGTCACGGGCCATGATCTGATCCTTCACGTTCTCCGCGCGTTGGATCGTTGCCTCGTCGTTCTGGAGGTCGGCGGCGAACTCGAACAAGAACTTGGTAGCCGAACGGCGCAGTTCATGGTCGGGATTGCGACGGACCTTGTCAGTGAAGTCCATCAGTTCGCGGTGGATCCGATCGCCGATCAGGCCGTCGACCCAACGAGGCGACCACGAAGGCGAGTCGCGCTCAATCACCCGCTCGATGACCTCTCCGGCGTTCAGTGACCACTCGAAGGCGCGGTCAGCGAGCAGTTGGATCAGCGCTTCCTGCCGCCCGGCCTCCAGCAGGGAAGCCAGCACCCGACCGATCGGCGGGCCCCACTGAGGCTGGGCAATGCGCTTGACGATCATCCGGTCGAGCACCTGCTGGACATCCTCGTCACGGAGCATCTCGACGAGCACCCGCAGCACTGTCGACGCCTCCGCCGCGACCCGCTCGGCGTGCGCGGGCTCCGACAGCCACTTACCGATCCGGCCGGCTACCTGAGCATCACCCAGTTTGGTCGCCACCACTTCGGGCGACATGAAGTTCTCCCGGACGAAGTCGCCCAGGCCCTCACCGAGCTGATCCTTCTTGCGCTTGATGATCGCCGTATGCGGGATAGGGATACCCATTGGATGCTTGAACAGCGCGGTGACCGCGAACCAGTCAGCAAGCGCCCCGATCATTCCGGCTTCTGCGGCTGCCCGGAGGTAGCCGACCCAGGGCGCGGCGCCGTGGGATTGCGCCCAGCTGCAGACCAGGAAGATGACCGTGGCGCCGAGCAGGAAGCTCAACGCGACTATCTTCATCCTTCGCAGGCTGCGTCTGCGTTCGCCGTCGGCGGCTGAGTCGGCGCCAACCAGCGTTTCGGCGAAGCTGGGACGCTTGCCGGGTGCCGGACCCCGAGCCGACCCGCCGGCGACATCCGGACCCCGAGCCGGCCAGCCGGCGACATTCAATCGATGTGCCACGCCCCCATCATCTGCTATTCCGGCATCCACCGGTTGCGAAGTTGTCAGCAGCCTGCACCTAAAGCCTGCACCCGCACCCTGTCGCCGTATCATCGATACGGACTAGGGAATGGATTACCGCGAACGTGGCACAACACTCCCCGCCGGGGGCGGTCAAGACCGATGGGCGTAAACGACGCTGGCATCGGCACAAGGTCGAGCGACGAAACGAGCTGGTCGACGGAACCCTCGAAGCTATCCGCACCCTCGGCAGCAACGTCAGCATGGACGAGATCGCCTCGGAGATCGGGGTGTCCAAGACGGTGCTCTACCGGTACTTCGTCGACAAGAACGACCTCACCACCGCGGTGATGATGCGCTTTGCCCAAACCACCCTGATCCCCAACATGGCCGCGGCACTGTCGTCGAACCTGGACGGCTACAACCTCACCCGCGAGATCATCCGGGTATACGTCCACACCGTCGCCAGCGAGCCCGAGCCCTACCGGTTCGTCATGGCCAACAACGCAGCCAGCAGGAGTAAGGCCGTCGCCGATTCCGAGCAGATCATCGCCAGGATGCTGGCGGTGATGTTCCGCCGACGGATGATCGACGAAGGGATGGACACCGGCGGCATCGGCCCGTGGGCGTTCCAGACCGTCGGCGGCGTGCAACTCGCTACGCACTCGTGGATGTCGAATCCGCAGATGACCTCCGACGAGCTGATCGACTACCTCACGATGTTGTCCTGGAGCGCGTTGTGCGGGATCGTCGAAGTGGGCGGCTCCCTGGAGAAGTTTCGGCAGATGTCCCATCCGTCGCCGGAGCTTCCGCCTCGGCTGCTTGACTAGGAGCATGAGCGAGCTTTCGGACTTGCCGTCGTTGTGGTCACACGAACCGCGCGTCGAGTTGATGTTCCGACCCGGGGACAGGGTCAGCGACATCGACGCCCGATCGACTCCCGGGTTTCGCGGAAAGAAGGCTGACGCGCCCACTCTGCAGGAGGAGCGCAACGTGCGCTTCGCCGAACTTCAGGAGATGCTCTACGCCAACAGCCGCTCCGGCGACACCCGGTCGGTGCTGCTCGTGCTGCAGGGCATGGACACCGCGGGCAAAGGTGGCATCGTCAAGCATGTTGTGGGGGGAGCCAATCCACAGGGCATCGATTACACGAGCTTCGGTAAGCCGACAGCCGAGGAACTGAGCCATCACTATCTGTGGCGAATCCGCAAGGCACTGCCCACCGCTGGACACATCGGTGTCTTCGACCGTTCCCACTACGAGGACGTGCTGATCGTGCGGGTGCACAACCTGGTGCCACCGGAGGTGTGGGAACCCCGCTACGACGAGATCAACGCCTTTGAACGCGACCTTGTCGACGGCGGCACGACGCTGGTGAAGGTCGCGATGTTCGTGTCGCTCGACGAGCAGAAAAAACGATTGGCCGAGCGACTCGAGCGCCCGGACAAGTACTGGAAGTACAACCCCGGCGACATCGACGAACGCTTGAAATGGCCGCAGTACAAGCAGGCCTATCAGGCGATGCTGGATCGGACGTCCACCGACTACGCGCCCTGGCACATCGTGCCGTGTGACCGGAAGTGGTACAGCCGGCTTGCCGTCACCGAACTGCTCATCGAGGCCATGAAGCGGCTCAACATGTCCTGGCCACCGGCGGATTTCGACGTGGCGGCCGAAGAGAAGCGGTTGGCCGCTTCCTAACCCTTGACCAGCGTGAATTGACCGACGTTGGTGATGCCGCGACGGAAGAAGTCCGCGCAACCCGTCAGATAGTGCATGTAGCGGTCGTACACCTCGGTTGAGGTCATCTCGATCGCCGCCGCTTTGTTGGCTTCCAGGTTGGCTGCCCATATGTCGAGCGTGCGGGCGTAGTGCGGCTGGAGAAGGTGCGTGCGCTCCAGAGTGAATCCGGCGCCGGCGGCGAGCTTCTCGATGTCTTCCACAGCGGGCAGCTGCCCACCGGGGAAGATCTCGGTGCCGATGAACCGCATGAACTTCAGATCGCTGATGGTGAGCTTGATGCCGTTGTCACGGAAGAACTTCTGCGTGTGGGCCAGAATCGTGTGCAGGAGCATGCGGCCATCGGCAGGCAGAATGCTGTAGGCACGCTCGAAGAACAGCGGGTAGCGCTCGGCCTTGAAGGCCTCGAACGCACCGATCGACACGATCCTGTCGACCGGCTCGTCGAACTCCTCCCAGCCCTGCAGACGCACCTCCGCGGAACGGCTGGTCGGCAGCTCGGCAAGCATCGCTTTGCTGTACTCGAACTGGTAGCGGCTCAGAGTGATACCGATGACGTTGACGTCGTACTTCTCGATCGCGCGGCGCAGCGCGCCACCCCAACCGCAGCCGACGTCGAGCAGCGTCATGCCCGGCTCGAGATTCAGCTTGCCGAGAGCGAGGTCGAACTTCGCGATCTGCGCCTCATCGAGCGTCATGTCCTCACGTTCGAAGTACGAACACGTGTAGCCCATGGTCGGCCCGAGGAACAGCGCGAAGAATTCGTTGGAGACGTCGTAGATCGACTGCGATTCCTCGTAGTAGGGCGAGAGTTCCGGCGTGGCACCCGACATACAACAACCCCTTGCCAGTTTTATCCACCGGTCAGAGTCGGCGTCCGGGCGCGACGTGGGCGTTAACGCCTGCGCACCAGACCGCGAGCTGAACCGGCAAGTCACACTTAGTGGTGATGAAAGATTAACCAACAGCCCGGGCAATTCCAAAGTGACACCCTGGCCTGGGCTGATGGGACTGGGCTGATCGGTCTGGGCTGATCGGCCGGTAGGTGTATCCGTCAGCAGGTGTATCAGTAGGTGTAGAAGCCCTTGCCGGACTTCTTGCCGAGCTGTCCTGCCTCGACCATGCGCTGAAGCAGAGCCGGGGGGCCGTACAGCGGTTCCTTGAACTCGTCGAACATCTTATCCGCGATCAATTTCAGCGTGTCGAGGCCGATCAGGTCCGATAGCCGCAGGGGCCCCATCGGATGGGACAGCCCCGCAACGACGGCTGTGTCGATGTCCTCGACCGTGGCGACGCCTGCCTCGGCCATTCGGATCGCCGAGAGCAGGTAGGGCACCAGCAGCGCGTTGACGACGAACCCGGACCGGTCGGTGCATCGCACCACCTGCTTGCCGAGCTTCTCGCTCGCGAACTTCCCGGTGCGCGCCGCGGCCTCGTCGGTGGTGACGAGTGTGCTGACCAACTCGACCAGCGGCAATATCGGCACCGGGTTGAAGAAGTGCAGCCCCAGCACGCGGCCCGGATTCTGGGTGGCCGCCGCGATCTTCATGATCGGGATGCTCGAGGTGTTCGACGCCAGCACTGCGTCCGGGTCGGTGATCACCGAGTCGAGTTCTGCGAACAACTTCGCTTTGACGCCCTCGTCTTCGATGATCGCCTCGATGACCAGTTGGCGATCAGCCAGATCGGCCAGGCTGGTGGTGAATCCCAGGTTGGCCAGCGCGGCATCCCGGTCGGTGGCGGAAAGCTTGCCCTTGGCGGCTGCGCGGTCCAGCGACGTGGTGATCCGGGCTTCGCCCGCGGCGGTGAGTTCCTCGGTGGGCTCGTAGACCAGGACTTGCGCGCCGGCCTTGGCACACACCTCTGCGATGCCTGCGCCCATCTGCCCGGCGCCGACGATTCCTACTCGCTCAATATCTGCCCGTTCAATGTCTGTCACGGTGCCCCACATTAACCGCGAGCAGACGCAAACTCGCACGCGCGGGGGGCGTTGTGTGCGAGTTCGCGTCTGCTCGACGGAAGCTGCCTAGTGCAAGCTGCTCAGTGGAACTGGCCCTCTTCGGTCGAGCCCGCCAGCGCGGTCGTCGACGAAGTCGGGTCCACCGTGGTGGCGATCCGATCGAAATAGCCGGCGCCGACCTCTCGCTGGTGCTTCGTCGCTGTGTAGCCCCGCTCCTCGGCGGCGAACTCGCGCTCCTGCAACTCGACGTAAGCACTCATCTGGTTGCGGGCGTATCCGTGCGCCAGATCGAACATCGAGTAGTTGAGGGCGTGGAAACCGGCCAGCGTGATGAACTGGAACTTGAAGCCCATCGCGCCCAGTTCGTTCTGGAACTTCGCGATGGTCGCGTCGTCGAGGTGCTGGCGCCAGTTGAACGATGGCGAGCAGTTGTAGGCCAGCATCTGGTCGGGGAACTCGCCCTTGACGCCCTCGGCGAATTTCTTGGCCAACTCCAGATCCGGGGTGCCGGTCTCCATCCAGATCAGGTCCGAGTACGGCGCGTAGGACTTGGCGCGGGCTATGCAGGGCTCGAGGCCGTTGCGCACCCGGTAGAAGCCCTCCTTGGTGCGCTCGCCGGTGATGAACGGCTGGTCTCGCTCGTCGACGTCAGAGGTGATCAGCGTGGCTGCCTCGGCGTCGGTGCGGGCAATGACGACCGTCGGGACGTCAGCCACGTCAGCAGCGAGCCGGGCGGACGTCAACGTGCGGATGTGCTGTTGAGTGGGGATGAGCACCTTGCCGCCGAGGTGGCCGCACTTCTTCTCCGAGGCGAGCTGGTCCTCCCAGTGCGAACCGGCGACACCCGCGGTGATCATGGCCTTCTGCAGCTCATACACGTTGAGTGCGCCACCGAAGCCGGCCTCACCATCAGCGACGATCGGGGCCAGCCAGTTCTCGACCGACCGGTCGCCCTCGACCTTGGCGATCTGGTCGGCGCGCAGCAGCGCGTTATTGATCCGGCGGACCACCTGCGGCACCGAATTCGCCGGGTAAAGGCTCTGGTCGGGGTAGGTGTGACCACTCAGGTTCGCGTCACCGGCGACCTGCCAGCCGGACAGGTAGATGGCCTTCAGACCCGCACGGACCTGCTGCACCGCCTGGTTGCCGGTCAGCGCGCCCAGGGAGTTCACGTAGTCCATGTCGTGCAACTGCTCCCAGAGCACCTCGGCACCGCGTCGGGCCAGCGTGCTCTCCTCCACGACGTGGCCCTGCAGGGCGACGACGTCGGCGGGGGTGTAGGTGCGGGTGACGCCCTTCCAGCGGGGGTTGTGGTCCCAGTCGTGCTGGATCTGCTCGGGTGACTTCGGCGTGCCAACGGTCGACATTGACTGCTCCTTCTTATTACATTTCGCTGAGGGCCACTTGAGCCCCCGCGGTTGTTAACATTCCCGACGCCTTCACCGGCGTGCTACCTAGCAGGATGCACCACCACATAACCGCAGGTCCACCCGTTTCCATTGCCAACTTTCGCCAACCAACAGCGATAAATTGCAAAGATTGCGAAGACGACCAGGGTTACAGCGGCTCAGTAGCTACTCATTGGTAACCCAATATTCGCAGGTCAGTACGCTTGTACTGTTCAGCCGGCGTGATTCAGAGGGCGAAGAGCGAGGCGACGGCTTTGGTCTCGTCACCGACGGCATATGTGAGCGTTGTAACAGTGCGGTCGGCCAGGTCCGGGCCGAACCGGTCGGTCGATCCGGCCGGATGCACGTGGGTGATGATTTCCAAGTTGTCGCCGAGCGCCACCGGAAGATCGTGCTCGATGGTCACGCGCAGCGGCCGAGTCAACAAGTCGGGGTGGTCGGCCAGGTAGTCCTCGACGACGCTCCAGTAGACCGAGTTGTTCACGTGGTCGAAAATGTCGATGTCGCTCACGCGGACCGGGTAGGCCCGGACGTCCACAGCGTCTTCGCGGCTGCCGGCCTTCAGGTAGGCCTTCCACCTCAGCCGGTCGACCTCGGTAGTGCGCTGCAGACCCTCGATGAAGTCGTCGGCGATACGCGCCGGCCCCTGGGTTTCCCGGTTGATGTTGATCCAGAACGCCTCTGATTCCATCAGGCCGCCATTCCGCAGTCCATCGATACGAACCCGCATCTCGCACCACCGGTTGGACGTTCCCGAGCACCAGCGCCGCAACCGCAGCATGTCCTTGAACTCGATGGGTCTGATCAGGTCGACCATCGTGCGCCGCACGATCCACATGGGGTGGGTTTCCTCGAAGCCCATCTCGCGAAGCTGGTCCGAGCCGACATCCTGGATATGGCGGGCCGCTGCGTCGAACTTCAGCCGACCCACCCGGTCGATGTCGGCTACCCGCAGCGGCCACTGGATGTCGAACACGTCTGGGTGCGGATCCGGTACCTGCATCATTGCCTTGCCCAGGCCTGCCTGGAGGCCCCTGGCCGGACCGGCGGTACTCACGGACCCCGATATTGCCACACCTCCCCCGATTGCCGATGACGGCCGATTGCCAACGATGCGAAGGGCGCCTTCGCAACTGTGCTAGTCCCGACTAAACTGGTTTATCGTGGCCAGAACGTTCGTCGGCGCCCGCGTGCGGCAGCTCCGCAGCGAACGCGGATTCAGCCAGGCCGCACTGGCACAGATGCTGGAGATCTCTCCCAGTTATCTCAACCAGATCGAGCACGACGTCCGGCCGCTGACCGTGGCGGTGCTACTACGCATCACCGAGGCGTTCGGCGTGGACGCGACGTTCTTCGCCTCCCAGGACGACACCCGGCTGATCGCCGAGCTGCGCGAGGTGATCATGGACCGCGACCTCGACGTCACCGTCGACCCGACCGAGGTCGCCGGCATGGTCGGCGCGCACCCGGCGCTGGCGCGCGCCATGGTCAACTTGCATCGCCGCTACCAGCTGGCCACCACCCAGCTCGCAGCGGCCACCGAGGATCGATTCAACGCGGGCAGTGCCGGCGCGGAAGGAAGCGGCTTCAGCCCAGGGTCGGGATCCATCACGATGCCGCACGAAGAGGTGCGCGACTACTTCTACCAGCGCCAGAACTACCTGCATGAACTCGATACCGCAGCTGAGGGGCTCACCGCTGGAATGCGGATCCAGCGGGGCGACCTCGTTGGAGACCTCGCCGACCGGCTACGCATCGTGCACGGAGTCAGAATTGTTCGTCGTATCGACCTCGACCAGGGAGTTCTGCACCGGTTCGACCCAGGGTCGAAAACGCTCGAGATCAGCGCCCACCTGTCGTCGGGCCAGACGGCATTCAGAATGGCCGCCGAGCTGGCCTACCTGGAGTGTGGCGAACTGATCGACAAGCGGGTCGACGAAGGCCACTTCACCAGCGCGGAGTCCCAGCGCCTGGCGCGCTTGGGACTGGCGAACTACTTCGCCGCCGCCACGGTGCTGCCGTACGGACAATTCCACGAAGTAGCAGAGAAGTTCCGTTACGACGTCGAGCGGCTCTCCGCGTACTACTCGACCAGTTACGAGACCATCTGCCACCGGCTGTCGACGCTTCAGCGGCCGTCGATGCGTGGCGTCCCGTTCTCGTTTGTCCGCGTCGACCGAGCCGGGAACATGTCGAAGCGCCAGTCCGCCACAGGTTTTCACTTCTCCTCGAGCGGCGGAACATGTCCGCTGTGGAACGTCTACGAGACGTTCGCCAACCCTGGCAAGATCCTCGTGCAACTCGCCGAGATGCCCGACGGGCGCAGCTACATGTGGGTGGCGCGGACCGTGGAGCGGCGGGCGTCGCGATATGGTCAGCCGGGTAAGACGTTCGCGATCGGCCTCGGCTGCGAACTGCGCCACGCGCAGCGGCTGGTCTACTCGGAAGGACTCGATTTGGTCGGCGCCCCGAATGTCCCGACAACCCCCATCGGCGCCGGCTGCCGGGTGTGCGAGCGCGACAACTGCCCGCAGCGCGCGTTCCCGGCGCTGGGCCGTGCCTTGGACATCGACGAACACCGCTCGACGGTGTCTCCGTACCTGGTGAAGCTGTCGTGAGCACGCGGGACGAACGCGCGCGCGAAGAGCCGGCCCCACCCGCCCGAATCGAGCCCGGCGGCTTCCGCGAGTTGGGGCCGATCGGCTGGGTGATCGCCAATCTCGGCGCGCGGGGAATCCGGGCACCACGGTTCAGCCTGTTCAACGTGCTCGGCCGCCACCGGCTGCTGTTCCCGGTGTGGCTGCCGCTGTCGGGCTACCTTCTCTACGCGGGCAAGCTCTCTAGACGCGACGCCGAGACGGTCATCCTGCGGGTGGGCCATCTGCGCGAATGCGAGTACGAACTGCAGCAGCATCGCAGGCTGGCCCGCAGCCGTGGGCTGGACGCCGAGGTACAGGCCAGGATATTCGAGGGGCCCGACGCCGAAGGGCTCACCGACCGGGAGCGGGTGCTGATCACCGCCACCGACGAGTTCGTCGTCACCCGCGGGGTGTCGCCGCAGACGTGGCAGGCACTCGCCGGGCATTTCACCCAGCCGCAGTTGATCGAATTCTGTCTGCTCGCAGCTCAATACGACGGGCTCGCCGCGACCATCAGCACGCTGGGCGTGCCGCTGGACTTCCCGGACTGACCGAGCCGCTACAGGTACGTCACACCCAGCACGGTCAGCGACAGCAGCACCGGTGACACCGTCAGTGCCCACAGGAAGACCGCCCAGGCTTCACCCGTGCGCGTCTGCTGTTTCCACTGCCGCCAACCCACCATGCCGGCGGCGATACCGACGGCCAACGACACCGCGGCGATGACCAACACCCAGGTGGATCTGTCTGTCGACGCGATAGCAGCGGAGATGCCGACCAGCCACAGGATGTGGCCGACCACCAACCCGCCGATACCGGCGACCAAGATGGCTCTCAATTAGAAGTTGATCATGTGGCCGGCCAACCCGTGGAAGCACTCTTGCAACGCTTCCGACATCGTCGGATGCGTGTGCACGTTACGGGCCAGTTCGTTGATGGTCAGATCCCACTTCTGGGCCAGCGTGAGCTCTGGCAGCAACTCGGAGACGTCGTGCCCGATCAGGTGCCCACCGATCAGTTCGCCGTACTTGGCGTCCGCGATCAGCTTGACGAAGCCACTCGGGTCGCCCACCCCGTGCGCCTTGGCATTGGCAGTAAACGGGAACTTCGCGACCTTGACGTCATAGCCCTCCTCGCGGGCCTGCTCCTCGGTGAGTCCGAAGCTGGCGACCTGGGGCTGACAGAACGTCGCGCGCGGCATCATTCGGTAGTCACCGAGCGCGAGCGTCTCGGCGCCGGCGATGGTCTCGGCGGCCACCACACCCATTGCCTCGGCCACGTGCGCCAACTGCAGCTTGGCGGTGACATCGCCGATCGCGTAGATGTGACCCACATTGGTGCGCATGTAGTCGTCGATGCCGATCGCCTTGCGGTCAGTCAGCTGCACGCCCGCCTTGTCCAGGCCGTACCCCTCGACGTTGGGCGCGAAGCCGATGGCCTGCATCACCCTGTCGGCCTTGAGTTCCTCGGACTTGCCATCCTTGCTGATCGTGACGGTGACCGAACCCCCGTTCCCACCGTCGGTGATCGACTCGACCTTGGTGCCGGTGAGGATCTTCACGCCGAGCTTCTTGTACTGCTTCTCGATCTCCTTGGAGACCTCGGCGTCCTCGTTGGGCAGTGCGCGCGGCAGGAACTCGACGATGGTGACGTCGACGCCGTAGTTCTTCAGGACGTAGGCGAACTCCATGCCGATCGCGCCGGCACCGGCGATGATGAGCGATCCCGGCAGCTCACGGTCCAGTATCTGATCCTCGTAGGTAACGACGTTCTCCGACAACGACGTGCCGGGCACCAGCCGGGTACTGGAGCCGGTCGCGATGATCGCGTGGTCGAATTCGACGGTTTCGGTTCCGCCCTCGTTGAGGTCGACCTCGATGCTGTTGGGGCCGGTGAACGCGCCATAGCCATGAATCTCGGTGATCTTGTTCTTCTTCATCAGGAAGTGCACTCCCGTGACGCGGCCGTCGGCTACTTTGCGGCTGCGATCGAATGCGGCGCCGTAGTCGAAACTCACCTCACCGCTGATGCCGAACTGCTTGGCTTCCTTGGCGAAGATATGTGCGAGCTCGGCATTGCGCAGCAGGGCCTTCGACGGGATACACCCGACGTTGAGGCATACGCCGCCCCAATACTTTGGCTCGACGATGGCGGTTTTGAGTCCTAGTTGAGCGGCGCGAATGGCTGCGACGTATCCGCCGGGGCCGGCTCCGAGAACAACGACGTCATAGTGGGTCACGATTTCCTACCCTAATGGCCGAGGCTCGAACCTCACCGCTTTATCGTCGTCCGACTACCAACACCGTCGAACTCCTCACCGCGGCTCGTCCCTCACCGCTCTATCGTCGTCCGACTACCAACACCGTCGAACTCCTCACCGCGGCTCGTACCTCACCGCTCTATCGTCGTCCGACTATCGGCTGATCCAACCGAACACGTATCCGCCATACAGAACCGCGGCCGCCGCGGTCGACGCGTACGGTGCCGACATCAGCGCGATGGCTGTTGCCGATGCCACCGGCCGGTTCTGCACCATGGCGCTGAGCAGACTGCCGACGATGCACGACACCAGGTAGACCAAGACCACGAAGACCGGCATCGTCTTGTCCAGCGATTGGTACCACCAGTAGTACAAGCCGAGCCCAGCCGCAGCTGCGACGATCCACACGCCGGCCACGATGAGCACCAACCTCCACCGATTGAGGTAGTGGTCGACGCTGGGAGCGATCATGCCTTGTGCGTGTTCAGGCGGCTGAACCGCGGGTTCGATCGGCTGCGTGGGCTCGTCTATGAGCCCCTGCGCGGTGACCGAGCCGGTGAACTCGGGCATGAACGGCTGGGTGTTCTCACCGATGAGCCACTGCCGATCGCCGTCAGGCACTGGAAACCACCTGGACCGCGGCCAGTGTTGCGAACCACCCCGGCCCCATCGCGAGCAGTAAAGCTCCCACTGCGGTGATCCAGCGCCTGCCCGACACCATGATCGTCAGCAGACCGACCACAGTGGGCACGCCGATCACCAGGGCGATGACGATGTCGGGCCGAACCGGCGCAGTGACCTCGACACTGGCAGCGACCGCAGCGATGATGCCGGCGGCGACACCCACGATCATCACCCCGGCTAACACCGATGCGCGCGGCAGCGGAATCACGTCCTCGACGATAACGCCGCACGGGCTACAAACCCGGGCGGCGCGCGGGTCGAGCGTGGGTCAGGACCCGGTGACCGGGCGCGAGCTGGGGTTAGCTCCCACCTGCGGGCAGGCATCTGGGGCCTCCGCGACGACATGGGTACCGTTCGACGGCGGGCACACACCACGCTCGAAGTCCACGCCAGTCACCGGTGGCACCCCGGCCAGAGCTTTGTTCTCACCGTCGGTGAACGCGCGGCCGCGGGACAAGAATCTCATTCCCTCGGGGGCCTCCAGGCTGAACCCACCGCCCCGGCCCGGCACCACGTCGATCACCAACTGGGTGTGCTTCCAGGCGTCGAACTGGGGACCGGAGATCCACACCGGCACCCCGTCACCGATGTCGAGGACTGCCAGCAGGATGTCTCGGTCACCCACCAGAAAGTCGCCGTCTGGGTAGCACATCGGCGAGGAGCCATCGCAGCAGCCGCCGGACTGATGGAACATCAGCGCGCCGTGGCGGCTCTGCAGAAGACGCAACAGGTCCACAGCGGCCCCAGTGACCAAGGCCCGGTGCGGGACGCCTGGAAAAGGTTGCGGTGCAAGCATGGTTGTCTCCCCGGCCGCTGTTCTCGCAGTATCGTCGCCCACCACCGTAGTTTCCCGACCAGTATCGCGACGCGTGCTCACCATCTGGGCCCCGCAACTGAGAGGTGGCCGAGGGACGGCGACGGGCAGCCGCCACAATGGCTGCTGTGGCAGACACGCCTGATGTGGCAGAGACCCAACAACCCGACCCGTACCTCTGGCTCGAAGAGATCAGCGGCGACGATGCGCTGACGTGGGTCCGAGCACACAACGAAACGACCATGACCCAACTCGGTGGCGATCGTTTCGAACAGATGCGATCCGACGCCCTGGAGGTGCTCGACACCGACGCCCGGATCCCCTATGCGCGCCGCCGCGGCGAATACCTCTACAACTTCTGGCGTGATGCGGCCAACCCACGCGGGCTGTGGCGGCGCACCACGCTGGAGAGCTACCGCACCGAGCAACCGGACTGGGACGTCATCATCGACGTCGACCAATTGGCAACCGATGACGACACCAACTGGGTGTGGGCGGGTGCCGACGTCATCGAACCGGATCATTCACTGGCACTGATCAGCCTGTCTCCGGGCGGCTCGGACGCCGCCGTGGTGCGCGAGTTCGACATGCACACCCGAGAGTTCGTCGACGGCGGTTTCCAACTACCAGAGGCCAAGTCGCAGATCAGCTGGCAGGACAGAGACACCGTCCTGGTGGGTACAGATTTCGGGGAGGGCTCCCTGACCGACTCGGGGTATCCCCGCGTGATCAAGCGATGGCGGCGCGGCCAGCCGCTGACGGCCGCCGACACCGTGTTCAGCGGTGCGCCGACCGACGTCATCGTCGCGGCAAGCGTCGACCGGACCGTCGGCTTCGAACGCACGGTGATAAGCCGGGCGCTGGACTTCTTCAACGAGGAGGTCTACGAGTTACGGGACGGCGAGCTGATCCGTATCGATACGCCGACCGATGCAAGCATCTCGGTGCACCGGGACTGGCTGATCATCGAATTGCGCACCGAATGGAGCTACCGCCTCGGAACCGGCGACAGAACTTATCCGGCCGGCTCGCTGCTGGCGGCCGACTACGACGAGTTCCTCGCGGGCACAGCCGAATTGCAGGTGGTATTTGCTCCCGACAAGCACACCTGCCTGCACCACTATGCGTGGACGCGCGACCGTCTGATCGTCGTCACGCTCGCCGATGTGGCCAGTCGGGTGGAGGTGTTCACGCCTGGAACCTGGACTTCCGAACCGGTGCTGGGCCTGCCGGAGAACACCGAGACCACGATCGTCTCGGCTGACAGCCTGGGTAGCGAGATTTTCGTCGACTCGGCGGGCTTCGACACTCCATCGCGTCTGCTGTACGGAGCATCCGGTCAAGCGCCTCTCACACCGGTCAAGCGGGCTCCGTCGTTCTTCGACGCCAACGACATCGACGTGACGCAGCACTTTGCCACTTCCGACGACGGCACCGCGATCCCGTATTTCGTGGTCGGCCGTCGGCAGCCCCAGGGCCCGGGCCCCACGCTGCTCGGCGGGTACGGCGGCTTCGAGGTGTCGCGTACCCCAGGCTACGACGGGGTGCTGGGCAGGCTGTGGTTGTCCAGAGGAGGCACGTATGTGCTGGCCAACATCCGTGGCGGCGGCGAGTATGGACCCACCTGGCACACCCAGGCCATGCGCGCCGGGCGCCACCTGGTGGCCGAGGATTTCGCCTCGGTTGCAAGGGATCTGGTGTCGCGCGGTATCACCACTGTCGAGCAGTTGGGGGCGCAGGGTGGCAGCAACGGCGGCTTGCTGATGGGCATCATGCTCACCAAGTACCCCGAGTTGTTCGGCGCACTTGTCTGCAGCGTTCCACTGTTGGACATGCGGCGCTTCCATCTGCTGCTGGCAGGCGCCTCCTGGGTCGCCGAGTATGGCGATCCGGACAATCCCGAAGACTGGGAGTTCATGTCGAAATACTCTCCGTACCAGAATATTTCGGCGAACCGCCACTATCCACCTGTGCTCATCACCACGTCCACCCGCGACGACCGGGTGCATCCCGGTCATGCGAGGAAGATGACTGCGGCACTGGAAGCCGCGGGACAGCCGGTTCAGTACTACGAGAATATCGAGGGCGGTCACGCAGGCGCGGCAGACAACGCCCAGACCGCGTTCCGCGCTGCGCTTGTCTACGAGTTCCTCCTGCGCACCCTGCAAGGAACCGGCCGCAGGTGACTACGCTGGAGGACGACCCCACTACCCGAGGAACAACATGAGCTGGTCAACGAACGATATGCCCGACCTCCAGGGCAAAGTCGCCGTAATCACCGGAGCCAACGGCGGGTTGGGACTGGCCTCCGCGAAGGCGCTGGCCGGCAAGCGCGCGCACGTGGTGATGGCGGTTCGCAACCAGGCCAAGGCAGCCGACGCGCGCGCCGAGATCCTCGCGGCACACCCCGACGCCTCTCTGGAAATCGTTGAACTCGACCTCGGATCGCTGGCCTCGGTCGACAAGGCCGCCGACGAGATCGCCGCCAAGCACGACCACATCGACATCCTCATGTGCAACGCGGGCGTGATGGCCATGCCGCAAGGGACTACCGAGGACGGCTTCGACACCCAGATGGGCGTCAACGTGCTCGGCCATTGGGCCCTGATCGCCCGCCTGCTCCCTATCCTGGTCGCAACGCCCGGTGCGCGCGTCGTGACCCTGTCGAGTACCGCCCAACACATGGGCCGGGCCATCGACCCCGCCGACCCGCACATGCAGAAGAACTTCGACGAGTGGCGCATGTACGGCCAGACCAAGCTGGCCATGCGCCACCTGGCCGTCGGCCTACAGGCCCAGTTCGACAGTGCCGGCGTCGACGCCAAGGCGCTGTCCGCGCAGCCGGGAATGACGAACTCCGATCTGCAGACCACCACGATCCAGGCCCAAGCCGGGGCCGGTCGGCTGGGCAACTTCTTCGAGAAGTGGACCAAAGCCGCGGGCATGTCGACCGATCGCGGTGCGCTGAGCCAGCTGCGGGCGGCCGTCGATCCGGAGGCTCCCGGCGCCGGGTTCTACGGGCCGCTGTTCGGGACGCACGGTCCCCCGGTCCGCAAGCCGTTGATCCGGCCGGGCGGCGAGGGCGCCGTCGAAGCCCTGTGGCGGGTCGCCGAACGAGAAACCGGCAGGAAGATCGACGTCAGCGCCGCCGCAGGCTGACCTTTTGCCGGGTCCCCTACTCATTGCCAGACTGGCCGGTAGCGCCGATTCCACCGACGGCGTGCGCCCCCGTCGGACACACTCTTGATCCATGGCGACAGATTTCGAGACCCTGCTGTACAAGACCGATGGTTCGGTGGCGACCATCACCCTGAACCGGCCCGAGCAGCTCAACACGATCGTTCCCCCGATGCCCGACGAGCTCGAAGCCGCGATCGGGCTCGCCGAACGCGATCCCACGGTCAAGGTCATCGTGCTGCGCGGCGCCGGCCGGTCGTTCTGCGGTGGCTACGACTTCGGCGGCGGTTTCCAGAAGTGGGGCGGACCGATGAACACCGACGGCCGGTGGGATCCGGGTAAGGATTTCGCCGTTGTCAGCGCCCGGGAGACCGGTCCCACTCCGAAATTCATGGCGATCTGGCGGGCCTCCAAACCGGTCATCGCCCAGGTGCACGGCTGGTGCGTGGGTGGCGGCAGCGACTACGCGCTGTGCGCCGACCTGGTCATTGCCAGCGACGATGCGGTCATCGGCACCCCGTACGCCCGCATGTGGGGCGCGTACCTGACCGGTATGTGGCTGTATCGCCTGTCCCTGGCGAAGGTGAAGTGGCACTCGCTCACCGGTGAACCACTCACCGGAAAGGAAGCCGCCGCTATCGAACTCATCAACGAATCGGTGCCGTTCGAGCGCCTGGAGGCCCGCGTCGCCGAGGTTGCCACCAAACTTTCGCGCATTCCACTGTCGCAACTCCAGGCGCAGAAGCTCATCGTCAATCAGGCCTACGAGAACATGGGACTGGCGTCGACCCAGACACTCGGTGGAATTCTCGACGGCCTGATGCGCAACACCCCCGACGCCCTGACGTTCATCGACACCGCGAACACCGAGGGCGTGCGGGCGGCGGTCCAACGCCGCGACGGCCCGTGGGGCGATTACAGTCAGGCACCCCCGGACAGACGACCAGATCCGACCCACGTGATCGAGCCCTGACTCGTGCCTGCGGCGAAAGTCATTGACGTCCAACAGCTTACCTTCAATTATCCCAAGACCGACGAGCCTGCCGTCCGGGCGATGGATTTCGCCGTGAGCCAGGGTGAGATCTTCGGTTTCTTGGGCCCAAGCGGCGCTGGCAAGTCCACCACCCAGAAACTGCTTATCGGCCTGCTGCGGGACCATGGTGGACAGGCCCTGGTATGGGGAAGGGATCCGCAGGCCTGGGGACCGGACTACTACCAGCGCATCGGGGTCTCCTTCGAACTGCCCAATCACTACCTCAAACTGACCGGTGCCGAGAACCTGCGCTTCTTCGCCTCGCTGTATGAGGGAAGCACGCTGGACCCAGCACACCTGCTCGATGCCGTCGGCCTTGCCGAGGCGGCTGATACCCGAGTGGGTAAGTACTCCAAGGGAATGCAGATGCGCCTGACATTCGCCCGGTCGTTGATCAATGATCCCGAGTTGCTGTTCCTGGACGAACCGACATCAGGCCTGGATCCGGTGAATGCGCGCACGGTCAAAGACATGATTCTGGATCTGAAGAAGCGCGGCCGTACCATCTTCCTCACCACCCACGACATGGCCACCGCCGATGAACTCTGCGATCGGGTGGCGTTCGTCGTCGATGGCCGCATCGTGGCTCTCGACAATCCCGCCGAATTGAAGATCGCCCGCGGGCAGCGCTTGGTGCGAGTGCAATATCGCGGCCCGCAGGGCGATCTGCAGACCTCGGATTTCCCCATGGACGGCCTTGCCCGGGATCCCGAATTCCATACCGTGCTGCGCGATTGTCATCTGGAAACGATTCATAGCAAGGAGGCCAGCCTCGACGACGTATTCGTTGATGTCACCGGCAGGAGCCTCGTGTGACAAGGTGGCTGAGCGCATTACGGTGGGAGGCCACCACGCAGATAAGGCAGCGGTTCGTCCATGCCGCGGTAATCTCCGGTCTGCTGTGGCTGGCGGTGTTACTGCCGATGCCGGAGCAGTTGCGTCCGATCGTCGAGCCCTACGTGCTGGTCGGCGACATCACCATCATCGGCTTCTTCTTCATCGGCGGTTCGGTGTTCTTCGAGAAGCAGGAACGAACTCTGGGCGCGGTGATCTGCAGTCCACTGCGATTCTGGGAGTACCTCTCGGTGAAAATCACCGTGCTCATGGCAGTTTCACTGTTCGTTGCCCTGGTCGTAGTAGTCGCGACCCGCGGCGCGGGTATCTTCCTGCTGCCGGTGGTGACCGGCGTCGTGCTGGGAACGCTGGTGATGCTGCTGGCCGGGTTCGCGTCGTCACTGCCGTTCTCGTCCGTCAGCGACTGGTTCCTGTCGACGACGGTGCCCCTGGTAGTCATGGCGCTGCCGATCCTGTACCTGTCCGGCGTGTGGCCCAGTCCCGTGCTGTATCTCATTCCGACACAGGGGCCACTGCTGTTGTTCGGGTCGGCATTCGATCAACTGACCCTGGCGCCGTGGCAGGTCACCTACGCCCTGGTGTATCCACTGGTGTGTGCCGCAGGCCTGTACTGGCTTGCGAAGTGGTTGTTCGGCCACTACGTCATCGAAAGGTCCGGGGTGCTGTGATGGTCGCCAGGTCAACGGCCCCGCTCCTGAACCCCCGCGCCTGGGCCGCGTTCGGCCGCAACGACACTCGCGGCACCTTCCGTGACCCGCTGCTGGTCGGGCTGGTGCTGGCTCCGGTGATCTGGACCGTTGGCGTGGCCGTGCTGGTGCCACCGCTGACCGAGACGTTGGCCCGGCGCTACGACTTCGACCTAGTGCCCTACTACCCCTTGGTGATTACCGCGCTGCTGCTGTTGACCAGCATCATCATCGCCGGCGGACTGGGGGCTTTTCTCGTCCTCGACGAGATCGACGCCGGCACTCTGACCGCCCTGCGGGTGACCCCGGTGTCGCTGAGCAGCTTCTTCGCCTACCGCGCCGCCACAGTAGTGGCCGTCACCACCGTCTACGTGGTGACTACGATGTCGTTCAGCGGAATTCTGGCACCCGGACTCGTGCCTGCGCTGATTCCCATCGGCATGATCGCCGGCCTGTCGTCGGTAGTTACCCTGCTGCTCATCGTCGCGGTGGCGAGCAACAAGATCCAGGGCATCGCCATGGTGCGTCTGCTGGGCATCGTTATCGCCGGATTGCCCTGCCTGCCTTGGTTCGTCGACTCGGCCTGGAACCTCGCTTTCGGCGTGCTGCCGCCCTATTGGCCGGCCAAGGCATTCTGGGTCGCCAACGAGCACGGCACCTGGTGGCCCTACCTGCTGGCGGGCCTCGTCTACAACCTGGCCCTCATCTACCTGTTGTTGCGGCGGTTCATCGCCAAGAACACCACCTGATCGAGGCTCGCCTACTCCGGTCGCCGCCGCAAGCCGCCGATCCCGGCCGCGATAGCCCCGAGGACCACCAGTCCGGCGCCGCCGAGAAGCGTGATGTTGAGCCATAGATGCAGGCTGTCCTCGGCGTGAGCCACCATGACCTCAGCGACGGTACGGATATCGCCGGTCGTGCGATTCAGTGCGCCCTCGACGTCGCGACGTCCAACCTCGATCCCGGCCCACCCGGCTGCCCCTACGAGGAGGGCCGAGACCCCAAGAGCAATAAGCGCTTTGCCTCGTGATCGGGCCGCGAGGAACGTCAGGGCAGCGAGTAGCGCGGTCACCAATGCCATTGCGCCACTGGCCCACGGGCCCCAGGTTGCCAGCCACCGAAGCTTTCCGGGCTGCAACTCGGGTGTGTTGACGGTGATGGGCACCGTCATCGTCTGGGGTACCTGGAGATCAAGGCTGCCGAGCGTTGCAGCGAAAGAAGGGTCCAACAGCATCGGCGCGACGTCGATCAGCCACTGGTCGGTGGAGTTTCCGCTGGGAACTGCCCCGGTGAACATCCACCGGTGCGCAATCCGGTTCGCTTGGGCGAATTGGCCGGGGAATCCGCTGTTTCGGGTGTAGGCGACCGCGACCTGGTCGACCAGTTCTGGGTTCAGCAGGTATCCGTTGTCGGCGCCCAGCGTGATCACCTGTTCGGTGAGCTCGCCGGCCATCGCTTCCTGAAGTCGCTGATCCTGGGCGGCCGTCGCCGCCAACGCGGCATAGCCGTCCTCGTCAACGATGGTCAGTTGTGCCCACAGCGCGGGCACCGCAATCGCCAGCGCAACTGTCGTGAGGAGCCAGAGCATCAGGGCAACCAGAAACCGCAACGGCCCTCCTTGCCGGACGCGCGGCCGACCTCAACTCAGCTGGTCGGCCTGGTTGACTACTTCGCCCCGCGCCGGGGGCCGATCAAGGCGAGCTTGGTCATCAGCGTGTTCATCCGACTGAGCGCCTTGTGGGAATTGTTGTAGTAGTTGCCGCCGGCGCCGACGTTGCTGCGCGGGGACACAATCACTTCCTGGCGACAGAACTTGCGCAGACCCTCAGCACCACCGAAGCGCACACCCATACCCGAGTTCTTCCAGCCACCCATCGGTGCGGTCGTACACATCAGGTTGGAGATTACGTCGTTGATGTTGACGGCGCCGCACTCCAACTGCACTGCAACGGCTTTCGCGCGCTCTACATCGCGGGAAAACACCGCGGCGGACAGCCCGTACTCACTGTCGTTGGCCAACCGGATGGCTTCGTCGACGCTGGCGACCTTCATGATCGGCAACGTGGGGCCGAACGTCTCCTCGGTCATGCACGCCATCGAATGATCCACGTCGACCAGCACGGTGGGCGGGTAGAAGTTGCCTGAATCCGCCGGACGTTCGCCACCGGTCAGTGCCTTCGCGCCCGCGGCCAGTGCCTCGCGGACATGTCGCTCGGTGACTGCCACTTGACGACCATCGATCAACGCGCCGAAGTCGTAGCCCTCGCCCGCGCCGTTCTTCAGCTTCTCCACGTCGCGCACCACGGCCTCGACGAACTGGTCGTACACCGACTCGAGCACATAGACCCGCTCGACCGACACGCAGGTCTGCCCGGCGTTGAACATCGCGCCCCACACCGCGGCGTGCGCTGCCAACTCGATGTCGGCGTCTTCCAGCACGATCATCGGGTCCTTACCGCCCAGTTCCAGGCTCACCGGCGTCAGTCGGCGCGCAGCGCGCTCCATCACTTTGACGCCGGTCGCGCTCGATCCGGTGAACTGGATGAAGTCGGAGTTGTCGATAACCGCCTCCGATGCCTCGCGGCCACCCTGCACCAGTGCCAACACCTCGGGCGCACCCGAGTCCAGCCAACCGCGCAGCAGCAGTTCCGCGGTCAGCGGTGTGCGCTCGGACGGCTTCAACAGCACCGCGCACCCGGCGGCGAGCGCGGCGATGGCATCCATCAGCGCGTTGGCGACCGGGTAGTTCCACGGCGCGATGATGCCGGTAACCGCGCGAGGCCGGTAGTGCACGGCGATCTTCTTGATCGCCAGGAACGGCAGCGATGCCGGGCGAGACTCCGGCGCAAGCAACTTCTCCATCGTCTTGATGTAGTACGAGGCGATCATGATGATCAGCGGCACTTCCTGGGCGGCATCCACCGCGGACTTGCCGGTCTCCTCGATCAACAGTTGCTCGATCTCGGCGCGATGCTCGCCGAGCCACACCGCGTAGCGGGCCAGCACCTTCGCTCGCCCCTTCGGGCCGCGTGCCTCCCATTCCTTCTGCGCGGTGCGCAGACCAGCCGCGACGTGGGGTACGTCAGCGGGGTCCGTCCAGCGCACTTCGCCGGCAATCGACCCCGTCGCCGGGTTCTTGACGGTGCCGGTGCCGGTGAACGGACTGGGCAGTTCCACATCGGGCGTCGCAGTCATCAGTCCATGCTAGCCACTCCTGCGATCCAGGTCGACGCGGGGTTGACACGTGTCAAGTTCGATGGCTCAGGGGTTACTCGCCCGCGATACCCCTGAGGTAGGCCGCCTGACCGAGGTGCTGTGCCGCATCGTCGATGATGCTGACGAGCCGCGCGCTCGCGGTCACCGGTGGGGTCCACCGCTCGTCCACGACCCGGGCCAGTTCGTCGGGCGATATCGAGGCGATGTACTCCAGCGACACCTTGTGCACGGCGTGGTAGTAACCGCCAAGCAGCTGCGCTGATGCGCGCACCTTGGCCACCTCTTCGGGGGTGTGACCATAGCCGTGCGCGTCGCGCGGCAGATCGAGGGCGAACCGGTCCACCCAGCCGTCGCGAAACCACACCTGCTCGATGTCTGCGATATCGCACAATTGCGCGTCCTGGATGCGGGCGCTGTGCCAGATCAACCAGGCGATCGTGTTGGCCTCTGGCGTCGGCCGATAGTAGGCAAGGGCTTCGGTGAGCCCGTCGGTCAGCTCGTCCACGTGCTCGATCAGGCGGGTGAAGGAGTCGCGGAGCAACTCGTGGGCCGCGGAGGTGGCGGCGTCAACCATGCGAGCCGGCACCGTTGGTTCCAAATCCGTCGATCATGAATTCACCGTACATTCGAGCCATGACATTCGACCTAGTCATTCGTGGCGGAACCATCGTCGACGGTCTCGGTGGCGAGCCGTTCGTCGGCGACGTGGCCGTACGCGACGGCGTCATCGCCGCCGTCGTCGGTGCAGACCAACCCATCGGCACCGCCGACCGGGTTCCGGACGCGGCGGGAGCCCGCGAGATCGACGCGACCGGCCTGCTCGTCACACCCGGCTTCGTCGACCTGCACACCCACTACGACGGTCAGGCCATCTGGTCGGACCGCATGACCCCATCGTCGGCGCATGGCGTGACGACCGCCGTGATGGGCAACTGCGGTGTCGGCTTCGCGCCGTGCCGGGCCGAGGATCACGACACGCTCGTCGATGTGATGGCCGGTGTCGAGGACATCCCCGGGGTCGTCATGGTCGACGGCCTCCCGTGGACGTGGGAGACGTTCCCCGAGTTCCTCGATGAACTCGACGGCCGATCGAGGGACATCGACGTCGCGGCCTTCCTGCCGCACTCACCGTTGCGCGTCTACGTGATGGGCCGACGGGGCGTCGAGCGGGAACCCGCTACAGCGGAGGATCTGGCCCTCATGCGCAAGCTCGCCGCCGAGGCGATACAGGTCGGCGCGCTGGGCTTCGCGTCGTCCCAACTAACCCTGCACAAGAGCGAAAGTGGCCATCCGATACCGAGTTATGGCGCCGCCCATGCCGAATTCGAAGCTATCGCCGAGGGCATCAAGGACAGTGGCGGCGGCTTGCTTCAGTTCGTACCCGACCTCGTCGCCGGTGACTACGAACCCGCGTTGAAGACGGTGTTCGACGTCGCCGAAGACGTCGGCCTGCCGGTGACGTTCACCCTTGCGGTCGGCAACGCCGGTGACCCCGTCTATGCCGACGCGCTCCTCATGGTCGAGAAGGCTAATCGCGATGTCGGGGCAACCGGGCCCCGCGTGACCGCGCAAGTCTTCCCGCGCCCCATCGGCCTGGTGATCGGCCTCGAGTTGTCCGGCAACCCTTTCGTGCTCTACCCGAGCTACCGGGAGATCGCTCACCTACCATTGGTTGAGCGCGTCGCAGAGATGCGTAAACCCGAAGTGCGGGAACGCATTCTGGCCGATAAACCGGCCAGCGACGGACATCCGCTGATGTTCGCCACTCAGGCCTGGGACTGGATGTTCCCGCTGGATGACCCGCCGAACTACGAGCCCGAACCCTCCCAGAGCATCGCAGCGCGCGCCGACGCCCGTGGGGTGAGCCCGCTCGAAGAGGCGTATGACCGGGTGCTCGACGACGACGGTCACGCGATGCTGCTCATCACGCTGGCCAACTTCCGCGATGCCTCACTGGACACCGTCGCCGAGTTGATCCGGCGCGACGACGTGGTACTCGGACTGGGCGACGGCGGCGCGCATTACGGAATGATCTGCGACGCGAGCTTCCCCACCTACATGCTGGCGCACTGGGCCCGGGATCGCGCATCGGGCCGTCTGACCGTGGCCGAGGCGGTGCGCGAGTTGACGTCAGTACCCGCCCGGGTCGCGGGCCTTGCCGACCGTGGCCGCCTCGCCGTCGGCTACAAGGCAGACCTCAACGTCATCGACCACGCCGCTCTGACCCTGCACAAGCCGGTGATCGCCTACGATCTGCCCGCAGGCGGCCGCCGGCTCGACCAGACCGCAGACGGCTACGTCGCGACCGTCGTCTCCGGCGAGGTGATCGCCGAGAACGGAGTGCCCACCGGGTACCTTCCCGGAAAGCTGATCAGGGGCCGCCAAGCTTCCCCCGACCGAGCGTGAAGCCATTCGCACGGCGGACCGCGAGCGTGCCGATAACTTCACGCCCGCCGCTGAGCGCCCCACGCTCACTGAGCGCCCGCACCCACTGAGCGCCCGCACCCACGCACGAAAAAGCCCGGCTCGCATGTGAGCCGGGCTTTCCCGTGTTCGTGAAATGCAGCTTCGGACTAGAAGTCCATGCCACCCATGCCACCGGTCGGGTCGCCACCCATGGGTGCAGCGGCGGCCTTCTCCGGCTTGTCGGCCACGACGGCCTCGGTGGTGAGGAACAGCGCCGCGATGGACGCCGCGTTCTGCAGCGCAGAGCGGGTGACCTTCACCGGGTCGGCAACGCCGGCCTTGAGCAGGTCCTCGTACTCCACGGTCGCGGCGTTCAAGCCGTGACCGGCGGGAAGGTTGCTCACCTTCTCCGCGACGACACCCGGCTCCAGACCACCGTTGAGGGCGATCTGCTTGAGCGGGGCCGACAGCGAGACCCGGACGATGTTGGCCCCAGTGGCCTCGTCGCCCTCCAGTTTCAGCTCGTCCAGCGAGGGCGCCGATTGCAGCAGGGCCACGCCGCCACCGGCGACGATGCCCTCCTCGACGGCGGCCTTCGCGTTGCGGACGGCGTCCTCGATGCGGTGCTTGCGCTCCTTGAGCTCCACCTCGGTGGCAGCTCCGGCCTTGATCACCGCAACACCGCCGGCCAGCTTGGCCAGACGCTCCTGCAGCTTCTCGCGGTCGTAGTCGGAGTCGCTGTTCTCGATCTCGGCACGAATCTGGGCCACCCGGCCCTGGATCGCGTCGGCATCGCCGGCACCCTCGATCACGGTGGTCTCGTCCTTGGTCACGACGACCTTGCGGGCGGTACCCAGCATCGCGATGTCGGCGGTTTCGAGGGACAGACCGACCTCTTCGCTGACTACCTGACCACCTGTGAGGATCGCGATGTCCTGCAGCATGGCCTTGCGACGGTCACCGAAGCCCGGAGCCTTGACGGCGACGGACTTGAAAGTGCCGCGGATCTTGTTGACCACCAGGGTCGACAGGGCCTCGCCCTCGACGTCCTCGGCGATGATCAGCAACGGCTTGCCGGCCTGGATGACCTTCTCCAGCAGCGGCAGCAGATCCTTGACGGTCGACACCTTGGAGCTGACCAGCAGGATGTAGGGATCCTCCAGGACGGCTTCCTGACGCTCGGCGTCAGTCACGAAGTAGCCCGAGATGTAGCCCTTGTCGAAGCGCATACCCTCGGTGAGCTCGAGCTGAAGGCCGAAGGTGTTGGACTCCTCGACGGTGATGACACCCTCGTTGCCCACCTTGTCCATCGCCTCGGCGATGAGCTCACCGATTTGGATGTCGCCGGCCGAGATCGCGGCCGTGGCAGCGATCTGATCCTTGGTCTCGACCTCCTTGGCGCTCTTGAGGAGACCTTCCGTGACTTTTTCCACGGCCTTCTCGATGCCGCGCTTGAGGCCGAGCGGGTTGGCACCCGCCGCAACGTTGCGCAGGCCCTCGCGGACCAGCGCCTGGGCCAGCACGGTGGCCGTGGTGGTGCCGTCGCCGGCGACGTCGTCAGTCTTCTTGGCGACCTCTTTGACCAGCTCAGCGCCGATCTTCTCGTAGGGGTCCTCCAGCTCGATCTCCTTGGCGATGGACACGCCATCGTTGGTGATCGTGGGAGCGCCCCACTTCTTCTCCAGGACGACGTTGCGACCCTTGGGCCCCAGCGTCACCTTTACCGCGTCGGCGAGGGCGTTAAGTCCCCGCTCGAGGCCACGGCGGGCCTCTTCGTCATACGCAATTGTCTTGGCCATTGCGAAGTGTTTCCTCCGGATTGGGGATGCACGTCTTGCTGGTCGGGCGCAGTGCCCGCGACGGACGGCCTGGGTGTGCCCCGCAGGTGCGGACCCAGGCCTCACCGTCCCGACCTAGCACTCGCCGGTCGCGAGTGCCAACGTCATTCTTAGCACTCGGCCTGGGCGAGTGCAAGGAAGGCCCGGTGCCCGGTGCCGAAACGACACGCGGCGCCGGACACGCCGGACGAATATGCAATCGCGGAACCGCCTGCCCTAGACTGCATTCCGGTCGAGAGGAGGCTTCGGGTGCGGGCTGACGCAGCGCCCAGCACCCAGGCTCTGCGGGGCTGGCAGCGACGGGCGCTGGTGAAATATCTCGCCGCCAGACCGCGCGATTTTCTCGCGGTGGCGACCCCGGGCGCCGGCAAGACGGCATTTGCGCTGCGGGTCATCACCGAGCTGCTCACCGAGGGCGCCATCGAGACAGTCACCGTCGTCGTCCCCACTGAGCACCTCAAGATCCAGTGGGCCCGGGCCGCCGCGCAGCACGGCATCGCGCTGGACCCGAAGTTCTCCAACTCCAACTCGCAGAACTCGTCGGAGTACCACGGCGTCGTCGTCACCTACGCCCAGGTCGCCAGCCATCCCACCCGGCACCGGGTGCGCACCGAGAACCGCAAGACGCTGGTCGTCTTCGATGAGATCCATCACGGCGGCGACGCCAAGAGTTGGGGTGAGGCCATCCGTGAGGCGTTCGACGACGCAACCCGGCGGCTGGCACTCACCGGTACCCCGTTTCGCAGCGACGACAATGCCATCCCGTTCGTCACCTACGAAGGCGACGGTGCGGGGTTCAGACAATCGAAGGCCGACCACGCCTACGGCTACTCAGACGCGCTCGCCGACGGGGTCGTCCGGCCGGTGATGTTCATGGCCTACTCCAGCGAGTCCCGGTGGCGCGACAGCGCGGGTGCGGAACACGCGGCCCGCCTCGGCGAACCACTGACCGCCGAGCAGACCGCCCGAGCGTGGAAGACGGCGCTCAATCCGGCCGGCGAATGGATGCCCGCTGTCATCTCCGCGGCCGACACCCGCCTGCGGGGTCTGCGCCAGCACGTGCCCGATGCCGGCGGCATGATCATCGCCTCCGACCAGGCCGCGGCCCGCGCCTACGCCGACCTGCTGCGCACCATCACCGGCGAGGCACCCACCGTGGTGCTCTCCGACGACAAGGGCTCCTCGGACCGAATCTCGAAGTTCGCGGCGGGCACCTCACGGTGGCTGGTGGCCGTGCGCATGGTGTCCGAGGGCGTCGATGTGCCACGACTGGCCGTCGGCGTCTACGCCACCAGTGCATCGACGCCGCTGTTCTTCGCCCAGGCGATCGGCCGGTTCGTGCGATCGCGGCAGCCCGGTGAATCCGCCAGCATCTTCCTGCCCTCGGTGCCGAACCTCCTGCTGCTCGCCAGCGAGATGGAGGCCCAGCGCAATCACATCCTCGGTAAGCCGCACCGCGAGACGCTCGAGGACCCACTCGACGCCGAACTGGCCGAGCAGAAGCGCGACGAGCCTGACGATGCGGACACCGGGATCGAATACCTCGGGGCCGACGCCGAACTCGATCAGGTCATCTTCGACGGTTCGTCGTTCGGCACCGCGACGCCTGCGGGCAGCGACGAGGAGGCCGACTACCTCGGCATTCCCGGTCTACTGGATGCCGCGGCAATGCGAGACCTATTGCGGCGCAGGCAAAAAGCGCAGCTCACCAAGCGGACTGCCGGCAATGAGGCACCGCGACCGTCGACGCACGGCCAGCTGCGCGAGTTGCGTCGCGAGCTCAACACGCTGGTGGCGGTGGCCCACCACCGCACCGGCAGATCGCACGGTTGGATTCACAACGAGCTGCGACGAATTTGTGGCGGTCCCCCTATCGCCGCGGCCACCACAGATCAGCTCAAGGCCCGGATCGAGGCCACGCGTACGCTGGCCCGGAAGTACTCGGAGTGAGGCTAAAGAATGTCGAAGGTGCTGGTCACCGGTTTTGGACCCTACGCGGATACACCGACGAACCCTGCCCAACGGGCCGCTGAAGCTGTGGACGGCAGCGTCATTGCCGGGGCTTCGGTGGTAGCTCGGATCGTTCCGGGCGCCTACTTCGAGGCCATCGAGGCCACCGTGCACGCGGTGGAAGAGCAAAGTCCCGATCTGTTGATCATGCTCGGCGAGTTCGGTGGCCGCGCCATGATCACCGTTGAACGGTTGGCGCAAAACCTCAACGACTGCGCGCGGTACGGCGTGGCCGACACCGCCGGCAAGGTGTTGGGCGGTGAACCCACCGCGCCCGACGGTCCGGTCGCCTATTGGTCGACCACTCCCAACCGCGCCATGGTGGTCGCGATGCGCCGCGCCGGGGTCCCGGCCGACTTATCCGATGCCGCCGGCACTTTCGTGTGCAACCACTTGATGTACGGAATGCTCCACCACATCGCCGTCAATAACCTACCGATCCGGGCGGGCTGGCTGCACCTGCCGTATCTGCCCGAGGTCGCCGCCCTCGACCGTAACCTGGGCGCTCCCAGCATGTCGGTGGATACGCTGGCGTCTGGTGTCGCCGCCAGTATCGAGGCGGCCCTCACATGCGATGTCGACATCAGCGAACCGTTCCTGTCGCGCTTGCAGATCTAGCCGACCATCGGTCACCGGCATGACCACCCAATGATTCTCAACAGCAACGGCTTTCGCCTGAGTAGCCAATTCCTGGGATTTCCGGGCTGACCACTTCGATGATTTCGGCGTGGTTCTCGTCGCTGAGAGTTGACAACCACGCCGAATCCGCTAACACCCCAGCAGCTCCGGAAGGTCGCTCACCGAGTCGATGACGTAATTGGGTTGCATCGCGAATTCATCTGCGGCCCAACGGTCCAGGGTGTCCTGACGGAACTTGCCGGTACGCACCAGCACTCCGGTCATTCCGACCACCTGGGCGGCGAGCACGTCGTTATTGAGGTCATCGCCGACCATGTGCATCTCGTCGGGGTCGACGCCGAGCCGCCCAGCGGCGGACAGGAAGCCCTCGGGCGCCGGCTTGCCGACAGCGGTGACGTGGCGCCCTGAGGTCTGCTCCATCCCGATCAGGTACATGCCGGTGTCGATGCGCAGACCGTCGGCGGTGGTCCAGGCGGTACTGCGGTGCATGGCCACCACGGGAACCCCTTGAGCCATCCAGTCGTAGACCCAGGACAGGGTGAGGTGGCTGAACGCCGGCCCGGCACCGCCGAGCAGCACCACGTCGGGGGTCTCCGGCGCGCGCTGCCCGGTGAACTCGCTGGAGTACACCAGATCGATCCCGGGCATGTCCTCGGCGATTTGGCCGCTGTTGACCAAGAAGCACCGGGCATCGGGGTAGCGACTGCGGACATAGTCCGCCGTCAGAACGGCGGCGGTGATCACCTCGTCAGCGCTGACGTTCATCCCGGCGTCGGTCAGCAGTTGGGCGATCTGTCCGCGGGTTCGGGTGGTCGTGTTGGTCAGGTAAGCGCAGGCGACCTGGTTGTCGGCCAACGTGCGCAGCGTCTCGGCCGCGCCGGGAATCGGTTCCCACGAGGTCACCAGCACGCCATCGATGTCGAAGAGCACGCCACCGATAGCCATGGTGCGACAGTAAACCGCGTTACGGGGAGCGCAACTGGAAATCGGGTTGGTTCCGGGCCCACCGGGTAGCACCTACCCACGGGGACGTCACCGCTGCCATCGACCAGGCCAGGTCAGCGGGCACGTCGATGACCTCGTAGCGCTTCACCCCGGCCGCGGTCGCGGCGATCAACGTGGCCACCCCGGCCCTGCGTTGCAGCACCGTCTGGCGCACCGTCCACCCGACGATGCCGGCGGCGGACACGCAGTCGCGGCGTCGCACCAGGCTGCCCGCCCGGGCCACCAGCCAGCCGCCGCCCACCCGATGCCCGAGCGACCGGGACCGATCGACGGCCAGAAAAGCGCTGAACAGCACCAGCACCGCCAGCGCCGGCCACGTCCAGGCGGGCGCACCCACGGTAGCGGTCAGGACCACCAGCACGAGGGCCACAACAGCAGGTAACGCCATCGCCCTGTTCCAGCGCCGACGGGTGGCCACCGATCCATGCGGCGTCACCGCGCCGGTGACCGCGTCCGGTTCGGAGATGAGGTCGGCCAGCACCGACTCGGCGGTACGCCGCGGGCACGGTGGAAGAAGTTGTGACGCCTCCCCCACCCCGGCGACGCCGGTCATCACGGCGTCCAGTCGCGCGCCGCCGAAGAGGCGTACCAGCAGCGGTTCGCGCAGCGAGCCGCCGCGCAGCCGGCGCATGTCGAAAGTGCTCTCCCTAACGCGCAGCAGACCATTCGACAGATGTAGCAGGTCGGCGTCACGCCGCAGCTCCAGGTTGGCGTAGGTCAGAAGTGACTGCGACACCGAGAGCGCCACCGAGGCGGTGAGTATCACCGCCGCACCGACCAAGAAGCTGCCGACCGCGCCCATCGCCTCGAACAATCCGGTACCCGCCCGAACGGCGCGGGAGTCCCGAAGGGCGGCAAGCACTCCCGCCTGGGAGAGCACACCGATTGTCCCCGCGATCATCAGCAGCCCGGTGAAGGTCAGCGGGCTGTAGCGCAGCCAGGACAGCTGCCAGCGGGCCAGCACCCGGCCTGATGTTCCGGCGGGGCCGATACCCGCCGGGCCGATGTGAGCCGGCGATTCGGCCAACAGGGTGGCCCGCAGCGCCGGCACCTCCCGTGCGGGCACCGCGTCCAGCGCGAAGGACGTGTCCCCGGCGGCTTCCTGCCCAGTGCTCACCCGCAGCACCGTCAGGCCGAGCACCCGGTGCAGCAGCCGTGCGTCGGTAGACACCGAACGAATCCTGTTGCGTGGTACGGAGAGCACCTTTCGCTGCAGGACGCCGCTGCGCAACTGCACCTCCTCGGAGCCGATGCGGTAGGTCGTGGTGAACCATCGCGCCAGCCCGTAGCCCACGACGAGGCCGACGCCGACCACCGCCCAGACCGGGTTGCCGGTCGCGGACCCGAGCACCAGCGACCCGATCAGGACCGGAATCTGGCGCAGCACCTCATGCACCGGATGCACGAGGAGCATTCGGGGACTCAGGCGTATCCATTCCTGACCCCCGAGCCAATCCGGCCCTGCCGCCTGAGTCATGTGGCGTCCTCGCCCCCGAGTGCGGCGATGTCGGTGAGCCGGCTCACCACCCGGTCGGCGACGTCGGCGTCCAGCGCAACGATGCGCACCGCGCCGGCCGACGAGGCCGTCGTCACCGTCACGTTGGCCAACCCGAAGACCCGATCAAGCGGACCCCGATGCGTGTCCACGGTCTGAACCCGCGAGATCGGGGCGATCCGTCGCTCTTGGGTCAGCCAACCCGATCGGGTGTACACCGCGGTGGGATCGACGTCCCACCGGTGCACGCGGTACCGCCACAATGGGACCACCACCACGAACACCGCGATTCCGAGTACCGTGCCGAGCAGCGCCAACACATGCAGCCAGGTCGGACGCGGGTCGACGGCGAACCACACCGCCTGCGCCACCACCAAGAACAGCCACGGGATTGCCGCCCCGAGTGCCCACACCATCGGTGCCTTGGGGCTCGGGCGATGCGTCGGTTCACCGAGATCCATGTGTCGAGCATGACCTATGCGCGCCGACGTATGTTGAACTCATGAGCGCTAAGTGGACGACAGCCGATATACCCGATCAATCCGGCCGCGTGGCCGTCGTCACCGGAGCCAACTCCGGGATCGGATACGAAGCCGCGTCCGTGCTGGCCGCCAACGGCGCCCACGTCGTGGTGGCGGTGCGCGACCTCGGCAAGGGCAAGCAGGCCGTCGACGAGATCGCCCGTGGCCATCCGGGCGCCGATCTCGCCGTACAGGAACTCGACCTGTCGTCCCTGGCCAGCGTGCGCGCTGCTGCGGCGGCGATGCGTGCGACGTACCCGCGGATCGACCTGCTGATCAACAACGCCGGGGTCATGTACCCGCCGAAGCAGAGCACCGCCGACGGCTTCGAATTGCAGTTCGGCACCAACCATCTCGGCCACTTTGCGCTGACCGGTCTGCTGCTGGATCGACTACTCGGCGTCGAGGGTTCGCGAGTGGTTACCGTGGCCAGCATCGCCCACAACATCCAGGCCGACATTCATTTCGACGATCTGCAATCCGACCGCAGCTACAACCGCGTCGCCGCTTACGGTCAATCCAAGCTCGCGAATCTCATGTTCACCTACGAGCTAGACCGCAGGCTGTTGGCCGGCGGCGCGAAGACCATTGCCGTCGCCGCCCATCCTGGCATTTCGAACACTGAGCTCATGCGCCATGTCCCCGGCTCCGGACTGCCCGGCTTCCATCTGCTCGCCGGACTGGTCACCAACAGCCCGCCGATCGGCGCGCTTGCGACGCTGCGGGCCGCGACCGATCCTGCAGCGAGGGGCGGCCAGTACTTCGGGCCTTCGGGCTTCCGCGAGTTGGTGGGCCACCCGGTGGTGGTGCAATCCACCGGCAAGTCACACGACGCCGCGGTGCAGCAACGTTTGTGGACGGTGTCCGAGGACCTGACCGGCGTGAAGTTCCCAACGTGAAATCCTCAGTGTGATGCGCTCCGTCGATGAGCATCGGCAGCTGGTTGCCGCCCTGATCTCCGCACGACCGCCGATGACACTGCCGGTCACCCACAGCACCGCAGCGTTGGGCCTCGTTCTCGCCGAGGATGTGGTCGCACCGTTGTCGCTGCCCGGTTTCGACAACTCCGCGATGGACGGCTACGCCGTCATCGTCGACGACATCGCGACGGCGTCCGAGGACACCCCCGTGCGTCTTCCCGTCACCGAGGACATTCCGGCCGGCCGCACGGACCCCACGACTATCACCGCCGGTACCGCGCAGCGGATCATGACCGGTGCGCCGCTGCCCGCGGGGGCAACGGGGGTGGTGCCCGTGGAGGCCACCGACGGCGCGATCGACACCGTCACCATCCGCGCGAGCGTCCGGCCGGGCCAACACATCCGCCGGGCGGGCGAGGACGTCACCTCAGGTGCGACGGTGTTACGGACCGGTCAGGCGGTCACGCCCGCCGTGCTGGGCCTGGCGGCCGCACTCGGACTGGCCGAGCTGAGCGTGGTACCGCGCCAACGGGTGCTGGTGATGTCGACCGGAACCGAGTTGGTGGCACCGGGTACGCCGCTAGAGCCGGGTCAGATCTACGAGTCCAACGCGGTGATGCTGGCGGCCGCGGTACGCGAGGCGGGCGGCGAAGTGGTGGCAGCGCCGATGACCGGTGACGACGTCGACGTGTTCCGCGAGACACTGCGCGGCTGGACTGGCTGTGGCGGTGACCGGGTCGACCTGATCATCACCACCGGCGGTGTCAGCGCGGGGGCCTATGAGGTGGTCAAGGACGCATTGTCGGGAACCGTCGAGTTCGTCAAAGTCGCGATGCAGCCCGGAATGCCGCAGGGCGCTGGGACTTTCGGGGACGCCGACGGAGAGGACGCCAAAGGAGAGGACGCCAAAGGAGAGGACGCTGCCGCAACGCCCACTGTCACGGCGCCCATTGCCAGGACGCCCATTGCCAGGACGCCCATTGTCACGCTGCCCGGCAACCCGGTCAGTGCGCTGGTGTCCTTCGAGGTGTTCGTCCGGCCGGCGCTGCGTGCCGCCATGGGGCTGCCGAACCCCGACCGGCCGCGGCGCACCGCGATACTGGCCGAGAATCTCACTTCGCCACGCGGCAAGCGACAGTTTCGTCGCGGCGTGCTGGAAGACGGCCCAGCCGCAGCCACGGTGACCAGCTACGGGCCTCCGGCCTCGCATCATCTGCGTTGGCTGGCCTCGGCGAACTGTCTGCTCGAACTCGCCGAGGACACCGTCGAGGTTGCTGCCGGCCAGCGTGTGCAGGTGTGGGACCTGCGCTAGTTTCTCCGCGTGCCAGCGCTCGCCAACGGCTGCACCGTAGAATCGCTGCACGATGGCCAGACGCCCCGACCTCAAAACAGGCCCAGCGCGGCTGGTAGCCCTGGTTCGTTCCACCGTGCCCCCGATGCACCCCGAAGGCTTGCCGTTCGTCGGCGTGAGCCTGGCGGTCGCACTGGCGGGGCGTCGGAACCGCTGGCTGCGCCGCGCCGGACTCGCCTCCGCGGCAGCCAACGCCGCATTCTTTCGTCACCCGCCGCGCCGGCCTCCGACCCGCCCGGGCCTGGTGGTCGCACCGGCCGACGGGCTCATCTGCCTGGTCGACGAAGAGATACCACCGAGTGAACTCGGTCTTGCCGCGACGCCGGTGCCGCGCATCAGCATCTTCCTGTCCCTACTGGACGCTCACGTCCAACGAGCGCCGATCGGTGGTGAAGTCACTGCCGTGGCGCACCGCCCCGGCCTGTTCGTCTCCGCCGATCTGGCGTCGGCCAGTGCAGACAACGAGCGCAACAGCGTCGTGATCCGTTCCCCTGAGGGGGCCGAGGTCGTCGCGGTGCAGATCGCCGGCCTGCTCGCGCGCCGGATCGTCTGCGACGTCAAACGCGGCGACAGCATCGGTATCGGCGACACCTATGGTCTGATCCGGTACGGCTCGCGACTGGACACCTACCTGCCCGCGGGGTCCAACATCCTGGTGGAGGTCGGGCAGCGGGCTCTGGCCGGCGAGACCGTGCTGGCCGAGCTGTCATGATCAAGCCCCGCAAACACCGCATCAAAACGCCGGTCATGAGCGTCCGAATCCTGCCCAGCGCGATGACGGTCGCCGCAATCTGCTTCGGTCTGAGCTCAGTCAAATTCGCGCTCGAGGGCCGATCCACAGAGGCGATGGCATTCCTGGCGATCGCGGCGATCCTGGACGCGCTCGATGGTCGAGTGGCCCGGGCGCTCAAAGTGAGCTCGCGCATGGGCGCGGAGATCGACTCGCTCGCGGACGCCGTGAACTTCGGTGTTGCACCGGCTTTCATCGTGTACGGCACGCTGCTGTCCACGTCACGGATCGGCTGGATCGTGGTGCTGCTCTACGCGGTGTGCATCGTGCTGCGGTTGGCGCGCTTCAACGCGATGCTCGACCTCGACAAACCCGACTACGAGAAGAAGTACTTCGTCGGCATGCCCGCCCCCGCAGGGGCGATCGGGGCGATCGGGCCACTGGCGGCAAAAATGCAGTTCGGCGACGGCTGGTGGACCTCAGAGCCGGCCGTCGTGATCTGGATGATCACCCTCTCGCTGTTGGTGGTCAGCACCCTGCCGATGCGCAAGATTCACACCTTCGCGGTGCCGCCCAGCATGGTCGCGCCGCTACTGGCACTGCTGGCCATCGGCGTGGCCGCCGCGATCCTGTACGGCTACCTGGTGATCCTGGTGATCATCGTGGCCTACGTCGTGCACATCCCGTTCGCCATCCGCACCCGGCGATTCCTTGCCGCGCACCCCGAGGTCTGGGACGACAAGCCGCGCCAGCAACGCGCCGCGCGGCGGGCCATCCGTCGCGCCCAGCCACATCGTCGGTCGATGATGCGCCTGGGTCTGCGTAGGCCACCGAGGGGCTGACGTGTCTGCCGGCACACACCTCACGCTCACCGCTCGGCTCAACACCTCTGCGCTGGACAACCGGCGCGGCGTAATCCGTCTCCATCCGGAAGCCATTGCCGCGCTCGGGATCCGGGAATGGGATGCGGTGTCTCTGACCGGAGCGCGGACAACTGCCGCCGTAGTCGGTGTCGCTCCCGCCGGGACACCGACCGGTAGCGCACTGTTCGACGACGTCACGCTGTCGAACGCCGGTCTGCGCGAGGACGCGTCAGTACTCGTCACGCCGGTCAGCGTTTGTGGCGCCCGCTCCGTCACGCTCAGCGGCTCCAGGCTGGCCACCCAGTCGATCACCGCAGCTACTTTGCGGCAGGCACTGTTGGGCAAGGTGATGACGGTCGGTGACACGGTCTCGCTGCTGCCCCGCGACCTTGGGCCGGGCACGTCGAATTCGGCGGCCAGCGCCGCGCTGGCATCCTCGGTCGGTATCACCTGGACCTCCGAGCTACTGACCGTGACGGGCGTGGATCCGGTCGGACCCGTGAGCGTACAACCCAATTCGCTGGTCAGCTGGGGCGTATCGGTGCCCTACGGTCCGAAAGTCAGCGGCCCGGATGCCGTCGGCCCAGATTCTGTTGTCCAGGATTCTGCTGCCACTCGCGCCGAGCGGCCAGCCGCTCTCCCGACGACGCCGACTGTGGCATTCGACGATCTCAAGGGGGCCCATGTCCAGGCAGGCAAGCTGACAGAGTGGCTCAAGCTGGCTCTCGATGAGCCTGAACTGCTCGAAACATTGGGGGCAACAGCAAGTCTCGGCGTTCTGGTTTCCGGCCCGGCCGGCGTCGGCAAGGCCACGATGGTACGGGCAGTATGCGTCGGTCGGCGGCTCGTTGAGTTGGATGGACCTGAGATCGGTTCGCTGGCAGCCAATGACAGGCTCTCGACGGTAGCCGACGCGGTCGCGACCGCCGGCTCTCCGAACGATGGCGGCGGCATACTCCTGATCACCGACGTCGACGCGCTCCTTCCCGCGACCGCCGAACCGGTCGCGGGGCTGATCCTGGCGGAGCTCCGAAAGGCTGTCGCCGCCAAAGGTGTCGCGTTCATTGCCACCTCCGCTGTTCCCGACAACCTCGACATGCGCCTGCGGGCGCCGGATCTGTGCGACCGGGAGCTCGGACTGAGCCTTCCCGACGGCAACACGCGCACGCAGTTGCTCGAAGTACTCCTTCGCGGCGTACCCGGAAAGGATCTGGATCTCGCCGAAATATCCAATCGTACACCAGGTTTCGTAGTTGCCGACCTGGCCGCACTGGTGCGCGAGGGTGCGCTGCGGGCCGCGGCGAGGGCCAGCCAGGACGGTGCTGCACCTGAACTCACACAGCAGGATCTGACGGGTGCGCTGAGCGTCATCCGGCCGTTGTCGCGTTCCGCCACAGAAGAGTTGGCTCTCGGTTCGGTGACGCTCGACGACGTCGGGGACATGGTCGACACCAAGCGGGCGCTCACCGAGGCGGTGTTATGGCCGCTGCAGCATCCCGAAACGTTCCAGCGCCTCGGCGTGCAGCCGCCTCGGGGTGTGCTGCTCTACGGCCCGCCCGGATGCGGCAAGACGTATGTGGTGCGAGCGCTCGCCAGCTCGGGCCGCCTGAGCGTGCACGTGGTCAAGGGCGCCGAACTGATGGACAAGTGGGTCGGCTCGTCGGAAAAGGCAGTGCGCGAATTATTCAGCCGTGCCAGGGATTCAGCGCCCTCGTTGGTTTTCCTCGACGAGCTCGACGCGCTGGCGCCCCGGCGCGGGCAGAGCTTCGATTCCGGGGTGACCGACCGGGTGGTGGCCGCATTGCTGACCGAGCTCGACGGCATCGAACCGCTGCATGACGTGGTGGTGCTGGGCGCGACGAACCGCCCGGATCTCATCGATCCGGCGTTGTTGCGGCCGGGCCGGCTGGAGAAGCTGGTGTTTGTCGAACCGCCCGATGCCGATGCCCGCAGCCAGATTCTCGGTGCCGCGGGAAAATCAGTGCCTTTGGTCTCAGAGGGCCCCGACGCCGTCGACCTCGACACCTTGGCTCGCGATCTCGACGGCTACAGCGCCGCGGACTGCGTGGCGCTCCTGCGCGAGGCCGCGCTGACGGCGATGCGACGCTCGATCGACGCCGCCGACGTCACCGGCGCCGATGTCGCCACCGCACGCGAGGCGGTGCGGCCGTCCCTCGATGCCAAACAGGTCGAGTCGCTTCGAGAGTTCTCCGCCTCACACTGAGCTCGCTTGCCGCCACCAGCGGCTGGTGTGCGGTGAGATCGCCCGGATCCCAGTTCTGACGATCTGAGCGCCCACTACGCGCGGGCCAGCCTTCGCCTGCTGCGAGCCACCCGCAGCACCATCGGGGCGCGACCGCTGGCGAAGCTGCCCTAGACTAGGGCGGCGCTGCCGACCCCGACGAGACGGAGCCATGCTCGCCATCCTCGCTGCCCATGCAGTCGCCACCCTGTTGGCTCCGCTGCTCGTGCACCGCTGGGGGCGGACAGCCTTCTATCCCCTGGCCCTGGTACCGCTGGTCTCGCTTGTCTGGGTGGCGCTGAATTGGCCCGGCGAGGATCGGGCGCAGACCGTGAATGTGCCGTGGGTGCCCGGGCTGTCGATGGACATCGCGCTGCGCTTCGATGCGCTCGCGGCCATCATGAGCCTGCTGGTGCTCGGCATCGGGGCGCTGGTGCTGTTCTACTGCGCCGAATACTTCCACCACTGCGACGGTCACAAGGAGAAACGGCTCCCCAGCTTCGCCGCCGAACTCGTCGCGTTCTCCGGCGCGATGTTCGGCCTGGTCACCAGCGACAACATGCTGGTGCTCTATGTGTTCTGGGAGATCACCACGGTCTTGTCGTTCCTGCTGGTCGGGCACTACGCCGAACGAGCGACGAGTCGCCGGGCCGCGACGCAGGCGCTGTTGGTGACGACCTTCGGCGGTCTGGCGATGCTGGTCGGCATCATCGTGCTGGGCAACATCGCGGGGACCTATCTACTGTCCGAGCTGATCGCCAACCCGCCGACCAGCCTGGCCGCCTCGGTAGCGGTGGTGTTGATACTGGTGGGTGCGCTGTCGAAATCGGCGATCGTGCCGATGCACTTCTGGCTGCCCGGCGCGATGGCCGCGCCGACCCCGGTGAGCGCCTACCTGCACGCAGCGGCGATGGTCAAGGCAGGCGTCTACCTGATCGCACGGATGACGCCGGGTTTCGCCGACTCCCCAGAATGGCGGCCGACCGTAGTGACGCTGGGCCTGCTGACGATGGTGCTGGCGGGCTGGCGCGCCATCCGCGAGTACGACCTGAAGCTGATCCTGGCGTTCGGCACCGTCAGCCAACTCGGCCTGATCACCGTCATGGTCGGTTCCGGGGGCAGCGAGATGATGCTGGCCGGTCTGGCAATGCTGTTCGCTCACGCCATGTTCAAGGCCGCACTGTTCATGGTTGTCGGGATCATCGACCACACCACCGGCACCCGCGACATCCGCAGGCTCGCCTGGCTGGGCGACCGCAGCAAGGCGCTCCTCATCATCGCCGCCGCGGCCACCGCCAGCATGGCCGCGCTACCGCCGTTCTTCGGATTCGTCGCCAAGGAAGCCGACCTCGACACGGTGCTGCACAGCCCAACGCTGGGTGGCGCGGCCCCGTTCGTCCTGGCCGGAATCGTAGTCGGATCGGTGCTGACCACCGTGTATAGCCTGCGGTTTATTTTGGGTGCGTTCGGCCGCAAAGGCTTGCCGCAGCCCAGCACCCGAGTCGCCGAGATGCACCGGCCCAAGCTCACCTTTCTGGTCCCGCCGGCCATCCTGGCCGCCGCCGGCCTCCTGTTCGGTCTCTGGCCCGCCTGGCTGAACAACATCCTCGACGACTACGCCGACACAGTGCCCGACCCCGCCGGCTACGTCTCGGACTACTACCTGGCGCTGTGGCACGGCTTCAACCTGCCGCTGGGATTGTCGGCGCTCGTACTGGCCTCGGGCACCGCGGTGTACTTCGGTCGCGGCCGGCTTCCCCGAGTGGGGTTCCTGCCACTGGCCAACGCCGACCGCAGCTACGACGCCGTGCTGCGGGGCGCCGACGTGATGTCGGTCCGGCTGACCGCGGTCACCCAGCGCGGCTCCATCCCGGCGACGCAGTCGATCATCTTGGCGACCCTGGTATTGCTGCCGGTCACGGTGCTGGCGCTGGGCGCCCGCGACCGGCCCGAGTTCGAACTGTGGGATTCACCTCCCCAGGCGGTGGTCGGGCTGCTGATGCTGGCCGCCGCCCTCGGTGCCACCGTGATGCGCAACCGCCTGGCGGCGGTGCTACTGGTCGGCGTGACCGGATACGGCTGCGGGGCGATCTTCGCCTTCCACGGCGCTCCCGATCTCGCCCTGACTCAGTTCCTGGTGGAGACACTGACATTGGTCGTCTTCGTGCTCGTGCTGCGCACCCTTCCCGCCGAGACCGGAGCCGCCGACATCAAACGGTTCCGGGTTCCGCGCGCCGCCCTCGCGATCGCGGTCGGGGCGACCGTCACCACCCTCGCGGCGTTCGCGATGGCCGCCCGCTCCGGCAGACCGATCGCCGATCTGCTGCCCGATGCCGCGTATCTGCGTGGCCACGGCTCCAATACCGTCAATGTGCTGCTCGTGGACATCCGGGCCTGGGACACCATGGGAGAGGTCGCGGTGCTTCTCGTCGCCGCGACGGGCGTCGCGTCCATGGTGTTCCGCAACCGGCGGTTCGGCACGGCACCCAGAGTCCAGGATGTGCGGGACGCCGGTGAGCCCGGCACCGGCCAGCCTGATAGCAGCCCACCCAAGGCTTTCGCCCAGGTCAGCCCCGCCGTCGGCGACATCACGTGGTTGCGCGGCAGCGGATTGCGGGACCCGCGGCACCGGTCCCTGGTGCTGGAAGTGGCCACCCGGCTGATTTTCCCGGTGATGATGGTGCTGTCGGCGTACTTCTTCTTCGCCGGGCACAACACACCCGGCGGCGGCTTCGCCGGCGGTCTGATGGCCGGCCTGGCTTTGGTCCTGCGATACCTCGCGGGTGGCCGCTACGAACTGGGTGAGACGCTGCCGTTGGACGCGGGCAAGATCCTGGGGGCCGGGTTGACGCTGGCCGCGGGCACCGCAGCCGCCTCCCTATTGGTCGGGGCACCCGCACTGTCCTCAGCGCTGATCGAAGTCGACGTGCCCGTCCTGGGCACCGTCAAGTTCGTCACCGCCTTGTTCTTCGATCTCGGGGTTTATCTGATCGTGGTGGGCCTGGTGCTCGACGTGTTGCGCAGCCTCGGAGCGCGTATCGATGAGGAGATCAGCGAGCAGGAGCGTAGGGCGGTGCGGCGATGAGCGACTGCGCGACGAACAGAGGACAACAGTGACCACCTACCTGTTTCCACTGATCATCATCGGCGGCCTGACCACCACCGGGGTCTATCTGTTGCTCGAACGGAGCCTGACCCGAATGCTGTTGGGGCTGCTGCTGATCAGCAACGCGATCAACCTGCTGATCCTCTCGGCCGGTGGTCCACGGGGGAACCCCCCGGTACGCGGACGCACCAGCGCGGGCGAGACGACCACCGCGGATCCGTTGGCACAGGGGCTGATCCTGACCGCGATCGTGATCACCATGGGCATAGCCGCGTTCGTGCTGGCTCTCACGTATCGGTCTTACCGGTTGAACACCGTCGAGGAAGTCGGCAACGATCCCGAAGACACCCGGGTGTCGCAGCGGACCGGCACGGAGTCCTTCGACGCCGACAACCGTCCAGGGCCCGATCGCACCCGCGACACCGATCTGCCCGACGAACTCGACGCGCTACCCGGGTTCGAGGGTTCCCGATGAACTCGCTGATGCTGAATCCCCATCTGGCCCAAGTGCTGACGCCGTTGCCGGTGCTCGTCCCATTGCTCGCCGCGGCGATAACATTGTTCGCCGGCCGCCAGCCCCGACTGCAGCGGGCCATCACAGTGCTCGCACTATCGCTGATGGTCGCCATCTCGGCTGCCCTGGTCTACCTCGCCGACCGTGACGGCACGATCGCTTTGCAGGTCGGCGGCTGGGGTCCCACCGAACCTGGCATGGGCCCCCTCGGTATCACGCTGGTGGTCGATCGATTGTCGGCACTGATGCTCCTCGTGTCGTCGATCGTCCTGCTCGCTGTCGTCTTCTATGCCATCGGTCAGGGCATCCGCGACGGTGACGGGCGCCAGCCGGTGTCGATCTTCCTGCCGACCTATCTGGTCCTTTCGGCCGGCGTGTGCATGGCTTTCCTGGCCGGCGACCTGTTCAACCTTTTCGTCGGCTTCGAGGTCCTGCTGAGCGCGAGCTTCGTCCTGCTGACCATCGGCGCCAGTAAGGAACGGGTGCGGGCGGGCATCTCCTACGTGATGGTGTCGATGGTCTCCTCGATGGTGTTCCTGTTGGGCATCGGACTGGTATATGCCGCGACCGGGACGCTCAACATGGCCGAGTTGTCTGTCCGACTCGGCGACGTCGGAGACGGCACCCGGACGGCGCTGTTCGCGGTGCTACTGGTCGCGTTCGGCATCAAGGCCGCGGTGTTCCCGCTGTCGGCGTGGCTGCCGGACTCCTACCCGACCGCCCCCGCGCCCGTCACCGCCGTGTTCGCCGGCCTGCTCACCAAGGTCGGTGTCTATGCCATCATCCGAGCGCATTCGCTGCTGTTCCCCGGCGGTGAGATGGACCAGGTGCTGCTGGTAGCCGGGTTGCTGACGATGGTGGTCGGCATTCTCGGCGCGATCGCCCAGAGCGAAATCAAACGACTGCTGTCCTTCACCCTGGTCAGCCATATCGGCTACATGGTCTTCGGCATCGCGCTGTCCACCGAGCTCGGGATGTCGGGCGCCATCTTCTATGTGGCACATCACATCCTGGTCCAGACGACACTGTTCCTGGTTGTCGGTTTGATCGAACGGCAGGCGGGGGCATCGACGCTGCAGCGTCTGGGCGGACTCGCCGCGGCGAGTCCATTGCTGGCCTTCGTCTTTGTCGTCCCGGCTCTGAATCTGGGCGGGATTCCGCCCTTCTCGGGCTTCATCGGGAAGGTAGCGCTGCTGGAGGCAGGCGCGCAGGTCGGATCAGTGCTGGCCTGGACTCTGGTCGCCGGTAGCGTCATCACCAGCCTGCTGACGCTGTACGTCGTGACCAGGGTGTGGACGAAGGCGTTCTGGCGTTCCCGCGACGACGCGCCAGAGGGCCATCTGTCGGCATCCGCCCCCACGGCGCTGTTGGACAACACCGAGGAATCGATGGACATCGCACTGGTGGAACGGGACGACGTGGGCCGGATGCCGGTCGGCATGCTGGCACCGACGGGTGCGCTGATCACGGTGGGCCTGCTGCTGTCGGTGCTGGCGGGTCCGATCTTCGCCTACACCGAACGCGCCGCCGACGAAGTCCTCGACCGGGGCCAGTACATCAGCGCAGTACTCGGGGAGCCATGATGAGCGCCCGCGCGAAGAGCAGCGGATCAGTGCGGACGATCGCGCTTCGGGCATGGAGCCTGTGCTGGCTTATCTTGGTCTGGGTTCTGTTGTGGGGCAGTTTCTCTGCGGCCAACATCCTGTCGGGGCTGGCGATTGCGCTGGTGATCACGCTGCTACTGCCCTTGCCGTCGGTGCCGGTTGAAGGCCGGGTTCATCCGCTTGCACTGCTGCACCTGATCTTGCACGTGGCCTACTCCCTATTGGTCTCCTCGGTGCAGGTCGCCGCGCTGGCGCTGAGGCGCGCGCCGCCGCTGTCGGCGGTGCTGCGGGCACAGCTTGCGGTCAAGTCCGATCTGGTACTCGCCCTGGCGGTCAATATCCTCAATCTCACTCCCGGGACAATGGTTCTCGAGATCGATCAGGCCCGACGGATGATCTACGTCCACGTGCTCGACGTGGAATCCGATCAAGGGGTGCAGCGTTTTCACCACCAGGTCGACAGTCTGCAGAAGCTCCTCGTGGCGTCGTTCGAACGCGACGCCGAGTGGAAGCCGTCAGCGCAGAGGGGGACCGGCGAATGAACACCGTATGGGCCGTCTCCGGGGCGATGCTGGCGGCCGCGGCCGTCGCCACGATGTTCCGGATGCTGATGGGACCCACCACGTTGGACCGACTTGTCGCCCTGGACGCTCTTGTCGCAGTGACGATGTGTGCAATCGGTACCTGGGCGGCATTCAGCATGGACACCACGGTCACCTACAGCCTGACTGCGCTGGCGTTGATCACGTTTGTCGGCTCCGTCAGCGTCGCACGGTTCCGGGTGCCTGACATAGCCAAGCCCGCCGACCCCGCCAAACCGGCTGACGGGCGGCAGCGATGAGCGCGCTCGACATCGTCACCAGCGTGCTGATCCTCAGCGGGTCAGCGCTGGCGCTGACCGCCGCGATCGGCGTCCTCCGTTTTCCCGACACCCTGGCGCGCATGCACGCCGCGACCAAACCTCAGGTGCTCGGCCTGCTCCTGGTGCTGGCAGGTGCTGCGATCCGGCTGCGCGGGAACATCGATGTCGGCATGTTGATCCTCACCGGAATGTTCACGCTGATCACCGCCCCCGTGATCGCCAACCGCGTCGGCCAGCTGGCCTATCGGGAACACAATGTCCGCGACGATTTGTTGACCACTGATGAAATGGACGAATCCGCCGCCGACCCGGAAGTCGACAGTCGGCCGCAGTGATCACTCCGAGAGCTGGAATTCCACCATCGCGATGACGGTGTCGACTGCCTCGGACAACGCCAGCACCCGTTCGGCGACTGTCGGAGCCGCGAGCACCGCGTACCGGTCGGCCTGACCCATCGGCAGCCGAACAGCCAAGGCGTACAACCACAGTCCGACATCACCGGAATCGTCGGCGCCGCGCACGATCTCGCGACTGTCCACCTCCGCGCCCCGCGCCGCAGCGACGCGATCGAACAGCGCCACCATCCGATCCTCGATATCGCGGATGGCGGCAACATCGACGGGAGCACCCGGTTCATCCGGCCACAACTCGACCGCGGCCTGCGGGTACGGATTGTCGGGCTGCCATTCCAGCACCCGGAACCGCTCCCTCATCACACAATTCAGCCGGTAGCGGCCCGCGCCCATCTCAGCGAACTCGGCGATATGGGCCACCGCACCGATATCGCTCCGTACATCCCCGCCGCCGGTCTCTCGGCCCGCCGCGATCAACACCACCCCAAACGCCGGATCATCTGCGGCCAGACAAGTGTGAACCAGCGCCGAATACCTCGGCTCGAAGATCTGCAGCGGTAACTCCTCGCCGGGCAGCATCGCCACCTCGAGCGGAAATATCGGAAGTGTCGGCATGATTCAGATGTCCAACTCGCCGATGAGAGCGTCGACCACGGCTCGCAGGTCCCCGTCGTGTTCTTCGGCGACCCTGCGCTGCCGCTGATAGGACGCGCCGGTTCGATAGATGTCGGCCACGGAAGTGAGCTCGTCGACACAGGACAACGATTCCGCCACCGGCACAAGGCGATCCACCAGGCTGTCCAGATCCTCGGTGACCAAACGTTCGTTACTGTCTGCATCGAGGATGATGATGGCGTCCAAGCCGTAGCGGGCGGCCCGCCACTTGTTCTCCTGCACATGCCACGGTGGCATCACGGGCAGCGTCTCCCCGGCCTCAAGGCGACGGTCCAAGTCGACGATGAGGCAGTGGGTCAGCGCGACCAACGCCGAGAGTTCATCCAGGTTCGAGACGCCGTCGAAGATCCGCACCTCCACGGTGCCCAGATGCGGAGACGGCCTGACATCCCAACGGATTTCGTTCATATGGTCGATGATGCCGGTCTTCTTCTGGTCGCTGACGAAGCCCTCGAACTCGCGCCACTCCTGGAAGTGGAACGGTAGGCCGGCGGTTGGCAGTTGCTGGAACATCATCGAGCGGTTGCTGGCATAGCCGGTGTCCTCGCCATCCCAGAACGGCGACGACGCCGAGAGCGCCAGCAGGTGCGGGTACTGGTTGAGTACCGAGGTCACGATCGGCATCACCTTGTGCGCCGAGGACACCCCCACGTGCACGTGCACCCCCCAGATGAGCATCTGACGGCCCCACCACTGGGTGCGCTTGATCAGTTCGGCGTAGCGCGGGGCGTCGGTGAGTTTCTGCGACGACCAATTCGCGAAGGGGTGGGTGCCGGCACAGAACAACTCCATCCCACGCTCGCGAACGATGTCGCGCACCGGTCGCAGTGTTGACCCCAGGTCATCCATCGCCTCCCCGGCATTTCTGCAGATACCCGTGACGATCTCGACGGTGTTGCGCAGCAATTCGCTGTGCACGTGCCGATTCTCACTGAGTTCGGCGATCACCGAGGCGGCTTCGTTGCTCAGATCACGGGTGTCGGCGTCGACGAGAGCGAATTCCCACTCCACACCAACGGTGGGCTCGCGCGACCCAACGAAATCGATGCGGCTACTGGTGCCTCGATCAGGACCGAGTGATGACACCGCAGGCCACCCGCGCTCCGGCATCGCCGGTCGCCAGGGTGATCTGATCCGGTGGCGGATCGCCGTTTACCTGCTGGTAGCGCTCCGGCGGGATGTTGGCGAAGTTGTCGGCCTTCTCGTGGATGATGATCGCGGTGCCGGCCCCGTCGAGGAGTTCATCGGCGGTGAAGGCGTCGGTGGTGGTCACCAGCATCGCAGAACCGTCCTCGCGCACCTGCAGCGAAGCCAGGTCGCCGCTGGCGGGGTGCCCGCTGTGTCCGGGCACCTGGAGGTGACCACCGGCGGAGTTGAAGTTCGCCGGAGTCCCACCGGTCGGCGCGACGGAGTCTGCTTCACACTTGCCCACCTCGTGGATGTGCATACCGTGGAAACCTGGGGCGAGTTCGCCGGCCAGGCTGGTCTGCACCGAGACGGTGGCGAAGCCATCGGCGAACGCGATGTCGGCGGTGGCGATGGTGGTGCCGTCGGCCAGCTTCAGATCGGCGTTGAGAATCTCACCGCCCGCCGCCGCGCCTCCCTCACCGGGCGACAGGGACGGAGACGGGGGGGCCGGCGACCCGGTCCAGATCGCCGGCGTGGTGCCGGGTGATGTTGCGACGGGTTCGTAGGGACTGCACGCGGCCAACGCGAGTGCGGGCACTGCGAACAGGGTGGCGGCGGCGACGGTCCTGAGCATGTGTAAGAGCCTAACCGGTAACCACCACGACCACGCCCGGTGGTTGCTCAATGAGTTCAGGAACGCGCGGAGCGACCGGGGCCTCGAGCAACTGGCCGACTTCCTCGGCGGACTGCTGCTCGTCCGGGGCGTCGCTGAAGAACACGGTGGTGACGAAGGTATCCGGCAGCGTCAGGTTGCCGGTCTCGGTGACATTCCAGCCGGCCTCCCTGAGCCGGTTGGCGGTCGCCTCGGCCACCCCTGCGATGTCGGAGATGTTGAACACCCGCACGTCGGCGCGGACCGGTTCCGCCGGCGGGGTTGTGGTGGTCGTCGTGCTGGTGGTGGTCGTGGTGGCGATCGGCGCATCATCGTCGTCGGCACCGCCACCCATCGCCTGGAACCCGACAAGCAGGAAGACCACGCCGAGGAACAACAGCACCATCACCATGGCGCGCAGGGGCAGGCCCGAGGATTCTCGCTGGTTCATTGGCGCCTACTGTATCGACATGCCGGTGAGGCCGGAAAAGCTCAGGTGACGTCGAAGCCGAGCCGGCGGGCAGCCCGGGCTTTCTGCCTACTGGCCCGCAGCCGCCGCAACCGTTTGACCAGCATCGGGTCCGCTGCCAGCGCCTCGGGGCGGTCGACCAGCGCGTTGAGCACCTGGTAATAGCGGGTCGCCGACATGGCGAACAGTTCCTTGATCGCGTCCTCTTTGGAGCCCGCGTACTTCCACCATTGCCGCTCGAAGGAGAGGAGTTCGTGTTCTCGGCGGGTCAGGCCGTCGGCGAGGTCGCCGCCGTCCCCGCCGTGCTCAGTCCGCGCGATCGCGCCATCCATATCGCTCCTGGGACCCTTCCGACACTCGTGAATAACATCGCAGTGCTTCGGCGAGTATTCAATCACGGCGTGGTCACCGCAGGCGCCACCGATCACCGCGAGTCGGCGCTCAAACTCCCTGCCGGGTCCCGGCACTAAGCTTGTCGAACATGGCCGTAGTACCCATCCGCATCGTGGGAGATCCCGTCCTGCACACCGCGACCGAACCGGTGCCTGTCGGCGACGACGGTTCGCTTCCCGGCGACCTGTCGGATCTGGTCACCGACCTCTACGACACCATGGACGCCGCCAACGGGGTCGGGTTGGCGGCTAACCAGATCGGCGTCGCCAAGCGGGTCTTCGTCTACCACTGTGCCGACGAGCGCGGCCATGGCACCCGTCGCCGCGGCGTGATCGTCAACCCGGTGCTGGAGACCTCCGAGGTGCCCGAGACGATGCCTGATCCCGAGGACGACGACGAGGGCTGCCTGTCGGTGCCCGGAGAGTCGTTCCCGACGGGCCGGGCCACCTGGGCACGCGCGACGGGCCTGGATGCAGACGGCACACCGATCACGCTCGAAGGGACCGGACTGTTCGCCCGGATGCTGCAGCACGAGACGGGCCACCTCGACGGCTACCTCTACCTGGACCGGCTGATCGGGCGCAATGCCCGCAGCGCCAAACGGGCGGTCAAGTCCCAGGGCTGGGGTGTGCCCGGATTGTCGTGGATGCCGGGCGAGGATCCCGATCCGTTCGGCCACCCCTGATCGATGACAGACCTGCCGCCCCCCGGCACGCGCGTCAGCCTGCGGCACCGGTTGCCGGCGGGGTCGACGCCGCCGCACACCGATGTGGTCGGACACCTGGTGGAGGTCGGGCCGCTCGTACGCGTGCGAACAAGGCACGGTGACATTGTCGACGTCATGCCCGCCGACGTGTTGGCGGTGCGGGTCGTGCCGGAGCTTCCGGTGCGCACCGGCGAGATCCGCAACCTCGAACACGCCGCCGCGCTCGGCTGGCCCGGTACCGAATGGCAATGGCAGGACGGTTGGCTGTTGCGTTACGGGCTGGGAAAGACCCGCCGGGCTAATTCCGCAGTGCCACTGCGCTTCACTTCGCACACCGAACTGGTCGGCGCGGCACGCTGGTACGCGTCCAGAGGCCTGCCCGCCCTGATTTCCGCGCCGGACCGGTTGTTCCGGGTGCCCGCGGCAGTGCCCGTGTTCGCCGAAACCGTCCTCATGGCAGCTGATCTGCCCAAGATTCTGCCGAACGTGAAGATGTCTTCACTCGGGGCGCCGAACGTGAAGATAGCTTCACACCCGAGCGCGGCGTGGAAAGCGATCAATCTTCGCGACATACCCGACGAAGTCCTCACCTCGGTCGCCGACGGCGAGGTGGCCTTCGGCGAGCTCGCCGGTGCGGCCGCCGGTCGCGTGGCGGTGACGGAGGCACCCGACGGCACGTGGTGGGCCGGGCTGTCCGCCGTGCAGGTATCCGAGGCGGCGCGACGGCAGGGCCTGGCCCGATCCCTGTGCGCGGGGCTGCTGGAGTGGGCGCGTGGGCGCGGTGCGAGCCGGGCATACGTCCAGGTCATCTCCGAGAACACCGCCGCACGGGCGCTCTACGAGTCGATGGGTTTCGCGGCGCACCACCGTTCGCGGTACGTACGTGCCGAGGATCTGTTGTCGCACAATCCCGTCCTAAGCTGATGCCCATGCGCCTGGCCACCTGGAACGTCAACTCGATCCGCACCAGGGTCGATCGGGTCACCGACTGGTTGCAGCGTGCCGACATCGATGTACTGGCCATGCAGGAGACCAAGTGCTCCGATGACCAATTCCCCACCATGCCGTTCGCGGCGCTGGGCTACGAGGTCGTGCACTGTGGGCTCAACCAGTGGAACGGGGTGGCCATCGCGTCGCGGGTCGGCGTCGACGACGTCGAGGCGGGTTTCTCCGGCCAGCCCGCATGGGGCGACAAACCCGGCGTGGAACCCGCCACCGAGGCTCGGGCACTGGCCGCGACCTGCGGTGGAGTGCGGGTGTGGAGCCTCTACATTCCCAACGGCCGTAGCGTGGACTCGGCGCATTACCGCTACAAGCTGCAATGGCTTGCCGCACTTCGGGATACCGCGGCCTCGTGGCTGGCCGACGACCCATCGGCGCCGATCGCCCTGGCGGGTGACTGGAATATCGCCCCAACCGATGCCGACGTATGGGACGTGGAGTTCTTCCGGGGCAGCACCCATGTCACCGAGGCTGAGCGGGCCGCCTTCGGCTCCATCGTCGACGTCGGCTTCACCGACGTGGTGCGGCCGTTCACTCCCGGTCCAGCCGTGTTCACCTACTGGGATTACACGCAGTTGCGGTTCCCGAAGAACCGGGGCATGCGCATTGACTTCATCATGGGCTCGCCCACGCTGGCCGAGCGCGTCAGCCATGCCGAGATCGTGCGCGACGAGCGCAAGGGCAAGCAACCCAGCGACCACGCCCCGGTACTCGTGGACCTCAGCGATCGGTAGCGCCCGCCAGAACCGCCACCCTCCTGCGGATCGGCTCTCGGGTTTCCACCACGCGGCGCCTGCGCTAGCGTGGCAACGTCAAAACGGGAGCGCGTACCAGCGCGCTGAGAGGACGGGTAGGCCCGTCGACCGTACGAACCTGACCGGGTAATGCCGGCGTAGGGAGAAGCACACGATGCCCCATGTTCCTGTCGTTGCCGACGGCCTGTCCGTCACCACCGGCCCCATCACCGGCAGCACGAAAATCTACCGACCGCTCGACGACGCACGCGTTCCGTTCCGGCGCGTCAACCTGACCAACGGAGAGCACCTGGATCTGTACGACACCTCGGGCCCCTATACCGACGACGAAGCCGTCATCGACCTGGCCGCCGGCCTGCCGCCCCGACCGGGAGTGGTACGCGATCGCGGCACCCAGCTGCAACGGGCCAGGGCCGGCGAGGTCACCGCCGAGATGGCGTTCATCGCGGCGCGCGAAGGTATGCCGGCCGAGTCGGTGCGCGACGAAGTGGCGGCGGGCAGGGCCGTCATCCCGGCCAACCACAACCACCCCGAGGCCGAACCGATGGCCATCGGAAAAGCGTTCTCGGTGAAAATCAATGCCAACATAGGCAATTCGGCGGTCACCTCGTCCATCGCGGAGGAGGTCGACAAGATGGTATGGGCCACCCGCTGGGGCGCTGACACCATCATGGACCTGTCCACCGGCAGCGACATCCACGAGACGCGGGAGTGGATACTGCGCAATTCGCCGGTACCCGTGGGCACCGTTCCCCTCTACCAAGCCGTCGAGAAGACGAACGGCGACCCAGCCGAGCTGACCTGGGAGCTGTACCGCAACACCGTGATCGAACAGTGTGAGCAGGGCGTGGACTACATGACCGTGCACGCGGGGGTGCTGCTGCGCCACATCCCCTTGACTGTCGACCGCGTGACCGGGATCGTCTCCCGCGGCGGCTCGATCATGGCGGCGTGGTGCCTGGCCCATCACCAGGAATCGTTCCTGTACACCAACTTCGAGGAATTGTGCGAGATCCTGGCAAGCTATGACGTCACCTTCTCGCTGGGCGACGGCCTGCGGCCCGGCTCGATAGCCGACGCCAACGACGCTGCCCAGTTCGCCGAACTGGAGACGCTCGGGGAACTGACCAAGATCGCGAAGTCTCATGGCGTGCAGGTGATGATCGAGGGGCCGGGCCATGTCCCGATGCACAAGATCGTCGAGAACGTTCGCCTCGAAGAAGAGTTGTGCGAGGAAGCGCCGTTCTACACCCTGGGACCGCTGGCCACCGACATCGCCCCCGGTTACGACCACATCACCTCGGCGATCGGCGCGGCGATCATCGCGCAGGCAGGCACCGCGATGCTGTGTTACGTCACCCCGAAGGAACACCTCGGACTGCCGAATCGTCAAGATGTCAAGGACGGCGTCATCGCCTACAAGATCGCCGCCCACGCAGCAGACCTCGCCAAAGGCCATCCCCGCGCACAGCAGCGCGACGATGCGCTGTCTGAGGCGCGCTTCGAATTCCGTTGGCATGACCAGTTCGCGCTATCGCTGGATCCGGACACCGCGCGTGAGTTCCACGACGAAACCCTGCCCGCGGGCCCGGCCAAGACCGCCCATTTCTGTTCGATGTGTGGACCCAAGTTCTGTTCCATGCGGATCACCCAGGACGTGCGGGACGCCTACAAGAGGGACCTCGAAGAACGGGACATAGAACTGGGCATGGCCGAGAAGTCCCGTGAGTTCGCCGAGCACGGCAACCAGGTGTACCTGCCAGTGGTCACGACGTGACCTACCTCCCACTCGCCCCGCCGGGTCAGCCACCTCTTCGGGTCCTGACCATCGCGGGCTCCGACTCTGGCGGTGGAGCTGGAATACAAGCCGACATGCGAACTTTCGCCATGCTCGGGATCCATGGCCTGGTTGCGGTCACCGCGGTCACCGTGCAGAACTCGTTGGGCGTCAAGGGGTTCCACGAGATCCCGTTGGAGGTGATCGCCGACCAGATCGAGGCGGTGGCCGCCGATATCGGCCTGCAGGCTGCCAAGACCGGCATGCTCGCGTCATCGGAGGTCATCGACACCGTCGCCGGGGCCTGGGTGAGCCAGGGCCTTGCCGGCAGCGCGCCGCTCGTCGTCGATCCAGTGTGTGTCTCGATGCACGGCGACCCGCTGCTACACCCGAGCGCACTGAACTCGCTGCGGGAGAAGCTCTTTCCACTGGCAACTCTGGTCACACCCAACCTCGACGAGGTCCGCCTACTCGTCGGAACAGATGTCGTCGACGCCGCGACCCAGCGCACAGCGGCCCGCCAATTACACGCGCTCGGCCCGCAATGGGTGCTGGTCAAGGGCGGGCACCTGCGCTCTTCGGCACACAGCCCGGATCTCTTGTTCGATGGCACCGAGTTCCACGAATTCGATTGCCCCCGCATCGACACCGGACACGATCACGGAGCCGGTGACACCCTGGCCGCCGCCATTGCCGGTGCCCTGGCGCACGGATACACCGTGCCCGACGCAGTCGCGTTCGGAAAAACCTGGGTCACTGAATGCCTGCGCGCCGCGTACCCGCTGGGCCACGGACACGGACCAGTGTCGGCGCTCTTTCGACTCGGCTGATGGACCGGATCGCCGGCATCCTGCACGAGCCCGCGGGAGCACCCGTCGGCGCAGTCGCCCTCACACACGGCGCCGGAGGCAGCCGGGAGTCACCGATGCTCGCCGCGATCTGCGACGAATGGTCGCGACGCGGCTGGCTCGCGGTTCGCTACAACCTGCCCTACCGGCGACGCCGCCCCAAAGGGCCACCCTCGGGCAACTCTGCCACCGACCGGGCCGGCATCCTGGAAGCGGTGGCCGAGGTGCGCAGACTGCTGGACGAACCGTCCCTGCCCGTCGTCGCCGGTGGCCACTCTTACGGCGGACGCCTCACCTCCATGGCCGTCGCCGACGACGGTTTGGAACTCGATGTGCTCACGCTGTTCTCCTACCCGCTGCATCCGCCCGGGAAGCCCGAGCGTGCCCGCACCGAGCATCTGCCACGCATCACCGCGCCCACCGTGTTCACCCACGGATCCGCTGACCCGTTCGGGAGCATCGAGGAGATCCGGCCGGCGGCTGCCCTCGTCTCCGCCGCGACCGAAATCGTCGAAGTCAAGGGCGCGCGCCACGACCTCCGCTCCAAGCAACTCGACGTCCCGGCGCTTGCCGTCGACGCGGCGCTCCGACTGCTCGATCGACCGCTACCTCGGGTACCGTCTGGACTATGACTTCGGAGTATTTTGACGCGGTCATCGTGGGAGCCGGCTTTGCGGGAATCGGCGCCGCGATCCAGCTCAAGCGCATGGGTTACGAGAACTTCGTCATCCTGGACCGCGAAGACGACCTGGGTGGAACGTGGTACGTCAACCACTACCCCGGCCTGGCCGTGGACGTTCCCACCACCACTTACTCGTACTTTTTCGAGCCGAACCCACATTGGTCACGGCTGTTCTCCCCGGGCAGCGAGATCAAGCAGTACGCCGATGACGTCGCCGACAAGTACGGTGTGCGCCGGCACATGCGGTTCAACACGACCGTCGAGGGTGCGAGATGGGACGAAGACGCCAAGCAGTGGCGGGTCGCCTTGCGCGACGGCCAAACCCTGGTAGCCCGCTACCTCATCACCGCCACGGGCTTCCTGTCCCAACCGCACGTCCCCGACATCCCGGGCATCACCGGATTCGACGGACGGATCATCCACACCACCGCGTGGGATGACTGCTACGACCCGACCGGGGAGCGGGTGGCCATCATCGGTACCGGCGCCACCGCCGTTCAGCTCATCCCCGAGTTGGCGAAGAAGGCAGCCGATCTCACCGTGTACCAACGGACACCGATCTGGGTGGTGCCCAAGTTCGACCCCCCGATCTCTGAACGCGTCAGGCGGCTCTATGCGCGAATCCCGCTGACCCAGAGAGTTATACGCGCGATCACCGACGCCATCTACGAGCTGATGGTGTCGGTGGCCATACTCAACAACCGGACATTGCGCGGGCGGTTCAATATCGCCGCCGGCGATCTGGCCAAGATGCACCGGTTCGCGTCGATCCGCGACAAGCAGCTACGGGACAGGCTCACGCCCGATTATGACTTCGGTTGCAAGCGACCCACCTTCTCCAACAGCTACTACCGCACGTTCACCAAACCCCATGTCCACCTTCAGGACAGCGGGATCGCACGGATCGACGCCGACGGCATCGTCGCCGAAGACGGCACCAAAACGGTCGTCGACACCCTGGTACTGGCGACCGGCTTCGACTTGTGGGAGTCCAACTTCCCCGCTATCGAGATCATCGGCCGGGGTGGCAGAAATCTCGGGAAGTGGTGGCGTGACACCAGATTTCAAGCCTACCAGGGCGTCACGATGCCGTTCTTCCCCAATTATCTGTCGTTGGCCAGTCCTTATGGTTTCCTCGGGTTGAACTTCTTCAACAACATGGAATACCAGATGCGGCACATGGACCGGATTTTCGGCGAGCTGAAGCGCCGCGGGGCAACCACTTTCGAGGTTACCGAGGAAGCCAACACGCGATATCTGGATCGCATGACCGAGCTGCTCGGCCCATCATTGTTCACCAACGGAGACTGCGCGTCGTCGCGGTCTTACTACTTCAACCCCAGCGGCGAGCCCACTTTGCTACGGCCTACGTCGAGGCGGACCGCGATCCGCGAAGCCTCCAATTTCCCGATCGACGACTACCAGATCAACTAGGAGACACGGTGCCGAAAGAGAATTCGTCTGCCGCCACAGTCGCGGGGCTGGCGCTCGCCGGAACGGGCCTGGCGCACTTCGTCGTCCCGCAGCTGTTCGAGGGACTCACCAAGCCGGCATTCCCCAGCAACACCCGTCAGCATGTGTACATCGACGGCGGTATCGAGACCGCCGTCGGACTTGGCCTGGCCGCACAACAGACCCGTAAGCTGGCCCTCATCGGCCTCGCCGGCTACCTGATCTACTTGATCGGCAACGTGGTTCGCCACCGGTAGCGACACCGCGATATCGCGCGGTGACTTCGCCACCAGGGCCGGAGCTACAGCGGCTGCTCGGCACATTCGACACTGTCACCCTCGGCTTGGGCTCCATGATCGGGGCAGGCATCTTCGTCGCGCTGGCACCCGCTGCGGCTGCCGCCGGAACCGGGTTGCTGATGGGTCTGGCGATCGCCGCCGGCGTGGCCTACTGCAACGCAATGTCATCGGCCCGGCTGGCGGCGCACTACCCGCGGTCGGGGGGCACGTATGTCTACGGTCGGGAGCGGCTCGGCGCGTTCTGGGGCCATACCGCGGGGTGGAGTTTCGTCGTCGGCAAGACCGCGTCCTGCGCGGCGATGGCGCTGACCATCGGGTACTACGTATGGCCGGCCCATGCCCACGCGGTGGCGGTCGCTTCGGTGGTTGCGCTCACAGCTTTCGGCTACGCCGGGATACAGAAGTCCGCCTTGCTCACTCGCGTCATCGTGGCTGTGGTCCTCGCGGTGCTCGCGATGGTGGTCGTTGTCGTCGCCGGCTTTGGAGACGCCGACCCGTCCAGGTTGGTCGGGGATGACGCTCCATACCGGGGCGTGCTGCAGTCCGCGGGCCTGCTTTTCTTTGCTTTCGCCGGCTACGCGCGCATCACCACCATCGGCGAGGAGGTCCGCGATCCAGCAAAAACCATTCCCCGCGCCGTCCCGCTGGCGCTGGGTATCACTCTGGTCGTCTACGTGCTGGTGGCTACCGCGGTGCTCGCCCAACTCGGCAGCGCCGGGGTGGCGTCGGCGGTCGCGCCGCTGTCGGAGGCGGTGCGCGCAGCCGGCTTCCCGGGTCTGGTGCCGGTCGTCAGCGTCGGCGCCGCCGTCGGCGCGCTGGGCGCCCTGTTGGCGCTGCTGTTGGGCGTTTCGCGGACCACCCTGGCCATGGCCCGAGACCATCACCTGCCACCTGCGCTGGCGGCGGTCCATCCGCGTCACCGCACGCCGCACCGCGCGGAGCTCGCCGTCGGCCTCACCGTCGCGCTGCTGGCCGCCGTCGTCGATGTGCGCAACGCAATCGGTTTCTCGTCATTCGCGGTACTGCTCTACTACGCCATCGCCAATGCATCAGCCCTGGTTGTCGGAGCCCGGCTACTTCCCGCGATCGGTCTCGTCGGCTGCCTGACGCTGGCCGTCACGCTGCCGCCCACCGCTGTCCTGACGGGGACGGCGGTGGTCCTGATCGGCATGGTCACCTACGCGGTGCAGGTCCGACGCGTCCTCTGATCCGTCCGGCCAGAGTGGTCGGGCCAGAGTTCGCGTTTGGGTTCGTGGCGGCCGGGCACTAAGATGAGAAAGCGGCCCGGGAGTGATGGACAGTCGTTCGTCCCCGGTCCTGCGGGAGCGGCGCAGCAGAGACTTCGCCTGAGACCCCGAATGGCGTTCGCGATTCCCGAGCGAAGGATCGCCACGTGCACCGTCTGAGCTTCGATTGCACGCGCGCGAGAAACGGATAAGAAAGGCTGCATGACTTCCACCAGCACCGACAATTCCGAACTCCTGTTGCGCGAGCAGAACTACGGCGAGGACCCGCTGGCCGACCGGGACACCGACCTCTACCGCGGTGAATACGTGATGAGCTTCGTCGAGAAATGGGATGAGCTGATCGACTGGGACGCCCGAGCCCAGTCCGAGGGCAAATTCTTCATCGACGTGCTGCGCGACCGCGGCAAGAGCAGCGTTCTGGACGTCGCGAGCGGCACCGGTTTCCACTCCGTACGACTCACCAGCGCAGGATTCGACGTGACGAGTGCGGACGGATCGGCCGCCATGCTGGCCAAGGCGTTCGAGAACGGCAAGAAGCGGGGCCTGATCCTCAAGACCGTGCAGGCCGACTGGCGGCAACTGAACAAGAGCATTCAGGGCAAGTACGACGCCATCATCTGCCTCGGCAACTCCTTCACCCACCTGCACGACGAGCAGGATCGGCGCCGGGCGCTCGCCGAGTTCTACGCCGCGCTGCGTCACGACGGCATCTTGATACTCGACCAGCGCAACTACGACGAGATGCTCGACCATGGCTTCACGTCGCAGCACAAGTACTACTACTGCGGGGATCGGGTCACCGCGGAGCCCGAACACGTCGACGACGGACTGGCCCGATTCAAGTACACCTTTCCCGACGGGGCCGAGTACACGCTGAACATGTTCCCGCTGCGGAAGAACTACCTCCAGCGGCTGATGCGCGAGGCCGGGTTCGAACGCGTCCGCACCTACGGCGATTTCCAGGAGACCTACCAGGAGAGCGAACCCGACTTCTTCGTGCACGTCGCGGAGAAGTCAGTGGAGACGACGGCCGGCGGCGGGGTCACCGAAGAAGCCGAGACCTACTACGACAGCGACGACGCCGACAATTTCTATTCGGCGGTCTGGGGCGGGGAGGACATCCACGTCGGATGCTACGAGAACACCCGCGACATCGCCGCGGCGAGCATCGAGACGGTCGAACGCATGGCGGGCACGCTGTCGAGTCTGGACGTCTCGAGCGTGGTTGTGGACCTGGGCGCGGGTTACGGCGGATCGGCACGCCGCCTGGCCGGTTCGCGCGGCTGCAGCGTTCATTGCGTCAACATTTCGCAGACGCAGAACGACACCAACCGGACCAAGAACCACAACGAAGGACTGGACCGGTTGGTCGGTGTCATCCACGCCAGCTTCGACGACGTCCCGCTACCGAGTGAGAGCGCCGACGTGGTCTGGTCCCAAGACGCCTTCCTGCACGCTCCCGACCGGAAAAAGGTGATCGAGGAGGCCTTCCGCCTACTCAAGCCCGGTGGCGAGCTCGTGTTCACCGATCCGATGCAGGCCGACGACGTGCCCGACGGTGTGCTGCAGCCGGTCTACGACCGACTCAACCTGCACGACCTCGGCTCGATGCGGTTCTACCGCGAGGTGGCCCAGGCGGTCGGTTTCGAGGTGCTCGACCAGATCGATCTGGTGCACAATCTGCGGACCCACTACGACCGGGTGCGCGAAGATCTGGAGTCGCGGCGCGCCGAACTGGAGCAGAAGTCTTCGGCGCAGTACCTGGACAAGATGGTGTTCGGCCTGCGCAACTGGGTGAACGCCGCCGACGACGGACACCTCGCGTGGGGCATCCAGCGGTTCCGCAAACCGAGCTGACTCGCCGGCTACCGGCAGCTCATGACTCGGTCAGCTGGTGGCGAGTGCGGTCTTCGCGGACAGGTATCCCGTTACGGCCACGTTGGTCCTGCGCGTACAGGCCCACCACGTAGGCCACGCCGCCACCAAGGATCTGCATCGCTGTCTGGTCGATGTTGTCGAGCGTATCGGTGTCCTTGTGGTAGTTCGGGTCGAACGGTTCGTCGGCCTGACCGCCCCACAACTCGACCTGCTGGGCGGACTTCTCCTCTCCAGCACCGGAGAACAGGCCCCCGGCAGGGATTCCCGACTTCGTGAAAGCGTCGTAGTCGGACCTGCCGTCGAACGACGTGTCCTCGGCGGGTTTGCCCTCGCGGTCGAGGTAGGCCACCAGGGTCCGCTCGATTCCCGCCGAACCTTCCCGAATCCGGGGGACGCCCTGCCGCGCGCCGATCTTGGTCGACTGGTCGCCGTCGTAGGTGAAATACCCGGGATTGGGCGAGCCGAGCATGTCGAAATTGAGGTACAGCGCGATGTCCTTGAGCGCGTCGGGATCCAGGGACTCGACGTAGTCACTTGAACCGAGGAGTCCGTACTCCTCGGCGCCCCAGAACCCGAATCTCACAGCATTGCGGACCGGGGGCGAACTTCCCAGCTGCAATGCGGTTTCCAGCACCGCCGCTACTCCGGACCCGTTGTCATTGATGCCGGGTCCCTCGGCCACGCTGTCCAGATGCGCACCGACCATCACGATATCGCTGGTCGAACCGGTCGCGGTCTGCGCGATGACGTTGCGGGTCTTTTCGACGCGGACACCGGCATTGAGCGTGATCGTCACCGGTGCGCCCTGCTGTCCGCGCAATTGCGCTCCCGCAGCCTTGGTGACGCTGATCACCGGCACCTTCACCTCGGTGTCCCGCCCCAGGGTGCCGCCCATCTCGTCACCGTCCTGGTTGTTCGCGACGATCACCGCCGCCGCGCCGCGTTCGGCGGCGACTGCCTGCTTCGCGGCGAACGGGCATGCACCGCGGTCGACCAACACAACCGCACCTTCGACCGGCACACCGTCATAGTCGCCGACCGTGCACCCCGGAGTGTCCTCGGCTGGGGCGACTACCAGGGGCCCGGTCACACCCTCGGAGCCCATGGCCTCGGTTCCGATGGTGAAATCCAGCGGTCTGGCGGTCACGGTTTCGCCCGCAACCGTCAGCGCCGGCTCATCCGACCAGGACAGGCGCACCTCGAACTCCGGCGTTTGGACCTCGAAGCCCTTGTCCCTCAGGGCGTTGGCGACGTAGTCCACGCTGGCGGCATACCCTTGGGTGCCGAGCGCACGGTTGCCGTCATGGGCGTCGGCGATCTCCTGGAACTCGCCGAGGTGGGCCATCAGGGCGTCGATCGTGACCTGCTCCCGAAGCATGTCGGCAAATTCAACCGCAGCCGCCGGGTTCTCGGCCGGTTGCGGCGCGGGACGGTTCACGAGACCGCATCCGCTCAGCCCAGCCGCGGCGACAACCAGGACAGTCGTCATCATTGTGATCGCTGAACTGAGGGGCGCCGCGCGTCGTATCCGTCTCACGCCACCACGTTAGCGCGAGTCCAGATAGTCCAAGACGGCGTCAGCGGCCCACCCCGGTTCTTCGATCTGCAGAAAGTGACCCGCCGATGGCATGGTCAGCGCCCGACTGCCCGGTGGCAACACCTTGTCGATCTGGTCGGCGTACCCGGCGATCATTGCGCCATCCTGGCCTCCCTGCAGGTGCAGGATCGGCACCCGCGGCAGTTCGAAGCGCCACTTGTGCAACTCGGCGTAGGGCGGCGCGGGACGGCCGGGACGGGCCAGCGCGCGGTAGTAACCGACAGCCGCCCGGCGGTGGGTGAGACTCGGCAGCGCGGCCAATGCCGCATCCACCTCGGCGTCGGTCGGATAACGGGGTGGACCCCAGTCTCGCCACAGCCTCGGGATGACCCGGGGCAGCAGCCGTTCCGGCAGACCGGGCAGCTGAAAGAACATCATGTACCAGCTGTTGCGCAGCTGTCGCGGAATCATCCGCAGTTGACGAACGATGGGGCCACGCGTGCGCAGGAGTGCGGCAACCGGCGGCACCGCCATCGAGACGTGGACGGCGAACGGTGACTCCGGATACGCCGCGATAGCGGTGCTCGTGAGGGCACCCCAGTCGTGTCCGATGAGAACCGCATCCGACGGCGCCCCCAGTTCCCGGTAGACGGCCAAGGCGTCGTACATCAACGCGCCGATGTGATAGTCACAGTCGGCGGCAGGACCGGTCGGTGCATATCCACGCAAAAAGGGCGCGACCACCCGCATACCCCGTTCGGCGAGTAGCGGCGCCATATTGCGCCAACCCCACGCACTGTCGGGGAAGCCGTGCAGGCACAAGATGAGTCGGCCGTCGGAGGGCCCCCAGGACAGCGCCGCGACGTCCAGGTGCGGGAGCTTCAGCACCAAGGTTTCAGGCATCACAGCGCGGGGCTGGAGGCTTGCGCCCAGAATCGTTTCGGGATGCGACCCGCCCGGCGGGCCAGGTAGCCTCCCGTGACCGCGGCGGCCATCGCCGCGGCCATCGTCGCCGGATCAGCGGCACGGGTGACGGCGCTGGCCAACAGCACGGCGTCACACCCCAGTTCCATCGCCAGCGCGGCATCGCTGGCGGTGCCGATGCCCGCGTCGAGAATCACCGGTACGGAAGCCTGCTCGACGATCATCTCGATGTTGTTCGGGTTGGCTATGCCCAGCCCGGTACCTATCGGCGACCCGAGCGGCATGACCGCGGCGCAGCCGGTAGCTTCCAAACGGCGGGCGAGAACCGGATCATCGTTGGTGTAGGGCAGCACGACGAACCCGTCGTCAACCAGTTGTTCTGCGGCCCTGATCAATTCCACTGCATCGGGCAGCAGTGTCCGTTCGTCGGCTATGACCTCGAGCTTGACCCAATTCGTCTGCAGCGCTTCGCGAGCCAACTGTGCGGTGAAAACCGCTTCTGCAGCCCCGCGGCAGCCGGCCGTGTTCGGCAACGGTGTGATACCAACCCGGGACAGCAGATCGAGCACGCCGGTGCCGCCTTCGGCATCGACCCTGCGCATCGCGACCGTGGTCAGCTCGGTCTTCGCGGCGATCAATGCCGCCTCCAGCACCGCGAGGTTGGTCGCGCCGCCGGTACCGAGGATCAGCCTGGAGCCGAACTCCCGCCCCGCGATGTTCAGCTTGCCCGTTGTCAGATCAGCCACCCTGCACCGCCGTAACCACCTCGACTTTCACTCCATCGGTAAGCGGAGTGTGCCACTGAGACCGTGGTATCACCGACCAGTCGAGCGCGACGGCGATCCCCTTCTCCGGGAATCCGAGCATCGCCAGCAGACCCCCGACCGTCATCCGCTCATCGACCTCCACGACTTCTGCGTTGACGATCACCTTCATCGGGCCACCGCTCGTCTCAGATCCTCGGCCGTTCGCAGCTCCTCGGCCTCGGCAAGCGGCGCACCGCGAAGCTCTGCGACGATCGCCTCGGCGGTCCATGGCGCCAACAGGAATCCGGATCGCCCGTGGCCCGCGGCCACCAGTGTGCGCTCATCGAGTCTGCCGACCAGCGGGAGGGTATCGGTGGTCGTCGGCCTCAGCCCGGCGGCGCACTCGGCGAATTCGTACTCCCCCAAACCGGGCAACACCGCGCAGGCGTCATCGAGCAGTTCGCGTACACCCGAGACGGCGGGAGCGGTGTCTCGGCCGTGTTCGTACTGCGTCGCGCCGACGACCACGCCGTCGGCCCTGGGAACCAGATACACCTGGCGCCCATGGACCCGCGCGCGGATCACGCGCTGCGGCAACGGCATACACCCTCGGCGCCAACGCAACCGCAGCACCTCGCCTTTCACCGGACGGACCGGGAGCCCGGGCCATAGTTCGGGCGCGTCAATTCCGTTGGCAATCACGACGGCATCGGCGGCAGCGGCGGCATGGGCCTCGGTCAGGTCACACACCGGTCGATCCCACTCGACGTCGAGGCGTTGGCAGTGCGCGGCAAGCGCGTCGACGACCTTCCGATTGTCCACCGCCAGCTCGGTCTCGGCGATGAAGCCATGTCGAATACCCTGGGCAAGAAGGGGTTCCGCATCACGAGCGGTGCTAGTAGGCGTCACGGGATGGCCCTGACCAGACAGCCACTCGCCGACGGTTTTCAGATCTGCGACGTCGGCCCGATCGACGGCGACGACCAGCGACCCCCGGGCTGTCACGACCTCGGGCGGCAGTCCCTCCAGGAATCCCCGGTGCCACAGCTCAAGGGAGGCCAGGCCAAGCCGGAGCATGCGCTCCTCTCCGGGCCAGCCCTCGCTGTGCGGCGCGAGCATTCCTCCGGCGACCCAGGACGCCCCGCGCTGCCGGCTGTCGCGATGCACCCGGACCGCCAAGCCGTCCTGGGCGGCACGCCGCGCGATGGCGAGCCCGATGACACCACCGCCGATGACGGCGAGATCCACTCTGGCCCTGCCTGTCCTCGGCACTTCGCTGCTCCCTTCGCCGGCATGACCCGAGTTAACAGCCTACGTCGGCACGGGGTTAGCGTTCGCGGTGTGAGTCACTCCGCACCCCGGGCCAGGCTGGCATCGGCGAAGTTGTACCTCTGCACTGATGCCCGGCGCGAACGTGACGACCTGGCGGAGTTCGCCGAAGCGGCGCTGGCCGGTGGCGTCGACATCATTCAGCTGAGAGACAAGGGATCGCTCGGCGAGCAGCGATTCGGCCCCCTGGAGGCGCGCGACGAGCTAGCAGCCCTCGAGATCCTCAGCGATGCGACCCGCCGCCACGACGCACTACTGGCCGTCAACGACCGCGCCGACATCGCGCTCGCCGCCCGTTCCGACATACTCCACCTGGGCCAGGATGATCTTCCGCCGCCGGTCGCGCGAGACATCCTCGGCGACACCATCCTGGGCCGATCCACCCACGATGTCGACCAGGTGAAGGCCGCGATGGCACCTGGACCGAACAGTCCGGACTACTTCTGTGTGGGACCGTGCTGGCCGACACCCACCAAGCCGGGCCGACCGGCACCCGGCCTCGAACTGGTCCGCCACGCTCGCACGATCGTGGACGAGACCGGATCCGACAAGCCCTGGTTCGCAATCGGCGGAATCAGCCACGCTCGGGTACCCGATGTCGTCGCCGCCGGGGCCCGCCGCATCGTCGTGGTCCGCGCTATCACCGCCGCCGACGATCCGAAGGCGGCAGCGCGGCAGCTGACCGAGCTGCTCAGCTCTCGCCGATGACCGTCAGCGGGATGGCCGCCGCGACGCTGCGCAGCCGCTCCCAGCTCGCGGCGAAGCCCGGGTGCAGCGGCAGGTCTGCCACCTTGTCCTCGTCCACCCAGCGCAATTCGGCGCTCTCGCGGTTGGGGACCGTCTTCAGCAACGCGCCGGCATCGGCGATGACGGTGGTGTAGGTCCACCCGGCAACGGCGGCGGTGACCAGCACGCTGCGCACCGTCAGCTGATCGGCGAGCACACCGGCCTCCTCCTGCGCTTCGCGCACCGCGGCCTGTTCGGGTGTCTCGTGGCTGTCGCGCGCTCCACCGGGAAGTCCCCAGGTCCCGCCCTGATGGCTCCATTGCGCCCGATGCTGGAGCAGCACCGCGGCCGATCCGTCCGGGCGACGCGCACGCAGCAGTAGCCCCGCTGCGCCGTGCCTGCCCCAATACGCGGTCCCGTCTGCTGACACCACCCAACCGTCACCATCCCCGCGCACACGTTCAGGATAGGGAACAGGCGGCGACACCGGGGAAGTCACAGTGCTTGATTCCGCACCGGCAGGGCAGGTAGCTCTTAGACTTCTTTTATAGAGTGGGTTCAGTCGTTACGAGCCGGAGAGATCGATATCACAATGAGGTCCGCGCAAACGTGACTGTGGAGTTGGCGCATCCCTCAACCGAACCGCTTGCGTCCCGGTCACCGACAACCCCGGCGCGTTCGCGTTGGTGGTTCCTCTGGACGACGCCGGGGCGCATCCTGAGCATCGGCTTCGTCCTGGCCGCACTGGTGGCCGGGAGTGCATTCGCGACCTCGACGACCATCAACGACCGGCAGGGGGCGCTGACCACGGTCCTCGATCACACCGAGCCGCTGTCCTTCGCCGCCGGGCAGCTCTACACCACACTGTCTGTTGCTGACGCCGCCGCCACCACCGCGTTCATCGCCGGCGTAGAGCCCCGCGACGTGCGACGACGCTACGAGCAGGCGATCACCGACGCCGCAGTCGCGGCGACCCGCGCCGCCAGCGGACTGACCGACGAGACACTGGTCCAGCTTCTCAGCCGAATCAATGCCAGGTTGGCCGTGTATACCGGGTTGATCGAGACCGCACGAACCAACAACCAGGCGGGCAACCCGGTCGGTGCGTCGTACCTGTCCGAGGCGTCTTCACAGATGCAGCAGCTGATACTGCCCGATGCACAGCGGCTCTATGAGGCGGTCTCCGCGCGGGTGGACGCCGAGACCACCGCATCGACCCGGATTCCGACTCCGGTGATCCTGGTTGTGCTGTCAACCCTGCTGTTCGGGGTTTTCGCCAACCGATGGCTGGGCAAGCGCACCCGAAGACGGGTCAACATCGGATTCGTCGCCGGCGGGTTGGCGGTGCTGATCATGTTGATGTGGGTCGGCACGGCGCTGGTGATCTCGACCGTCGACAGCCGCAGCGCAAAGGAAACGGCGGCCGAGTCGCTCAAAACGGTGACCAACCTGGCGATCACCGCCCAGCAGGCACGGGCCGACGAAACGTTGTCACTGATCCGGCGTGACGACGAAAACGTCCGTAAGCAGTCCTATTACCAGCGAATTGACCAGATGAAGCAACAGCTGGCCCATTACCTCGCCCAAGATGATGCGATCGACAAGACCGACCTTGTCGACGCCGACCAGCTACTCGAACGATGGCGTGCCGCCGACGACCGGATCACCGCCTACATCGCGGTCGGTAACTACCAGGCCGCGACGCAGGTCGCGCTGGGTGACGGTGAGGATGACGCCACACCCGCCTTCAACAAGTTGGACGAGGCGTTGGCCGAGGGCATCGAGCAGAGTCGCAGCCAGTTGCGTTCCGACATCGTCAACGCGCGTCGGGTGCTCTCCGGAGCTACGGTCGGGGCCGCAGCCCTGAGTGTCGTCGCGGCCATCGCCGTGGCGTTGGGGGTATGGCCAAGACTGAGTGAGTACCGGTGATGAGCGCTTGCGCGAAGAACAGCAGGCCCGATGAGCGCTTGCGCGAAGAACAGCAGGCCCCGATGAGCGCTTGGGCGAGAGGATCAGGCGCCGCCCTCATGGCGGCGCTGTTGCTGCTGAGCGGGTGCGCGCGGGTGGAACCACTGGACCCCACGCCCGGGGTCACGCTTTCCCCCCCGACGCCGGCGGGGATGGAAGAGCTGCGGCCGGAGGTGGCCCGCACACCTGCCCCGGATGAAGATGACTGCGACCTGACCGCCAGCCTTCGCCCGTTCGACACCGAGGCCGAGGCCCAGGAAGCCGTCGCCGACATCAAAGCTCGCGGACGGTTGATCGTCGGGCTCGATATCGGCAGCAACCTGTTCAGCTTCCGTGACCCGATCACCGGCGAGATCACCGGTTTCGACGTCGACATTGCCGGCGAGATCGCCCGCGACATCTTCGGGACGCCGTCGCAGGTGGAGTACCGAATACTCTCTTCGGAAGACCGCGTCGAGGCGTTGCAGAACAATGAGGTCGACGTGGTCGTCAAGACGATGACCATCACCTGTGCACGTAAGAAGCTGGTGAACTTTTCCACGGTGTATCTGATGGCCAACCAGCGAATCCTGGTTCCACGCGATTCGTCGATCAATGGCCCGGAAGACCTGTCGGGCAAGCGGGTCTGCGTCGCGAAGGGCACGACCTCACTGGAACGTATTCAGGAAATCAACCCACCGCCACTCATCGTCGGAGTGGTCACGTGGGCCGACTGCCTGGTCGCGTTGCAGCAGCGCCAGGTCGACGCGGTCAGCACCGACGACTTGATCCTGGCTGGACTGGTGGCACAGGACCCCTATCTGCGCCTTGTCGGGCCATCGCTGAACGCCGAGCAGTACGGCATCGGCATCAATCTGGAGAACACCGGGCTGGTGCGGTTCGTCAACGGAACGCTGGAGCGCATCCGTCGGGATGGCACCTGGAACACCTTGTACCGCAAATGGTTGACGGTGCTGGGACCCGCCCCGTCCGCGCCGGAGCCGAGGTATTCGGACTGATGACCGACTACGAGGAAGGCACAGACGCCGCAGACGATCCTGGAACCCAGCCCGCTGGTTACTCCGACCTTGTCGAACACGCCGGTGATTCGGTTTCGACGATGCGCCCCATGTCCACCCAGGCGGTATTTCGCCCGAATTTCGACGACGACGACAGCGACTCGCAGCCGATCACCGATACCGAACCACAGGAGCAGTCGACAGCGCTGACCCGCACGGTGTCAGCCACCCGGCGACTGGGCGGCGGCCTGGTGGAGATCCCGCGGGTGCCCGAGGTGGACCCGTTGGCCGCGCTGATGAGCAATCCGGTCGTTGCAGAGTCGAAGCGGTTCTGCTGGAACTGTGGGCGGGCAGTCAGCCGATCATCCGCGGGCGCGCCCGCGAAGTCGGAGGGCTCATGCCCACACTGCGGCAGCGAGTATTCGTTTCTGCCGCAACTGTCCGACGGCGATATCGTCGCCGACCAGTACGAGATCAAGGGCTGCATCGCGCACGGCGGTCTGGGGTGGGTGTATCTGGCGTTCGACAAGAACGTCAACGACCGTCCGGTGGTGCTCAAGGGTCTCGTGCATTCCGGTGACGCCGAGGCCCAGGCGATCGCGATGGCAGAGCGTCAGTTCCTCGCCGAGGTGACCCACCCGGGGATCGTGAAGATCTTCAACTTCGTGGAACACGACGACAGGCACGGCAGCCCGGTCGGCTACATCGTCATGGAGTTCTTCGGCGGCTCGTCGCTCAAGCAGGCCACCCGTCGCGGGAGGCCCAAGGACGCGCGGCTGCCAGTGGCCGAAGCCATTGGTTTCATGCTCGAAATCCTTCCCGCGCTTGGTTATCTGCACTCCAACGGACTGGTCTACAACGACCTCAAGCCCGAGAACATCATGGTGACCGAGGACCAACTCAAGCTCATCGACCTCGGAGCGGTCTCCACGGTCAACTCGTTCGGGTACCTCTACGGGACGCCCGGCTATCAGGCGCCCGAAATCGTGCGCACCGGTCCCACCGTAGCCAGCGACATGTACACGGTGGGTCGCACTTTGGCAGCGCTGACTTTGCATCTGCGCACCCGCAAGGGCCGCTACGTGGACGGCCTACCCGAGGACGATCCGGTGCTGGCCGAGTACGACTCGTTCAGCCGGCTGCTGCACCGCGCGATTGATCCCGACCCTCGGCGCCGGTTCCAGAGCGCCGAGGAGATGACCGGCCAGCTGATGGGGGTACTGCGTGAGGTCGTGGCCCAGGACACCGGGGTGCCACGGCCCGGGTTGTCGACGGCGTTCAGCCGGTCGCGATCAACTTTCGGAACCGACCTCCACGTGGCACACACCGATGTCTATCTCGACGGTCAGGTCCACTCGGAGAAGCTCACCGCCCTGGAGATCGTCAAGGCACTTCAGGTTCCGCTGGTGGACCCGACCGATGTCGGCGCGACATTGCTCTCCGCGATAGTTTTGAGTGAGCCTGTGCAGACACTGGATTCGTTGCGCGCTGCCCGTCACGGGACGCTGGATTCCGAGGGCGTGGACCTCAGCCAATCCCTTGAGCTTCCGTTGATGGAGGCGCGCGCGTTGCTGGACCTCGGCGACGTCGCCAAGGCCACCCGTAAGCTCGACGACCTCGCCGACCGATTCGGCCGGCCTTGGCGGTTGGTCTGGTTCCGTGCCGTCTCCGAACTGCTCACCGCGGACTATGCCTCGGCAACAAAACATTTCACCGAGGTGCTCGACACTCTTCCCGGCGAGCTGGCACCCAAACTCGCACTGGCCGCCACCGCCGAACTGGCCGGAGACCCCGACGAACGCAAGTTCTACAACACCGTATGGTCCACCGACCGCGGCGTCATCTCGGCCAGTTTCGGCCTTGCCCGTGCCCAATCGGCCGCCGGCGAGCGCGACGCGGCGGTCCGTACCCTCGACGAAGTACCCGCCACGTCAAGGCATTTCACGACCGCCCGCCTGACGAGCGCGGTGACGCTGCTGTCAGGCCGGTCCACCAACGAGGTCACCGAGCAGCAAATCCGCAATGCCGCCCGACGAGTGGAGGCGCTGCCCGAGACCGAGCCGCGGGTGCTGCAGATCCGGGCGCTGGTGCTCGGGACCGCCATGGACTGGCTCGCGGACAACACCGCCAGCACAAACCACATCCTGGGTTTTCCGTTCACCGAGCACGGTCTGCAACTCGGCGTAGAAGCTTCGCTGCGCAACCTTGCCCGGGTCGCGCCCACCCAGGCACACCGTTACGCGCTGGTCGATCTGGCCAATAGTGTGCGGCCGATGTCCACGTTCTGAGACTCCCGGCAAAGGGTCGAGATATCGTACAAAACCCCAGGTGAATGGGTACGGATAAGGATTCGACGAACATATGGTCAAGCCGCTGATTCCGTAGTAACGTTAGCCGCCTGACTGAGGTTTCAGTCGGAAAAATCGGTGACGTCATCGGCGCAACAGGCTCACAGGCCGCCACGCGACGGCTTTGCGATTCCAGGGTCTGCTTCTCCCTGACGGCAGCCACCGCAGGAATCTCAGGAGTGCGAATCGCAGGTTTCGGCTGACGGAGGCCACGATGTCTATTTCAGAACAGCTGCCAATTGCAGAGCCGATGACTCGGCAAGGTACGCAGCGGCTATTCCGGCCGGACCCGCGGTCCTGCGATCTGCGTGAAGATCATCACCGGGTGATGTTTGCCGCTTACCCATTGCCGCCCGCGAAGGTCCTCGTGACAGTCCACGGCGACATCGACGCGACGACCTGTTCGGCTCTCGCCGACTATGTCGAACGCCAGATCGCTGGCGCCCATCGGCTGGTACTGGACCTGCAGAACGTGGAGTTCTTCGCCGCGTCCGGATTCGCCGCGCTCTCTAATGTCAATGTCATATGCGCCCGCGCAGGCGTCGACTGGACGCTGCTGGCCGAAGCGCACATTCGGCGACTGCTCGGCATCTGCGATCCGGCGCGGGAGTTGCCGGTGGTACAGAACTGTTCAGCCGACAAGTACCTGCGCGCACGCCCGGGCGATGGCAAGTTCCTCGTTGGTGGGAATGACGAGCACCGCCGTCGGTGAACCGTCAGCAGAGATACGTCTGGCGGCCCTGGCCGGACTGTCGTTGAGGTGGTCGTCCAGTTCGACGCCGAAGGCCGCCAGCCCCGAGAGGGCATCGCGGCGTACCGCTGCGTCGTTCTCCCCGACACCCGCGGTAAACGTGATGACGTCGGCGGTGCCCAGTACCGCCAAGTACGCGCCGATGTACTTCTTCAGTCGATGGATGTACACGTCGTAGGCCAATTGTGCTGCTGCCCGGTCGGATTCGGCCCCGGCTTCGATCTGTTGGCGAAGCACCCGGAAATCGGTCTCGCCTCCGAGACCCAGCATTCCCGATCGTCGATTCAGCATCGACTCGATTTCCTCGACACCCATGCCGGCCGTCCGCCACAGATAGGTGATCACGCCGGGGTCCAGGTCACCGGAGCGTGTTCCCATCACCAAGCCCTCCATGGGAGTGAGGCCCATCGACGTATCCACCGGTCGTCCGCCGACGATCGCCGATGCCGACGCACCGTTGCCGAGATGAAGGACAATCTGGCTGAGGGATTCCAGCGGTACGCCCAGGAAGCTCGCCGCCTGCTCGCTGACGTACTGGTGTGAGGTGCCGTGGAACCCGTAGCGCTTGATGCGCCACCTCGCGGCGATCTCGTGGTCGATGGCGTAGGTGGCCGCGGCCCGCGGTAGGTCGTGGAAGAACGCGGTGTCAAACACCGCGATGTGGGGTAACTGCGGGACCGCCTGCCGTGCCACTTCGATACCCAGGATGGCCGGTGGGTTATGCAAGGGTGCCAGCGGAGCCAGTTCCTCAAGCCTCGCGATCAAGGCATCGTCGACCACGGTGGGCCGGTACAGATCTGGTCCGCCGTGCACCACTCGGTGGCCGACAGCCACCAGGCCGAGATCATCCAGAGAATTCCCACCCTCGGCAAGCAGGTCGAAGACCGCCTGCAAGGCAGCGGCATGATCTGCGACTGCACTGTCCCCCGAGCCCGGCTCGACCTCCTCGCCAATGCGGTCGACCATTCCGTCGGCCACTGTCGCACCCGACTCTAGTTGGACAACTGAGTATTTCACCGAAGATGAACCCGAGTTGAGCACCAGTACCGAACGCGTCATTGGATTCACCCCTGGGCTTGGATCGCGGTGATCGCGACGGTGTTCACGATGTCCTCGACCAGTGCGCCGCGGGACAGGTCGTTGACGGGTTTGTTCAGACCTTGCAGCACCGGTCCGATTGCGATGGCGCCCGCGCTGCGCTGGACCGCCTTGTAGGTGTTGTTTCCGGTGTTCAGATCGGGAAAAATCAGGACCGTGGCGTGGCCGGCAACAGTCGAGTCCGGCATCTTCGTCGCCGCCACCGAAGGTTCCACCGCTGCGTCGTACTGGATCGGCCCCTCGACCAGCAGCTCCGGTTCTCGGGAACGCACCAATTCCGTTGCCTTCCTGACCTTGTCGACATCCGCACCCTCTCCCGAGGTGCCGGTCGAATACGACAGCATCGCTACTCGCGGCGCAATTCCGAACTGCGCGGCAGTACGCGCTGAGGAGATCGCGATGTCGGCGAGTTGCTCGGAGGTCGGGTCCGGCACGATGGCGCAATCCCCGTATGCCAGCACCTCGTCGGCTAGGCACATCAGGAAGATGCTGGAGACCGTGGCGACCCCTTCAGCCGTCCTGATGATCTCGAAGGCCGGTCTGATTGTGTGCGCCGTGGTGTGTCTGGCACCCGACACCATGCCGTCGACCATGTCATTGTGCACCAGCATGGTGCCGAAGTACGAGACGTCGTGGATGGTCTCCCGGGCCCGCTCGAGGGTGACCCCCTTATGGCTGCGCAGCGCCGCGTACTGCTGCGCGAACTGGTCGCAGAGCTCACTGGTCTGCGGATCGAGAACCGCAGCTTGTGACAGGTCCACGCCGAGTTCTGCTGCACGAGATCGGATCTGGGACTCAGCGCCGAGAATGGTGAGGTCGGCGACGTTACGCTGCAACAGCCTGCCCGCCGCCCTCAATATGCGGTCGTCGTCGCCTTCGGGCAGCACGATGCGCTTGCGGGCCGACCGGGCCCGATCGAGCAACCGGTGGGTGAACATCTGCGGCGTTGTGACCGAAGGGATCGCAATAGCTAACTGTGCCAACAAGTCCGCGGTATCGACGTGGGCGTCCATCAATGCCAAAGCGGTGTCGATCTTCCGTTGGGATTGGATCGTCACTCGGGCGCGCGTCGCGGCCACCCTGCTGGCCGTCTCGAAGGTATCGAAGGTCGTCTCAAGGATGGGTAGGCCCAGACCCAGACCCGAGACCAGGGAGTCCACCGACGGATGCAGTTTCAGACCGCCGGTGAGAATGACGCAGGAAAGTGAGGGAAAGCCCTCGGCGGTATGGGCGCTGAGCACTGCGAGCACGACGTCGGAGCGGTCACCGGCGGTGACGACGGCGGCCCCCTCGGTCAGCCGCTCCAACACGTGCTCGGCCGTCATGCCGGCCACCAGGACATCGAGCACCTCACGTCTGAGCAACGCAGGATCGCCGCGCAACAGTGTGCTCGCGACCGCGGCCTGCAACTCGGCGACCGACGGTGCGCCCAACAGTGGCTCCTCGGGCAGCACATAGCTACCGGGTTCGATCTTCTGTAAGGCTGCGGCGACATCGGCCATGTCCGCCGGGTCACAGCGGTTGACCACTATCGCGGCGGTATGGGCGTGCTGGGCCGCGATCTCGTCGATACACACCTCGACCACCTGCGCAACCTGCTCAGGCGTGCGGCCTTCGGCCCGGACCGCGAGCACCACGGGAGCGCCCAGGTTGGCCGCGATCCGGGCGTTCATCGACAGCTCGCTGGGCGCCGCGACGTCGGTGTAATCGCTGCCCACGATCAGGACGGCGTCACACTGGTCGGCGACCCGGTGAAATCGGTCGACGATGTCAGCCAGTGCGGCGTCCGGGTCGTCGTGCAACTGCTGGTAGCTGACGCCGACACACTCCTCATAAGACAGGTCCGCGGTGGAGTGGGCCAGCAGCAGTTCGAGGATGTAGTCGCGACCCGCGCCGGGTCCATCCCCCGAGTCGCTTCTGTCCTGTCCCCGGGGAGCCCGCGCGATGGGGCGAAACACCCCGACCCGGGCGACCGTCGCGGCTAGCCGGTGCAGAATGCCCAGCGCGATGGTCGACTTCCCGGTGTCTCCCTCCGGCGAAGCGACGTATATGGCGGATATCTGGGAGCTCGGGGCGTCGGGCACATTTCAAGCCTGCCTGTCAGCTGGCCGTCATGTCTACTGGAACCCGCAGCGTGGCGAGCAGGCCGCGGTGGTCGGCTCCCGGAACCGTGACCGTTCTGGCCGCTGCCGCCGAACAGTTCCTCACCAGAATGTGGTCGATACCCAGCAGCGGCGGCCTGTTTCCGCGGCCGGGGTAGGTGCGGGCGAGGCCGGCTCCGGCCTCTGCGGCGGCATCCCCGAATCCCTCGTCCAGTAGACGCCCGAATGGCGCCATATCGGCGGTGGCGTTGAAGTCGCCGGCGACGATCACCGCGCCCGCACCGGCTGCGGCGGCCACCTCCCGCAGCGTGTCGGGGAGCAATGCGATGTCCCGCAGCCAGGGCCCGATCGGCTGCGGCCACGGTGCCGCCAGGTGCACCGACAGCACGGTGGTGTCGACCGTGACCCCGGGGACACGGATCCGCGCGCCCAGCATGGGCAGGGCATACCCGTCGATTCGGCCGGACTGCACTATGGGATGTCGGCTCCAGATTCCGATACCCGAGACCCGCGGCGCAGGTACCACGACCCGGTAGGGGAACACCGCATCCATCCCGGCCGCCGACATTCCGTCGGACGCATCCTGGGTGATTTCCTGGACTGCGACGATGTCGGCACTGTCGCGAGCCAGCGCCACCACTGCACGTGGATCAGCCTGCCCCACACCGAGGTTTGCGGTCAGCACCCGGACATCGACCGTGCCTGAAGTGGACGCGGCGCCGCCCTGGTAGCGAGGAAAGTACACACCCACCAATGCCGTGGTCACTGCCAAAGCCATCAGCGCCAGCAGCCAGCGTCTTCTCAGCGCCAGCAGCAGCACAGCCACTGGCGCCGCGAGCGAAAGATAGGGCGCTACGGCCGCGACGATGAGCATGGGATGCCCGGAAATCGGCATATACCGGGCAACGAGGGCTACCGTCGCCGCGGCCAGGGCCAGCACACCCAACAGGGTTGCGAGAATCCTCATCATCTCGCCGCGCTCGCTGTGTCAGGCCAGGCGTCGCAGCCTTGGCTCCAGATCACGCTTGAAGAGTTCCAGGAAGCGCTTCTGGTCGTGCCCCGGGGCGTGAAAGACAAGGTGGTTGAGGCCCCAATCGACGTAGTCCTTGACCTTCGCGACGGCTTCGTCGGGGTCTGAGGCCACAATCCAGCGCTTAGCCACCTGCTCGATGGGCAGCGCGTCGGCGGCCTTCTCCATCTCGATGGGGTCGTCAATGCTGTGCTTCTGCTCGGCGGTCAGCGACAACGGCGCCCAGAATCGGGTGTTCTCCAACGCAACCTCGGGATCGGTGTCGTAGGAGATCTTGATCTCGATCATCCGGTCGATGTCGTCGGGGTTGCGGCCAGCCTTCTCGGCACCTTCGAACATGGCGGGGATGAGCTTGTCCTTGTAAAGTTCCTCGCCCTTGCCGGAGGTGCAGATGAAGCCGTCGCCGGCGCGGCCGGCGTACTTGGCGACCACGGGACCACCGGCCGCGATATAGACCGGTACGCCAGAATCAGGCACGTCGTAGATGGAAGCGCCCTTGAGCTGGTAGTACTCACCGTGGAAATCGACTCGGTCGCCCCGCCACAGTTCGCGCATCAGCTTGATCGATTCGCGAAATCGGGCGAAGCGCTCCTTGAACTCGGGCCACTCTCCCACGTAACCGGTGGCGATCTCGTTGAGCGCCTCACCGGTCCCCACACCCAGGAAAATCCGATTCGGGTAGAGGCACGCCATGGTGGCGAAAGCCTGGGCGATGACCGCAGGGTTGTAGCGGAACGTCGGCGTCAGCACCGATGTGCCCAGGAGCAGGCGTTCGGTCCGCTCACCCACCGCAGTCATCCAGGCCAGCGAGAACGGCGCGTGGCCCCCCTCATGGCGCCACGGCTGGAAGTGGTCACTCACCGTCGCGCTGTCCATGCCGTGAGCTTCGGCGGCGACCGCCAACTCAACGAGTTCCCGCGGCGCGAACTGCTCCGCCGATGCCTTGTAGCCCAGTTTCAGTTCACCCATGAGTTCTTTCTACACTCGCCGGATGGCACCGGTCCTCACCGCCGTCACCGACCGCGTTCACTTCGTCCACACCGACTTGGTGAACTGGACCCTGGTCACCGGCAGCGACGGGGACGGGGTCATGCTCATCGACGCCGGTTTCCCCGGCAGCCGCGCCGACGTGGTGGACTCTCTGGACCAACTCGGGTTCGGCGTGCCGGACGTGCGGGCGATCCTGTTGACCCATGCACACATCGACCACTTCGGCTCGGCCATCTGGTTCGCCGGTGAGCACGGCACCCCGGTCTACTGCCACGCCGCCGAGGTCGGGCACTCGAAGCGGGAGTACCTCGAACAGGCATCGCCGGTGGACATCGCCGCCCACGTCTGGCAGCCGAAATGGCTCAAGTGGTCGGTCTCGATCCTCGGCAAGGGTGCTCTGACGCGCGACGGCATCCCGACCACGGCACCGCTGACCGAGAACATCGCGGCGGGGCTGCCGGGGGCCCCGAAGCCGATCCCGACGCCCGGCCACACCGGAGGGCACTGTTCCTACCTGGTGGATGGAGTCCTGGTCAGCGGCGACGCGCTGGTCACCGATCACCCGTTGGCGTCCCGCCGCGGACCCCAACTGCTGCCCCCGATGTTCAACCACGATGAAGACCGTTGCCGGCGCAGCCTGGCAGCGTTGGCCGCGCTCGACGCCGAAATTTTACTGCCTGGCCACGGTCCGGTGTGGCGGGGCCCGGTCCGGGTGGCCGCCGAGCAGGCCGCTTCGCCCGACGTGTCCTGAGCCGGGCAAGGACAGCGCGCGGCCGCCATCGCACCCGCGGCAAGAGAGCTCATCTCGGGCTGCAGAACCGGTCGTCCGAACGTGGCCGGCCCTGTCGGGCGGGTCGGTAAGGTCGGAAGGGTCAGGCGCACCACAACCTTCAGTCGACCAGTGGAGAGTTCGATGTCCGATACCGCAACACCGCACGTCATCCCGCTGGACTCCAGTGGTCTCGGTGATCGCAGCTACGTCGCCCATGACGGCGTGCACGCGCTCGTCGTCGACCCGCAGCGAGACTTCGACCGCGTCGAGGCGCTACTCGCCGAGCACGGGCTCACGCTGACCCACGTCGCCGAAACCCACATCCACAATGACTACGTCACCGGGGGCCTCGAGCTCGCGCGCCGCCACGGTGCGACCTACGTCGTCCCCGGGGACGTCGAGCTATCGTTCGCGGGGCTCGCCGTGCGCGACGGTGACTCCTTCACCGTCGGAGAACTGACGGTCGATGTCATCCACACCCCGGGGCACACCCCGCATCACGTGTCCTTCGCCGTGCGCAAGGGCGATCACCTCGGGGCGGTGTTCACCGGTGGTTCCCTGCTGTACGGCAGCGTCGGGAGGCCCGACCTCGTCGCGCCGGATCTGGCCGTCAAACAGGCCCACGATCAGTGGCACTCGGTGCGCCGTCTTGCCGACACCCTCGACGACAAGACCCCGATCTACCCCACCCATGGGTTTGGTTCGTTCTGCGCTGCGACCCAGGCGCAGGGACTCTCCTCGACCATCGGCAACGAGAAGACGATCAATCCAGCCCTCACCGAGGCCGAAGAGAAGTTCGTCACCGACCTGCTGGCCGGGCTCGACGTCTTCCCCGCCTACTACGCCCATATGGGACCGGTCAACGCCGCGGGTCCGAGAGATGTCGACCTCTCGATGCCCGAGCAGGCCGATCCCACGGTGCTGCGCGAGCGCATCGTCGCCGGCGAGTGGGTCGTGGACCTTCGTTCGCGCAACGTCTTCGCCGCCGGTCACGTCCCCGGCTCGGTGAACTTCGACCTTGATGGCACCTTCATCAACTATCTGGCCTGGATGATGCCGTGGGGCACCCCGGTGACGCTGCTGGGCCATACCCCCGAGCAGGTCCGCGCCGCGCACCGTGAGCTGGTCCGGGTCGGGATCGACAACGCCGTAGGCCAGGCCACCGGAGGTCCGCAGGCCTGGCTGGAGGACCCGGCAACGGCACAGCGATTGGAGCAGGTCGACTTCCACGGAGTCGCGGCGGCGCTGGCCGCCGACCCGGACACTTACCTGTTGGATACCCGCCAGATCCTGGAATGGGACGTCGGCCATATCGCGACGGCGGTTTTCATGCCTTTCTACGAGGTCGCCGACCGACTCGGCGAGATTCCGCGAGACCGGCCGGTCTATGTGTTCTGCGGATCGGGCTACCGCGCCGCCGCGGTCGCCTCGCTGCTGATGCACCACGGTTTCACCAACATCGTCCACGTTGACGACGACTTCGCCGATGCCGCCGGCGCCGGATTGAGCGTCGTGGCAGAGGAGACCCCCGAACGAGAGCCGGGCTGGACCTGGATCGCGTCCCGCGCCGTGGTCCGTGAGTACAGCCCGCGGACGGCGGCGGATTCCCCCGGATAGGCCACTTCCCCGGGGTAGGACACTCCTCCGGGTCAGGACGCGACGAGTCGGATCTACTCGCTGCGGCAGTCCAGTCACCACCTACCTCCAAAACTTGACACGTGTTAAGTTTTCCCGCATGGACAACATCCGCGGCAAGACCATCGCGATCACCGGCGCAGCGCGGGGCATCGGATACGCCACCGCTGCAGCACTGCTGGCACGCGGAGCGCGCGTGGTCATCGGCGACCGCGAAGTCGCGATGCAGGAGTCGGCGGTCGCGCAACTGGGCGCTCTGGGGCCGGTGTCGGGCTACCCGTTGGATGTGACCGACCGCGAATCGTTCGCCACCTTCCTGAGCAAGGCTCGCACCGATGGGAACGGGCACCTTGATGCATTGATCAACAACGCCGGCGTGATGCCGGTCGGCCCGTTCCTCGAACAGTCCGAGCAGTCGATCCGCTCCGCGATCGAGGTCAACTTCTACGGCGTACTCACCGGGTGCCAACTAGCGCTCCCCGAAATGGCGGCCCGACACAGCGGCCATATCGTCAACATCGCCTCTCTGGCGGGCATGATCGCGCTTCCCGGCCAAATCGTCTACGCCGGAACAAAGTTCGCGGTGGTCGGTTTGACGACGGCGATGTCCGACGAGTTCGCCCCGCAGGGAGTCGACGTCAGTTGCGTGATGCCGACCTTCACCAACACCGAACTCCTCACGGGCACCCACACGTCCTCGGCCCAGAAGCCGGTGGAGCCTGAGGACATCGCGGCGGCCGTCATCAAAGTGCTCGAGAAGCCGACCACGTTGGTGTCGGTCCCGCCCGCCCTGCGGTTCGTCAGCGCGATCACGCCGACCCTCGGGGCCAAAGCCAGACGCTGGCTCTCCCACAAGATGGGCAACGACACGGTGTTCCTCGACGTCGACCGGGCCGCGCGCGACGGCTATGAGCGACGCGCGCAGGCCGCGCTGGGTGTTGTCGACTCGCCCGGTGACCAGGACTAACCGAAGATCGGCGGTGGCGCGCCCGCCCGGTAGGCCTCGATGACGTCGAGATGGTCGAACAACTCCTCGAGGCCGAACTGATAGTCCTCGGACGTCCCGACGAACACCACGTGGGCGATTTCTCCCGCGTCCTCCGGCATGAGCAGAACCACCGTCGCCGCCACCTGCTCGGCGTCGTCCTCCACCTCGGCAATCGAGGGCGGCCAGTACCAGGCAACTCCCACGTCGTCCGAGTCGTCTCGGTCTGAGTCGTACAGGTCGTCGGCGTCGTCGAAGTCCTCAGAGAAGGCCCAACCCCGAGCGGTCAGCTGAGCGTCGAAATCCTCCAGCTCGCCGGCGATCTCGAGTTCCTCAGCGATCTGCTCGCGCACTGGCGCCGAAATCCAAGTCCGATCGCGGGCGGCCTGCCGCTTGTTCCGGCGCGCCTTCTTCGCCGCCGATCGCTTCGACACCTACGACACCTAGGCCAGCGCCCGGTCCAGGTCGGCCAGCAGATCCTCAGTGCCTTCCAACCCGACTGAGATTCGCACCACGCCGTCACCCAAACCGATCGCGGCCCGGCCTTCCGGGCCCATCGCCCGATGCGTCGTCGTCGCCGGATGGGTGATCAGCGACTTGGCGTCCCCAAGGTTGTTCGAGATGTCGATGACCTGAAGCTTGTCCAGCACTTCGAACGCGCGCTCCTTACCACGGCCGTCGGGGGCGTCGAGTTCGAAAGTCACCACGGTGCCGCCACCGGACATCTGACGCTTGGCCAGATCATACTGCGGATGCGATTCCAGGAACGGGTAGCGCACCCACCGCACCGAAGGGCTGGACTCCAGATACTCAGCGATTCGGTGCGCCGACGAATTCTGATACCGCACACGCAATTCCAACGTCTCGAGACCCTTCAACAGCGTCCACGCATTGAAAGGACTGAGCGCCGGACCGGTGTGCCGCATCAGCTTCTGCACAGGCTCGTCGATGTATTGCTTATCGCCGAGGATCGCCCCGCCCAGCACCCGCCCCTGGCCGTCGATGTGTTTGGTGCCCGAGTAGACGACCACGTCGGCGCCCAGCGGGAAACCCTGTTGCAGAATCGGTGTCGCGAAGATGTTGTCCAGAACCACCTTCGCCCCGGCAGCATGGGCCAGGTCGCAGACAGCGGCAATGTCGACCAGTTGTTGCATCGGGTTCGACGGCGTCTCGAAGAAGACGGCTCGGGTGGGTTTGGAGGAGTCGGACAGCGCCTCCTCCCACTGGGAAAGGTCGTCGCCGTCGACGAACACCGTCTCCACGCCCCACCGCGGGAGGATCTCGTTGCACACCACATAGCACGACCCGAACAGGCTGCGCGCCGCGACCAATCGGTCACCGGCAGCCAGCAGCGCACCCAACGACGTGAACACCGCAGACATCCCGGTGGACGTCGCGAAGCAGGCGGGCGCACCCTCGATCAGGCGCAATCGCTCTTCGAACATCGAGATCGTCGGGTTGCCGTAGCGCGAGTAGACATAACGGTCGATCTCGCCGGTGAACGCCTTCTCCGCATCGGCTGCCGTCTGGTACACGTATCCCGACGTGAGGTACATCGCCTCGGCGGTTTCCTCGAAGCCCGAACGCAGCAACCCGCCGCGCACGCCGATGGTGGCCTGGCTGACCCCCTCGGGCAGTTCGGCCGGCGTCCGCACCGACGGCAAGGGTTGGTCGGGACTACTCACGATTGTCTCCATGGAAGCCCGCTGGCCCGCCAGCCGGTACCACCGCGATGGCCCTGCTCGTCAAGGTTTCCCTCGAAGCCGTCCAGCATGTTGTAAGACGGAGTGATACCCGCTGCCGTGGCCGCCCGGGCCGCCGGGATGGACCGGTTCCCGGAGCGACACAGGAACACCACCGCGCTTTCACCCGGGGTGATGCCCGAGGCCACCAGATCGTCGACGAAGCCCTCGTTGCGCGCGCCGTCAGTGCGATTCCACTCGACGTAGACGACATCGCGGTCCAGGCTGGCGAGGTCGGCCACCCCGACCAAACGCCACTCTGCCGCCGTACGACAGTCGACCAGCACGGTTTCAGGGTTCTCGCTCAGCAGCTTCCAGGCCTCTTCAGGCGTGACATCTCCGGCATAACTCACGTTCGTGAGTGTCCCACAGCTAATTGGGGCCGGTCGAACAGACCTTCCATACACCGTCCTGGCGTGCGAACGCCATCTCGACAGTCTCCTTGGCGTCAGGATCTTTGTCGAAGTGGTAGGTGACCTCGGCGGTAGCCCGGTCGCCTTCGATAGCCATGTTGGTCGCCCGGTCGACAAAACGATCCCCCCGGTTTGCCGACGAATCACGTTGTCTGGCAAGGATGTCTGCTTCGATACCCCGCTGCTCCACGCAGGTGTAGGTACGGAAGTCAGCGTAGTCCTGGCGCTGTAGCGCGTCGTTCTGCGCAACCACTGCACGACCGATCTGCTGTTCATCGGTGAGCTCGTCACCCGAGAGCGCATTGAACAACCAGACCGCAATCAAACCGATGACGATGATCGCCAGCGCGCCCAGGAACGGACCGGGGCTCGCGCCATTGGAGGACTTGTCAGAAGATTCGTTCATCGGGGCCCGCGCAGCGCCGTCGCGACCCGGCGAGCGCGGTCGCGGGCGACGATCGGATCGGGTGCTGTCGCCGTCGAAAGGGCGAGCCAGCGCCGAGCTTCAGGCACATCGCCGCGGCTGAACAGACGCACGTCGCTTTCGGCGACGGCCAGCGCGTCGGCCAGATGGGCACGCAACTGTGCGTCGTCCGCATCGAGGCTGTCCGCCGTCGCTGACGCTGAACCCGACTCTGCCGCATAGCGCACCTCGACGGCGCCCGGCGAGATCATGATGGTGTCCACGGGAAGCCCGAGGATGGCCCGAGCGTGCAACTCGAACTCGGAGAGCCGCTGCGAGCGCAGGGTCACCAGCCCACTGTCATGGGGCCGCGGCGCCACGTCGGCGAAATAGACCTCGTCGCCACGTACCAGCAACTCCACGCTGAACACCCCACGACCACCCAACGAGTTGACGATGCGGGCGGCGATCGATTTCGCGTCGTCCAGCGCGGCCGGTGAAAGCTGTTGGGGCTGCCAGGATTCCAGGGTCCCATCAGCTGATTGGTGGTGACCGATCGGCTCGCAGAAATTGACGACGGGTCCGGTGGGGCCGGTGGTACGCACCGTCAACAACGTCACCTGGGCATCGACCTCGACGATGGTCTCGACCATGACACGTTGCAGGCTGAGTCGGCCCCCCGCGACGGCGCGGCGCCAAGCAGGCTCGACGTCTTCAGCCCCCCGCAGCACCGACTCGCCTTCACCGGGGGCGGCGGCGACCGGCTTGGCCGCCAACGGGAAACCCGCGTGCTGTCCGATCGCGGCAAGCTCTGCCGCAGAACCGGCAAACCAGAACGGAACCGTCGGCAGGCCGAGCTCGTCGGCCGCAAGCCGGCGCAATCCCTCACCGTCAAGCGCCAGGCGGGTGCTGCGCGGCGTCGGGAACACCTCCACGTCGCCACGCTCGGCGATCGTGATCAGCGCGTCCATCGCGACCGCGCCGGCTTCGGCCACCAGGTAGTCCGGCTTCTCCGTGTCGATGAGCTCGGTGACCGCGTCGGCGTACCGGTCCACGGAGATCACCTCGGCACCGAGATGCCGGAACGCCAGCGCCAGCTCACCATGACGTTCCCCGGCACCGAGCAGCATCACCACTGCCGAACCGGGTGCGGGCAGCGCCGTCTGGTCAGAAATCGTGTCGCCGTCCGTCGTGTCACTCATCGTCCGTCCACCCTGCCAGAACGAGCGACCCGATGAGCCGCGCCATGCGCAACCGGGCGTTCGACTTGCACCCCGCGCGCGCCGGACCCGCGCTGTGCGGACACCGGTGCGCCAAAGTCTGAAATATTGGCGGTATGGTCCGTCGGTTTTCTTGGGTGCTCGCGCTCGTCATCGTCGCCGTGTCCGGTGCACTGATGGGACTCCTCGGCGGCAGCGACTCAGCTGAGCAGTCACCGGTGGCAGTACCTCCGAGCGCTGAGTCGG
>NZ_JBMYXC010000002.1:4047-35734 GCF_049608025.1 Mycobacterium sp. | reverse complement strand
GGCCGACTCAGCCCGCACCCAGTTCCCCGGCGGTGACCGCGTCCCGGTGATCCTGGTGGTCAGCCGCGACGACGGCGCTGCGTTGACACCGGCTGACACGCAAGCAGCCGATGCGGCTCGCCAGCGGATGCTCGCGGCGAGCGGAGCGACGGGTCCGCCCATCCAGGTCTCCGAAGACCGAAAGGCCGCATTGGCGGTGGTGTCGTTATCGGCGGACCTGTCCGGATTTGCGCTCAGCGACAACGTCCAGGCGCTGCGCGCGGCCGCTGACCAGGGGCTTCCCGGTGACCTTCGGGCCGAGGTCACCGGTGGGCCGGCCTTCGGCGCGGACATCGCCGACTCGTTCTCCGGCGCGAATCTGACACTGCTCATCGTGACCGCGGCGGTGGTGGCACTTCTGCTGATCATCACCTACCGGTCCCCGGTGTTATGGCTGGCGCCGCTGGTGGTGATCGGCTTCGCCGACCGGGTCGCTGCCGTCGTCGGCTCGGCCGTCGCTGAAGCCTTGGGTATGGCACCGGACGGGCAGTCGTCGGGGATCACCAGCGTTCTGGTTTTCGGTGCGGGCACAAACTATGCGTTGCTGCTGATCTCACGGTACCGAGAAGAGTTGGGGCGTAACCAGTCCCATCAGGATGCGCTGGACACCGCCGTCCGCCGCGCGGGCCCGGCCATTATCGCGAGCAACGCCACGGTGGTGTTGGCACTATTGACTTTGCTCCTGGCGTCGTCACCGAGCACCCGCAGTCTGGGGGTCCAGGCCGCCTCCGGACTGGTGGTCGCGGCGGTGTTCCTGCTGCTGGTGCTACCCCCTCTGCTCGGTGTTTTCGGGCGGAAGCTGTTCTGGCCGTTCATCCCTCGGGTGGGGGACGAGGCACTCACCGACCGGGGGGTCTGGCACCGGGTGGCCGCCTCCGTCGCGCGACGACCGGCGCAGGTCGCGGTGGTTTCGATCGGCGCCCTGGCGCTGCTGTGCACTGGATTGCTGAGCACACCGCTGGGCCTGTCACAGACCGAGCAGTTCCGCGTTCAAGCCGAATCGGTCAACGGCTTCGACACACTGGCGGCGCACTTCCCCAGCGGACTCACCGATCCAACCTGGGTGATCGCGTCGACCGATCGCGCCGCCGAGGTGCAGCGCGTAATCGACGACACCCCCGGCGTCGTATCGGTGACACCGGCGGGTACCGCGCCGACCGGATTGAGTCAGTGGTCGGTGGTCCTTTCCGCTGCCCCGGCCTCCGATGAGGCATTCGGAACCATTGATGCACTACGTGATTCGGTGCACCAAGTTGACAGCGATGGACTCGTCGGCGGCTCCGACGCCAAGGCACGAGATGCGGCTGCAGCCGCCGGGCACGACCGCGCCGTGGTGGTTCCTGCGATCCTCGCGGTGGTATTGCTGGTGCTGTACGTTTTGCTGCGCTCGGCACTGGCACCGCTGGTCCTGGTTGCCGTCACGGTGCTGAGCGCGCTGGCCGCCCTCGGGCTGGGCGGCTGGGCGGGCGTGCATGTGTTCGGATTCCCGGCACTGGACAACACCGCTCCCCTGCTGGCCTTCCTGTTCCTGGTCGCCCTCGGGGTGGACTACACCATCTTCCTGGTGACCCGCGCGCGTGAGGAGACACCGGAGCACGGCACCCGCGACGGCATCATCCGGGCAGTCTCGGCGACCGGCGCGGTGATCAGCAGTGCGGGCATCGTATTGGCCGCGGTGTTCTGCGTGCTGGCCGTACTTCCCTTGATCGTGCTCACCCAACTGGGCATCATTGTCGGGTTGGGCATCCTGTTGGACACCTTCTTGGTGCGGACCGTGATCATCCCGGCGCTGTTCACCCTGATCGGCCCGCGGATCTGGTGGCCCGCGCTGCAAGGCGAGAACGCCGGTTCCCCGGTACGACGGGCAGGCGGCCGACACCGCGCCCGATAGCCCGCCGCGGTCAGGGGTCGCCCGGCACGTCGATCACACCTGATCGCGCCAGGATCACCAGGCTCACCACCAGCACCCACGCCGGAAAAGCCAACGTCATCCACGGGTAGATGTCGCTGGCCACCAGAACACTGAGCGCGACCAGGTAGGTCACGACCACCAGCCAGACGGGCATCAGCCGGGTCCGCAACCAGATGGTCGCCAGGGAGATCATGAACACCCCCGCCATCTTCAGCGCGTAGGTGTTGCTCAGCGACACGAGAAGTCCCTGACCGAAGGCGGCCACCTCGGTGCGGGTGCCGTTCGCGCCGAGGAACTCCTTGCTGGCGAGAAGTCCTGCGCCAACAGCGGTGGACGCGAAGATCATCGCCAGGAAAAGCAGACCGCTGCCGATGAACACCGTCGAGAAGAACTTGTCCTCCAATGAGCCGAGAACGTCGCGTATCACGCCGATGAACCAGAGGAACGCGATGCCCGCAAACGGCATCAGCACGATGGCGACCCGCAGCCGATCATCCGACCCGGCGACCCATTGCGAACCGAGTTCTTCACCGCCGGGCATCGCGGTACGGATCATCACCAGGACGGCGCCGAAAAGCAGCGCGAACAGCACACCGGCGAAGGCCGCCGCGCGCGGTGTCGAGAGGCGGCGGATGTGGCGGTCAATGGGGTGCGTCACCGTTCCATGGTGGCATGCCGGGCCCGTCTAGATGCAGTTGATCAGCCCGCCCACACATCCTCGACGTAGCGATCCGACTCGACCAGACCGATGAGCCAGTCGCGGGCATCGCTCTCGCTTGCCCCGGTGCGCGCGCGGTAGATGTCGATGAAAGCCTGCCGCACGGCCGGGGCCATCTTGGCGCCATCGCCACAGACGAAAACGTGGGTGTCGCTCGTGGGGTCGCCGAGAAGCGCCCAGACGTCCTCGGCGTCGGCGGCGATGCGGTCCTGCACGTAGCGGACGCCGTTCTGCGGTGCCCGCGAGAAGGCCGGGCGCATCGAGACGATCCCGAGCTCTTCGGCTTCGATGAACTGGTCCTTGAAGATGTAGTCCACGTCGGGGTCGCGGACCCCGAAGAAGCACAGCGCGGTGGTATACGGCTCACCCGCTGCTCTGGCCGCCAAGCGGTCGCCGAGGAACCCGCAGAACGGCGCTACGCCGGTGCCCGCGCTGACCAGGATGACGTTCTTCTCTGGGTCCGCGCCCGCTCGGAAGGCCTGGCGTGCCGGATCAACCCGGGCGCGAATATGTTCCCCGGCGCCGATGCCGGCGAGATGGTTTGAGGCAACACCTTTGAAAAGCCCCTGACCCGATCGGGCCGGAGCGTCGAGCACGCTCACCACGAGACCGACGACAGTCGGCGACAGTCGCGACGACGACGAGATGGAGTAGTGCCGGGGTGTCATCGGCTCGAGCAGCTCGAGAAGTTCTGCACCAGTAATGTCGCAGGCAGGGAACTCCTCAAGAATTTCGATGGGGCTGAGGGCACTCGGCTCGGAGGCGGCTGCAAGCTCTTCGAGGCGTTGCCGCTCCGGCTGGCACGGATTGGCCGCGGCAAGCTTCCGCAGTTGGCTGTTCGTGGCGGGCTTGCGAAGCTCGACGAGGTGGGTGAGCAGTTCGCGCACGCTCACCTCGCGGTCGAGTGCAATAAGCCGCCGCGAGGTCCGCCGAGGGTTGATCGACAGCCGTTCCTCGGGGTCGATTTCCAGCGATGCGATCACCGCTTCGACCACGTCGGCCGGGTTGTCGGCAAGCACCGTCAAATGATCGCCGGTCTGGTACTCCAAGCCTTCGGGCAGGGCGACGCGGACGTTTCTCTTGGCTTGCCCCAGGGCGTTCTCGCCACTGACCAATTCGTTGTTTTCCAGTACCACCATCGGTGCCACCGCGAACCGCGCGTCGATCGCCGCGGTAACCGGACCGGCGATCCTGTGCAGATCGTAGAGCGGCTCGTCCATGGAGGTCTTCAGCGTTGCGTCGGGGTCGCCGAAGTGCTCCGACAGCGCCCTACCCAGCGCGACAGTGAACTCTTCGACCGTCCCGGTGAGGTCACCCGAGGTGTCCGCCGAGCCCATCGGGACCAAACGCCGACCACCGAGTTCGGCCAGCCGTTCGTCGATACGCTTGGGCACCGCCTGGTAGGTATCGGTCCAGTTGTGGTCCCCGACACCCAGCACCGCGAAGTTGGGCGAGCCACCCAGTGCGGCATCCTCGCCGTTCAGCCACGCGAAGAAGGCGCGCGCATCATCGGTCGGCTGTCCGTTGTAGGACGACGCGACAATCAATATCACGTCTGCCTCGGGCAGGTCACCGACGGCGTCATCCAGCGGTCCGAGCGTTGCAGCGCAGCCCACATCGGTGGCTTCCTCTTGCAGTTGGCTGGCCAGCGCCCGGCAGGTGCCGAGGTTCGAGCCGTGCAGGATCGCCACGGTGGTTCCGGCCTTGATGGCTGAAACCACCTGCGACTGGACAGCGGCGGAGCCGGCCGTCTCCGCAGGCGTTGCGTGATGGCGGTCGGCCGGGGTGCGCCGGATCAGATCAAGGTGGAAACCGACGGGCCGGCGACTCAGCTCGCACTCCCACTGCGGTACGTAGTGTTGCGAATCGATCAGGCGGTATCGATGCAGCACCCGGGCGATCGCCATGGTGGCTTCGTGCAGGGCGAACTGGCGGCCGATGCACGACCGAGGCCCGGTGCCGAACGGCTTGAACAAGGCCGCCGGCCGGGCCGCGGCAAGGGCGGGTTCGAACCGGTCCGGGTCGAAGAGCTCCACGTTGTCGCCCCATTCCGGCTGCCGGTGTAGCGCCCCGGTGAGCACGGTGACCGCTTCGCCGCGCTTGACCGGGTACTTGCCGCCGATGACCTGGTCCGTCAGAGCCATCCGGTCGAAGCCCAGCACGGGAGGCGACAGCCGGAGCGTCTCGTTGAGCACCTGTCGCAGATAGGTGAGTTTGCCGATGTCGTCGTAGCTGGGCAGGTAGTCGTCGTCCGAGTCGAACACCTCGTCCACCTCGGCTTGCACCCGGGAGTGCACCAGCGGATGCCGGACGATGTTGTAGAGCGCAGTGGGCATCAGTTCTGAGGTCGTCAGCTGCCCGGCGATGAGAAAGGTCATGATCTGGTTGCGGATGTTTTCCGCCTCGAGCACCGGCTTACCGTCGGCATCCTGCTTGAGCATGGAGTACAGCAGGTCGTCGGCCTCGTACGAGCCGGCGCGGTGCCGATCGATCAGTTCATCGAAGTGCTCATGGAGGCTGGCCAGCTCGGCGTCGAATTCCGCGGCATATTGCGGTGCTCCGACCATATCGAGTGCGGTGGTGAAGCTCTTCGGGATCGGTGCGAGCCCGTCATGGTCGAAGGACTCGAAGCGTGCTCCGAATCCGGCCAATGCGACGGTGTCCATCGCGAGCTTCTGCAGATCGTCGGAGACGTCCACCGACTGTCGGCCAATGCTGGCATCCCAGCGGGCGATGAGCTGGCCGTTGATGTCCAGCATCGCGGCGTGGTAGTTACGCAGACCGGTGTAGCTGAACCCCGGCAGCAGTACGTCATGTGCCTTTTGCCAATTCGGCTCACCGTGATACGCGGTGAACAGGCCGTCACCGGCCAACTGGCGGATATCGGCGAGCGGCTTGGTCAGGTTCTTCGCGAACCTGCTCTCGTCGCACACCTCCTCGACCAGCGCCATGGAGCACAGGTACAACCGTTGAACACCGCTGTGGTCCCCATAGAAAATCGGTCCATGGAGCTCACCGAGGATGTCGATGGGGAGTGCGTAGGGTCGGCCGGCCAAATCCGCCGGAGTGGGTAGTGGGCCCTCGGCGGAAGGGACGTTCTCGAGCTGTGGGGGCAAAGAGATTTCGAATTCGGCCACGCCGGACAGCATATGCGTGCCCGGGCGTCTCCGGCCGCAAACTATGGCTGGCCGGGCAGAAGCCGGATCATCAACCCGTTCGCCTCGGCCAGCAGCTTGCCTTCGGGGTCGCGCAGTTCGGCGTTGACGAACGCCTTACGTCCCTCGGCCTCGCGGACCCAGCCCCGTGCGGTCAGCAGTGTGTCGATGGGGGTGACGTTTCGGTAGTCCACATGCAGGAATGCCGTCCGGCTGATCGGGCGCCCCGCGGCGTGAATCACCATGCCGAACACCGAATCGAACAGCAACGGCAGCACGCCTCCATGGACGGCTGAGTTTCCGCCGACCGAGAAGCGGCTGAAGGACACCTCCAACTCGACCCCGTCGGCGTCAAAGCTCACCACTTTGTACGGTGGCATCAGCAGGCTGCCGGAACCCGGTAGCGCAGGCACCCGGTTGGCGGGGCCGACGCCTTCAGCGGCCTCGGACGGGCCCAGCAGCTCAACCAGTTCCTCGGCGAGATCGGCCGCACGCTCCCAGGTGTGAGTGTCGGGAGCGGCGGACACTGCCAGATCCTGCGCTCGGCGCATCGCGGTCAGAAACCGTCCGAAGCCCGGGCCGGGGTCTGCCGCCTGGAAGTTCGGGAATCCGCCGCGCTTGTCATAGTCAGGATCGATAGCCCTGGGGTCGTCGGTCACCTGGCGGCCAGGATGTCGCGTCTGACGATCGTCTGGTCGCGCCCGGGACCCACGCCGATGCACGAAACATGGGCTCCGGCAAGCTCTTCGAGCCGAAGTACATAGTCGCGAGCGTTGGCGGGCAGATCCTCAAAGGTGCGGCACCCGCTGATGTCCTCCCACCACCCGGGACGTTCCTCGTATATCGGTTGGGCGCGGGCGATATCGCTCTGGGTCATCGGCATCTCGTCACTGCGCTTGCCGTCAACCGTGTAGCCCACACAGATCGGCACGGTCTCGAGGCTGGACAACACGTCGAGCTTGGTGAGGAAGTAGTCGGTGATGCCGTTGACCCTGGTGGCGTAGCGGGCGATCACCGCGTCGAACCATCCGCAGCGGCGACGCCGGCCCGTCGTTACGCCGATCTCCCCACCGGTCTTGGCCAGATACTCACCGCACTCGTCGAACAGCTCGGTGGGGAAGGGGCCAGAACCAACTCGCGTGGTGTAGGCCTTCAGAATCCCCAGTACGGTAGTGATCCTGGTCGGGCCGATGCCGGACCCGACGGACGCGCCGCCCGCGGTCGGATTCGACGACGTGACAAAGGGATACGTACCGTGGTCGACGTCGAGCAGTGTGCCCTGCGATCCCTCCAGCAGCACCGTTTCACCCTGTTCCAGCGCCGCGTTGAGCAAGAGTCGGGTGTCGGCGATGCGGTGCGCGAACCCCTCGGCCTGCGCCAGCAGTGCGTCGACCACCTCCGCGGGGTCCAGCGCCTTGCGGTTGTAGATCTTGACCAACACCTGATTCTTGAATTCCAGTGCACCGCTGATCTTCTCGGCCAGTAGCCCGGGGTCGAGCACGTCCGCGACGCGAATGCCGATGCGCGAGATCTTGTCCTGATAGCACGGCCCTATACCGCGGCCGGTGGTGCCGATCTTCTTGCTGCCTGCGTAACGCTCGACCACCTTGTCCATCGCTACGTGATACGGCATCAACAGATGGGCGTCAGCGGAGATGAGCAGTCGATCGGTGTCCACCCCGCGCGCCTCGATACCCTGGAGCTCGTCAAGCAGCACACCGGGGTCGACGACCACGCCGTTGCCGATGACGTTGGTGACGCCCGGGGTCAGGATGCCCGACGGAATCAGGTGGAGCGCGAAGTTATCCCCCGTAGGCAGCACCACAGTGTGGCCGGCGTTGTTGCCGCCCTGATAGCGAACGACCCACTGAACGCGGCCACCCAGAAGGTCGGTGGCTTTACCTTTGCCCTCGTCACCCCACTGGGCGCCGATGAGGACGATTGCCGGCATGGCGCTATCTCCTGCTCGTACCGCGCTCGATAATGTGTGCAGCCGGTGAGCCACCCTATCCGATCAACATCGACCTGATCACCGCCCGTTTCACAAGGAGCAGATTGGACGACTCACAAGTCGCGGTTCTGCTGTTCGGCGGCCGCCGCGCGCCCTGGGGGTTGGGCGCGCTTCCCGTCGTAGACACCGGACCCGACCTCGACGGGCTGGTCGGCTACCGCCGGCTCATCGTGGTCGGCTCACATGGCGACCTGGCAGCGGTGCTGACCCAGCTGTTGCGCCAGGATCGGCTCGACATCGAGGTGGCCCATGTGCGGTGGCCGTGGCACGGGCGGCGGGCCCGCAACGGCGCCGCAACCCGCGTTCCGCTCATCCGTGACGAGACCGGCAGTGTCCTCACACACGTCGCCTACTGGCTACCGCAGGCGGGCGCCGAGACGATCCGCGGCGAAGCGGTGGTCGACGACGCCGTGCTGTTCGACGGTGCGGTAACCGGTGTGCGGATAGAGCCGACCGCGGCGATGCCCGGTCTTCGTGCCAGCGCCGGGTCCGGCCGTCCCCGGCGCTGGGTGACGGGACGGGCCGCCCAATTGGGCACCGCGGGCGCGCTGGTGGTCCGGGACGGTAAGCCGGCGCCGCGGCCGGTCCGGCGCTCTACCTTCTATCGGCATACCCAGGGCTGGCTGCGCGTCGGCCCCTGACAACCGGTACGGCTACCCCAGATAGCCTGGTGGCGTGAGCATTCGCCCACTGCATCAGTCGGTGCGGCCCAGCCCGATCTTCCTGGTCATCGTGGGGCTCACCGTGGCCGGCGGGGTCGTGGCGTGGCTCTCGGCGCAGCAGATCCGGCCGCTGGCCTACCTCGGCGTCTTCGTTTTCGTCATCTTCGGGTGGCTGGTGACACTGTGTCTGCACGAGTTCGGCCACGCCTACTCGGCATGGCGGTTCGGAGATCGCGACGTCGCCATACGCGGATATCTCACCCTCAATCCACTGAAGTATTCGCATCCGCTGCTGTCGCTCGGACTGCCCGTCCTGTTCATCGCGCTGGGCGGCATCGGCCTGCCGGGCGGCGCGGTGTACGTCCAGACCGGGTTCATGACGAAGCGGCAGAAGACGCTGGTCAGCCTGGCGGGCCCGGCAGTCAACCTCGGGTTCGCGGTGTTGCTGCTCACGCTGACCCGGCTGATGTACGACCCGGCCCACTCGGTGTTCTGGGCGGGCGTGGCATTCCTGGGCTTCCTGCAGATCACCGCGTTCCTGCTCAACATGCTGCCGATTCCGGGCCTGGACGGCTACTCCGCGCTGGAGCCCCATCTCAGTGCGGAAACGCAGCGCGCGCTGCAGCCCGCCAAACAGTGGGGCTTCTTCCTGCTGTTGATCCTGCTCATCGCACCGGGCCTCAACCAGTGGTTCTTCTCTGCGGTGTACTGGCTGTTCGAACTGTCCGGAGTGCCCGCTGCGTTGTCGGCCGCCGGGGGGCAGCTGACCCGGTTCTGGTCGGCCTGGTTTTGAGACACCGGGCTGGTCCAAATAGCGGTCCGGGTAGCTGAGGGCGCCAGATGGCCGGGTGGATCGGGCTAGGTGTATATCGCGCCGGCGACGGCGCGCTTCTGCGCCCTGAGCCGTTGCACGATGCCCGGCGCGAAGCCTGAACCGGTCGGGCGTTGCGGCACCTTGTCCGGGTCTTCGGCCAGCGTCCAGCCCGAACCCAGCTCGATCAACGAGCGGTGCTTGTTGGCGTAGTAGTCCGGACTGATCGATATCGCCACGCCCGACGCGCCGGCCGCAGCGGCGATCATGTGCGGGTGAAATCGGGTCGAGATCCACGTCTGTCCGGCGGACACCGGAAGGCCGTTGGCCCAGACATCGACGAACGGGTAGAAACGCGCCCCCGGCATCTCGTGTTCGATGAGCGCGTAGACCTCCCGGTCGACCCGCGGTATCCCCTCGACCACGCACACCTGTTCCGGAGGCACCGCCCAGGCGCGCAACATGGACAATGTCACGCCGGCGACCGAGCCATTGCCGATGTCGTTCATGTCTGACTGAAGGCAGATCATCACCGTGGGCGGCGGCGCATCGGGCCAGGCTTCCTGAGGCGTGGTGGTGCGGTGTCCCTGACCGATCGTCAGGAACGCATCGTCGACACCGGGGCCGACCCCGAGCAACCGAGCGGATTCCGCGTCGCGAACATCGACGACATCGAACCGGTCAGCCAGCGCTGCCAGCAGCGGACCCGCACCCGGGGGCTGCGGAGCCAACCCATGTCCCGACATCGCCGCCCTGGCCCCTGAATGCCGGGCGGCCGCAGCAGCCCCGGCCAGTAGCCCGACGTGCCGCGGCCACACGGCATTGACGTACCCACCGCCGAGGACATGTACGACCTGGGGGCGGTGCAGAGCCATAATGCCCTGGTGCCAGCGGGGTGCCATTCCAGGATTGGCGATGGCATTCTGCACCCAGGAAGCAACCTCCCACGGATCGTCGGACGGCGCCTCCCAGCACAGTCGCCACAGCGTGTCGACGAAACGCACCCGCGGATGCGCGTCCCCGAAGAGCAGCTGGCTGGGACCCGGCGAGTGGGTGTCGACCCACACCTCGGCGTTGGGCGCGACCTCACTGAGGTGGCGCAACCAGCCGTCGAGGATCAGTTCGTCGCCGAAATTCGGGAAACCGGCGGTGGCAACCAGGTAGTACACGGGGGACTCCCGGCTTTCGGCCATCACGCGATGCTACCGAGCGCTGCACAGCCCAACGACTTGTCATACATGCAACTATCCGCATATATTTCGATCCATGGGTGCAGGACACAATCACGGGAGTGCCGACACCCGCGTCTCGCGCATGCTCATCGCGGCGGGCATCCTGTCGGTTTTCTTCGTCGTCGAACTGACCACTGCGCTGGCGATCAACTCCATCGCGCTGCTGGCCGACGCGGGCCACATGCTGACCGACCTGGTGGCCATGTTCATGGGCCTGACCGCGGTGCTGATGGCCCGGCGCGGCAGCACGTCCCCGTCGCGGACCTACGGTTGGCACCGCGCCGAAGTGTTCACCGCAGTGGCCAACGCGGTGCTGCTGCTCGGGGTGGCGGGTTTCATCCTGTACGAGGCATTCCAACGGCTCGGGGACGCCCCCGACGTCCCTGGAGTCCCGCTGATCGTCGTCGCACTGGCGGGGTTGCTCGCCAACGCTGTGGTCGTGCTCCTGCTGCGTTCGCACGCCAAGACCAGCCTCGCCGTCAAGGGCGCCTACATGGAGGTCATCGCCGACACCCTCGGCAGCGTCGGAGTGCTGGTCGCAGGCATCGTCACGGTCACCACGGGGTGGCCCTACGCCGACGTCGTCGTCGCCGTTCTGGTGGCGCTGTGGGTGCTGCCCCGCGCCATCTCGCTGGCTCGGACCGCACTGCGAATCCTGTCCGAGACGTCGCCGAGCCACATCGACGTCGAAGAACTGCGCACTGCACTGGGCGCTGTCGACGGCGTCACCGAAGTCCACGACCTTCACGTATGGACCCTGGTGCCGGGCAAGGACATGGTCACAGCGCACCTGACCAGCAGACGAAATTCGGCTCTCGTGCTCGACGACGCCCGAACCGTGCTCACCGCCCGCGGCCTGGACCACTCCACGGTTCAGGTGGAGCCACCTGACTCGGCCACCGACTGCGAATGCGAAAGCGACAAGAGGTAGAGCGCCGCCTTCAGGACAGACCGAGTTCCGCCCGCGCGGACGGATCACAGTCGTCGAGCAGATCCAGGCACCGCTGAAACTCCGGGGTCTCGCCGATCGTTTCGGCGGCCCGCGCCAGCGCCGCAACGCATCGCAAAAAGCCCTGGTTGGGCCCGTGGAAGAACGGCACCGGACCGAAACCCTTCCAGCCGCTGCGCCGCAGTTGATCGAGCCCACGGTGGTAACCGGTGCGGGCATAGGCGTAGGCCGTGACCGCCTGGCCGTGCTCGAGCGCCTCTTCGGCGAGCAAAGCCCACGCGATCGAGGCCGACGGATGCGCCGCGGCCACGGTGGCAGGGTTGTCCGCAGCGGCTAGTTCCGCCTCTGTAGCGGGATCACCGGGCAGCAACACCGGTTCTGGTCCGAGGAGATCGCCCATCCGAGTCATGGGCCCCATTGTGCCGGGTCGACTCGGGCGTGCGGCCGCGGGCGCCCGTCACCACGGATGGTTAAGCTTCCGCCGTAGCGTCAGTGAGACAGATGCCGTCGTTGGGTTAGGACCCCGTCGTCGGGTTGGGACCGGAAAGGATTTGAGCAGGGATGTCGCACCCCACAGGGCCTGGCCAGCCCGACGAGAACACCGGCGAATCGACCGACGAGACGGCTGAAACCCCAGGCTCCGACCACGAACCGGCCACCGAGGTCATGGCGCCGGCCGACCCGGCCGCCGGGGACGTGGACGACCAACCCGGGGAGCGGCGGTTCACCGCACCGTCCGGATTCGACGCGGGATCAACCCAGATCATCGACCAGCCCGCGGACCCGGCCACCGAGGTGTTCTCGTCGACCGAGGGCGGCCAGCCCGGCGAGCAACAGTCCGTTACGCCCCAACTGATTCCGCCACGTGGTGACGTGCCGCAGCGGCCGAAGAAGAAACGCAGCTGGGCTTGGGTGGCGGCCATCGTGGCCGTTGTCGCGGCGCTGGCGGCCATCGCGATCCTCGGCACGATCCTGCTGACCCGCGCGTCCACCCCTAAGGTGTCCCAGGAGGAAATGGTCCGGGCCACGATCCAGGACTTCGACATCGCGGTGCAGAACGGCGACCTGTCGACACTGCGCAGCATCACCTGCGGGACGACCCGCGACAACTATGTCCGCTACAACGAAAAAGCCTGGGCTGAAACACACTCGCGGGTGGCTGCCGCCAAGCAGTACCCGGTGGTCGCCAGCATCGATCAGGTGGTGGTCAACGGCGATCACGCCGAGGCGAACGTCACGACCTTCATGGCGTATGCGCCGCGGACCCGCTCGACGCGAAGCTTCGATCTGGAGTTCCGCGACGAACAGTGGAAGATCTGCCAGGCGCCGGCCAGTTAGCCGGTCACGCTCCGGCCCGCGCTGTGCAGATCGTTGCACGCCTCGATGACCCGGTCGACCATGCCGGCCTCGGCTTTCTTCAAGTAGCTGCGCGGGTCGTAGACCTTCTTGTTGCCCACCTCACCGTCGATCTTGAGCACTCCGTCGTAGTTGGAGAAGAAATGGCCGGCGATCTGCCGGCTGAACGCGTACTGCATATCGGTGTCAACGTTCATCTTGACCACGCCGTACTTCAGGGAGTCCTCGATCTCGGACTTCAACGACCCGGAACCGCCGTGGAAAACGAAGTCGAACGGCTGAGAGCCCTCCGGCAGGCCCAACTGCGCCGAGGCCACCTTCTGCCCCTCGGCGAGGACCTCGGGTTTAAGCACGACATTGCCCGGCTTGTAGACGCCGTGGACATTGCCGAACGTCGCGGCCAGCAGGTACTTGCCGTGCTCACCGGCGCCCAGGGCGGTGATGGTCTTCTCGAAGTCCTCGGCACTGGTGTAGAGCTTGTCGTTGATCTCGGCCTCGACGCCGTCCTCCTCGCCGCCGACCACCCCGATCTCGATCTCCAGGATGATCCTGGCGGCCGCGGACAGCTTCAGCAGCTCCTGAGCGATCTCGAGATTCTCGTCGATCGGGACGGCCGAGCCGTCCCACATGTGGGACTGGAACAACGGATTGTGCCCTTTGGCCACTCTTTCCGAGGAGATCGCCAGCAGCGGCCTGACATAGCCGTCCAATTTGTCCTTCGGGCAATGGTCGGTGTGCAGCGCGACAGTGACCGGGTACTTCTCTGCGACGATATGGGCGAATTCGGCCAGGCCCACCGCTCCGGTGACCATATCCTTGACGCCGAGTCCAGAGCCGAACTCCGCGCCACCGGTGGAGAACTGAATGATGCCGTCACTGCCCGCATCAGCGAAGCCCTTGAGCGCTGCATTGATGGTCTCCGAGGACGTGCAGTTGACCGCCGGGAACGCAAAAGAGTGCTCCTTGGCGCGGCCCAGCATCTCGGCATAGACCTCGGGCGTGGCGATGGGCATAACTGGTTCCTCTCGGCTGTCCTGGCTTTACCGGCAGTATCTCAAGAACGACCCATCCTCACACGGTCAACGCCATTCGGCACCGCGCGCAACCCTCGTCCATCGCAGCACAAGCCCGGGCCCGTTACCCCGAGAATGTCGCCGATCAGTCGAAGTCTGTCTGCTCTTCGGAGATTCCCAGTCGGCGTTCGATGAGAATCAGCCCCACCACGGCCACAATTCCGGCAACGAACAACAGCAGCACCATGGAGATGTCGGCAGCCGGCGCGAGCAGGTCACGGTCCGCGGATTGCCACGGCCACAGCGCCCGAAGAGACCCCATCATGAGCCCGGTGATCACCACGAGCGTGCTGCGAGCGCGGTTTTCGAGTAGCCACCTCAACAGCGTGACGAACGATGCGAGACCGATGATGGCGCCGAGTCCGAAGAGTGCGATGTAGGCGAAGTTGCGGTTATTGACAGCGCTCATGGTCACCTCGTACATGCCGAGGGAGAGCAGCAGGAATGAACCGGACACTCCGGGCAACACGAGCGCGCAGATAGCCACCGCTGCAGCAAGGACGATCACGATCGGGCTCGGATCAGCGATGGTGGCTGGTGGCACGCCCGTGAGCCAGAACAGGAAGACCGCAGCCACTACCCCGGCCGCGACGTCCTTCGCCCGCCATGCGCCCGGTGCAGTGCGGACGACCATATGAGCCGGCACATAAGCACCCGCAAGCACCAGTCCGAAGAACAACGCCCGCATCTGGACCGGATACGCGTCGAGCAGCGGCTCGAGGAATCGCGCTCCGAGAATCAGCGCGATGCCCATGCCGATCGCCACGGGGATCAGGATTCGCCAGGGCAGACTTCGGAATGTGGAGGCGGAGGCCTGCGCGGAGGGTCTCCCGGTCCCGAGGCCGACGAGTTGCCGCAGGGCGAGCACCAAGTTGGCGATCGCCTTGATCAGCGTCTCGTAGATGCCGACGATCAATGCGACCGTTCCGCCACTCACGCCGGGGATGACTTCGGCAACGCCCATGAGTGCGCCACGGACCAGGTTGGTGACAGCTGCAAGCACCCGATCACGCTAGCGGTTGTGAGTGGCCTTGAGGAGCTATTCCTGACGGCCGCCCGCGCCGGTAGCCTTGCAACCCGTGGTCGTCGACAATCTCGCGCTGATGCCCGACTTCATGGACCCGATCAACCTCCTCAGCTACTTCGGCACCTGGGCGCTGATCGGCGTGCTGGTCGTCGTGTTCGTCGAATCCGGAGTGCTGTTTCCGATCCTGCCCGGCGACTCGCTGCTGTTCGTGGCAGGAATGCTCGCTGCCGGCACCGCCGCGGCCGCGCACGACGGCACCGTCCACGCCAACTTCGCGCTCTGGCAACTGCTGGTCTTCATCCCGATCGCTGCGGTGCTCGGCGGACAACTGGGCTACTGGATCGGTCGCAACATCGGCACCGCGATGTTCAAGCCCAACGCGCGATTCCTTAAGCAGCGGTACCTCGACGAGGCACATCTGTTCTTCGAGCAACGCGGTCCGTTCGCCATCGTGATCGCGCGTTTCGTGCCCATCGTGCGCACGCTCGCGCCCATCACCGCGGGCGCCGCCAAGATGAACTACGCAGTGTTCACGCTGTACAGCGCCATCGGCGCCACGGTCTGGGGTGTCGGTCTGACGCTGCTCGGGTACTGGCTCGGGCGGTTCGAGATGATTCAGAAACTGCTCGAACCCTTCATCGTCGGCATCGTGATTCTGTCGGTCCTGCCGATGGCATATGAGTGGCACAAGCGCCGCAAAGCCGCCAAGCGCGCCGAAGGGGCCGCCGAAGTGTCCGCCGACGCCGAGCCGACGGCCGGATAGTCGGCCTCAATCGCCTGCGGCACCTGATTCGTCGCTGGCGACATATGCGGCTTCCATCAACATCCAGCCGGCCAACTGCACCGATAGATCGCGCTCTGGAATCTGCGAGGAATTGACCGCTCCCTCGATGAACTGGGCCTCCTGGGTGCCGGCGGTCGGTAGCTCGGCGACCCGGTCCCAGAATGCGCTGAACAACGGCAGATCCTCAGCAGTCTGGCGGTTATCCCAGGCAGCCCGCGCCGACGCGAGCACCACCGATCGCGCGGTCTGACGAGCCTGCTCGTCCTTGGCCCCGCGCCCGGGCAGCGTGGTGACCACCAGAGCCAGATAGCGCGCCAGAATCCCGTTGAACAATCCACCGTCCCCGCCGCCGGCGCCCTTGATCACACCGTCGGGCGCCATCTCCTCGGCGACCGCAGCCACCAGTCGGTGCACCCGTTCGGCATGTTCGGCGTCCTCGGTGCGCACCGCGAGTTCGGTTTCCAGTCCCAGCACCACGCCTTGGCAGTACGTGTACTGCGCCCGAACCAACGAGCCGGCTTTGATGCCGTCGAAGACCAGATGGGTCTCCGGATCGATCAACGACTCATCGATCCAATCGGCCATCTGTTGCGCCCGGCGCAATCGGTCCCCGTGACGGGCCAGGAAGATGCCCGCAGGCCCATTGGCCGGTGCGTTGAAGAACTGATCCTGCTTACGCCAGGGGATTCCGCCACCGTCCTCGGGCACCCAGGCGTTGAGGAACTGCCCGGCAAGCTTCTCCAGCGCCTTCGGGCGTCCCACTCCGGTGAGCCGGCCCGAGCGTTCCAGCGCCAGGGCCAACCACGCCATATCGTCGTAGTAGTCGTTGCCCCAGGACCCGAAGTTCCGCACGCGATGTCCGCGAATTTGCCGGGCGATCGACTTCAGCCGCTCGGGTTGGGGGTCACGAACCTGCGCATCCACCAGGTTGTCCAGCAGGTGCGCCTGCCACCAGTAGTGCCAGGTCGCGAACCGCCGGTGCTGCTGAGCAGCGGGCCAGGCGACAACGCCTAGCTGCGTACCCGGTATGCCCCAGAGCCGCTTGAGGTGCCGCTTCGTGATCGCGGCTTCCGCGCTGGCGGCGCGGTTGGCCCACAACTGATCCATGACACCGATCCTGCCCTAAACGGGCGCGTGCCGGGGAGGCAGCCCTAGATACTGATGAGACAATTTTGTTTCACATGAGCTATAGTCGTTGCATGTCAGCCACTCGCGACCAGTTACTGCGTGCCGCGGCGGACTTTCTCGGCCGGCGTCCGAACGCCACGCAGGACGAGATCGCCGCCGCAGTCGGGGTCAGCCGAGCAACGCTGCATCGTCACTTCTCCGGTCGACTCGCGCTGACCGAGGCGCTGGAAGACCTCGCCATCAACGAGATGCGCAAGGTACTGCACAGTGTTCAGCTACACGAGGGTTCAGCAACCGATGCCCTGCGTCGCCTGGTCTCGGCATGTCAGCCGGTCTCGCCCTATTTGGCGCTGCTGTACAGCCAGAGCCAGGAACTCGACGCCGACAACACGCAGGACGCGTGGTTGGAGGTCGACACCGAGATCACGGCGTTGTTCCAGCGCGGACAGCGCGACGGAGACTTCCGGCCCGACCTCACCGCAGCCTGGCTCACCGAAGTGTTCTACAGCCTGGTCGCCGGGACCGCATGGGCCATCCGCGCGGGCCGTGTCGCCGGCCTCGATTTCGACCGACTCATCACCGACCTGATGCTCAACGGAGTACACACCTCATGACCCGCCGCTGGTTCGCCCTCGGTGTCCTCGCCATGGCCGTGCTGCTCATCGGCGTCGACGGCACGGTTCTTGCGCTGGCCACCCCGTTCATCAGCGCAGACCTCGGTGCCACCGGAACCCAGATTCTGTGGATCGGTGACATCTACTCGTTCGTTCTCGCCGCCCTGCTGATCAGCATGGGCAGCCTGGGCGACCGCATCGGTCACAAGAAGCTACTGCTCTACGGCGCAACAGCTTTCGCCATCATCTCGGCGGTGACCGCATATTCTTCGACACCGGAGACGCTGATCCTGACCCGTGCGCTGCTGGGCATGGCCGGCGCGACGCTGACGCCTGCCACGCTGGCACTGATCCGCGGACTGTTTCCCGACCAGCGGGAGCGCAGCATCGCCGTGGGTGTGTGGGCCTCGGCTTTCTCGGCAGGTGCCGCCCTGGGTCCGGTCGTCGGCGGTGTGCTGCTGGAGCACTTCTGGTGGGGATCGGTCTTCCTGATCAATATCCCGGTGATGCTGGTCCTGCTCGTCGGCGGCATCCTGCTGCTGCCCGAGCACCGCAACCCTGAACCCGGTCCGTGGGATCTCCCCAGCGTGGCGCTGTCCATGCTCGGGATGCTCGGTGTCGTGTACGGCATCAAGGAGGGCTTCATCGGTCTGGCGCACGGTCTGCGCATCGACGCCGTCCTGGCGGGTGTGGTCGGGGCGGCGGCCCTGACATTGTTCGTACGGCGCCAACTGCGCCTGCCGGTGCCGCTTATCGACGTCCGACTGTTCCGCAACCCGGTGTTCTCCGGGGTGGTGTCCGCGAACCTGCTGTCGGTACTGGGCCTGTCTGGGCTGGTGTTCTTCCTGTCCCAGTACTTCCAGCTCGTGCAGGGTTTCGGGCCGCTCAAAGCAGGGATGGCGGAGCTGCCCGCGGCGGTGACGGCCACCGTGTTCGGTGTCCTCGCCGGGGTGGCTGTGCGCTACGTCTCGCACCGCGCGGTACTCACCACAGGGTTGACCCTGATCGGTCTCGCCATGGCCTCGCTGTCGGCGTCGCTGACACTGTTCGCGCCCGTTACGCCGTACCTGCCACTCGGCGTCGCACTGTTCGTCGTCGGTGTCGGCCTCGGCCTCGCCTTCACCGTCGCCAGCGACGTCATCCTGGCCAGCGTGCCCAAAGAACGCGCAGGCTCAGCGGCTGCGGTCTCCGAAACGGCCTACGAACTCGGGATGGCGCTGGGCATCGCCACGCTGGGCTCGATCGTCACCGCCGTCTACCGCACGGTGGTGATCGAGCCCAGCCTTCCGGCCGCAGCAGCCGACGGGGCGCGCGACTCGCTGCCCGGAGCCATCCGCGCCGCCGCAGAGCTACCGGCCAACCAGGGCGCCGCATTGCTCACCGCCGCGAAGGCCGCGTTCACCGACGGCCTGGCGATCGCCTCGGCGGCCGGTGCGGCGCTGCTGCTCACCGCAGCGGTCGCCGTCTGGCTACTGTTGCGACCCAGGTCCGATGTCGCCGGCAGCCCGGCTCCCAGGCCCGATGTCGCCGGCAGCCCGGCTTCCAGGCCCGATGTCGCCGGCAGCCCGGCTCCGTCACCAGGCGCGGCCGAGGTCGGCATGCTGGCGGATCCAGGTGTGCATGGCGATCCCGGCGGCGACACCTACGTTGATACTGCGGGTGGAGCCGAACTGGGCGATCGATACCGTCACGCCGGCACCGGCCGTCGCCTCTGCGGTGATACCCGGCCCCTCCTGGCCGAACACCAACAAGCAGTCGCGGGGCAAGGTGACCTCTTCGATACGCGCGGACCCGGGGGTGTTGTCGACCGCGACGACGGTCAAACCGCCCTCTGCGGCGAAGTCCAATAGATCGGCGATCTTCTCGTAGTGGCGCAGCCGCTGATAGCGGTCGGTGACCATCGCCCCGCGCCGGTTCCAGCGCCTGCGGCCGACGATGTGCACCGTGTCGACGGCGAAGGCGTTCGCGGTACGTACGACCGCGCCGATGTTCGCGTCGTTCCCGAAGTTCTCGATGGCCACGTGTAGCCGGTGCCTGCGCTCGTCAATGTCGGCGACGATCGCTTCACGCGTCCAATAGCGGTATTCGTCTACGACATTGCGGGTGTCGCCGGCACTTAGCAGCTCCGGATCGTACCTGGCGTCACCGGGCGGCGGCCCTGTCCACGGACCCACCCCGTGGCACCCACCCCACTCGGTGGGGCCGGCGACATCAGGGTCAGATCCACCAGAATCGTGGCTGCCGGCACTGGCCATCAAGTACGGTCACGGCCCTTGCCCACCACTTTTGTCAAGGCGCGCACCACGTTCCGTGGCACCATGCGCCCACCGGTAGTCAGCGCCTTGTACTGCAAGCCCGGGATGATCACGGTCTTGTTGTTCTTGGCATCCTTACCTGTGTGGGCCATGGTCTCCCGGACCACGTCATCGACCTCGAGCCAGAGGAACGAGGCGGTGCCTGCCATGTCGATGCCGGCCCGCTGATGAAACTCGGTGCGGACGAACCCCGGACACAGCGCGTGTACGCCCACGCCCGTGCCGCCGAGCCCATTGGCCAGTCCTTCGGAGAACGAGACCACCCATGCCTTGGAGGCCGAGTAGGTCGACCCGCGCCCCGGCAGCAGCCCTGCGACGCTGGCCACGTTGAGCACTGTTCCGGCGCCGGCGGCCAGCATGGGCGGCAGCGCGGCATGGGTGAGCTGCATGACAGCGGTGACGTTGACGTCGAGCTGAGCCTGCAGCACCTCGAGATCGGCGGACCAGAACTCCCCCGCCGTGCCGAACCCGGCATTGTTCACCAGCACTTGGACACCTGCCCGCAGACGGTCGGCGACCACCACCCGGTCGGCGGCAACAGCCAGATCCGCAGGAATGACCTCGACCCGGGCACCCGCCTCGTCCCTCAACTCGGCGGCCAAGCGTTCCAGTCGCTCGATGTCGCGGGCCACCAGCACCAGGTCGTAGCCGTCGACTGCGTAACGGCGGGCAAAGCCCTCTCCCAGCCCGGACGTCGGCCCGGTGATCAAAGCGACGGGGCGTGACATGCCCCGAGAATACTTACCGCTGATAGTTCGGCGACTGCCTACCGTTGCGCGACGGCGGCTGCGCGCGGCGGGCCGGGTCCGGTTGGGCAGACCCGGCTTCGGGCCCGGCGGCTTCGGGCTGGTCGACGTAGTGGCTCACGTCGGCGCGGCCGGCTGGCTGGTCGCCCCTGCCGGGCGACAGCTCGGGACGCCCCGACGGTGCGGGGGTGATGGGGCGGCTGGGCGAACCGGCGCGGCGTGCGACGGGCTGACCCGCGGCCGCCGTGGCCAACGGGGGCAACACCCTCAGCAGGTCGTTGAACTGACGCACGGTGCGCAAGCCCTCGTCCCATTGGGCGCGGGTGCTGGTGACCGGCATGCTGATCAGGGTCCAGTTCTGTTCGTTCCACATCATCTCGGCGCAATCCGGCGCGGTGTGCACGAACGTCACCATCCTGCGGTCGCATGCGCGTCGGGCCGCGTCCAGGTTGGTCGAATACACCATTCGGGGGCCGATAGCGCCGAGCAGCCAGATGTCGCTCTCGCGCGGCTCCTTGACGCCCTTGAGCCGCAGATCGACGACCACGTTGGTACCCACCTTGCGGTGCAGCGCGATGACCGTCGCGACGTCGTCCAGGTCGAAGACGAAGACCGCCTCGCCGCGGATCTGGCCGAGGACCACGTTGCGCGCGGTGACGTCACCGACCGTTGACATCACCCCGCGCTTCCAACGCTTGAGGATGTCAGTGGACTCGTGCTCGTAGTCGAATCCGTGCGACTTCGCCCACGACTTGCGGCGACGGCCGAGACCCCGACGGCGGTCGAGGTCGACGTACAACAAAACCGCCGCACCTACGAAGCAGAGTGCAGACAGGGTGAACCAGAGCGGAACCATTGGTTAAAGAGTATCCGCTCATGCCGTCGAATCCCGAACTCGAATAGATCACAACCCGATCACCGTGACCCCCACCACCCGCGAGCAGTCACAAACTCGCACCCAAAGGCCCATTGCGCGCGAGTCTGCGTCTGCTCGCCGGACGGACGGACGAACGCCGGCGGGCGGGCGGCGGGGGAACGCGGGGGCACTCAGCCCAGCACCAGCGAATCGCCGTCCTCGCGGACATTGACGGGCACCACATCGCCGTCGTGCACCTCACCGGCCAACAGCAGCTTGGCCAACTGGTCGCCGATGGCCTGCTGCACGAGTCGGCGCAGTGGCCGTGCACCGTAGAGCGGGTCGAACCCACGTTCCGCCAGCCACTTCTTGGCCGCCAGCGACACCTCGAGAGCCAGGCGGCGCTGTGCCAGCCGCTTCTGCAGCTGCACCAGCTGGATGTCGACGATCGCCACCAGCTGCTCGGGATCGAGCGCGTCGAAGATGATCACGTCATCCAGGCGGTTGATGAACTCCGGCTTGAACGCCGCGCGTACCGCTGCCATGACCTGCTCTTCGGTACCCCCGGCGCCGAGGTTGGACGTCAAGATCAGGATCGTGTTGCGGAAGTCGACCGTGCGGCCCTGACCGTCGGTCAGCCTGCCCTCATCGAGTACCTGCAGCAGGACGTCGAAGACGTCGGGGTGGGCTTTCTCGATCTCATCGAACAGAATCACGGTGTAGGGCCGTCGCCGTACCGCCTCGGTCAGCTGGCCGCCCTGGTCGTACCCGACGTAGCCGGGAGGCGCACCGACAAGACGGGCCACCGAGTGCTTTTCCCCGTACTCACTCATGTCGATGCGGACCATTGCCCGTTCATCGTCGAAGAGAAACTCCGCCAGGGCCTTTGCCAGCTCGGTCTTACCGACGCCGGTGGGGCCGAGGAACATGAACGAACCCGTCGGGCGGTTCGGGTCGGCTACACCGGCGCGACTGCGGCGAACCGCATCAGAAACCGCAGTGACAGCCTCTTTCTGCCCGATGACGCGCTTGCCCAGCTCTTCTTCCATCCGCAGCAGCTTGGCGGTCTCACCTTCGAGCATCCGCCCTGCCGGAATGCCGGTCCACGCAGACACCACATCGGCGATGTCGTCGGGCCCGACGTCTTCCTTGAGCATGACGTTCTCGCGAGCCTCGGCGACCGGCAACGCCGCGTCGAGCTTCTTCTCGACCTCGGGGATGCGGCCGTAGCGCAACTCGGCGGCCTTGGCCAGGTCGCCGTCGCGCTCGGCCCGGTCGGCCTCGCCGCGCAGCGTGTCCAGCTGCTCGGTGAAGTCGCGGACGACATCGATGGCGCCCTTCTCGTTCTGCCAGCGGGTGGTGAGCTCCGCCAACTTCTCTTTGTCATCGGCCAGCTCAGCACGCAGCTTCTCCAGCCGGTCCTTGGAGGCGGCGTCCTCCTCCTTGGCCAGCGCCATCTCCTCGATCTCCAGCCGCCGTACGAGCCGTTCGACCTCGTCGATCTCTACCGGCCGCGAGTCGATTTCCATCCGCAGGCGCGAGGCAGCCTCGTCGACCAGGTCGATGGCCTTGTCCGGAAGGAACCTGCTGGTGATGTACCGGTCGGAGAGGGTGGCGGCCGCCACCAGCGCGGAGTCCGTGATCCGGACGCCGTGGTGTACCTCGTAGCGGTCCTTGAGCCCGCGCAGGATGCCGACGGTGTCCTCGACCGACGGCTCGCCTACCAGCACTTGCTGGAAGCGGCGCTCCAGCGCAGCGTCCTTCTCGATGTACTTGCGATATTCGTCGAGGGTGGTGGCGCCAACCAGCCGCAACTCGCCGCGAGCCAGCATCGGCTTGATCATGTTGCCCGCGTCCATCGCCGATTCGCCGGTCGCGCCGGCACCGACGATGGTGTGCAACTCGTCGATGAACGTGATGATCTGGCCTGCCGAGTTCTTGATGTCGTCGAGGACCGCCTTGAGCCGCTCCTCGAATTCGCCGCGGTATTTGGCCCCGGCCACCATAGATCCGAGATCGAGGGAGATAACGGTCTTGTCCCGCAGGCTCTCCGGTACGTCACCCTCGATGATGCGCTGGGCCAGGCCCTCCACGATCGCGGTCTTTCCGACACCGGGCTCACCGATGAGCACCGGGTTGTTCTTCGTGCGTCGGCTCAGCACCTGGACCACGCGGCGGATCTCGTGGTCACGTCCGATGACCGGGTCCAGCTTGCCGTCCTTGGCGAGCGCGGTCAGATCGGTGGAGTACTTCTCCAGTGCCTGATAGGTGCCCTCGGGGTCGGGGCTGGTGACCCGGGCGCTACCGCGCACCTTGACGAATGCCTCCCGCAGCGCCTGGGGCGACGCGCCGTGGCCGTTCAACACCTTGGCGGTGTCACTGTCGCCGGCAGAAGCCGAGCCTGCGGAGCGACCCGAACCGCCGGCCAGCCCAACCAGTAAATGCTCGGTCGAGACGTACTCGTCGTCCATCTCGGTGGCGAGTGCCTGAGCGGCACTGATCGCCGCGATCGAGTCGGGCGACAGCTGCGGCGTGGATGCCGAACCGCTGGCGCTGGGCAACCGGTCCAGTAACTGCTGCGCCTCGTTTCGGATGGTCGCGGGATCGACTCCGACAGCTTCGAGCAGCGGTCCGGCGATACCATCGTTCTGGGTGAGCAGCGCCATCAACAGATGAGCGGGCGTAACCTGCGGGTTCCCCGCAGCCGTCGCTGCCTGCAGGGCCGAAGTCAGCGCCGCCTGGGTCTTTGTCGTCGGATTGAACGAGTCCACGACACCTCACTTTCTCAGTACGTGCCGCAACGGGCACGGGCCGCACCAGCGGCCCCTCAAATGCTTGTCGCCTTAAACAACGCCGTCAAGGTTGAGTCTGTTCCGCTCAACTTATCCCGGGGCGATCAGGATCAATGCGTGATCGTCAGCAGCAGCACACGCACCTTGCTAGGTTGAGCCCGTGTCGGGCATTTGGGGATCGATTCTGACGGAGCTCATTCCACTCGGCTTGGTCGTCGCGTTCTCCCCGCTGTCGATCATCCCGGCTGTTCTCGTGCTGCACAGCCCTCGTCCCAAACCCACCGGGTTGGCTTTCCTGGCCGGCTGGATCTTCGGCCTGGCATTGTTGACCAGCATCTTCCTGACGGTGTCCGATCTGGCCGGCGGGCTGGGCAAGAGCCCGCCGAACTGGGCGTCGTGGCTGCGCATCATCGTCGGCGTCGCGCTGATCGTCTTCGGCGCGTACCGCTGGGTGACCCGCAAGAAGTCCACCCATATGCCGGGCTGGATGACAAAGATGAGCAGCCTCACCCCCGCCAAAGCGGCGTTAACCGGGGTAGCGCTGACGGTCGTCAATGTCAAAGTTCTCCTCATCTGTGCCGCAGCAGGTTTGGCGATCGGGTCATCCGGGCTGGGTTCACCCAGCGTCTGGGTCGCGGCAGCCTGGTACGTCGCGATGGCTGGTTCCTCGGTGGCGCTGCCCATCCTCGGATACGCGGTGTCAGGTAAACGCCTGGACCCCGCGCTGGAACGACTCAAGGCCTGGATGGAGCGCCAGCATGCCGCACTGGTCGCCGGGATTCTGGTGGTGATCGGCCTCATGGTGCTGTACAAGGGAATTCACGGCCTCTGACGAGAGGATCGTGCCGCGTGGGACTCGAAGACCGGGACTCGATACGCATCCTGCGGGATGCCGTCGATCCTGACCGCAGTGCCGAAACACTCATCCGGGACTTCTACACCCGATGGTTCGGTACCGACCCCTCGGCGCGGGACCTGTTCCCACCGGACATGGCCCACCAGCGCCACGTCTTTGGCCATGCCCTGTGCTGGTTATGCGACGAGATCATCGCCCAGCGCGCCGACGAGCCAGTGGCCTTTCTGGCCCAACTCGGCCGCGACCATCGCAAATACGGTGTCACCCCGCAGCATTACGCCACGCTGAAGGATGCACTGCTCAGCACACTGAGATCGTATCTCGCGCACAGCTGGGACCGCCGACTCGACGAAGCGGTCCACGACGTCGTTCAGCTCGCCGTCGGGGTGATGAGCGGCGCCGCCACCGCCGAGACCAGCCCGGCATTCTGTGACGGCACCGTTCTCGAACACCATCGACCCACCCGGGACGTGTCGATAATCCGGCTGAAGATGGACCACCCGCTGACCTACCTCCCGGGGCAGTACGTACCCGTCCAGGTGCCGCAGTGGCCGCGGCGGTGGCGCTATCTGAGCCCGGCGATACCGGCCGAACCGCACGGCTACGTCGAGTTCCATGTCCGCTCGGTTCCCGGCGGAATGGTCAGCACGGCAATCGTCGGGGAAGCCCGCCCGGGTGATCGATGGCGGGTGTCCAATCCGCACGGCGCGCTGCACATCGACCGCGACGACGGCGACGTGCTGATGGTCGCGGGCTCGACTGGGCTGGCACCACTGCGAGCGCTGATCATGGACCTGGCCAGGTTCGTGGAGAACCCGCGGGTGCATCTGTTCTTCGGGGCGCGGTATCCGGGCGAACTCTACGACCTGCGCACTCTCTGGGAGATCGCCTCGACCAACCCGTGGCTGTCGGTGACTCCAGTGTCAGAACACCGAGTCGATCCACCGTGGGCCGCCGAGTACCCCGACCCCGCACCACCGCGCGGGCTGCACGTGCGTCAGACCGGCGCCCTGCCCGACATCGTGACCCGGTACGGCGGCTGGGGCGATCGCCAGATCCTGGTGTGCGGCAAGCCCGCGATGGTGCGCGCCACCAAGGCGGCACTCCTCGCCAAGGGTGCACCCGCTGAACGTATTCACCACGATCCCCTGGCAAGCTGAAATCACATGGCAGGATCGACAGCCATGGACGAGTTAGAAACCGTCACGCTGCGCGATCCGTCGTCAGCACTGACCGCCACCTACGTCCCAGCCGCCGGCATGGTCGCCACATCTCTGTCGGATGACGGCGTGGAGCTGTTAGGACAGCGCCGCGGCCTGCAGGGCTACGTCTCGAACCACAAGACCATGGGCATCCCCATCCTTTATCCGTGGGCGAACCGGCTCAGCAGCAACGGCTACGGCGTCGACGGAGCCGTCATTACGCTGACGCCGGGCACCGGCGGCGTGCGGACCGACCAGCACGGAGTACCCATTCACGGGACGTTGGCCGCCTATCGGGACTGGAACGTCACCACGCTGCTGGAATCACAGCTGACAGCCGAGCTGGACTTCGCGGCCCGGCCGGGGCTGCTGGCAACCTTTCCGTTCCCGCACCTGCTGACGCTGGACATCACGCTGCTCGAGCGCACGCTCACCGTGAAGACAACGGTCACGGCGACCACGGGTTCGCGGGTGCCGACCTGCTTCGGCTTTCACCCTTACCTGCAACTGCCCGGCATCCCCCGCGCGCAGTGGCGGATGGAGACGCCGACGATGCGCTACCAGCCTGTCAACGCCTGGGGCATCCCCACCGGACGGGTGGAGCAACGCCCCGCGGCCTCTGAGCTGTTGGGCGACAGATTCGTCGACGAGGGCTACGACGAAGTCGAACCGGGATCGATCTTCGCCCTCTCGGGCGGCGACCGGCGCATCGAGGTGCACTTCGATCAGGGTTTCACGGCGGCACAGGTGTTTGCGCCGGGTGATGACGATGTCGTGTGTTTCGAGCCGATGGCCGCCCCGACCGACGCGCTGCGGCGCGGGGGTTACCACGAGGTGCAGCCCGGCGAGTCCGCAACCGCACAGTTCCGGATCAGAGTCAGTTAGTGCTGCCGTCTCGGCTGCCACACCACCAGTGCGGTGCTCTTCGCCCGCGGCTGAGCCCGCAGGTACTCGACTTCCCCGCTCAACTCGCGAACCCGCCCCTGCAGCGCCTCGACCTGGTTGGTTAGTTCGATGATGCGCTTGATCCCCGCGAGATTCACACCTTCGTCCTGGGACAGCCGTTGCACCTCGCGCAACAGATCGACGTCTCGCTCCGAGTAGCGCCGACCGCCGCCGGAACTGCGCTGGGGACTGACCAGGCCGAGTCGGTCATAGGTGCGCAGGGTCTGCGCGTGCATACCTGCCAACTCGGCGGCCACCGAGATCAGAAACGTCGTGGCGTCTTCCCGGCGGTTGGCGCTCACAACGCACCGGCCCAACCTGCCCGCGGGTCGAATCCGCTGGCGCGCTCGGCCTTGGCATAGGCCTCCAACGCTTCGGCCGCCTCGCCCTCCAGCTTCGGCGGCACCGCCACCTTGACGGTGACCAGTAGGTCACCGTGACCGCCGGAACGCTTGGGCACACCACGGCCGCGCACCCGGAGAATTCGACCGTCCGACGTACCCTTGGGCACCCTCACTCCGACCTTGCCTTCTAATGTCGGAATTGAAAGCGTTGTACCCAAGGCTAATTCGTGGAAACTGACCGGAACCGCGACGGTCAAGTCGTCCCCGTTGCGGCCGAACACCTTGTCGGGCTTGACGTGGACGGTGACGTACAGATCACCCGAGGGCGCCCCACGCAGTCCCGCTTCCCCCTGCCCGGCCAGCCGAATCCGCTGACCATCTTCCACACCCGGAGGTATGCGCACGTTGATGGTGCGGGTGCGGGTAGCCACACCGGTGCCCTTGCACTCGTCGCAGGGATTCTCGATGGTCGAGCCGCTCCCACGGCATTCCGTGCACGGCTCGGAGAATCCGAACGCACCCTGGTTGCGGTTCACAACGCCGGCACCGTTGCAGTTGGGGCAGACCTTGGGGCTGGTGCCCGGACGCGCACCGCTGCCGTGACAGTTGGTGCAGGGAGCCGGGCTGGTCAGCCGAAGTGGCATCGCCACACCCTTGGTGGCCTCGAGGAAGTTGAGTTCTGTCTCGGTCTCGAGGTCATTGCCCCGGCGTGGACGAGATGGTCGAGGCTGTTGCGCGCCCCGGCCGAACAGCCCGCCGAACAGGTCGCCGATGTTGGCGCCGCCTTCCTGACCAGCCGCGTCGAAAAGGTCGTTCAGGTTGAACTCCTGACCGTCCCCGCCGCCGCCGAAACCGGCACCACCACCGCCGCCGCCGCCGCCGAAGCGACCTCGACCGAACCCGCCGCCGGCGAACAGGCGGCGAGTTTCGTCGTACTCCTTGCGCTTCGCCGGATCCGTGAGCACTTCCTTGGCTTCCGACGCGGCCTTGTACCGCTCCTCAGCCGCGGCGTTGCCAGGGTTCCGGTCGGGGTGGTTCTCGGAGAGAATCTTGCGGGCGGCCCGCTTGATCTCTTTCTCATCGGCGTCAGAGTTGACGCCCAACTGCTTGTAGAAGTCCTTCTCGACCCACTCACGTTGGGCCATACCGCGTCACCTCCTCGCCTGCTCGTCGTTGCCTGCCGGTCAATGTTCTGATTCTGAGCGCTCTTCTGCCGCGGAGTCGGCAGTATCGGGCCCCGATGCGTCGGGCACGGTGTCGACGACACCCACCATGGCGTGCCGTACCACGTGATCACCGACTTTGTAGCCCCGCCTCATCACGGTCCCGATCACCGAATGCGACCCGTCGCCCTCGTGCTGGACGGCCTCGTGCAACGCGGGATCGAACTCCTCACCCTCGCTGCCGAAGGCCGCCAGGCCCAGCCCTTCGAGCACGCCGATCAGCTTGTCGGCGACCGCCTTCAACGGACCCGAATCGAGGTCGCCGTGCGCCCGAGCCCGGTCGAAATCATCGAGCACGGGCAACAACTGGGCCACCACGTGGGACTTGGCCCGATCAGTTGCCACCCGCTGATCGCGCAGGGCCCGTTTGCGGTAGTTGGTGAAGTCGGCCTGCACGCGCTGCAGGTCGGCGATCAACTCGGCGGCCTCGCTCTGAGATTCCTCAGACACGGTGGGTGCCTCCGGGACCGGCCCGGTGTCCGCGTTGTCGCGGACCTGGCCGGTTTCCGGGTCGATCCTGCGCCGGTCGGTGAAAGAGATCGGCTCGCCGTGTTCGGAGGAACGGTCGTGATCGGCGTCACTCACTTGGGCTCCTGGTCGTCCTCAACAACTTCAGCGTCCACCACATCATCATCGGATCCTGCGGCGTTACCCGCAGGCCCTTCGCCGCCGCCTGCAGATTGCTCGGCCTGAGTGGCCTCGTAGATCGCCTGGCCCAGTGCCTGGCTCTCTTCGCCGAGCTTCTCCATCGCGGTCTTGATCGCGCCGATGTCGGTGCCGTCGAGCGCCGACTTCGCTTCGGTGATCGCGCTGTCCACCTTGGCCAACGTGTCCTCGGCGACGGCAGGACCGCCCGCTCCCTCTTTTGGTTCCCGCTGCTCTTTGACGAATTTCTCCGTCTGGTAGACCAGCGACTCGGCCTGGTTGCGGACGTCGGCCTCTTCGCGACGGGTACGGTCCTCCTCGGCGTGCGCCTCGGCATCCTTGACCATCCGGTCGATCTCTTCCTGGGAAAGGCCGGAGCCTTCCTGGATGCGGATGGTGTTCTCCTTGCCGGTGCCCTTGTCCTTGGCGGTCACGTGCACGATGCCGTTGGCGTCGATGTCGAAGGTGACCTCGACCTGGGGCACTCCGCGCGGAGCCGGCGGCAGGCCGGTCAGTTCGAACGAACCCAGCAGCTTGTTGTGCGAGGCGATTTCCCGCTCACCCTGGAAGACCTGGATCTGCACCGAAGGCTGGTTGTCATCAGCTGTGGTGAAGGTCTCCGAGCGCTTCGTCGGAATCGTGGTGTTGCGTTCGATCAGCTTGGTCATCACGCCACCCTTGGTTTCGATACCGAGGGACAACGGGGTGACATCAAGCAGCAGAACGTCTTTCACCTCGCCCTTGAGCACGCCGGCCTGCAAAGCCGCACCGACGGCGACAACTTCGTCAGGGTTGACGCCCTTGTTGGGATCCTTACCGCCGGTCATCTCCTTGACCAGCTCGGAGACCGCGGGCATCCGGGTGGAGCCGCCGACCAGCACGACGTGATCGATATCGGAGACCGGGATACCGGCATCCTTGATCACCGACTGGAACGGACTGCGGGTGCGGTCCAACAGATCCTGGGTGATCTTCTGGAACTCTGAACGGGTCAGCTGCTCGTCGAGGAACAGCGGGTTCTTGTCCGCATCGACGGTGATGTACGGCAGGTTGATCGACGTGGATTGGCTCGAGCTGAGCTCGATCTTGGCCTTCTCGGCAGCCTCACGCAGTCGCTGCATCGCCATCTTGTCCTTGGTCAGGTCGATGCCCGCGCTTGCCTTGAACTTGTCGACGAGCCATTCGACGATCCGGTCATCCCAGTCGTCGCCGCCGAGGTGGTTGTCACCAGAGGTGGCACGCACCTCGACAACGCCCTCACCGATCTCCAGCAGAGACACGTCGAAGGTGCCGCCACCGAGGTCGAACACCAGGATGGTCTGTTCCTTCTCGCCCTTGTCCAGGCCGTAGGCCAGTGCGGCCGCAGTCGGCTCGTTGACGATGCGCAGGACGTTCAGGCCGGCGATCTGGCCGGCTTCTTTGGTCGCCTGCCGTTGGGCGTCATTGAAGTACGCGGGGACGGTGATGACCGCGTCGGCGATGTCCTCGCCGAGGTAGGACTCGGCGTCGCGCTTGAGCTTCATCAGAACCCGCGCGCTGATCTCCTGCGGCGTGTAGTTCTTGTCGTCGATCTCCACCGACCAGTCGGTGCCGATCTCACGTTTGACCGAACGAATGGTCCGGTCGACGTTGGTCACTGCCTGGTTCTTGGCGGGTTGACCTACCAGCACCTCGCCGTTGCGCGCGAACGCGACAACAGACGGGGTGGTCCGCGAACCCTCGGAGTTGGCGACCACGACGGGCTCACCACCCTCCAGAACCGCGACGACGGAGTTGGTGGTCCCGAGGTCGATTCCGACCGCACGAGCCATAATTGCTGCCTCCTGAATAGAACGAATCAATGGTCACGAGTGCACTGCACTCAATCGGACTGAGTGCACCGGGCTCAAGACTGCCCGGGCCGACCATTCGATGTCAACCCAGGCTTGAGTCTGGTGCACTCAAGTTGTCGAATGGTCCAACGAGAGGTCACACGGATTTGTTCCCGTATGTTCCCGACTGCGCGATCAGCAACTGCTCGGACGGCGGCCACGCGGTCATCCCCTGCCGCAACCGCATTCTCTTCCGAGCCACGTCCACGGCATGGTGAAGTTGAGCAGGGCGGCAGCATATTCCCGGCAATTCGACTTCCTGGCCATTGGACTTCCTGGCCATTGGACCGTGATAGACCGCTGGGGATGCAGCGGATCGTCACGGGACTCAAGGCCGGCACTGCCGCGCCTGCCCTGAAGCCCACACCAACAACGCGGGACTAGGGGAAATCATGAAGAACATCGGTGCCATGTTCAAACA
>NZ_JBMYXC010000002.1:0-3948 GCF_049608025.1 Mycobacterium sp. | reverse complement strand
TACACGCAGATGAACGCGTTGGCCAACAAATGCGCCGACGTGTTGACGTCACTGGGGATCGGCGCCGGTGACCGCGTGGCGCTGTTGATGCCCAACAGTGTCGAGTTCTGTTGCCTGTTCTACGGCGCCGCCAAGATAGGAGCGGTAGCCGTGCCGTTGAACACCCGCGTTGCCGCGCCCGAACTGGAATTCATTCTGTCCGACAGTGGCAGCAGGGTGCTGGTCTACGGCGAAGAATTCGCAGGCGTCGCCGACGCCGTCAAGGCCGGAACCGAGCACCCGTGCACCGTGGAATCCTGGGTACCGACCGCCGGTGGCAGGGGCGCTCTCGCCGAGCGCCCCGAGGGCGCAGCCGACGACGAACCGACCGGGGAACACGGTGGTTCGGACAATCTGTTCATCATGTACACCTCCGGCACCACCGGCCCGCCGAAAGGCGTCGTCCACACACACGATTCGGTGCACACCGGGGCGGCCGCCTGGGCCATGACCGTCGACGGACGCTACCAGGACCGCATTCTGCTGCCGCTGCCGATGTTCCATGTCGCGGCGCTGACGACGGTCATCTTCTGCGCCATGCGCGGTATCAGTCTGATCTCGATGCCGCAGTTCGACCCGGTGAAGATTTGGTCGCTGATTGTCGACGAGCGGGTCTCCGTCGGTGGTGCCGTACCGGCGATCTTGAACTTCATGCGCCTGGTGCCCCAGTTCGAGGAACTCGACGCGCCCTGCTTCAGGACCTTCATCACCGGTGGCGCACCGATGCCGGAGTCACTGATCAAGATGTATGCCGCCAAGAACATGGAGGTTGTGCAGGGCTACGCGCTCACCGAATCATGCGGTGGCGGAACGATGTTGCTCGGCGATGACGCATTGCGCAAAGTCGGATCGGCGGGACGCGCCACCATGTTCGCCGACGTCCGGGTCCGCAGTGACGACGGCGTGATCACCGAGCGCGGAGAAGGCGAAGTCGTCATCAAGTCCGACTTTCTGCTCAAGGAATACTGGAATCGCCCCTACGCCACCCGCGCCGCCTTCGACAACGGCTGGTTCCGTACCGGCGATATCGGCGAGATTGATGACGAGGGTTATCTCTACATCAAGGACCGGATGAAGGACATGATCATCTCCGGCGGTGAGAACATCTGCCCAGCGGAGATCGAGAGCGTGATCATCGGCATTCCCGGCGTCAGCACGGTGGCGGTGATCGGCCTGCCTGACGAGAAATGGGGTGAAATCGCCTGTGCGATAGTCGTCGCCGACCAGAGTTCCGTCAGCGAGGAGAGCATCCTTGACTACTGCGGCACCCGACTGGCCCGTTTCAAGCTGCCGAAAAAGGTGATCTTCACCGAGGAGATTCCGCACAGCCCCGCGGGAAAAATCCTCAAGCGGGCACTTCCCGACAAGTACGTCTGACCAGCGGGCGCGGGCCCGCTGAAACCTCTTGGGCGCCGGGACGACCGAGCGTCCCAAGGGTGACGTGGCTTGCGCTGGGCATGCCCGTCGGCCCGCGCGTCACTTTCGCGACCCTCACGACGAGCGCCGTATTCTGAAACGGATGAAGATTCCGCTGGCCATCGCAGGAGTGCTTGCCTGCACCGCGTCGCTCGTCGGCTGCCAGTCCACTATCGAAGGCACCGCCACCAGAATCCCCGACTCACCGACCGAGCCGAACTTCCCTACCCCCCGACCCAGCAGACCCACCGCGGCACCACCTTCCCCCATCGATCCAACCCGGCCCACCGCGTCGCCGCGACAACCTGGCGGCCAGGTGCTGCAACCCCGGAACGGTCTCGTCTTCATCGAGACGAAGTCCGGTAAGACCCGCTGCCAACTCAACCAGCAGGAAGTGGGCTGCGAGGCGGCGTTCACCAATGCTCCAGAGGTCAACGGATCGACCGCCAACGGGGTGCGTTTGAGTGCCAGGGGGCAAATCAGTTGGGTGCTGGGCAATCTGGGTGCCATTCCCGCGGTAACCCTGGACTATCAGACCTATTCAGCGGTCGGCTGGACAATTGACGCCAGCCGAGAGGGCACTCGATTCACCAACGACAGCACCGGGCGCGGCATGTCCATCAGCGTTGAGGGTGTCAAAGGCTTCTGAACGGCCGACCTTAAGCTGGCCAGCGTGAACCCAGTGGATTTCAGAATCTTCGTCGAACCTCAGCAGGGTGCCACCTACGCCGACCAACTTGCCGTCGCATGCGCCGCAGAGGCTGCGGGTTATTCGGCCTTCTGCCGATCCGACCACTATCTGGCGATGAACAGCGACGGGCATCCCGGCCCGACCGACTCATGGGTGACGTTGGCCGGTCTTGCACGGGAGACATCCTCGATCCGGCTCGGCACCATGGTGACTTCAGCCACCTTCCGCTACCCGGGACCTTTGGCCATCTCGGTGGCACAGGTCGACGAAATGTCCTGCGGGCGTGTCGAATTAGGAATCGGCGCCGGATGGTTCGAAGCTGAGCACCGCGCCTACGCCATCCCCTTCCGGCCGCTGGGCGAGCGCTTCGACCGACTGACCGAGCAACTCGAGATCATCACCGGGCTGTGGGCCACCCCGCCCGGCCAGACATTCGACTATTCGGGGACGCACTACAGCGTCTCGGATTCTCCGGCGCTGCCCAAGCCCGTCCAGTCCCCGCACCCGCCGATCATCATCGGTGGTGGTGGCGCCAAACGGACCCCGGCACTGGCGGCCCGGTTCGCCGCGGAATTCAATATCCCGTTCGCGCCGCTGTCGACATTGCGAAGGCAGTATGAGCGGGTGGCGGCGGCGGTTGAGAAGGCACAGCGCGCGACGGACGCGCTGACCTACTCCGCAACGTTCGTGGCGTGCGCCGGCCGCGACGAGGCGACCATCGCCCGCCGTGCCGACGCGATCGGCCGTGAGGTCGAAGAGCTTCGGGCTAATTCACCCGTGGTGGGAACTCCGGCCGAGATCGTCGACAAGCTGGGCCCCTTCATCGAGGCCGGCGTCCAGCGGATCTACCTGCAGCTTCTCGACATGTCGGACCTGGATCACGTCGCGTTCTTCGCCGACGAGGTGGTTAACCAGCTTCGCTGATTGAGCAACGGTCCCGCGTCCGCGGCTACGATCGGTGGCCGTGAACAGCCCGGACCATGACGGAGGCGCCCATCGGCAGGCGCCGCACGTACCGTGGCACAACCGCACCTCGACGGTGCTCGGCGTGAGCGTGGCGGGTCTGGCCGCGATTGTCATCTTGTTCACTTCAGCCATCTATGTGGTCCGTCAGTTCGACGAGCCGGAGCGGGCACCGATCAACTACGTCGGACCGTCGTCGGCCACCGGCACCTCGTCGAAGCCGACCACGCCCAGCACGATCACCAGCACCAGACCGCCCATCACCAGCGACATCAACCCCGACCCGACGCCCACCAGTACGGGTTCCGCGGAGGTCTCCAGCCGGAACCCCAATTCGCGGCCCCCCAGAACCCGCGAGGACGACAGCTCCGAGGCGGAGACCACCCGCAGCAGGACGAGAACCAGCGTGCCCCGCACACTCAACCCGGCCCGGTAGGCCAGAGCGCCTACTATCGGATTCCGTGCCGCGCTACGAAACCCCCGACGACCCGAACACTTTCGCCGACGCCGGACCGCCGCCCGGCGATACTCCCTGGCATCGCCAGCCGGTGGCCCTGGTGACATTCGGCGCAGGCGGTGCGGTGCTCATCGCGCTGATCGTCTACGGCCTGGCCAAGGCCATCACCGGGGACTCGATCTCCGATACGACCCCCACGACTTCGCTGACACCGTTGACGTCGACGAGGGTTGCGACAGTGGCACCCCCGGTGACCATTACCGAGACCGAGACGGCTGCCACGACCCAGCCGACCACGACGGCGACCACAACCCAGCCGACCACAACCACGACGACCACAACGGCGACGACCAGCACCACGCCGCCCACCAGCGTGAGCACC
>NZ_JBMYXC010000001.1:108638-174106 GCF_049608025.1 Mycobacterium sp. | reverse complement strand
CAGCGCTGGTTCACATAGGGCATGCCGACGCGGGTGGCCTCTTCGGCGATGGACTCCTGCGCCTGCTTCTTGGTGCCGACGAACATGACGGACCCGCCGTGCGCGACCGTCTCTTTGACGAATTCGTACGCCTTGTCGATGTAGGTCAGCGTCTGCTGCAGGTCGATGATGTAGATGCCATTGCGGTCGGTGAAGATGAACCGCTTCATCTTGGGGTTCCAGCGACGGGTCTGATGCCCGAAGTGCGCGCCGCTGTCCAGCAGCTGCTTCATGGTTACAACAGCCATAGTGATGTAGCTCGGCCTTCTCTTTGTCGGTTGACGCGCAGCGTCCGGTGACGCCGTGCCCTGGTGCCTGCTGGTTGCCGGACCCGTTCCGAAAAGAATTCAGGACGAGACCGCCGACATCCGGGTATGACCGCCGATGGGTGGCCATGTGCAGACACGCGAAGTCAGCCCGCAGTTGCGAGCTGCTGGGTGCAGTTTACACGCTGGACGGGCGGGTTCTGACCACCGACGGCCGCCGCGACAAGCCATGCACAGACCCGCGAATTCGGCCTGGTGGGCGGGTGGGCCGATCGGCTGAACTGGTGTTATGCGACTGCTCGCCGCCATCGCGGTTTTCTCGGTGCTGGCCCCGGCCCCGGCGTCCGCGACAGACGCCCGCCTCGACTGGCCATTGCGCCCTCGCCCGGCGGTCGCGCGTGAGTTCAACGCGCCCTCCCCCAACTGGCAACCGGGCCACCGCGGCGTGGACCTGACCGCGACAACCGGCCAGCAGGTCCATGCCGCGGGTCCGGGCACTGTGGTCTTCGCCGGTGAGCTGGCTGGCCGCTCGCTGGTGTCGATCGCCCATCCCGGCGGCCTGCGGACCAGCTATGAACCCCTCCGTCCCACGGTGCGGCCCGGTCAGGCGGTGCGGCGCGGCACCGTCATCGGCGAAGTGACGCCCGGCCACCCGGGCTGTTCCGCGCCGGCGTGCCTGCATTGGGGCGCGATGTGGGGACCGTCGTCCCGCGCGGACTACGTCGACCCGCTGGGTTTGCTGGCGAGCACGCCGATCCGCCTCAAGCCGGTGCGCTGACCCCCGGGTTTCTCGGCGGCCGCGTCTTGCGCTGGGCTCAGGATCATGCCCGCGGGTGGGCCTGGTCATGCACAGCGCGCAGCCGTGCCACGCTGACATGGGTGTAAAGCTGGGTGGTGGCCAGGCTCGAATGACCCAGCAGTTCCTGCACCACCCGCAAATCCGCACCCCCCTCGAGCAGATGCGTCGCGGCGCTGTGACGCAACCCGTGCGGCCCGATGTCGGGCGCCCCGTTGACCGCGGCCATCGTCTGGTGCACGACAGTGCGCGCCTGGCGCGGGTCCAGCCGCCCGCCGCGGGCTCCGACCAGCAGGGCTGCGCCCGACACGGTCGTCGCGAGCTGCGGCCGCCCTTCGGACAGCCAGTCCGCCAGCGCAACCAGAGCGGGCTCACCGTAAGGCACCGTCCGTTGCTTGTTGCCCTTGCCCAGCACTCGCAGCAGTTGGCGCGAGGTGTCCACGTCGTCGATGTCCAGGCCGCACAGTTCGCTGACGCGGATGCCGGTCGCGTAGAGCATCTCGACGATAAGCCGATCCCGTAATGCGAGCGGATCACCTTGTTGAGCGCCAGACTTGGCTGCGTCCATGGCGTCGATCGCCTGGTCTTGACGCAGTACCGCCGGAAGCGTGCGACGCGCCTTGGGCACCTGCAGGCGCGACGCGGGGTCCTCGGCCAGCAGACCGCGTCGTACCGCCCATGCGGTAAAGGTCTTGACCGCCGAGGTGCGCCGGGCCAGCGTCGAGCGGGCCGCTCCAGACTGAGCCTGCGAGGACAGCCATGAGCGCAACACGGGCAGGCTCAGACTGCCCAGCCCGGTGTCAGAGCTGCGCTGTGCGAGAAAGTCGAACAGCGAGCGCAGGTCGCCGAGGTAGGCGCGCCGGGTGTGCTCCGAGCGCCCGCGCTCCAGCGCGAGGTACTCGTCGAACTCCTCGAGAATGGCCTGCACACCACTACCGTGGCAGACCGGCACGACGGGGCTCAGGTGGCGCGCCGCAGCGTGTCGGGGGTGAGATCAGACAGCGCGGGATATCCGTCGACGGCCATGATGAGGTCCGTTTCGGCCAGCAGCGACCGCAACACGTGCACGATGCCGTCCTCTCCGCCGATGGCCAGTCCATAGGCGTAGGGCCTCCCGACACCGACCGCGGTCGCGCCCATCGCCATCGCCTTGACGATGTCGGCGCCGTTGCGGATCCCGGAGTCGAAAAGCACGGGCATCCCCTCGGCGGCTTCCACCACTCCGGGCAGGCAGTCGATGGCGGGCAATCCACCGTTGGCCTGGCGGCCGCCATGGTTGGAGCAGTAAATGCCGTCGACGCCGCCATCGCGCGCGCGGCGGGCATCATCGGGATCGCAGATTCCCTTGAGTACCAGCGGGAGATCGGTGAGCGACCGCAGCCACGGAAGATCTTCCCAGGTCAGGGGGTTCCCAAACAGCTGAACCCACTGCAGCACGGCGGCCTGCATGTTCTCTTCCGGAGGTTGGGCCAGCAGGCTGCGGAAGACCGGGTCGCTGGTGTAGTTCGCCAGGCAGCGGCCGCGCAGTTGCGGAAAATTCGACGTCTCCAGGTCACGCGGCCGCCACCCCGGGATCCAGGTGTCCAGAGTGACGATGATCGCCTTGTAACCGGCGTCCTCGGCCCGGCTGACCAGGCTGGCTGCCAGGTCACGATTGGTAGGCGTATACAGCTGGAAGAAGCCCGGGGTATCGCCGAATTCGGCGGCCACGTCTTCGAGAGGATCTTCGGTGAGCGTAGATACCGCCATCGGAACCCCGGTGCGCGCGGCGGCGCGAGCCGAAGCCAGATCACCGTGGCCGTTCTGCGCGCAGATTCCGATGACCCCGACCGGTGCCATGAACAGCGGCGACGGCAAGGTCATGCCGAATAGGTCCACGGAAAGTTCACGCTCGCTGGCGCCGACCAACATCCTGGGCATCAGCCCCCAGCGGTCGAAGGCGGTTCGGTTGGCCCGCTGGGTGTGCTCGTCACCGGCGCCGCCTGCGACATAGGACCAGATCGAGGTCGGCATGGCGACTTCGGCCTTCGCCTCCCAGCCGGCGTAATCCATGGGAAGCGACGGGAGCACACCCGACAGGCCCTGCAAGTAGATCTCGAGTTGGTAGTTACCGAAGGTCATGATCCAAGGGTGCCACCGCCACCCGGGCCGGTACTGCTATTTCGCCTCAGCCTCGGCCAGTTCGCGCTTCCACTGCCGAAACGTCTCCTCGGTGCGGCCGCGCCGCCAGTAGCCCGAGATAGAGGACGCCCAGGCGGCCTCGACGCCTCGTACCTTGCGAATATAGGGACGCAAGTTGTGCATGACAGCCTGGGCTTCGCCGTGGATGAAGGCCTGGACCTGCCCCGGTAGCCAGGCAGCTTCGGTGACTGCGGCTATCAGCGGGGCATGGTCGCCGGCGCTGCCGTCGCCGATCAGGTCCGCGCGGCCGCCGCGATAGATCCACGTGACGCCGACGCCGACCGGTGCCGCCAACTCGATCTCGTCCTCGGGTCCGGCCACCTCGAGGAAAACCTGACCGATTGCGTTGTCGGGCAGCGCTTCCAAGGCTGCGCTGATCGCCGGAAGCGCCGCTTCGTCACCCACCAGCAGGTGCCAGTCGGCGGCGGGATCTGGCGCATAGGCACCGCTGGGACCCATCACGAAGATGCGCTGTCCCGGGGTAGCGCAGGCAGCCCACGGGCCCGCGACGCCCTGGTCGCCGTGGACGAGGAAATCGATGGTGATCTCGCCGCGAGCGGTATCGGCGTGGCGCACCGTGTAGGTGCGCACCGCGTAGTCCAGCGCCGCGAAGCTGTCCAGCGTCAGCGGTTGCTCGAGCGTCCCTGCATCGACCGCGTCATCGACGAACACCAGTTTCACGTATGCGTCGGTGCTGTCGATCGGCCGGAACGTGTCGAAGCCGGTCCCCTCCCCCGAGCCGCCGAGCACGACCCGGATCATGTGTTGCGTCAGGTGCTCGATGCGTACCACCTCGAACGTATGCACCGGACGTCCTGCCACGTCTGCCATCCTCACTGCTCAACTGTCTGCTCAGACACTGCTCACCTGTCGAATTCGACTATACGAGCGCAACTGACAGCGCGGTTTCCCCAGCCCGGGCCTATCGTCTGGCCAGCTTCCAACCGCCCTCCCCCTGCGTGGCCAATCCACGGACATCCAGCATCGCGAGCGGGCCGAGCACGTCGGTCACCGGAAGGCCGGCCGCCACAGCGATCTCACCCACTGTGCGCATCCCGCGTCCGGGCAGTGCTTCGTACACCCTGAGCTCTATGTCGCTGAGCTCATCGATCACCGACGTCGGCCGAGTGACATCAGGTGCCAACTCACCCATCCGGCCGACCAGCTCGATCACATCGGCTGCGCGGGTCACCAGATTGGCGCCTGCGGCGAGCAACGCATGGCATCCCACCGAAGCCGAGGAAGTGACCGGACCCGGCACCGCACATACATGCCGGCCCAATGCACGGGCCCACGACGCAGTATTGGCTGCGCCGCTGCGTGCTCCGGCCTCGATCACCACCGTGGCTCCACTCAACGCGGCGACCAGCCGGTTTCGGGTCAGGAACTGTCGACGCGTCGGCCGCACCCCCGGCGGATACTCGCTGACAAGCAGACCGTGCCGACTGACCCGGTGGAACAGAGCTGAATGTCCGGCAGGATAGGGAACATCGATCCCGGCGGCGAGGACGGCGACCGTCTCACCGTCGGAGGCCAGCGCCGCACGGTGCCCCGCACCGTCGATCCCGTAAGCGCCGCCGGAAACTACGGCCACGCTCCGCTCGGCCAGACCGGCCGCCAAGTCAGCCGCCACGTGTTCACCGTAGGCCGTGGCCGCTCGGGTTCCGACAATCGAAGCCGCGCGGTCGGCGACGTCACATAGCCGCGCAGGCCCGACGACCCACAACACGAGCGGTGGATGAGCCTGCGGTTTCTGGTTGCCATCCACACCGCGAAATGCGCTGAACGCCAGGGCCGGCCATTCGTCGTCATCGACGGTGACCAGACGCGCACCCATCCGCTCAAGTACATCGAGATCCTTTTCTGCACAATCTAGTTCGAACCGAGCTTCGGTAGCCCGCTTCAGTGGGCCGGAGACTTCGCGGCGTCGGATCCGCGCCGCGGCATCAACGGCGCCCACGGCGGCCACCAGATCTGCGAGCTGCGGATTGGGCGGCTCTGCGACCCTGGACAGGTACGCCCACGCACGGCGCGTTTTCTCGTCCATCAGGGACATCCCAACTGCCGGAAGCTCATCGCCGTCATGACGTCAGCCGTGCTGGGCGAGGTGCGTCCGGCGAGGTCAGAGAGAGTCCAGGCGACACGCACAGTGCGATCCATGCCCCGGATGCTGACCGCCCCGCGGTCTACCGCCATCCGCAGCGGTTTCATGGCCTTCGCAGCCGGTTGGAAGCTTCGACGCAGCAGCGGACCACCGACCTCGGCATTAGTCGCGATGCCGTGCGGTCGCCATCGTTCCTGAGCTGCCCGCCGTGCGTCCCAGACTCGTTTGCGAACAACGGAAGTCGGCTCGCCCTCCTCATCGCAATATGACCCCGCCCGTGACGCGTGCATCTCGACGCGCAGATCCACCCGGTCTACCAGCGGCCCCGACAGCTTGCCCCGATAGCGTCGCTTCTCGGCCGCACCGCACAGGCAGTCGCGGGGGTCAGGTGGCGCGCACGGACAGAGGTTGGCGGCCAGGACGAGCTGAATTCGGCACTGATACCGCGCGACACCATCGCGGCGAGCGAGACGTATCTCGCCGTCCTCCAGAGGAGTGCGAAGTGCCTCCAGCGCAGGGGTGTTGATCTCGGCGAACTCGTCGAGGAACAGCACGCCGCGGTGGGCGCGACTCACCGCACCAGGTCGCGCCATCCCCGCACCTCCACCGACGAGTGCTGCGACACTGGCGGTGTGGTGCGGCGCGACGAACGGTGGCCGGGTGATCAGCGGGGCATCACCGGTCAGCAGGCCGGCCACCGAATGGATCGCGGTGACTTCCAGAGACTCGGCATGCGACAAAGGTGGTAGAAGCCCCGGAAGCCGCTGCGCCAACATCGTTTTGCCGACACCGGGCGGTCCGGTCATCAAGAGGTTGTGTCCACCCGCCGCGGCCACCTCAACGGCATAGCGCGCCGGTGTCTGCCCGATCACATCACTGAGATCCGCCGCGGCCCCGCGCGTGTGCTGGGGACTCTCTACGCGGCCGTGGAGATCGCCCTTACCCGCCAGCCATGCTTGCAACTGTCCCAGGCTGCGGGTACCCCAGACCTCGATCCCTTCGACCAAACTGGCCTCGGCCAGGTTGTCGATCGGCACCACGGCGGCGGGCCAACCCTGCTTCTGTGCGGCCAGCACAGCGGGTAACACACCCTTGATCGGCCGCACCCGGCCATCGAGCGCCAGCTCACCGAGCAACACCGTCTTCTCCAGCCGGGGCCCGGATTTCCTGCTGTGGCCTGCTAGCACCGCAGCAGCCAACGCGATGTCGTACACCGACCCCATCTTCGGCAGCGTGGCCGGCGACAACGCCAGGGTCAGCCGCGCCATCGGCCAGGTGAACCCGCAGTTAGTGATCGCCGCCCGCACGCGATCCCGCGACTCCTGCAGCGCGGCATCGGCCAAACCCACCAGATGGACTCCGGGAAGCCCGGCGGCGATGTCGGCCTCGATCTCGACGATCTCGCCTTCCACACCGCGCACCGCCACCGAAAATGCCCTGCCCAGCGTCATCACCCGACCCCCTGGATGTGGGTGATCTCCGGAGTACGGCGACGGCCGATCCGGATCGCAATGACATCGATGCGCACCGACGCCCATCTGCAGTTCTGCTGGGCCAGCCACAGCCCGGCCAACCGACGAAGCCTGCGCACCTTCTGCGGAGTCACCGCCTCCGAGACGCCGCCGAACTGCTCCCCTGTCCGAGTCTTCACCTCGACGAAAATCACCGTACCGGTGGCGTCGTCGACCGCGATCACATCCAGTTCCCCGTAACGACAGCGCCAGTTGCGCGTGAGCACCCGCGATCCGATCTGACGCAGATGGTCGACGGCTAGCTGCTCACCGAGCGCACCGATCTCAGCACGGCTCTCTGTTCTCGTCATACCGGCAACCTTGCGGCGACCCTCCGACAGATCCGACCGCTACGGCCCGTCTGTCCCCAACCGCGAATTCATCCCCAGATTCCCGATCACGCGACAGAGCATCCGCCGCCGCGCACCCGGCACCTCGCGCGGTGAAGCCCTAGGGTCATGACGCACACCATCGGCGATCAACGTGAGCACGGGAGCCAAACAATGCGCATCGATTTCACACCGGACCGCGACCTCTACCCATTCACTTCTCGTTGGTTCGACAGTTCGCGGGGCCGAGTTCACTACATCGATGAGGGCAGCGGTCCGCCGATCCTTCTCTGCCATGGCAACCCGACCTGGAGCTTCCTTTACCGGGACGTCATCACCGGACTGCGCGACCACTTCAGGTGTATCGCCCCCGACTACCTCGGCTTCGGACTGTCCGATCACCCGACCGGATTTGGCTACACCGTCGAAGAGCACGCCGGGGTCGTTGGCGAGCTCGTCGACTCCCTCGGGCTGGATGACTACCTGTCGATGGGGCAGGACTGGGGTGGGCCGGTCAGCCTGGCCGTCGACGTCGCACGGTCAGCTCGGGTGCGCGGAATCGTTCTGGGCAACACGTGGTTCTGGCCCGCGGACACGTTGCGAATGAAACTGTTCAGCAGGGCGATGTCCAGCCGCCCCATGCAGAACGCGATACTGAACAGGAATTTCTTCGTCGAGCGTCTCATCCCCCTGGCGACCACCACCACGCTGACCCCGCAGGAGATGACGCACTACCGCGCGGTCCAGCCGACACCGGAGGCGCGAAAGGCCGTCGCCGAATTGCCCAAACAGATACTGGAAGCCCGTCCACTGCTGGAGCGCCTGGCCCGGGACGTGCCTGCGGCCCTCGGGGCCAAGCCTGCACTGTTCGTCTGGGGTATGAAGGACTTCGCCTTCAAGGCCGCGGAGATGCTTCCGCGAATGCAGGCCACGTTCCCCGATAACGTCCTGGTCGAATTGCCAGATGCCAAGCATTACATCCAGGAAGACGGACCGGACCGGATCGCCGAAGCGATCATCGACCGCTTCGGCTGATTTTCGACCGGCCCACATCGCGATACACCCACCTTCCCACTATCAGGTATATCCGCTGTTCGGCGACCACCGGCTCGCCGGCATGGCTACCTCGATCGCCATCGGCGTGGCGCTGACCCCGGCGGTGACGCTGCTGCGCAACCAGTTTCGCGAACGCAGGATCACTCGGAAGGTTTCGGCGCAGGCTCCCGCTCTGCGATGAGCCCCTCCTGGGCCAGGGTCGCGGCGACGATGCCGTCGTGGCGAATCAGGCTGGCGGTGACCACACCGCGGCCCCGCGCTGCCGCCGGTGAGCGGCATTCGAGCAGATTCCACCGATCAGCGCGCACGGCACGATGGAACCACATCGAGGATTCCGTGGTACCGCTGCGATGGTCTCGCGACCGCATCGAGTGCCCGTGCACCTGCAGTGCCGGATCAATCAGGTACACGTCCGTGACGTATACGGCTATGAGCGTGTGCAGCAGCGCATCGTCGGGAAGGTCGACCGTCGCCCGCCACCACATCCTCCGCACGAACTTCTCGCCCGCACCGTCGTCGGTGATCCTGATGTCGAGTTCGCCAAGCGGCATCGACGGCGCGGGACCGGCGGGACCGGTGCGGGCCAAGTCCTTCGGGTCGTCCGGCATCGTGTACCGGCGTCCGTGCTCAGGGCCGGCCAATGCAGCGGCGAAAGCGATTGTCGCCGTGGCGAGTAGGCGTTCACCCTGGATGACGTCGACTCGCCGGGATGCGGCCGTCCGGCCGTCGAACACCCGCTCCACCCGATAGTCGATGGATTGTCCGGCGTCTCCCCCGCGCAGGAACTGTAGATGCATATTCGTCGGCGCCTTGGCCGCCTCCACCGTGCGGGAGCCCGCGGCCAGAGCCTGGGCCATCAACTGGCCGCCGTACGCGCGCTTGCCCGTGGGTCCGCTGCCGCGTCCCTGCCACGTGCCCGCCGGTCCCGCGGTCACATCGAGGAGATCCAGCAGCGTGCTCATGCCACGATGCCCGAATTGATCAGTCCATCGATCTCGTCGACGGGCAGAGACAGCCACTCGGCCAGCACAGCGGTGGTGTCATCGCCGAGTGCGGGTGCAGAAACCGGCTGTGGGTAGGCGCCGTCGATCGACATGGGCAGTCCCGGTGCAAGGTAGCGCCCCACCCGCGGTTGATCGAGTTCGGCGAACATTGGGTTGGCAGTGACCCTATCGGCGGCAGCGGTCTCGGCGAAGGTCTGGTATCGCTCCCACAACACCGACGTCGACGACAGGCCGGCAATGATCTCCTCGCCGGTGTGAGCTGCGAACCATTCTGCGAACATCGCACTCAACGCGTCGCGATGGCGATAGCGCTGGCCCTCGTCGCTGAAGTCAGCACCCAGTGAATCAGCCAGTGCTGCCACAGCATTGGTCGTTGCGGTCAATGCAGTCAGGTCGCGGAAGTGGCGGCCGGTCAGCACGACGATCATGAACGCGACGCCGTCGGCGCTGACGAAGTCCTGGCCATAGGTGCCGTACACAGCATTGCCGATACGCTGCCGCGAGGCGCCATTGACCATTGCCTCGGTGAGCAGGCTGAGGTTTCCGGCCGTCGCCAACGCGACGTTCTCCAGTGGGATGCTGATGTGCTGGCCGAGGCCGGTCGCATCGCGGTGGCGCAGTGCGGTGGCCACCGCTAGTGCTACATAGATCCCGCAGGTGACGTCCCAGGCCGGCAGCACATGGTTGACCGGCTTGGCGAACTCGGCCGGCCCCGTGACCAGTGGAAACCCGATCGCGGCGTTGACTGTGTAATCGACTCCGGTGCCGCCGTCTACGCGACCCGACACCTCCACGTGGATCAGGTCCGATCGGATTCGGGATAGCTCCTCGTAGGAATGCCACTGTCGGCCAATGATATTGGTGATGAACACGCCACTGTCGGCGATCAGTCGAGCGACCAGCTCCTGGCCCCGTCCGGAACGCATGTCAACGGCCAGCGATCGTTTGCCCTTGTTCAGGCCCGCCCAGTAGATGCTCTCGCCTTCGTCGGTGAGTGGCCAACGATGGTAGTCAGCCGCGCCACCGATGGGATCCACCCTGATCACCTCGGCGCCGAGCTGGGCCAACGTCATCCCCGCCAATGGAACGGCGACGAAGCTGGAAATCTCGACGACCCGCACTCCGGCGAGCGGTTTGGTCGGGTCGGTTCGGACGGTCATCGGCTCTCCTTACGCGCGATTTGGGTGCACTTGGTCAACCTCAGGGTGACCAACTGCACCCAAATCACGGGGGGTGACTACTCGGGCAGCCGCAGCTCGGGCTTTTCGACCTCTTCGATGTTGACGTCCTTGAACGTGATCACCCGGACCTGCTTGACGAAACGGGCGGGCCGATACATGTCCCACACCCACGCGTCGGCCAAGCGCAGTTCGAAGTAGACCTCGCCATCGGCGTTGTGGGGCACCATCTCCACCTTGTTGGCCAGGTAGAACCGTCGCTCCGTCTCCACCACGTAGCTGAACTGCCCGACGATGTCCTTGTACTCGCGGTAGAGCGAGAGCTCCATCTCGGTTTCGTACTTCTCGAGATCTTCGGCACTCATCGGCTCAGCTGTCCTTCATATAGGTCGGAGTCCATCGGGTCCGATGGCCCAATCTTTCCGCACGCGAGTTCTGCATCCTCCCCGGGCTCCCCTTCCACCAGACGACGCACGTTGATGAACGAGTACCGGTGCTGGCGAGAGGGTCCGAGGCGGGCCAACGCAACGCTGTGGGCGCGGGTGCTGTAGCCCTTGTGGTCGGCGAAGCCGTAGCCGGGGTGGTCGTCCTCCATGGCGACCATCAGCCGATCCCGGCTGACTTTGGCCAGCACACTGGCCGCCGCAATGCATGCCGCCGCCGCATCACCGCCCACCACGGGCAGCGACGGCATCGGCAGGCCAGGTACCCGGAACCCATCGGACAACACATACCCGGGCCGCGACGGCAGGCCGGCCACGGCTCGCCGCATACCCTCGATGTTGGCGACATGAACCCCTCGGCGATCGACCTCGACCGACGGGATGAACACCACGTGGTGCGCGAGCGCATACCGCCGGATCAGGGGGTAGAGCCGCTCTCGTTCGTTCTTGTTCAGCTTCTTGGAATCATCAAGCGCCGCCAGACTTTCCCTCCGGTTGGGACCGAGCACACACGCCGCCACCACCAGCGGCCCCGCGCATGCCCCCCGACCGACCTCGTCGACGCCGGCTACCGGGCCCAGACCGGCGCGATACAAAGCGGATTCCAGCGTGCGCAGTCCCGAAGATCTGCGAATCACCACCCTGGGCGGCCACGCTGCGGGCAAGTGTCAGCGCCTCCTGTTAACTCTGCGGATCCACCGAGCTCACGCCGCCCCACCGCGATGGTGGCCAGGCGATGAACCGAGCCTTTCCAATGACATTCTCCACCGGAATCGTCCCGGCGACTGGATCACCGGTACACAGCAGACCCCGTTGAGCGTCCTCCGGCAGGTTGCTGCAATGGCTGCGGGAATCCGCGGAGTGGGTGCGGTTGTCGCCCATCACCCAGACCCGATCCTCGGGCACCTTGACCGGACCGAACTCATTACCCAGGCACGGGTACACCGCGGGGTCGGCCATCATCGTGTCCGCACTGAGGTACGGCTCGTCCACCGGTTTTCCATTAACGGTGAGCCCGGTATCTGCACGGCACTGAACCGTCTGGCCCCCGACCGCGATGATGCGTTTCACCAGGTCGTTTTCATCGGGAGGGACGAATCCGACGAACGACAGCGCGTTCTGCACCCACCTGATGGCGGGGTTGTCCGAGCGGATCGACTTGTAACCGATGCTCCAGTTCGGCGGACCCTTGAAGACGACGACGTCGCCGGGCTCAGGGGACGAAAACCGATAGGTGACTTTGTCGACCATTATGCGATCGCCGATACAGCCGTTGCACCCGTGCAACGTTGGCTCCATCGACTCGGACGGAATCAGGTACGGCCGAGCGATGAACGTCAGCGTCACGTAATAGATGACCAGGGCGACGGTGATCAGAATCGCGGCCTCGCGGACCGCACCGCGCTTCTTCTTGCCAGGCTCCTGCTCTTCGTCGGTGTCCGCGACTTCGGTGTCGGAAGCAGCGGCGCCGGAACCCGCGGTGTCGGAAGCCGCGGTGTCGGAAGCCGCTCCACCGGCAGCGGCTCCGCCGGCTGGGATATCAGTATCGGAGCTCTCGAGCGGGCGCTCGGCAGGCGACGGGTCGCCGGATGCCGAGCGGCCTTCTGGGCCTTCTGTGGGTCCGGTCACGAGATCAGCGTAGCCAGCACGCGGACGACCGCGACTCGACCTCGGAGGTCAGCGCTTTTCCTTGATCTTCGCCTTCTTACCGCGTAGCTCCCGTAGGTAGTAGAGCTTGGCGCGACGGACGTCACCGCGGGTAACGATGTCGATGTGGTCGACATTGGGAGAGTGCACCGGGAAAGTGCGCTCGACACCGACGCCATAGCTCTCCTTGCGCACGGTGAACGTCTCGCGGACCCCACCACCCTGCCGGCGGATTACCACACCCTTGAAGACCTGAATGCGCTCCTTGGAGCCCTCGATGACCTTCACGTGAACGTTCACGGTGTCTCCGGGGCCGAAGTCCGGGACATCATCGCGCAACGACGTCTGGTCGATGAAATCAAGAGTGTTCATCGGTGACACTTCCTTGCTGTTCGCGGCAGCTGGCAGGCGTCGCGAGGGCGCATGCAGAGCCGATATCTGTGATTCGGGCGTCTGGGGCGAGTCGTGCGGCGTTTCCGGCCGTGCACAGACAACTGCTCGATTGTGCCAGATGGAGTCCGATTCCCCGAAATCCGGTCCCGCGGCGCTGCGGTCCGGAGTTATCACTGCGACGTCGAACTTTCCCGGCCCGGGGGGGCTCGCGGGCAGCTGCCACGGACTACGCTGATTATCGGGCTACCCAGCGTTCGCCAACCTTTTCGGTTGACAACGCAGACCTAGCACTCACGGGAGGCTAACCGATGCGACGACACCCGTGGAGGCTGGTCAGGACCGCCGCCGCCGTTGTTGTCGGCGTACTGGCCTTGGTCGGGTGCGAGGCGCAGGTGCACGGTTCACCCCCTGCGCCGTCGAGTCCGCCGTTGACGGTGGTCGCCCCGCTGGGAGCGATGGCACCGCTCCCCGAAACACCTCCTGACGAGCCTGCTGCCGGGTTCAGCGGTCTGGAGGACCGCGAACGTCAGGCCACCGCCGAAGCCGCCGGGGCCGGCGCCGTCATCACCGTGGCGATCCTCGACCGAAACACGGGTCAGCTGGTGACCAACGGCAACGGCATGACGATGGCAATCGCCTCGGTGGCCAAGCTCTTCATCGCCGATGACCTGCTGATGCAGGTGGCCAGGGGGGACACCACGCTTTCGCCGGAAGACCGCCAGTCACTTGACGTGATGCTTCGTTCCTCCGATGACGGCGCCGCCGAGGTCCTGTGGAATCGAAGTGGAGGCAGTGCGACCATCGACCGAGTGGTTGCCCGCTACGGACTGGGTTCGACACAACCGCCGGCCGACGGGCGCTGGTTCAACACCACCAGCACGGCGACTGATCTGGTGCGCTATTACGACATGCTGCTGGCGGGCACCGGCGGATTGCCTGCCGAACAAGCCAACATCATCCTGTCCAACCTGGCGACATCGACACCGACGGCGCCCGACGGGATGGTGCCCGGCGGCGTCTATCCGCAACGGTTCGGCATCCCGGACGGCCTGTTCGCCGAACCTGTGGCAGTCAAGCAGGGCTGGATGTGCTGCATCGGTGCCGACTGGATGCACCTCTCGACTGGCGTCATCGGCCCCAACCGCCGCTACGTGATGGTCATCGGGTCGATGCAGTCGGCCAACAACGACACGGCCCGGCAGACCGTTACCCAGGCCGTCAAGACCATGTTCCCGGGCGGGCGAATCTAGCCCAGGAGATCCGGGCGGTTCTGCTGCGTGCGCTCAACCCCCTGCTCGAGGCGCCATGCCGCGATCCGGGCGTGGTCGCCTGAGAGCAGCACGTCCGGCACATCGAGTCCCCGCCAACTGGCCGGCCGGGTGTAACTGGGACCTTCCAGCAGTCCCCCCACCAGATCAGAATGTGAATCGTCGCGATGGGACTCGGGATTTCCGAGCACATCGGGCATGAGTCGGACCACGGCCTCGATCATCACCAGTGCCGCCGACTCCCCTCCGGGCAGCACGTAATCGCCGATCGACACTTCCTCGACCCGCATCCGTCGCTCTGCATCCTGTGCGACGCGCTGGTCGATACCCTCGTAGCGGCCACACGCGAAGACCAGATGACTTTCTCCGGTCCAGCGCGCCGCATCAGCTTGCGTGAACAGTCGGCCTGCTGGCGTCGGAATTACCAGAAGTGTCTCCTCAGAGCAGATCTCGTCCAGCGCCGCACCCCACACCGGCGCCTTCATGACCATCCCCGGGCCACCACCGTAAGGCGAATCGTCGACCGCCCGATGGACATCGTGGGTCCAGCCCCGCAGATCGTGCACAGCGAGTTCGATGACGCCGGCCTCGATGGCTTTGCCCGGCAGGGACTGCCGCAGTGGTTCGAGGTATGCGGGAAAGATGCTCACCACGTCGATACGCACGACTTCGCGTCCCTAATCCAGCTCTAGAAGGCCGTCGGGCGGGTCGATCTCGATGGCCTGATCCGCCAGCGACACCGACAGCACGATGGCCGACACGAATGGAATCAGTACCTCGGTGCCTGCCGCATCGCGCACCGCGAGGAGTTCGCCTGCTGCGGTGTGCAATACCTCGGACACGGCGCCGAGTTGCCGTCCGTCAGTCGTGGCGACGGTCATGCCCTCGAGTTGGTGATCGTAGAACTCGTCGGGGTCCTCAATGGGCGGCAGATCGGACGAGTCGACGACGAACACCGTTCCTCGGAGGCCCTCTGCCGAGTCGCGATCGGCGACTCCGGACAACCGCAACAACAGCCTGTCGCCGTGTGCACGTACCGACTCGATGACGTACTCCGTCTCGGCGGCAGTCTCGACTCCGCCCTGCCGCGCACGGCCCCGAAGCCTGGCGCCGGGGGTGAACCTGCCTGCGGGATCGTCGGTCCGGATGTCGACGGCAACCTCGCCAGTGACGCCGTGCGCCTTGACGATCCGCCCGACTACCAGGTCCATTCGGCTCCGCCCAAACCCGGTCGCTGCGCTCCTGCGCCCCTACTGGTCGGTGTCAACCACGTCAACGCGGATACCCCGGCCGCCGATACCTGACACCAGGGTGCGCAACGCAGTCGCAGTGCGACCCCCACGGCCGATGACCTTGCCGAGGTCCTCGGGATGGACGTGTACCTCAACTGTGCGTCCACGACGGTTGGTCACCATGTCGACCCGGACATCTTCGGGGTTGTCAACGATCCCGCGAACCAGATGCTCGACGGCGTCGACGACGACTGAACTCACGATGGTGCTCAGCTCTCGCTTGCGGCGTCGGTGTTCTCGGCCTTCTCCGCAGCAGGCTCGGCCTTCTCAGCCTTTTCTGCGGCGGGCTCAGCCTTCTCGGCCTTTTCTGCGGCGGGCTCGGCCTTCTCGGCCTTTTCTGCGGCGGGCTCGGCCTTCTCGGCCTTCTCGGCCTTCTCGGCAGCAGGCTCGGCCTTCTTGGCCGGCGTCTTCTTCTTCTTGGCCTGGGTGGCCTCGCCGGAGGGGGCTCCGTCTGCCTCGGCCAAGGCAGCGTTGAACAGGTCGAGCTTGCTGGCCTTGGGGTCCTTGACCTTCAGCGTGCCCTCGGCTCCGGGCAGACCCTTGAATTTCTGCCAGTCGCCGGTGATCTTCAGCAGCTGCAGTACGGGCTCGGTGGGCTGAGCGCCCACGCCCAGCCAGTATTGCGCGCGCTCCGAGTCGATCTCGATGAGGCTGGGGTCGTCCTTCGGATGGTACCGGCCGATGACTTCGATGGCGCGGCCGTCGCGGCGGTTCCGCGCGTCGGCCACCGAGATGCGGTACTGGGGATTGCGGATCTTGCCGAAGCGGGCGAGCTTGATCTTGACAGCCATGCTGGTGCGAATTCTCCTGTGGTTGCCACGTTGGCAATTCAAGCGACGCGGGCGGGCTGCCCGGTCCGGTTTTGCCTTACGTGTGTGACCACCGCAGGAGCGCCCAGTGAGGAGCGAAACAGATCGCTTCGGACGGGTCCCGCGGCAGACAGCCGCTCATTGTGCCAGAACGGGCCACACGGGAGGAAATCCTGCTGCCGGCACGCCCACTGGCGCCCTGGGCCTCCCGGCTAGACGAGTTTGTCGAAGCACTTCTCCTCGACCCGCCTGCTCATCCGCCAGCCCTGCGCGGTCCTGATGAACTCGTCCAGATACCAGATGCCGACAAAATAGACCTGCGAACCGCTCTGGGCGGAGTTCTGATCCAGGTCACCACCCATCACAATCGGGTTCAAGCAGATCGCCCGGGAGGTCGCGCTGTCGCCGATGACGCGGACGTCGACATTGCCCAGCATGTGGAAGTAGGCCGGAAAGTTCGGCAGCACCTCCTTCAGCCACGCCTTGACCTCTGGATAGCGGCCGTCAACCCCGCCGCTGACCCGGTAGTCGATGTAGGCATCAGCGGTGAACACCGAGTCGAGGTCGTCGAATCGCTTCTGGTCGATCGCCGTCGAGTAGTCGATCAGCAGCTGCTGTATCTCCAACCGATCGGAGATCTCCTGGATGCTCAACATGGGATGCCCGACATGGCTCGATTGAACACGATCGCCCCAGCGACGATAGGGTCAACCGTCATGACGAGGCTTCTCACGTCCCTAGGGGTCACGCTGTGCCTGTTCGCAGCGGGCCTTGGCGCTGCCGGACCGACTGCTCTGGCCGAACCCGTGTCCGGAATCATCCAGCCCATCGGCTCGCTACCCATCCCGGACGGGCCCGCCCAAGCCTGGATCGTCGCCGACATGGACACCGGCGAGGTACTCGCCGCGCGCGACGAGTACGGGCAGTACGCGCCGGCGAGCACCATCAAGGTGCTGCTCGCGATGACAGTTCTCGGCGAGTTGCCGCTTGATGCGACGATCGTCGCCAACGAGGCGGACACCAAGGTCGAATGCAACTGCGCCGGTGTAGCACCCGGTCGGACCTACACCACCCGCCAACTGCTGGAGGCACTGCTGCTCGTATCGGGCAATGACGCCGCCAACACGCTGGCCACCATGCTGGGCGGATACGACGTCGCGGTGATGAAGATGAACGGCACGGCGGCCCTGATGGGTGCTTACGGAACCAACGCGGGCTCGCCCTCAGGAATCGACGGACCCGGCATCGACATGTGGTCCTCGCCGCACGATCTGGCGGTCATGTTCCGTGCCGCGATGGCCAACCCGGTTTTCGCAGAGATCATCGCCATGCCCACCGCCGTCTTCCCCACCAAGACCGGCGACACCGTCCTGGTGAACCAGAATGAACTGCTCAAGCTCTATCCGGGTACCTTCGGCGGCAAGACCGGGTACACCGACCTCGCCCGCAAGACATTCGTCGGTGGCGCCCAGCGCAACGGCCAGCGGCTCGTGGTGGCGCTGATGTTCGGGCTCAACAAAGAGGGCGCCCCCAGCTACTGGGATCAGGCGGCCAGCCTGCTCGACTGGGGCTTCGCCCTCGGCCCCAACGCCGGCGTCAGTCGGCTCTGAACTGGGGTTGCGCACCCGACACCCGATGGAGACCTGATCGCACGCGCAACGAGTCCTGGCGCCACTAGCCTGGCCAACCGTGCGAAGAAGATTCGTGGGTCCGGCGCTCGTGCTGAGCCTGCTGCTGCCGGGCGCCTCAATGGCCGGCACATCCCCTGCGATCGCGCAACCTGAGCTCGGAACCGCTGCTGCACAGGGAATTCCGGATGGCCCCGCCAAGGCGTGGCTGCTCGCAGACCTCGACACCGGTCAGGTACTCGCCAGCCGCGACCCGTACGGAACCTACGCCCCGGCCAGCACAATCAAAGTGCTGCTCGCCACCGTCGTCCTCGATCACCTCCGGCCCGAGAGCTTCGCCAGGGCCAACAAGTCCCACACCGAGGTCGAGTGTTCCTGCGTCGGACTGAAACCGGGCCAGGCGTACACCACCCGTCAACTGCTCGAGGCACTGCTCATGGTGTCGGGCAACGACGCAGCCAACATGCTTGCCGACATGCTCGGGGGGCAACCAAGGGCGCTGGCCGCGATGAACCGAAAAGCCGCCCTGGTCGGAGCCCGCAGCACCAAGGCATCATCGCCTTCCGGACTGGACGGGCCAGGCTGGGAATCGGTCTCCACACCCCACGATCTGGCGGTCATTCTGCGCGCGGCCCTGAAATATCCGCTGATCGCCCACATCATGCGTCAGCCCTCTGCCCAGTTCCCCGGCAAGACGATCACCAACCAGAACGAGCTGCTCACTCGCTACCCCGGCGACCTCGCCGGAAAGACCGGCTACACAAACCTTGCCCGCAAGACCTACCTCGGCGCCGCCCAGCGCGGGAACCGGCGCCTCGTGGTGGTCCAGATGTATGGCACCGGTGATCTGTACGGACAAGCCATCAGCCTGCTGGACTGGGGTTTCAACCAACGCTGAGAATGCCTCGCCACCGGGTCAGTACACACAGCCACGCAGGATCACCAGCGTCGGGTCGGCCAGTACTGCCGCGCCGCCGCGTGGATCCTCGGCGTAGCACACCAGGTCCGCCGACGCCCCGTGCTCAAGCGCGGGACGGCCCAACCATTGCCGGGCATCCCAGCACGCAGCTCCGAGTGCCTGTGTCGGCGTCATACCGATGCCTTCGAGCGCTTCGACCTCGTCGCCGATGCGCCCGTGCGCGACGGCGCTACCTGCGTCGGTGCCCGCGTAGATGGGCACCCCGGCCTCCCGCGCGGCACCAATCCTGGCTGCGCAGGTCTCGTGGAGTGCCCGCATGTGGCGTTGGTAGCGGGGGTATCGATCGGCGGCCGCAGCGATGTTCGGGAAGTTCTCGATGTTGATCAGCGTGGGCACCAGCGCGGTGCCGTGCTCGACCATCAGCTCGACGGATTCGTCGGTGAGCCCGGTGCCATGCTCGATGCAGTCGATACCCGCCTTGATCAGACCCGGCAGCGCATCTTCGCCGAACACGTGCGCGGTGACGCGGGCTCCGTTGGCGTGTGCGGCATCGATGGCCGCCCTGAGCACGTCGTCGGACCACAGCGGTGTCAGATCACCGACTTCGCGATCGATCCAGTCCCCCACGAGTTTGACCCAACCGTCACCCCAACGCGCCTGCTCGGCCACCGCGTCGGGCAGCTGCCATTCGTCGTCGAGGTCGACGGCCAAACCACGCTGGTATCGCTTGGGCCGCGCAAGGTGCCGCCCGGCGCGGATGATTCGCGGCAAGTCATGACGATCGTCGAAGCTCCGGGTATCGGTGGGCGACCCCGCGTCCCGCAGCAGCAGCGCACCGACGCCCCGTTCGGTCTCGGCCTGGGCGACGGCCTCGTCCACGCCGATGGGTCCGCGAGCCCCGAGCCCGACGTGGCAGTGGGCGTCGACCAGGCCGGGGATGATCCATCCGCCGTCGAACACCGTGACCGCATCGGCGACCGGTTCGGCGCACAAGCGCCCTTGCCGCCCGTGCTCTTCGGGCTCATCGACGATCCACCACTCAACCGGCTCGCCATCGGGTAGGCCCCGGCCCCTGATGTGAAGAGCCGTGCGGTCAGCCATCAGTTCCCTTTGGGGAACTTCAGTTTCGACAGATCGATATCCGCGAGTCCGGGTGGGAGCTCGTCGAGTCCTTTGGGCATATTGGTCAGGTCGGGGAATCCCGTCGGCATTCCCGTCATCCCGGCGCCGAGTGGGTTGCGCACCTTCGGCGGAGTCGGGCCCCTACCCTTCTTGCCCTTCTGCTTCTTCTTGCCCTTACCGGCCTTCCGCGACGAGGACTTGCGGCTGAACGGCATACCCATCTGGCCGGCCATCTGCGACATCATCTTGCGCGCTTCGAAGAAACGGTCGACCAGTTGATTGACTTCCGACACCGTGACGCCGGAACCGTTGGCGATGCGCAGCCGGCGCGACGCGTTGATGATCTTCGGGTCGGTACGCTCCTGCGGCGTCATCCCTCGGATGATCGCCTGCACGCGGTCGAGTTGGCTGTCGTCGACGGCGGCCAGCGCGTCCTTCATCTGACCTGCGCCCGGCAGCATCCCCAGCAGGTTGCCGATCGGGCCCATCTTGCGGATCGAGAGCATCTGCTCGAGGAAATCCTCCAGCGTGAGCTCACCGCTGCCGATCTTCGCCGCGGTCGCTTCTGCCTGCTCGGCGTCGAAGTGCTGCTCGGCCTGCTCGATGAGTGACAGCACATCGCCCATACCGAGGATGCGACTGGCCATCCGGTCGGGGTGGAAGACGTCGAAGTCCTCGAGCTTCTCTCCACTCGACGCGAAAAGGATCGGCACGCCCGTGACCTCGCGCACAGACAGCGCTGCACCACCGCGCGCGTCGCCGTCGAGCTTGGTGAGCACGACGCCGGTGAAACCGACCCCCTCGCGGAACGCATCGGCGGTGCTGACGGCGTCCTGGCCGATCATCGCGTCGAGAACGAACAGCACCTCGTCGGGGTCCACGGCAGCACGAATCGCCGCGGCCTGACCCATGAGTTCCTCGTCGATACCCAGGCGGCCCGCTGTATCGACGATGACGACGTCGTAATGCCTGGCCTTTGCCTCGGCCAGCCCCGCCGACGCCACGGCCACCGGGTCGCCGTCGGTCATCTGCTCGAGGGTGGCGCCGCCCGGTGAAACCCCGGGATGCGGGGCGAAGACGTGCACGCCTGCCCGCTCGCCGACGATCTGCAGCTGGTTCACTGCTCCTGGACGCTGCAGGTCGCACGCCACCAGCAGTGGTGTATGCCCTTGTTCCTTAAGCCATTTCGCGAGTTTGCCGGCCAGGGTGGTCTTGCCCGACCCCTGAAGGCCGGCCAGCATGATGACCGTGGGAGGGGTCTTGGCGAAGACCAGCTGGCGGGTCTGGCCGCCGAGGATCCCCACAAGTTCCTCGTTGACGATCTTGACAACCTGCTGTGCGGGGTTCAGCGCGGCCGAGACCTCGGTCCCCTTGGCGCGGTCCTTGACGCGAGCCACGAACTCGCGCACCACCGGCAGCGACACGTCGGCTTCCAAGAGCGCCAGCCGGATCTCCCGGCCGGTGGCATCGATGTCTGCGCCGGTGAGCCGGCCCTTCCCGCGCAGACCCGAGAGCGCACCGGTCAACCGGTCGGAGAGGGATTCAAACACGGCCCAAGACTACTTGTCCGTCCGCTGGCACTCGACCTGCCCACCGAGCAAGCCTCGGCCGATCCCGATGATCTACCCGCTCAGCCGGCTTCCTCTGCTCGCTTGACCGGCGGAGTCGGCAGTACCGAGAACAGCTCGCGTTCCAGCGTCTGCCGCGCCGTGCTCTGCGCGCCGTCAAGGGGCAACACGATTCCGAAAACGTCGATCACCGAGGAACCCAATGTTGTGACCTTGGCCCACACGATGTCCACGCCGGCGCGCTCGAACACCGCCGTGAGCACTGATAGGAGCCCGGCGCGGTCGGTGGCCCGAATCTCGGCGACCCACTGCCCCCGCTCGCCGCCGTCATGCCAGAGAACCCGCGGACGGGCGGCCGGGGGGGTGATCGGAACCGAGGAGCGCACCTCACCGGCCCGGCCCGTCGCCGAACTCTCAGCCGCCCGCTGCTCCAGAGCTCCCATCACGTCGAACTCGCCCTCGACGGCAAGGATCAGCTGCTGACGCAGCAACTCCGCCGCCGGCGGCGTACCGAAAAGCGGCGAGACGACAAAGGTATTGATCGCCGAACCCTCATGCGAGTTGACCGACGCCGAGTGCACGCGCAGCGAGTTGAGCGCCAGCACGCCCGCCGCCTTCGACAGCAGACCCCGGCGATCCGGCACGATCATCGTGACGCGGTAGATGTGTACTGCTTCGGCGGGCGTGAGCTCGACGTGCACCCGTGCCTGCGCAGCCAGCGACAGGAATCGAGGATCAACGGGATCTGGCCTGGGCAGTGCGTCACCGGCCATCACCAACCGGCAGCGACGAACCAGATCACCGATCAACGAGGCCTTCCAGTCACCCCACACGCCAGGTCCGGTGGCCAGGGAGTCGGCTTCGGCGAGCACCTGAAGAAGTTCCAGCACCACCGAGTCGCCGCCCAGGCTGTCCACGACCGCAGCGATCGTCTGGGGGTCCTGCAAGTCCCGCCTGGTGGCGATTTTCGGCAGCAGCAGATGATGGCGCACCACCGCGGACAGAATCTCGATGTCACAGGGCCACAGACCCAGCCGGTTGCCGATCTGGGTAGCCAGCTCGGCTCCGATGACGCTGTGGTCCCCGCCGCGACCCTTGCCGATGTCATGGACCAGTGCCCCGAGTAGGAGAAGATCGGGCCGAGACACCCTCGTAGTGAAAGCACTTGCCCGAGAGGCGGTTTCGACCAGATGCCGATCTACCGTCCAGATGTGGACGACATCGCGCGGCGGCAGGTCACGGACTGCTCCCCACTCGGGAAACAGCCTGCCCCACAGTCCGGTGCGGTCGAGAGCTTCGATCGTGGCCACCGCAGACGGTCCCGCCGCCAACATCACCAGCAGATCCTTGAGTGCGTTGTCCGGCCAGGGCGTGCGCAATTCCGGCGCCGACTCCACCAGTCGGCCCAGGGTCGAGACGGCTATCGGCAGGCCGGTGGTCGCCGATGCGGCGGCCACCCGCAATATCAGGCCGGGGTCACGCTTGGGGCGGGCATCGCGGGCCAGGATCACCTCGCCGTTGAACTCGATGACGCCTTCGTCGATCGGACGGCGTACCGGCCGGCGGAGCGCGGACAGACCCCGACGGGGCAACGAATTGGCCGCTGTGCGAATGCCCGCGTCGACGTAATAGCTGACGGTGCGGGCCGCATCAGAGAGCATGCGGGCAAGGTCGAATCGATCTCCGATGCGCAGCGAGGCACCGATCTCGTCAGCATGCTGGGCCAGCAGTAGTTCACGGCCGCGTCCCGCCACTCTGTGCAACTCGGTACGAACATCGAGCAGGGAGAGATGCGCCTCTCCGAGGGTTTCGGTCGGCGAGGCCAATGACCGGCTGGGATACACGTCGGCCAGTTGCGCGATCGCCAGGGCGTTGAGCAGTTGAACATCACGCAGGCCGCCCCTGCCACACTTGAGGTCCGGCTCCGCGCGGTGAGCGATCTGACCGCTGCGTTGCCATCTCGCTCGGGTGTGTTCGATGAGTTCGTCGAAGCGCGCACCTACTCCGGTGCGCCACTGGCTGCGGGCTCCACTGATCAGTGATGCGGACAGGTCGGGGTCACCGGCGATGTGACGGGCCTCCAGCATCGCCATACCGGCAGAGATGTCGTCCCCGGCGACTTTGAGCGCTTGCGGCACGGTCCGGACGCTGTGGTCGAGCCGGATGTTGGCGTCCCACAACGGATACCACAAGAGCTCGGCCACTTCACCGACGGTCTCGGAGGGCATGTCGTCGTGCAACAGCATCAGGTCCAGATCGGAGTGGGGCAGGATCTCTCCTCGGCCCAGGCCTCCTGTTGCGACGATCGCGAAGCCACTGGCTGCGGTGATCCCTATCTCGGTGGCTTTTGTGTTGAGCCAGAAGTCGTAGAGGTCCAGCAGCGCACCGCGCAGTGCGGCAGCATCGAGTTGCCGCGGACTACCTGTGAACAGCTGTTCGGCGGCTGCGACGAGATCGGTTGCAGGGCGCGCAGACCCCGCCGCCGGGCGCACCCATCGAGGGGCTTCGGCGGCAGGGTCTGGTAAACGTCCCGTCAAAGGGCGTCGGTCCCCCGCTCGCCGGTGCGCACCCGAACCACGGTCTCAACCGGGCTGACCCACACCTTCCCATCACCGATCTTCCCGGTACGCGCGGCCTGGACGATCACGTCCACCACCTTGTCGACGGCGGAATCGTCGACGACGACCTCCACGCGCACCTTCGGGACGAAGTCCACCGAATACTCGGCGCCGCGATAGACCTCAGTGTGTCCCTTTTGGCGACCGTAGCCCTGAACTTCGCTGACGGTCATCCCGAGAATTCCCGTCTGCTCCAGACCGGTCTTGACATCCTCCAGCGTGAACGGCTTGACGATCGCAGTAATCAGCTTCATGTAGTCGATCCCTTCCGATGAAATTGTCGCCGATCAGGCGAGCTCGTAAGCCGTTTCGGCATGTTCAGTCTCATCGATACCAGTGTCCTCATCCTCCTTGGACACTCGCCAGCCCAGCGGCTTGACGATGAACGCGATGATCACGGTCATGATCGCGGTGAAGAGCATGGCCACCGTCGCGATAACCAACTGCACGACGAGCTGCTGGATGCCGCCGCCGTAGAAGAGGCCGGTTTCCACAGCCAGGAATCCGATAGCGATGGTGCCCCACAACCCGGCTACGAGGTGGACGCCCACAACGTCGAGCGAATCGTCATAGCCGAGCTTGTACTTCAGCCCGATGGCGAGCGCGGAGAGCACACCGGCGATAGCACCGAGGATCAGCGAACCGATAGCGCTGAGCGAACCGCAGGCCGGCGTGATCGCGACCAAGCCCGCGACGATGCCCGACGCAGCGCCGACGCTGGTGGCGTGGCCGTCACGGATGCGCTCCACCAGCAACCACGCCAGCATCGCCGCCGCGGTAGCAGCGGTGGTGTTCACCCATACCGCACCGGCGAGCATGTCCGCCGCACCCTCGGAGCCCACGTTGAAGCCGAACCAGCCGAACCACAGGATGGATGCGCCGAGCAGAACGAACGGAACATTGTGTGGGCGGAAGGCGACCTTGCCGAAGCTGTTTCGCTTACCGAGCAGAAGTGCCAGCACGAGAGCGGCCATACCGGCGTTGATGTGCACCACGGTGCCACCGGCGAAGTCGATGGGTTCGACGTTGGCGCCACCTTCCTCGTCGACGCCGAACAGCTTGGCGGCGATACCCGACTCCGACGCCGAAAGCAGGCCTCCGCCCCAGACCATATGGGCCAGAGGGAAATACACCAGCGTGACCCAAATGCCGCCGAACAGCAGCCAGGTGCCGAACTTCATCCGCTCGGCCACCGCGCCACTGATCAGCGCGACGGTGATCACGGCGAAGGTGAGCTGGAAGGCCACCCAGACGATGGCGGGCACCGTTCCGAATCCGCCGAGGACGAAGGTATCGACACCGTCGATCACCCGAACCTCTGTCAGCTGGCTCAGCCCGAACAGGGAGAAGGGGTTGTCGAAGACGCCGAAGAAGTTGCTGCCCCCGGTGTGTGCTGATGCAAAGGACATCGAGTAGCCCCACAGCACGTAGATGACGCTGACGACGCCCATCGAGCCGAACGACATCATCAACATGTTGAGGACGGACTTCTGGCGTGACAGACCACCGTAGAAGAACGCCAGGCCCGGTGTCATGAACAACACCAGCGCGGCAGCGGTGAGCACCCACGCCGTGTCACCGGCGCTCAGACCTCCGGGCCCGAACGGCAGGAACGCATCGTCTGGTAAGGCAAAAACCACTTTGTGTGAACCTCCTTGGAATGACGGCCGACAGGATCGGCCTCGGAGAAGAGACTCTGTGGCTCGCGTTTCACCGGTGCTTCTGTTGTGTTTCGGATATGTGAACGGACAAACCCAAGTCGTTACGCTCGTGTTTCCGTCGCCGGGATCAGCAGAAGTTCGTGCCGCGTGGAAGAATCATTGGCTTTTCGCGCCGCATCAGGGCTGCCAGCCTGCAGCCTGCCAGCCGAGATGAGCGCTGCTAGCCGAGAAGCGCGTCGACGAACGCCGCCGGCTCGAAAGGCGCGAGATCGTCGGGGCCCTCGCCCAGACCGACGAGTTTGACCGGTACCCCGAGTTCCTGCTGAACGCGGAAGACGATGCCGCCCTTGGCCGTGCCGTCCAGCTTGGTCAACACGACACCGGTGATGTTGACGACTTCGGCGAAGACGCGTGCCTGCGGCAGGCTGTTCTGGCCGATCGTCGCGTCCAGGACGAGGAGTACTTCGTCGACGACCGCACGGCGACCCACCACCCGCTTGACCTTGCCGAGTTCGTCCATCAGGCCGGTCTTGGTGTGCAGGCGGCCGGCTGTGTCGATGACGACGACGTCGGCTCCCGAGGCTATCCCGGTGTCGACGGCGTCGAACGCCACCGAGGCCGGGTCGGCGCCTTCGGAGCCGCGCACGACCTCGGCGCCGACGCGCGAGGCCCATGCCTGGAGCTGATCGGCTGCCGCGGCGCGGAACGTGTCCGCGGCGCCGAGAACGACGCGCCGGCCGTCGGCAACCAGGACGCGCGCGAGTTTGCCGACTGTCGTGGTCTTGCCGGTTCCGTTGACCCCCACCACCAGGAGCACTGACGGCTTGTCATCGTGGGGCAGGGCCTTGATGGAGCGGTCCAGGTCGGGTTGCAATTCCGAGATCAACACCTCGCGCAGCACCCCCCGAGCGTCGGCCTCGGTACGCACCCGGCTACTGGCCATCTGCGAGCGCAGCGCCTTCACCACCGACTCAGTGACGACCGGCCCGAGGTCGGCGATCAACAGAGTGTCCTCGACCTCTTCCCATGAGCCCTCGTCCAGATCGCCGCCGCCCAACAGGCCCAGCATGCTTCGGCCGAAGGTGCTCTGAGATTTCGCCAGCCGGCCGCGCAGGCGGCCCAGCCTGCCTTCGGGCGGCTCGATGGCGCCGACGTCGGGCTCGGCGGGCGCAACGGCGTCGACCTCAGGCGCGGCTGCCGGCGCAGAGGACAGATCAGGTGGTGGGAAATCTGGGAGCTTGACGTCGGCAATCGGACGTTTCGGGGCGTCGCGGGGAATGCTGGCGTCGTCGCCGACGGCGGGCAGACCGCTGGTGTCCAGCGGCTCCGGAGCGGGCTCGCGCCGACGCGTCGGCGTCTCCGGGGATTCGGGGGGCGCCGACGCGCTGAACGTGATGCCCGACGAGGCGGCATAGCCGCCCGAGCGGTCAACCGGAGTCGCGGTGTCTGGCGCCGCCAGGCTGATCCGGCGACGGCGATAGCGCACTAGGCCGACGACGAGCACAGCTACCAACAGAACGGCGATGACCGCGATCGCGATCCAAAGACCCTCAGACACGACGCCCATTGTCGCAGGGGTCGCCGCCGGCGCCGTTGGAGCCTACGAGCAGGTGGCCGTCAGGCCGGACTGGTCACCAGCTCCTGGCCCCGCATGCGCTGCGAGATGACCGTGGTGATGCCGTCGTTGCGCATGGTCACGCCGTACAGGGCGTCCGCGATCTCCATCGTCGGCTTCTGGTGGGTGATCACGATGAGCTGTGACACCTCGCGCAGCTGCTCGAACAGGCCGATCAGGCGGCGCAGGTTCACATCGTCGAGCGCGGCCTCCACCTCGTCCATCACGTAGAACGGCGATGGACGGGCGCGGAAGATCGCCACCAGCATCGCCACCGCCGTCAGCGACTTCTCCCCGCCGGAGAGCAGCGACAACCGCTTGATCTTCTTGCCCGGCGGTCGAGCCTCCACCTCAATGCCCGTGGTGAGCATGTCGCCCGGGTCGGTCAGCAGCAGCCTGCCCTCGCCGCCCGGGAACAACGTCGCGAACACCTGGGAGAACTCGCGTTCGACGTCTGCATACGCTTCCGCGAAGACCTGCAGAATTCGGGTGTCGACATCGGCGATCACGTCGAGAAGGTCCTTGCGGGCCGATTTGACATCCTCGAGCTGGGTGGAGAGGAAGTTGTAGCGCTCCTCCAGCGCGGCGAATTCCTCGAGAGCGAGCGGGTTGACCCTGCCGAGCTCATTGAGCTCGCGTTCAGCGCGCTTGGCTCGCTTCTCCTGGGTGGGCCGGTCGAACGGCAGCGGCGCGGGCACGGTGACCTGATCACCGCGTTCGCGCGCCAGGTCGTATTCCGCCATCTCGAGTTCCGTCGGGGGCAACGGGACGGTGGGCCCGTACTCGGCAACAAGGTCGGCGATCGCCATACCGAACTGTTCGAGCACCTGCTCCTCGAGTTGCTCGATACGCAATGCGGCTTGCGCTTTGGCGACCTCGTCACGGTGCAGCGAGTCGGTGAGCACGGTGATCCGGGTGGTGAGCTCGTTGACCTCCTCGCGCGTCTTCGCGCAAGCAGCGGCTCGGACCTGACGGTCGGCGGCGATGTGATCGCGGACACCGGAAGCGACGCTGACTGCCGAGCTCAACCGTGTCGCGACGAGTCGTCCAGCCTCGGCAACGGCGGCCGAAACCGCCGCGGCATGGACCCGTGCCTCACGTGCCCGCCTCGCGCGCATTCGAGCCTCACGTTCTGCGGTCGCCGCCCGGCGGAGCGAATCAGCCTGCCCACGAACGGCATTCGCACGTTCCTCAGCGGTGCGAACGGTCAGCCGGGCCTCGACCTCCGCCGAGCGCGCCGCTTCGGCCGCAACCGTCGATTCGTGGCGGTCGACGGGCTCGGCCTCGAACATCGGCTCCTGCTGGGCGTTGTGCAGCCGTTGCTCCAGTTGGGCCAGTTCCTCGACGGTGCGATTCCGGCCGGCCTCCAACTCGTCCCGCTGGCTGATCAGTCGCTGCCACTCGTCATCGGCACTGCGGGCCTCCTGACCCAGCCGTCCCAACTGCTCGTAAAGCGCTGAGATCGCGGCGTCGGACTCGTTGAGAGCCGCCAGCGCATGTTCGGCGGCGTCCTGACGGGAGGCCTGTTCAGCCAGCGCACCGGCGAGCGCTGCCGACAACTCACCGGTCTGTCGCTCAGCATCGACGAGGGCTGCCCGCGCCTTGCCGACCTCGGAGGCGATCTCCAGTGTGCTGGGCCTGCGGTCTGATCCACCACTGACCCAGCCGGCGCCGACGAGGTCGCCGTCGGAGGTCACCGCGCGCAGTTGTGGCTGTGCTGCAACGAGTTCCAGACCCGATGCCAGATCATCGACTACCGCCACCCCGGCGAGCATCGCGGTCACGGCGCCCTGTATCCGCGGCGCGGCATCGACCACGTCCACCGCCCACACCGCACCCGAGGGCAGCTGACCCGGCACCGGCATCGGCTGCGCGGGCCAGTCCCCCAGCACGATGGCTGCGCGCCCACCGTCGGACTTCTTCAGTGCGGCCACCGCCTCACGAGCGGCGCCGAAGTTCTCGGCGGCCACAGCGTCGGCAGCAGCACCCAGAACGACGGCGATCGCCGCCTCGTGACCGGAACGCACCTTGACCAGATGCGCGATGGAACCGAAAAGCCCTGATCCACTTCGGTTTTCCTGAAGCCAGGCGGCCCCGTCCTTGCGGTCCAACCCGACCGACAACGCATCGATACGCGCCTGAAGAGACGCCACCTCGCGTTCGGCAGCCCGTTCGCCTGCTTGCAGCTCGGCGACGCGTTCGTCAGCCAGACGCAGCGCCGACACCGTGCGGTCGTGCTGCTCATCGAGTCCCACCTCGCCTTCGTCGAGCTCGCCGACGCGGCTCTGCACCATCTCGAACTCGACCTGGGTGTGCTGAGCGCGCCCGGCAGCCTCCTCGATGCCTCCGGTAAGCCTCCCGACGGTCTCGTCGATCGACTCGACACGGGTGCGCATGGTGTCGACCTGGCCGGCCAGACGAGCCAGCCCCTCCCTGCGGTCGGCCTCGGCTCGCGCGGCTTCCAGGTGGGCCCGCTCGGCTTCGGCGGCGGCCTTCTCCCGCTCGGCCAGCTCGGCTCGAGTCTCATCGAGACGGGCCCGGGAGCGGGCCAATTCCCCCAGCAGCTGGCTCTCCTGTTCGGCAACCTCCTCGGCCTGCGCCTCGAGCGCGTCGGGGTCGGGGCCGCCCGACACGTCGGGTTCGGTATCAAGGTGCTGGGCACGTTCGCCGGCGATGCGGACCGTCGCGCCAACCCGCTCAGCCAGCGCCGAGAGCCGGAACCACCGCTGCTGCGCGGAGTCGGCCCGCTCGCCGAGATCCTCGACAGCGGATTCGTGGGAGGCCAACTCGACCACCCGGGCCGCCAACCGTTCGGCGAGGTCGTCGTGCTCGCGGCGCAGCGCCATCTCGGCCTGGTTGGTGTCATCGAACTCGGCCTTGCGGGCCACCAGGTCGTCGGCGGCCAATCGCAGCCGGGCGTCGCGCAGGTCGGCCTGGATCGTCTGGGCCCGGCGGGCCATTTCGGCCTGCCTGCCCAGCGGCTTGAGCTGTCGGCGCAGTTCCGACGTCAGGTCGGCCAGGCGGGCCAGATTCGCCGACATCGAGTCGAGCTTGCGTACCGCCTTTTCTTTGCGTTTTCGGTGCTTGAGAACGCCCGCGGCCTCCTCGATAAACGCCCGCCGGTCTTCGGGACGCGATTCGAGGATCTCGGCCAGCTTGCCCTGCCCGACCACCACGTGCATCTCACGGCCGATACCGGAATCACTGAGCAATTCCTGTACATCCATCAAACGGCAACTGGCGCCGTTGATCTCGTACTCGCCGGCACCGTCTCGGAACATCCGTCGGGTGATCGACACCTCGGAGTATTCGATGGGAAGCGCGTTGTCGGAGTTGTCGATCGTCAGGGTCACCTCGGCGCGGCCGAGTGGGGCGCGCGACGACGTCCCGGCGAAGATGACGTCTTCCATCTTGCCGCCCCGCAGCGTCTTGGCGCCTTGCTCCCCCATGACCCAGGTGAGCGCGTCGACCACGTTGGATTTACCCGAACCGTTGGGCCCCACGACACAGGTGATGCCGGGTTCGAAGCGCAGAGTCGTCGGCGAAGCGAAGGACTTGAAGCCCTTCAGCGTCAGACTCTTCAGATGCATGCCGCGTTACCCTACCGCTGAGCCGATCAGCGCTCGCTGAAGCCCACGACCGAGTCGGCCGGTTCGGACCAGTCCCAGATCACCTTGTCGACGTGGCCGGGTGTGTTCGGGCCCTGTAGCTGATCAAGGAGCCGCTCACACGCGTCGCGCGGGCCCTGGGCAACGACCTGGACGCGCCCGTCCGGCCGGTTCGACGCGAAGCCGGCCAGGCCGAGCTCAAGTGCCCGCGATCGCGTCCACCAGCGGAAACCCACACCCTGGACGTACCCGTGCACCCAGGCGGTGAGCCGGACGTCACCCTCTGCCAAGGTCTTTCACCTCAAGAGTCACTTTGGCCCCCGATTTCAACGTCCGTCCCACCGTGCACACCTGGTCGATCGCGCGTTCCACGACGGTCAACACGCGCGTGCGCTCGTCCTCGGACATCCCGGACAGGTCGACCTCGAGGGACTCCTCCAACAGCGGATAACGCTCCTGCTCGCGGTCGGCGGGCCCCGACACCCTGATCGTGGCCTGGTAATCGTCGCCGAGGCGCCGCCGTAGCGGCTGGTCACTGCTCAGGCCGCTGCACGCGGCCAGGGCAATCTTCATCAACTCCCCGGGGGTGAACACACCCTCGACGTCCTCGGATCCAACCAGGACCTCCGCACCCCGCGTGCTGCGCCCGGTGTAACGACGTACGCCGGTGCGCTGCACCCATAGTTCAGTCATGGCTCATTTCTACCGTGCCCGCAGGCGCGGTCGTGGTTGGCACCGCGGACAGTACGAGGACGAGCGGTTCATGAACTTCTCCCGCCGCATCACCGCTCCGCAGCGCTTGCACGGCTCACCCTCGCGGCCGTACGCATCCAGCGATCGGTCGAAGTAACCCGACTCCCCGTTGACGTTGACGTAGAGCGAATCGAACGAAGTGCCACCCTGTCCGAGCGCGTCGGTCATCACCTCGGCGGCCGAATCGAGCAACTCGGCCAGCTTGCGCCTGGACAGGCTCGAGGCCAGCCGGGCACCGTTGACCTGTGCTCGCCACAGCGCCTCGTCGGCGTAGATATTGCCGATCCCCGACACCACAGACTGGTCCAGCAGCTGACGCTTGACTTCAGAGTGCTTGTGCCGCAACACGGCAACGACGGCATCGCGGTCGAACTCCGGGTCCAGGGGATCACGAGCGATGTGCGCGACCGGCACCGGCACATCGGTTCCGTCGACGGTGACCACATCGGCGATCATCCATCCGCCGAATGTGCGCTGGTCGACGAAACTCAGCATGGTGCCGTCGTCGAGCTCCGCTGCGATGCGCAGGTGCTTCTCCTCGGGCTGGTCACCCAGCAGCATCTGACCGCTCATGCCCAGGTGAACGACCAGCGCCGCCTCCTCACCCAGCAGCAGCCACAGATACTTTCCGCGGCGACCCGTACCGGTGATGGTGGCGCCGACCAGTCGGGCGGTGAGGTCGGCAGACCCGGGCTCATGGCGCCGCACTGCGCGAGGATGGTGTACGCAGACGGCGGTGACAGTCCTGCCGGTAACGAATTCCTGCAACCCGCGCCGGACGACCTCGACCTCGGGAAGTTCAGGCATCCTGCTCGATCACCGGGATCACAGTGCCGGAATCAATCACTGTTGAGGGCGTTCCACGCTGCCGCGGCGGCCTTGAGTTCGGCCTCTTTCTTGGTGCGGCCGAGACCTTTTCCGTACTCGCTGGCGCCGACCGTCACGGTCGCCGTGAACTCCTTGTCGTGGTCGGGCCCAGTGGACGTCACGGCATAGGTCGGTGGGCCCATACCTCGCGAGGCAGTCAGCTCCTGCAGGCTGCTCTTCCAGTCCAGACCCGCGCCCAGCGTCGGGGCGGTATCCAGGAGGTCGTTGAACAGTCGCAGGATCACCTCCCGCGCCACTGAGACACCATGCTCCAGATAGATTGCGCCGAGTAGGGATTCGACGCCGTCGGCCAGGATGCTCGACTTGCCGGCGCCGCCGGAGTGCTCCTCGCCCTTGCCCAGCAACAGATAAGCGCCCAATCCATCCTCGGATAGCTGACGGCCGACGTCGGCCAGCGCGTGGGTGTTGACGATGCTGGCCCGCAACTTGGCCAGATCACCTTCGGAACAGTCGGGATGCCGGTGATAAAGCTCCTCGGTGATGGTCAGACCGAGCACTGAATCTCCGAGGAACTCCAGCCGTTCGTTGGTGGGCAGCCCGCCGTGCTCGTAGGAGTAGCTGCGGTGGGTGAGCGCCATCGTCAACAGCTGATCGGGCAGTTCGACACCCAGGGCTTTGCTCAGCAGCGCGCGGTCGACCGTCACGACTCGTCTCCGGTCTGCTCGCGAAGCCCATCTGCACTCTGCTCGCGAAGCTCATCTGCACTCTGCTCGCGAAGCTCGGCCAGCTTGGCCCATCGCGGGTCGATCTGCTCGTGATGATGCCCGGGCTCTGCACCGGCCAACGGGATACCGCAGTGCTGACACAGCCCAGCGCAGTCCGAACTGCACACCGGCGACAACGGCAGTGCCAGCCCGGCGGCGTCGATGATCGGCTGCTCGAGGTCCACGGCTTCGGCATTACCCTCACAGGTGACGCGCGCGACCTCGTCGGCATCGGTGGTCTCGTCGGTCGTACTGTCGGGGTAGGCGAACAGTTCGGTGAGATCAATCTCAACCTCGCCGGTAATCGGCTGCAGACACCGGGAACACTCGCCCGATGTTGGCGCCGCCACGGTCCCGGTGACCAGAACCCCCTCGGAAACCGATTCCAGGCGGAGGTTCAATTCCAGCGGCGCGCCTTGGTCGACGGCGACCAGATCCAGCCCTAGTCGCGACGGACTCTGGACAGTCATCTCGAGGGGCATCATCGAACCGGGCCGCCGACCGAGCCCGGAGATGTCGATCACCAGCGGCGACCGTGATGCCCGGCGCGCCGCTGCGTTCCCATGCCTGGCCATCGCCTTATCGTACGTTCAGCCCCACTCGTAGGTTCAGCCCCACGTGGGGTCAGCGGGACGCGTAGTCGTGGGTTCCCGCAGCGGTCCGCAGCTGATGACGTCCGCGGCCGACGGAACGCAGCGTTCCGTTGAGGAAGTCCTCGAACTCGGCCAGTTTGCTGTCGACATAGATGTCACACTCACCGCGCAGGCGGTCCGCTTCCGCGTGCGCTGAGTCCGCCAATCGGGTGGCCTCGGCAGTGGCCGTGGCCACGATCTCCGTCTCGGACACCAGTCGCTGCTGCTCCTTGATGCCTTCCTGCACTGCCTTCTCGTAGGTCACGTTGCCGCTTTCGATCATCCGGTCGGCTTCGGACTTGGCCCGTCCAGTAGTCGCCTCGTACTCGCGTTTGGCAGTAGCGGCGATCCGGCCGGCTTCCTCGCGGGCCTCGCCCACCACGCGTTCACTGTGCTGGCGCGCTTCAGCGACCATTCGGTCGGCCTGCGACTTCGCGTCGGCGAGCAGTCGGTCGGCCTCCGCGCGGGCGTGGTTGACCATCGAATCGGCCTCCGCGTTGGCGGTCGACACGGTGGAGTCGCAGTGATCCTTGGCCTCGCGGAGCAATGAGTCGCGGGCGTCGAGTACGTCCTGCGCATCGTCGAGTTCGCCAGGGATCGCGTCCTTGATGTCGTCGATCAACTCCAGGACGTCTCCGCGGGGCACTACACAGCCTGCGGTCATCGGCACGCCGCGCGCTTCTTCGACGATCGCACCCATTTCATCGAGCGCTTCAAAAACTCGGTACACGGCGACACCCTCCAGGCGTAGTTGGCTGTCACCAGTGTGCCTGGTGTTACGCCTGTGACTCAGTTATCGGCACCGGTGTGTCGTTACCAATTGCTTCTCGAAGGCTTGCTCATCCAGGGCTGCAGTGTGCGACCAGATCGCGATTCGGGCCGATGCGACGATCTGACCGCACATCAGCGTGCGCCGGCGTGGGTCAGGCCCGGGCGCTGAGCTTGGCCCGCAGGCGGGCGTTCACCGGTTCGGGCAGCAGACCTGACACGTCACCGCCCATCATCGCGACCTCTTTGGCCAGCGAGGACGACACGAAGGAGTACTGCGGGGTCGTTGCGACGAAGAAGGTGTCGACACCGGCGATGTGCTTGTTCATCTGGGCCATCTGTAGCTCGTATTCGAAGTCGGTGCCCGTACGCAGACCTTTCACGATCGCTGTCAGACCCCGCGCCTTGACGAAGTCGACGACGAGACCCTGCCCCGACTCCACCCGCAGGTTCGGCAGATGAGCCGTCGACTCCTCGATCAGGGCGATCCGCTCCTCGAGGTTGAACATGCCCTGCTTGCTCGGGTTCACGAGCACCGCGATGATCAACTCGTCGAACTGCGCCGCGGCCCGCTCGAAGATGTCTATGTGACCGAGGGTCACCGGGTCGAAGGATCCCGGGCACACAGCTCCGCTCATGGGGGTCGACGCTAGCAGCGGCGAACCCGCACGGCGAGGAAACAGCCCCCAAGGTCAACTGCGTTCGGCAAGCTCGATGCGGGTGTCCCCGTATCGCCGGGCGCTCCACGCCGACCATCCATCCGGCCACCCGAGCTCGGGGCCCGAGGTCGGGCGCTCCACCAACGCAACGGTGCCCGGAACGGTCCAGCCGCCCGAGACTAGAGCCGCGAGCACATCGCCTACCTGCGCGTCATCGACCTCGTATGGCGGGTCGGCCAGCACCAGGTCCACCGGCCGGGCGGCGCCTGCGCCCAGTACTGCCCCCACCGTGCCGCGACGCACCGACGCGGCGGGCACGCCCAGGGCCGCGATGTTCTGGGTGATCACCGCCGCCGCCCTGGCATCGGACTCCACGAATAGCGCCGATGCCGCGCCCCTGGAGAGCGCCTCCAGGCCCAGCGCGCCCGACCCGGCGTACAGGTCCAGCACGTGCAGCCCTGCGAAGTCGATCCGTGCCGCCAGGAGGTTGAACACCGCCTCGCGCACCCGGTCGGTGGTCGGACGGGTACCTCGTCCGGACTTGTGCTGCGGCACCGCGATTCGGCGCCCTCCCAGCGCGCCGGCAACGATCCGGGTCAGTGTGATCCCCCGGTCGTCCCCTGCGCTTCGCGCGTGGGCCCATCGCTTCCGCTGGCCGAACCGACCACCACCAGCAGATCGCCGCCTTCGACCTGCGCGGTGGCCGACACCGCGACTCGTTCGACGGTGCCCGGCCTGGGCGCGGTGATCGCCGCCTCCATCTTCATCGCCTCGATGGTGGCGATGGTCTGGCCGGCCTCCACCGCATCCCCGGCGGAGACGCCGACGGTGACCACACCGGCGAACGGGGCCGCGACGTGGTCGGGATTGTTGCGATCGGCCTTCTCGGCGGTGGGCACCTCGCTGGCCACACTGCGGTCGCGGACAACAACCGGCCGCAACTGGCCGTTGATGATGCACATCACCGTGCGCATCCCACGCTCGTCGGGGTCGGAGATCGCCTCGAGGCCGATCAGCAGCTCGACACCGCGCTCCAGGGTGACCCGATGCTCGTCGGCGTGCCGCAGCCCATAGAAGAATTGGTTGGCCGACAGGCTGGAGGTATCACCATAGAGCTCGTGATGGGCTTCGAATTCCGTTGTCGGGCCGGGGAACAGCAGCCTGTTCAACGCGCCCTGACGCGGGATGCCGGCTTGGGTCAGGGCCGCTTCGTCAGCCGCGCTGAGTACGGCCTGCTGCTTGGCGGGGGCGCGGCCGACCAGCGCCTTGCTGCGCAGCGGCTCCGGCCAGCCGCCCGGGGGGTCGCCCAGCTCGCCGCGCAGGAACCCGATGACCGAGTCCGGAATGTCGAACCGCGCTGGATCCGAGGCGAATTCGTCCGCGGTGACACCCGCGCCGACCAGAGCCAGAGCAAGGTCGCCGACGACCTTTGAGGAAGGCGTCACCTTGACCAGTCGGCCCAAGATCCGATCGGCGCCGGCGTAGCTGACCTCGATTTCTTCAAAACGGTCACCCAGCCCCAACGCGATGGCCTGCTGGCGCAGGTTCGACAGCTGGCCACCGGGAATCTCGTGGTCGTAGACCCGGCCCGTGGGGGCCGGAATGGCAGAGGCCGCAACATCAAAAGGTGCGTAGACCTTTCGCAGCGCTTCCCAGTAGGGCTCGAGTTCGCAGACCGCCGACAGTGACAACCCGGTGTCGTACTCGGTGTGCGCCGTCGCCGCGACGATGGAACTCAGCGCAGGCTGGCTCGTCGTGCCGGCCAACGGCGCCGAGGCGCCGTCGACGGCGTTGGCACCCGCCTGCCAGGCCGCCAGGTAGGTCGCCAACTGACCCCCTGGAGTGTCGTGGGTGTGCACGTGCACGGGCAGGTCGAACCGGCTCCGCAGCGCGCTGACCAGCATGGCGGCTGCCTGCGGGCGTAGCAGACCCGCCATGTCCTTGATAGCCAGCACATGCGCGCCGGCGTCCACGATCTGCTCGGCGAGCTTGAGGTAATAGTCCAGCGTGTAGAGGTTCTCGGCGGGGTCGGACAGGTCCCCGGTGTAGGACATCGCGACTTCGGCGACGGCCGTGCCGGTGTCGCGCACGGCGTCGATCGCGGGCCGCATCGAATCCACGTTGTTGAGCGCGTCGAAGATGCGGAAAATGTCAACGCCCACCGCGGTCGCTTCGTCAACGAACGCGTGGGTGACCGACTCCGGGTAGGGCGTGTAGCCGACGGTGTTTCGTCCGCGAAGCAGCATCTGAAGACAAATGTTGGGAATGGCCTCGCGCAGCGCGGCCAGCCTCTCCCAGGGATCCTCCTTGAGGAATCGGAGCGCGACGTCATAGGTCGCACCGCCCCAACATTCCAGGGACAACAATTGCGGAGTCATCCGCGCAATGTAGGGAGCCACCATCACCAGGCTCGAGGTGCGGATTCGGGTCGCCAACAGAGACTGGTGCGCGTCGCGGAACGTTGTGTCGGTGACGCCGACGGATTTCGATTCGCGCATCCACCGGGCGAACGCCTCGGGCCCCACCTCGCTGAGCAGATGTTTACTGCCGCGCGGCGGCATCGCATTGAGGTCGATCTCGGGCAACTTGTCCTGGGGGTAGACAGTGGACGGGCGCGGCCCGTGTGGTTGGTTGACCGTCACGTCGGCCAGGTAGCTGAGGATCTTGCTGCCGCGGTCGGCCGGCGAACGTGCGGTCAGCAGATAGGGCCGCTCTTCGATGAACGAGGTCGTGACCCGGCCGGCCCGGAAGTCGGGATCGTCGATGACGGCCTGCAGGAACGGGATGTTCGTCGATACCCCCCGAACGCGGAATTCGGCCAGCGCCCGATGCGCACGCGCCACCGCCGCGTCGAAGTCCCGGCCTCGGCAGGTGAGTTTGACGAGCATCGAATCGAAATGCGCGCCGATCTCGGCGCCCAGATGCGCGCCGCCGTCGAGCCGGATGCCCGCTCCGCCCGGCGACCGGTAGGCGGTGATACGTCCGGCGTCGGGACGGAAGCCGTTGGCCGGGTCTTCGGTGGTGATCCGGCACTGCAAGGCGAAACCCCTTGGTGCCGTGAACATGTCCTGAGACAGACCGAGGCCGGCGAGCGTCTCCCCGGAGGCAAGGCGCAGCTGACTGCCAACCAGGTCCACGTCGGTGATTTCCTCGGTGACGGTGTGCTCGACCTGGATTCGCGGATTGCATTCGATGAACACGTGACGCCCACGCTCATCAAGCAGGAACTCGACGGTGCCGGCACACGAGTAGTCGATCTCGCGGGCGAACGCGACGGCGTCGCCGCAGATCTTCTCCCGTAACTCCTCGGGCAGGTTCGGCGCCGGCGCGAGCTCGATCACCTTCTGGTGCCGGCGCTGTACGCTGCAGTCGCGTTCGAAAAGATGCATGACGTTGCCGGCGGTGTCGGCAAGGATCTGCACCTCGATGTGGCGCGGGTTGAGAACCGCCTGCTCGAGATAAACGATCGGGTCGCCGAACGCGGATTCGGCCTCCCGACTGGCGGCCTCGACCGCCTCGGCCAGCGCCGCAGGATCGGTGACCCGGCGCATACCGCGACCGCCACCGCCCGATACCGCTTTGACGAACAGCGGGAACTCCATGTCGCGTGCGGCTTCGAGAAGTTCGTCGACCGATGCCGAGGGGGCCGACGAGGCCAGCACCGGAAGCCCGGCGGCACGCGCCGCGGCGATCGCCCTGGCCTTGTTTCCCGTCAACTCCAGCACACCGGCGCTGGGGCCTACGAACGTGATGCCGGTGGCCGCGCACGCCGCGGCCAGTTCCGGGTTCTCCGAGAGGAAGCCGTAACCCGGGTAGACCGCATCGGCGCCGGCCTGGGTGGCCACCCGGATGATCTCGTCGACCGACAGGTAGGCCCGAACAGGATGTCCGATCTCGCCGATCTGGTAGGACTCGTCAGCCTTCAACCGGTGCTGGGAATTACGATCCTCATACGGGTAGACCGCGACCGTCGCGATGCCCATCTCGTAGGCGGCGCGAAACGCGCGGATTGCGATCTCGCCGCGATTCGCGACGAGAACTTTGGAGATCCGACCAGCCACGGTTCACTCTAACCCTCACAAAACCTCCCGCCCCCGAGGTTCGGTGACAATCAGATGAGAGTCGACCAGTAGTTCCAGAAGCGCACCAGAATCAGCAGGGTCACCGCGGTGAACCACAACGCCACCAGCGACCAACGCCAGTCATAGAGGGCCCTGACCAGGCCCGAGCCGCTGTTCTGGGGCGCTAGCGCGATCGACGCGGCCACCACCAGGAGCGGGATCGTCACGGCCCAGACCACCATGCAATAGGGGCACAGCGCGCCGATCCGGTAGAGGCTCTGGAAGATCAGCCAATGCACGAATACCGTGCCCAACAGCGCGCCGGTGGCCAGACCCGCCCAATACCAGCGCGGCAGCCTCACCCCGGCCACAGCGAGCACTCCCGTCACGAGCGCAACGGAAAAGGCGACGACTCCGATCAACGGGTTGGGGAAACCGAATAATGACGCCTGCGGTGTGATCATCACCGAACCGCACGACAGAACCGGGTTGATGCTGCAGGTCGGCACGTAGTCGGGGTTGATGAGGATTTCGATCTTCTCGATCGTCAGGGTCATGGCCGCCAGGAGCCCGACGGCACCGGCGACGAGCACCCACAACGCGCTGCTTCGGCCGACCTCGACCCCCGGGCGGTCGGCGTCCGACGGTTCGGCCGCCGACGATATCGGGCTAGGCGCCGAGTCGGTCACCGTCACGATGCCGGAGCGGGTGCGGGCTCGGGCGCCACCGCATCGAGGGCCGGCACATCACCGACGATCTCCTTGATCTTCGCGACCAGCGCATCCGGGGTGCTGTATTCGTACTCCTCGCCGTTGATGCGAATCGACGGCGTGGATTTGATTCCGGTGGCGGCGGCCAGGCCGCCGACCATGTCGACGTAGGTGCCCTTGTCGATGCACTCTGGAACGGTTCCTCCTGCACCGGCCTGGCGCGCGATCTCGATGAGGCGATCGTTGTCCGGATACTGAGTGCCCACTTCGCTGGGCTGCTGCGAGAACAGCGCGGCATGGAACCGTCGGAACGCGTCGACCGATTCGTCGGCCACGCAGTAGGCCGCGGCACCGGCGCGCGCCGGATAGTTCTGGTTCTGCGGATGGTCCAGGATGGCGACCATGTAGTAGTCGGCGGCGATCGCGCCGGAGTCGATCAGCTTGCCGATAGTAGGGCCGAACTGCTCCTCCATGGTGGCGCAGTGCGGGCACAGGAAGTCTTCGTACATCGACACCACAGCCTTGGGCTCCTCGGTGCCTTCCTTCTTGATCAGGCTGCTCGACTCCACCCGGACGGATCTTTCCTCACCTGCGGTGGGCTTTTCGTCGGCGGACATCACGATATAGAGCACCAGGGCGACCGCAAAGATCACCACTATGGCGGTCAGACCGATCTGCACGAAGATGTTGCGCTTACGGTCGGCTGCCTTCAGGTCGTAGCGCGCGTTTTTCTTGGGTTTGGAAGCCACGGCACACAGAGTACCGGCGTGGCCTGCCGCAGTTAGCGGGCGCGGGTCAGATGCGCGCGCATGGCCGAGATGACCTCGGCGGTGGCGGTGGCGCTGGCACCGCCCAGCGGGAAGAAGTTGGCGAAGCCGTGCACCAGAGAGCCGTACTCCCGATAGTCGACGGGCACCCCCGCCCGGCGCATGGCGTCGGCGTATTGCCGGCCCTCGTCGCGCAGCGGATCGAAGCCGGCGGTGACGACCAGCGCCGGCGGCAACCCCGACAGATCGTCGGCCAGTAGCGGTGACACCCGCGGGTCGGCACCTTCGACCTGCGCGTCATCGAGGTAGCGTCCGGCGAACCACTCGATATCGCGCCTGGTGAGGAAGAAACCGCGGGCGAACAGTGTGCGCGAGCGGGTCTGCCCGCCGATGTTGGTCATCGGATAGAACAACAGCTGCAGCGCCGGTAGCGGCGCCTTCTCGGCGCGGGCCCGAAGCGACACCACTGCAGCCAGGTTCCCGCCTGCACTGTCGCCACCGACCGCCACGCGCTGCCGATCGGCGCCCAATTCGGCGGCGTGCTCGCAGGCCCACACATAGGCGGCATAGGCGTCCTCGGAGGCGGCGGGGGCCGGGTGCTCGGGCGCCAGCCGGTAGTCCACCGACAGCACGTGGGTGCGTCCCTCCCGGCAGATCTGGCGGCACAGGTCATCGTGGGTGTCGATGCTCCCGATCACGTGGCCGCCGCCGTGGTAGAAGACCAGCAGCGGTGCCTCGGGTTCGTCGGTGCGGTAGTGCCGAGCCCTGATCGGGCCCACCGCACCCGCCACTGTGAGATCGGTGATCGCGGAGACCGGTATGTGCTTCTTGAAGCTGCCCGCCAGCAGTTCCAGATGAACGCGCGCGGTGGCGACGTCATCGTCGGCGACGAGCCCGTCGAGGCCGAGTGCCTGCTGACCGGCCAGCATCAACTGCATTGTCGTATCCAGGGTGTTGCCGTCGAAGGTGATCGAACGCCCCCCCAGTAGTAACCGCTTGACGCGATCCGGGAGGTGCGGCAGGCCCCGCAACGTCACCGCTGCGACCTTGTTGATCACCGCGTCCCTGGCGCTGACCCCGGTCGCGTTCTGCGTCATGTCTGCTCCATCGTTTGGCCGGACCTTACCGCCGGTGAAACGGGGCAAAACTCCCGGGCAGCCCAATGATTAGGCGACTTACCCACACGGCAATATAGTCATCGACAGAACCGGCTTCGGAACCGCACTGCCAGTGCTGAACGCCGGGATCCGACCGGACGAGCGTTCCACTCCAGCAGGGAAGGTGACATGAGTTCCGCGGCAGCAATTCCCTCCGTCACGCTCAATGACGACAACACGATGCCGGTGATCGGCCTCGGCGTGGGCGGCCTGTCGGATTCCCACACTGAAGCCGCCGTCCTGGCCGCGCTGGAGGCAGGCTACCGACTGATCGACACGGCTGCTGCTGACGGTAACGAGGAGGCGGTCGGACGTGCGATCGCCGGGTCCGGGGTGCCGCGCAGTGAATTGTTCGTCACGACGAAGCTGGCCACTGCCGATCAGGGCTTTCAGGCCTCCCAGGACTCCGTCAAGGCCAGCCTCACCCGGCTTGGGCTCGATTACGTGGATCTCTACCTCATCGAGTGGCCTGCCACCGAGCTCGGCAAGTACGTCGACAGCTGGGGCGGCATGATGAAGTCCCAGTCGGTCGGCGACATCCGGTCGATCGGCCTCAGCAACTTCCACGCCTCGGCGATCGACGACATCATCAGCCTGTCGTACTTCACCCCCGCCGTGAACCAGATCGAACTGCATCCGCTGCTGAACCAGGCCGAGCTGCGTGGGATCAACGCCGAGCACAGCATCATCACCGAGGCCTACGGCCCGTTGGGCGCCGGCAACCTGCTGGACCACGCGGCGGTCACCGCCATCGCCGAGGAATACGGCAAAACGTCGGCTCAGGTACTTATTCGGTGGAGCCTGCAGCTGGGCAATGTCGTTATCCCGCGCTCTTCCTCGCCGGAGCGGATCACGTCCAACCTCGACGTGTTCGGGTTCGAATTGACCGATGATCAGCTGTCCACCCTCAACGGACTGAACGATGGCACCCGGTTCCACCCGGATCCCGAGACCTACCCCGGAAGCTGATCCCGGGAGTTTCACCGTCCCTCGAATACCGCTGGTCGACGTTCCAAGAACGCGCCTAAGCCCTCGGCGGCGTCGCGGCTGCTCAGCACTCTCTGATTCCAGCTGTACAGGACCGCGGCGGCGGCATCGCGGGACGCACGCTCAGCGGCCCGTGCGGATTCCAACGCCGCCTGAACGGCAAGCGGGGCGTTCGCGGCAATCAGCCCGGCGACCTCAACCGCCCGTTCCAGATGCCGGCCTTCGGGTACCACCTCGCTGATGAGGCCTGCCGCCAGCGCTTCGTCGGCATCGAAGCGCTCAGCAGTGAGCAGAAATCGCATTCCGGCGGCGCCGAGTCGGTCCGGCAGCCGAAATGTCGCCCCGCCCAGCGGAAAGATACCCCGCGCCACCTCGAGCTGAGCGAAACGGGTGCCCTCGGCGGCTACGGCAACCTGCGAGGCCAGTGCCAACTCGATGCCCAGCGTGTTGCACGACCCGTGGACCGCGACGACGACCGGCTTCGGGCAGGGCTCGCCGAAAAAGTTCCACGGATCGTAGCCGTCTGCGGGAAGTACCGCTTTGGGGTCGCCCGTGGCCACCATCGGCGCCACCGACGCCAGATCCAGCCCGGCGGTGAACAGCCGGCCATGTCCATAGATCACCCCGACGCGAAGGTGATCGGAGTCGGCCAATCGCCGTAGCGCCCGACTCACCGTCGCGATCACCTCGAGGTTCCACAGATTGTGCTCATCCGGGCGGTTCACCCCGATGAGCAGCAGCGGCCCATCTTCATCGAGGGTGACCGGACCCCGGGTGTTCTCGGTGTTCTCGTCAGACATGGCTTCACCGTCGCACGCCCGGGTGGCTGTCGAATCCAATCCGGCAAACCCAGCCTGTCGACCGATGCGTTAGCAACTGCTAACGTATCGAAGTGTGCCCGACATGCTGGAAGTCGCAGCCGAGCCGACTCGGCGACGGTTGTTGCAGCTACTGGCCTCCGGCGAACAAACTGTCAGCCAATTGGCCTCGCAATTTCCGGTCACCCGCTCGGCAATATCGCAACACCTCGCCATCCTTGCCGAGGTGGGCCTGGTTTCGGCCCGCAAGCAGGGGCGGGAACGGTACTACCGGCTCGTGGAACGCGGGGTGGCGCGGCTGCGCATCCTTTTCGAGACATTCTGGAGCGACGAACTCGACCGGCTCGTCGCCGACGCCACCCAGCCCACATCACTGCAAGGAGACAAAGCCATGACGTTCACCAAATCAGTTCTCGTACAACTGAATCCGGCCGACACATTCGCGCTCATCACCGAGCCCGACAGACTCCGGCGCTGGATGGCAATCGCCGCGCGGGTGGAGCTACGCGCCGGCGGAGAATACCGGTGGACGGTGACCCCGGGTCACGCCGTGGCGGGCGAGTTCATCGAGGTGGACCCGGGCCGACGGGTGGTCTTCACCTGGGGCTGGGAGGACGGCGGCGATCCGTTGCCCGGCGGGTCCGCGGTAACGGTGACGCTCACGCCGGTCGACGGTGGCACCGAGGTGCACCTGGTCCACGACGGACTGACCGATGACCAGGCAGCGCGCCACGCCGAGGGGTGGAACCACTTTCTCGACCGGTTGGTGGCTGCCGGTCGAGAGGGCGACGCCGGTCCCGACGACTGGGCGGCGGTGCCCGACACGATCGACGAACTCAACAGCGCCGAAGCCACGCTGGCGGTCCTGCAGCATGTCCTGCGCGATTTAGATGCGGCCGCACTCCGCAGCCAGACGCCGTGCACGCAGTTCGACGTCTCGCAGTTGGCCGACCACCTCATCGGATCGATCACCTCCATCGGCACCGCGGCAGACGCACAGATGCCGACCCGGGACACCCGCGCACCGCTGGAGACCCAGGTAGCCGACGCCGCCGAGGTGGCACTCGAGGCCTGGCGGCGCCGGGGGGTGGACGGAACGGTTCCGTTGGGTTCCTCCGAGATTCCGGCCGCCATCATGGCCGGGGTCATGTCCATTGAATTCCTGGTCCACGCCTGGGATTTCGCACAGGCGACCGGACGCGATGTGGTGGTTTCCGAGCCGGTGTCCGAATACGTTCTGGGGCTGGCCCCCAAGGTCATCACACCGCAAGCGCGCGGCTTCGCCGGCTTCTCCGAGGCCGTGCACACCGCACCCGACGCCGGTGTCCTTGATCAGCTCATCGCCTTCACCGGCCGCCAACCGGCTGTCGTCGCTCGAGAATCCGCCAACTAAACGGTGTGGGAGGTTGAGTCACGTCGCCGCGTTACCGCTCGACGCCCCGTCAGTGGGTCGCAAGGCGGTGTTGACAGACCCGCAGGATGCGGTGTTCAGCGTGCTCGAGCCTGCCCCCCGGGGGCGGTAAACCGTCCCCCCGGGTCCTGAATGTGGGTATGGGGCGCAGCCGGTAAGATCCCTGCCGTGGGAACACCGACGTCACGTGCGCGCTGGTTGCGCGGCGCTCTGGTCGGTATGACGTCAGCCGTGCTGACGGTAGGTGCTCACGCCACTGCCGGCGGCGGTATTCCCAACGGCAGCGCGTTGATCATTGTGCTGTTGGTCTGCGCCGCCCTGGGCTCGATGGCGGGCTGCCTGCGGCTGGAGGGCCGGGGCGCTAGATGGCTGGGAACCGCCGCTGCGCTGTTAGCTGCACAGTTCCTGGGACACGTCACCCTGATGGCGGCCGGCCACCAACACCACAGCTACCAACACCACGGCTACCAACACCACGGTGCCGCCGAACTCGCGCTCAGCCCCACGATGATCGCCACTCACACCGGCGCGGCCGTGATCCTCGCCGTCGCGATCACCGCGGCGGAATACCTGTACGTGGTGTGCTCGTCGGTGCTGTGCTGGCTACGCCTGTTCGCGCTGGCCGAGGGCGCCCGCGCCACCCAGGCGCCGCGCGCAGTTGCACGAGACTTCGTCGCACAGTCGGTGTTGCGCTGTCGGGGTGTGGGAATGCGCGCCCCGCCACTGGGCCTCGCCGCCGTCTAGCTTCGACCCCCCGGTAGCTTCTGCCCGTGTAACTGCCGCAGCGCCTGAACGTTGCGGTTTTCGGGACGCCGCCGTTATCTGGACGCCGCACAGTCCTTGACCCGACTCCGCACTGGAGCAAATCACACATCGGCGAGAACGATGTCGACTGATTTTCAACTTTTCAACACCGAGCCGAGAGAATCCCATGTCTGACAAAGGAATCCGGACCACAGTCGGCGCCGCCCTGGCCGCCGCCGCGCTGATCAGTTCCGGTTGCACCTCATCACCAGGGCATAAAGAAGAATCTATGGCCTCCACCGTGACCATCAACGACCAGTGGGCCAGCTCGACCGACATGGAGATGGCCGCGGTATTCGGCACGCTCACCAACACCGGACATCACGAAGCTCGAATCGTGGCCGGCGAATCACCGCAGGCGGGGCGCGTCGAAATCCACGAAGTCACGCCCAACGCCACCGGAACCAACGTGATGCTTCCCAAAGAAGGCGGGATCGCCTTGCCCGCCGAAGGCTCGCATGACCTCGTTCCCGGCGGCGATCACATCATGCTCATGGACCTCACTGAGCCGCTGAAACCTGGAGCAGACGTCGATTTCACGGTGATCTTCGAGGATGGGTCCACCCTGCCGGCCACTGCGCAGATCCGCGATTTCGCGGGCGCGGGCGAGGATTATCAGCCGAACTCTGAAATGCCTGCCGGGGTGCCGCACCACGATCATGGCTGACGATTCAGAACGCCGCGGCATCACGGTCAAGCGGCGGCGCCTCCTCACAGGTGGAGCCGCCGCGTTGGCCGCGGGCGCCGCAATCAGCCAGTGCGGCGCCGCCCAGTCAGCGGGTTCGGCAAGTGAATCGCGCAGTACCCCAGAACCATTCCACGGTGCGCACCAGGCCGGCATCATCACTCCGCCGCAGTCCCACGCGCTGTTCGTGGCGATGGATCTCAAGCCGCTGCCCGATCGCAGCCCGCGCGACATCCTCTCGGCAATCCTCAAGCTGTGGACCTCCGATGCGTCGCGGCTCACTCAGGGCCGGCCCGCGCTGGCCGACACCGAGCCCGAGCTTGCCTTGCATCCAGCGCGGCTCACAGTCACTGTCGGGCTGGGAGCGAGCCTTTTCGAACGCATCGGGCTGACACAGCTGAAACCGCCGACTGCCGTTGAACAACCAGCGTTCTCGACAGACCGCCTCGACCCCAGGTGGTGCGGCGGCGATCTTCTGCTGCAGATCTGCGCCGACGATCCCGTCGTCGTCTCACATGCCAGTCGCGTTCTACTCAAGAACGTGCACAGCATGACTCGACAACGTTGGCGACAGTCAGGTTTTCGTCACCCGAGCGGATCTGATCGCTCCGGTGGCAGCATGCGCAATCTGATGGGTCAGGTCGACGGGACGGTGAACCCGCACGATGCGGCAGCGTTTGACAGCCAGGTCTGGGATGACGGCTCCGCGCAGGGATGGTTCTCCGGCGGCACCGTCCTGGTTCTACGGCGCATCCGTGCCGAGATGGACACCTGGGACGAACTCGACCGTACGAGTAAGGAATTGACCATGGGTCGCCGGCTCGACAATGGCGCCCCGCTGACCGGCGAACGCGAAACCGACGAACCTGACTTCACCGCCCGCCGCAACGGCATCCCGGTGATTCCGCCCAACTCCCACATAGCATTAGCCCGGCACCACCATGCCGGAGAGCAGTTCCTGCGCAGGCCGTACAACTACGACGACCCTCCAGCGGGCGACCAAACCACTGATAGCGGACTGATTTTCGCCGCATTTCAGCAGGACCCGAGACGACAGTTCGTCCCGGTCCAGCGCCGACTCGCCGAAGCCGATGCCCTCAATCCCTGGGTGACGACGATCGGCTCGGCGACGTTCGCGATACTGCCGGGCACCGCTGAAGACGGCTACCTGGGAGAAACGCTGCTCGCTTAGCACGCACTACCGGCTCACCGCAGAGCGCCCACGGGAAGCTCCTCATCGCCATCATCGCCCTCATCGCCGACGTGGCCGACGGGAACTGGGGCGCCCACCTGCGCTGTCTGGGCGTTGCCACCACGGCGTCGCCGAAGCGTGAGCAACGCCTCCACTGCCAGCACGGCGAGCAGCGATAGGCCGAACACCGGATAGATCACCCCGAGCGTCACTGCGATCACGACCACTGCGATCTTCGCGCGCTTCGGGGTCTGGGCGCGGGTCGCCTCGCTGGCGGGCCCCGGTAATCCGGTGCGGCCGGCGGGTCGCCGCTTCCACCACATCAACAGCGCCGTCGAAACCATCGTCAACACGCCAAGACAGGCGATGGTGGCCATGATGCGGGTCAGCACACCAAATTGGTTGCCCATGTGCATGGCGATGCCGAAACTCGTCGCCTTCGACAGCGCGCCGTCCTGGGCGGACGTCGCGTTGGCGACGGTTTCCCCGGTGAACTGGTTGAGATAGAGCGTGCGCTGCTCGGACAGCCTCTGGGGCCACGCGTTGACCACCACGTAGCTGCCGTAGACCGTTTCGCCTTCCGCGGTCGAGTCCGACGGTGGAATGATCGCGTAGCCCGGCACCATCTGCTCGTCTTTGGCGATCCGATCGATGTCGTCCAAGGACAGCCGGGCCGCAATCGAACCACCGGGCGCGGAGGCATACACCGGATCGCCGACGGCAGCCCAGGCGATCCGGCGGCCGAGACGGTCGTAGTCACCCATCGTCGCCGGCGTCGACGGGGCCTCGACGCCCACCGACGGTGCGACCGTGGAGGAGAAAGCTCGCCAATTCTCGCCCCAGTACCGCGACCATGTGAGTCCGGAAAGGATGTAACCGATGAGGATCACCGCGATCACCACCCCGGTCAGCGCGTGCAGGTCGCGCCAGCGAATTCGGCCGCCCCTGCTCCAGCGGACCCTCAACAGCGGTTTGGCACTTTCAATCGCCCTCGGCCACCACAGGTAAAGCCCGCAAGCCATCAGGACCAGGATCCACGTGGCGGTGAGCTCCATCCAGAGATTTCCCACCCCGACCGGGATAGTGGCCTCGGGATACTCCGACGGGTTGATCAGGTGCCCCAGCGACGGCAGCGCGATTTTCGGTCCGTCATTGCCGAACATCCGATGCACCTGATTGGCGAAACCCACCAAACCCGACAGTTGGCTGCGCTGCCCGAGATACTCCCCCGTGTACGGATCGACAAAGACCTGCGTCGCGTCAGCCTCCCCGTTGGGGTATTCCGGAGCTTGCGGCGCGAGGAAATCGATCCGTGTCGAGCTGGCCGGGCTGTCAGGAGGCGTAACGGCGTCGAACACAAAGTCAGGTCCGACGTGTTGTCGGGCCACCGCGACCTGATCACCCAGCGGAACCGTCTCGGACGCCTGAGCAACTACGAACAGATCGCGGTCCAGCCAGTGGTCGATGGGCTGGCTGTACAAGATGATTAACCCGGAGCAGGCGAGGACGACCAATACCGGCGCCGCGAACAATCCGATCCAGAAGTGCAGTCGCCAGATGCGACGCAGGACAGCGGCGTCAGCGCGCCGCGCCGACGTCGTCGATGTTCCAGTCCTCGAATTTCCAGTCGGCGAAGTTCCAGTCGTGCTCATTACTTCCCTTCAGGTCCGGGGATCGCGCTACCGGGCCGGCTCAGCGTATACATGCCAGGAGTCGGCCCGCGCGGGCGTGGAATGCGACCGGGGTGTAGCCGGGCGGCCTTTGGCGATGTCCGACATGCCTTCCCGAGGACGATCTGAAGCGCGTAGAAATGGACGCATGACAAATCACGACCACCACGCCGGCGTGCTCGGCGATCTCAAGTCCCAACATCGCGCATTGCGAGACATGATTCCCGAGGTGTATCGGGGTTTCGGCGAGTTGAGCCGGGCTGCGATGGGTGCCGGCGCCATCGAACCCAAGATCAAGGAGTTGATGGCGATGGTGATCGGAGTCGTCCAAGGCTGCGACGGCTGCATCGCCTCGCACGCCCGCGGCGCAGTCCGAGCCGGCGCAACCAAGCAGGAGGCGGCCGAAGTCATCGGGGTGAGCATCATGATGCATGGCGGACCGGCCACGGTCTACGGCGCACGCGCCTATACCGCCTTCTGCGAGTTCTCTGATAGCGCAGGCGGTTCGGGATAGCGGCTGGACCACCATGCCGCGGGCAGACTCAGCCCTGCGGGCACGTTGCTGCCGCTTTTCGCAACACCGCCGCCGACGGCGCATCCACGGGAAGCCGGTAGCCACGCAGCACCTCGATGAACTGCACGGCGTACTGGCAGTGGAACGCAGTGTTCGGCGGCATCCATTCCGAAGGCCCGCCGGCCCCCTTGTCTTGATTGGTCGGACCGTCCACGGCCAGTAGGTTGGCCGGGTCGTTGGCGAATCGCGCGCGCATCTCGTCGGTCCAGTCCCGCGCGCCGAGGTCCCAGCCCAGCGCCAACGGCACGAGATGGTCGATCTGCACCGAGGCGCCGGTCCGGTTCCCACGCACAAACGGCACCACCGCACTGGTGTAAGGGTCAAGCAGGGTGCCGGTGCCAACAGCGTTGGGACACCTCTTGATCGACACATAGGTCTTATCGACCAGATCTCGGTCAAGGATGTCGTTTCGAGTGTCACAGCCGTTGTGGCTGCCGGGCGCGGTGGTGTCGTCGGTCCAGGACTTACCGAACGCGTCTCTTCGGTAGTCGTAGGCCGGGACACGCGCTGGAATTTCGGCGACTCCGGCGAGCACGTCGACACCGGGTGCGACGGTGGGTATGTCGGCTTTCGCGATGAGCCGGGATGGACTCTGAGACACCGACACGACCTGGTAGGCGACGATTACCGCAAGCGTGGTGAGGACCGCCAGCCACAGGATTCGGTTGCGGCTCAAGACTTGTCCAGGAACTCGACGCGGTCAGTGTCGGTGAACGGCGCAGACAACACCGACATTCCCGGGTCCAGCGGGTCGGCTTCGTACACCGACTCGCACAGCTTCCGCGCAGCTCGAATGATCTCGTAATGTTCGGCGAGCGAGAGGAATCGCAACGTGATCGGCCGGCCGGACTGATGGAGCCCCAAAACGTCTCCCTCACTGCGCTCGCTCAGGTCGAGATCGGCGAGGGCGAAGCCGTCCTGGGTACTCGCTACCGCTTTGAGGCGCTGTCCCGCTTTGGACTCCTCGGGCAGTTGGGTGGCCAGCAGGCACAGGCTTGGATGCTCGCCGCGGCCGATACGCCCGCGAAGCTGGTGGAGCTGACTGATGCCGAACCGGTCGGCGTCCATGACAACCATCACGGTCGCGTTCGGCACGTCGACACCGACCTCGATGACCGTCGTGGACACCAGCACGTCGATCTCTCCGGCGCGGAACGCGGTCATCACCGCATCCTTCTCTTCGCTGGGCAACCGTCCGTGCATCAGGGCCAACCGCAGACCGGCCAGCGGACCGCTCTGCAGTCGTGCGAACAACTCCACCACGGTAATCGGCGGGGGCCCAGCCTCCTCTTTGCCCTTCGTGCCCTTGGTGGCAGTTCCCGGCCTGTCGTCGCCATCGATACGCGAAGCGACCACGTACGCCTGGCGCCCGGCGTGGACTTCCTCGATGACCCGCGCCCATGCCCGGTCGAGCCAGGCCGGCTTCTGATTGATGAAGATCGTGTTTGTGGAGATGGGCTGTCGGCCGCAGGGCAACTCCCGCAGCGTGGATATCTCGAGGTCGCCGTAGACCGCCAAGGCAACCGTTCTGGGGATCGGCGTTGCCGTCATCACCAATAGATGCGGAGTAATTCCCTCAGGAGCCTTGGCGCGCAACCGATCTCGCTGTTCCACTCCGAACCGGTGCTGCTCGTCGACGACCACCATGCCGAGTCTTTCGAATTCCACCGCGTCCTGCAGCAGCGCGTGGGTGCCGATGACGATACCGGCTGCGCCGGAGGCGACCTCGTCACGCACCTCGCGCTTCTGTTGAGCCGACATCGATCCGGTCAGCAGCGCGACCCTGGTGGCGCAATCCGCCCCGCCGAGTTGCCCAGCCATCGCCAGGGGTCCAAGCATGGTTCGGATTGACAGAGCGTGCTGCGCGGCCAGGACTTCCGTCGGCGCGAGCAGGGCACATTGGTAACCGGAGTCAATCAGCTGCAACATCGCCAGTAACGACACTATCGTCTTGCCCGATCCGACCTCGCCCTGAAGCATGCGGTTCATCGGGCGGGTCTTGGTGATCTCGGCAGAAATCTCCCCTAGAACGTCGCCCTGTTCGGCGGTCAGCTCGAACGGCAATTGCGCCCTCATCGCGGCGGCCAGTCCATCGTCGCGAAGTTCCGCGGCCGGACCCGAGTCGCTCAACTCGCTGTACCTGCGAACCACCAGGCCCCACTGCAGACCGACTGCTTCATCGTAGGTCAGTCGCTCAGCGGCGCGGGCGCGTTCGGCCTCGTCTTCGGCCAGGTGAATAGCACGAAGAGCACGATCCTCGGAGATCAGATCATGTTGGCGCACAAACCAATCCGGCATGGTCTCGGCAACCGGATCCAGCATGCCGAGCGCCTGGCGTACGCAGGCGTAGATCTCCCAGGTCTGCATCTTGGAGTTCGCCCCGTAGATCGGGAAGAAGTCCTTCTCGAACTCGGCGAGCAGATCTTCGCCGGAGCTGTCCGATATCGCCGCGATGGAGGTCAGTGATTTTGTGCCGACGTTCTTGCCGCCGGATGAGTTCAGAACCATGAACGCCGGGTGGGTCAACTGCAGGACGCTCCGGTAGTAACCGACCTCCCCCGAGAGCATCACCCGGGCTCCCTGGATCAGTGTCTTCTTGAGGTACTTGGCGTTGAAGAAGGTGGCGGTGACCTTCGGCTGCCGATTTCCGAGCGTGACAACGAGGAATTCCCGCTTGGGCGTGCGGTTGGTCCACTTCGGCTCGGCTTTGGTGATGGTGTCGACGAACGTGACGTGCTCGCCCTCCTCGAGGTCAAGGGTCTCCCCCTCCCCGCGCACCGTCATCGCGTCGCTGTATTTGCGCGGGAAGTAGCGCACCAAGTCGTTGACGGTGTGCAGGCCGAAGTGCTCCTTGAGCTGATCCGCGGCCTTCTTGCCGAGCACGAAATCCAGCCGATCATCCAGCTTTGCCATGCTTACTCGACCCCGATCAGCAGCGCGTCGCCCCGGTGACCGGTGTGAAAGGTCACCATCTCCGTCCCAAGATGATGATGGTGCACGTGGTCTACCAGCGCTTCCCCCACACCCGGGTCGACTCCGCGGCCCATCAGCAGCGTCACCAACTCGCCACCCGCCGCCAGGAGCAGGTCAACGAGTCCGGTCGCGGCGGCCAGCAGGTCCTGCCCCACGATGACCACCTCGTCACCTGAAATCGCCAGCCCGTCCCCTGGCTTGCAGGGGCCCGCCCACGTGAGTGCCTTCTCAGCGGCCGTGCGCACTGACCCATGCCTGGCGCTCGCCGCGGCCCTGGCCATGGCGTAGCCGTCGTCGGCCGCTCGCCGTTGGGGGTCGTGGACGGCCAGCGCAGCCAGGCCCTGCACCATCGAGCCTGCCGGCACCGGCACCATGTCGATCCCCCAGTCCGACGCGACGGTGTACCCGGCGACGATCTCCTCGGCGGCCACATACCCATTCGGCAACACGATCACCTGTGCGGCTCCGGTGTTGACCAGCGCGTGCAAGAGTCGCTGCGCGCTGACCGGCGCGTCTGGCTCGGAACGCAGGATCTGGGCACCCTCCCCGGTGAAGAGGCCTTCCGCGCCGTCACCGTCGACGACGGCCAGCACCGCCCGTTCGCGGCACCAGCCTCCGGCCGGATGGCGGTCGGCGCCTCCGACCAGCGACGTGATCTGGATCCGGCTGGGTGTCCCCGCCTCAAGTCCGGCTTCCACGGCGGCGCCGGCGTCATCGGCGTGGACGTGAACCGAATAGTGGCCCACCCCGAGCCGTTCCGGAGTGCCGAGACCCGATGCCGCGATCGCGACGGATTCTCCCAGCTCATCGAGCCTGGCCCGCAGCTTCTCCACGCCATCGGCAGCGCAATCGCGAAGTAGGTACATCACCTCGAACTGAGGAACTGACGAGGCTGCAGCCACCGGCTCTGCCTGCTTGGGCGACGGGAGGTAGACCTCCCGCTGCGGGGCTCGCCCGGTCAGAGTTTTGGTCAGGCTGTCGAGCAGCACCAGCAGGCCACGGCCGCCCGCGTCCACCACGCCGGCCTCGGCCAACACGGTGAGTTGACCCGGCGTACGGTCCAACGCCACCACCGCAGCCTCCGCGCACCCGGTGACGACGTCGGCCAACTCGGCCCCATCGGCGACAGCCCGCTCGGCCGCGGTGCCAGCCTCCTCTAGGACCGACAGAATCGTGCCTGGTACCGCTCCACCCATCGACGTTATGACCAGCGCGGCCGCCCGCCGCAGCGACCCACTGAAGACGGCGGCGTCGATGTGGGCCAGCGCGCCCGGGTCGTCGGCCGCCTCGGCGGTCACCTCGGCGAGGCCCCGCAGGATCTGGGACAGAATCACCCCGGAATTGCCCCGCGCGCCCCGCAGCGCACCCTCGGCCAACGCAGCAGCGAGCTGGGCCGCGTCGCCCCCGGCGGCCTGCTCGTCGGCCCGGGCCCAGGCAGCACGCATGGTGAACAGCATGTTCGTGCCGGTGTCGGAGTCAGCGACCGGGAAGACGTTGAGTCGGTTGATCTCATCGGTGTGAATGATGAGGTCGGCGACGGCCGTGTGTGCCCAATCCCGCAGGGCAGGGGCATCGAGCCGCCGAGCCGACATCCTCACCTCCGAACTCATGTGGCGCCGGCCTCGCAGAGTACTGCTGTGGGCGTCGGCGCCAGCCTATCCAGTGGTGGCGACACCACCGAAGGCCAATGGGTCTGGCCTGTGCAGGCCGCGACTGCATGACCCGCGGCAGACCATGAGTTCATGCACTGCGGGAGCACGGAGGCGACCAGGTTTTTGGCGATACCTGCGACGGCCGGTATTCTGATCAGGTTGTCGGGTCGAACCACGGGCGCTCTGCGAGCGGGACCCAGACCCCCAGTACTGATTCGAGGAGTTCTACATATGGCTGCCGTGTGCGATATCTGCGGGAAGGGCCCCGGCTTTGGCAAGTCGGTGTCGCACTCCCATCGCCGGACCAGCCGCCGCTGGAACCCGAACATCCAGCCCGTGCGCGCTGTGACGCGCCCGGGCGGCAACAAACAGCGCGTCAACGTCTGCACCTCGTGCCTGAAGGCAGGCAAGGTCTCCCGCGGTTAACGAGCCGCGAGCAGACACCAACTCGCCTGATAGGGCCCTGAAGCGTGCGATCTTGCGTCTGCTCGGCGGGTCGATGTCAGGGCAGGCGCCAGTCGACCGGCTCGGCACCCATCTTCTCCAGCAACTCGTTGGCGCGGCTGAACGGACGTGACCCGAAGAACCCCCGCGATGCCGACAACGGTGACGGGTGCGGGGACTCTATGGTCGCGGTGTCGCCGAGCAGGGGTTTGAGCGTGGAGGCATCACGGCCCCACAGCACCGCCACCAACGGCTGTCGCCGGCCCACCAAAGCGCGGATCGCGCAGTCGGTGACGGCCTCCCACCCCTTACCGCGGTGCGATGCAGGGCTTCCAGGGCGCACCGTCAGGACTCTGTTGAGCAGCATCACGCCCTGCTGAGCCCACGGCGTCAGGTCACCATTGGACGGTGCGGGGGCGCCAAGATCGTCGCGGTACTCGGTGAAGATGTTGGCCAGGCTGCGGGGCAAAGGACGCACGTCGGCTGCGACCGAGAAGCTCATCCCGACCGCATGCCCGGGCGTCGGGTAGGGATCCTGACCGACGATCAGCACCCGCACCCGGTCAAATGGAAAGGTGAAAGCGCGCAACACGTTCGGGCCAGCCGGCAGATACCCGTGGCCATCGGCCAATTCGGAGCGCAGGAACTCCCCCATCTGCGCCACCTGGGATTCGACTGGAACGAGTGCGCGGGCCCAAGCCTCGTCGACCAACTCGCTGAGAGGACGTGCTGTCACGAGACGTCAACATAGCGGGCCGTGCGATTCAGAACGACTGCCAGCCCCGGTTGCCCCCCCACGCAGCGCCGTCCACTGTCACCCGCGTTGGCCCATCGCCGCCGCCGGACTCGGCATCGGCTTCCTCGTGGGCTTCGCCGTCGGCGTGGGCGGCGACGACCGTGCCAATCGACCGCCAACCCGGCGGCGGCACCGCCGGGAATGTGGCTACCAGCGCGTGATCTTCCCCGCCGGCCAGCACCCACTGCCACGGATCGGCCCCCACCCCGGCCGCCACATCGGCCAACGCGTCGACGTCGTCGCGCAGGCCGGCACCGGACAAGTCGACGCGCACTTTCGAAGCGGACGCGATGTGCCCCAGGTCGGCGAGCAGCCCGTCGGAGACATCGGTCATCGAGGTCGCGCCGGCGCGCGCAGCGACGACGCCGTGACCGTAGGGCGGTTCGGGCACCAGATGGCGCCGACGCAACTCCCCGATTCTGCCTGGCCCACTGATTTCGTTGTGCCACAGAGCAAACCCTGCTGCTGAACAGCCGAGATCGCCGATCACCGCCACGGTATCGCCGAGTTTTGCTCCGCTGCGACGCACCGCGTCCAGCCCACCGAGGTCCCCGAGAGCCGCCACCGAGATGACCCACTGAGGGGCCCGCACCATGTCGCCACCGACGATGCCCGCGCCCATCAGCCCAGCCTCGTGCCACATTCCATCCGACAGCTCGATCGCACGGGCCGTCGCGGTGTCACCGGGGGCGCCGAACGCGACGACGAAAGCCGTGGCGCGACCGCCCATCGCCTCGATGTCAGCGGCGTTCTGCGCAATGGCTTTTCGGCCGATATCGTGCGGGCTGGACCAGTCAAGCCGGAAGTGGCGGCCTTCGACCAACATGTCGGTGCTGACCGCGGTCCTGCCGTCCACCGATGCGACCACCGCCGCATCATCTCCAGGGCCGAGCAGCACCAGCGGGGGCTGCTGCCGCCCGGCCACCACCCTGTCGATGACCGCGAACTCACCCACCCCGGCCAGCGAATCGTCGGGGTGATCGCACGGCATGTCAGGTCCGTCTGCCATTCTTCCGGCTCCTCCCGGTGTATTCCGGTGCATTCCGGTGCCTGGACGCGCGGCCTGCCTGCGGTACGTTTGGTCCCGCGGCGTGGAGTCTATGCAGCCAGATGGAGGGATTGCGGGCGTGGTCGGGACTTTCGCGTGATGGACAGCCGGCCCGGCGACGGCCCGCACCGGTATTTCCTGATCGCAGCACTGGTCGTCGCCGTTGGCGCCGTCGGGGTGGTCCTGGCCCTCGCCACTGTCCTGCAGCGCCCACCGGCACAGACTCCGGTCGTGATCGCCTCTGCGCCCGCTCCACAGGCCGAGGGCCCGGAGTGCCACGCGCTGACCGCTGCGCTGCCTGAACAGCTCGGCGAATATTCTCGCGCGACCGTGATGGAGCCGGCTCCGCCGGGAGCCGCGGCGTGGCAGACCGAGGGTGGGAGCGAGCCGCTCATTCTGCGCTGCGGGCTTGACCGTCCCCTGGAGTTCGTTGTGGGCGCGCCGGTTCAGATGGTCGACGCCGTCCAATGGTTCAAGGTGGCCGATGGGGCAGGCGAAGGACGGAGCACCTGGTTCGCCGTCGACCGGCCCGTCTACGTAGCGCTGACTTTGCCTGCCGGCTCGGGCCCGACTCCCATCCAGATCATCTCGACGGTGATCGCGAACGAACTCCCCGCGAGCAAGGTCGATCCCGCACCTGCACGCTGACCGCCGGCAGCTAACGTAACCCGGTCCCGCGGGCAATCGCCGTGTCAATCATCGTCGCGAGCAGCGTCGGATAGGTTACGCCGCTGGCTGCCCACATCCGCGGGTACATCGAGATGGTGGTGAACCCCGGCATCGTGTTGATCTCGTTGATGACGGGCCCATTCTCGGTCAGGAAGAAGTCCACCCGGGCCAACCCCTGACAATCGATGGCGCGGAAAGCGCGGATCGCGAGCCCCCGGACCTGGGCTGCGACGACGTCGTCGACCTTCGCCGGCACGTCGAGTTCCGCGGCGTCATCGAGGTACTTGGTCTCGAAGTCGTAGAACCCGTCCTCGCGCCCGCGTACTCCGGCGACCCGGATCTCGCCGACGGTGCTGGCCTCGATCCGACCGTCGGGGAACTCCAGGACACCGCATTCCAGCTCTCGCCCGGGCACTGCGGCCTCGACGATGACCTTGGGGTCGTGCTCACGGGCCATTTCGATGGCGCCGGCAACGAATTCCCAGTCGGCCACCCGGCTCACCCCGATGGACGAGCCTCCGCGCGCAGGCTTGACGAACACCGGCAACCCAAGACGTTCCCGATCCTCCGGCGTCAGGGTGGCCTGCTGGGGACGTAACACCACCTGGTCGCCGATCGGCAAACCGTCGGCGGCGAGCAACTTCTTGGTGAACTCCTTATCCATCCCGGCCGCGCTGGCCAGCACTCCCGCGCCGACGTACGGGACGCCGGCGAGCTCCAGCAGGCCCTGGATCGTCCCGTCTTCGCCGTAAGGTCCGTGAAGTACCGGGAAGACCACGTCGACGGTGGCCAGCAGGTCTTGTGCCCCCTCACCCAGTGACAGCAACTGGCCACGCCTGGTCGGATCGGCAGCCAGCGAAAGTGCGGTACCCGACGATTCGCCGACCTCGGGCAAGACGCCGTCGGTGATGGCCAGCGTCTCGGGCCGCCCATCGGTGAGAACCCAAGAGCCCCGCGACGACATCCCCACCGCGACCACCTCGAAACGGGCCGGGTCCAGGTTGCGCAAGATGCTGCCTGCCGAGACACACGAGATCGCGTGTTCAGAACTGCGTCCGCCATAAACGACGCCAACGCGGATGCGGGCACTCACAGCCTAGAGAGATTACCGTCCGTGCGCCGATTCGCCGGCGGGGAGCGTGTCAGCGCGTGGTCAAGCGGGCTCCAGCGCTTGCTCGATGTCGCTGAGCAGGTCGTCGGTGTCCTCGATGCCCAGCGAGAGCCGGGCGAATCCGTCCGGCACCGGATCTCCCCACCTGGCCCTACGGTCCACCGAGGAGTGGATTCCGCCGAAGCTCGTCGCTGCGACCAGCAATGCGCTTCTGCTGACCAGTTCGTGCACCGCCGTCGCGCTGACCAACTCAACAGCGACCACGCCGCCGAATCGACGCATCTGTGTCGAGGCGATCGCGTGCGACGGATCCCCGGGCAGACCGGGGTAGCGGACGGCCCGCACCGCCGGGTGGGAGCGCAACATGAGAGCTACCGCAGCGGCATTCTGACATTGCCGTTCGAAACGCAGTCCGAGGCTTCCGAGGCTGCGCAACACCAGCCACGCCTCGAAGGCACCCAGGATGGGTCCCGAGAGCAGTCGTTCGCGCTGCAGCCGCCCCATCATTTCGGGCTGGCTGCCCGCGACGTAGCCGGCCAGCACGTCGTGGTGTCCGGCCAGGGCCTTGGTCGCACTGGCCACCACAAGGTCGGCGCCCAGCGACAGCGGTTGCTGCCCCAGTGGAGTGGCGGTGGTGTTGTCGACGACCAGAATCGAGCCGCGGGAGCGGCACGCCATCGCCAGTCGATGCAGATCGACCACGTCGAGCCCCGGATTCGACGGCGATTCGGCCAGCACCACATCGTCGGGGCCAATGTGTCCAGCGGCAGAGCACATCTCGGCGCATCTCGCCTCGACCACCGTCACGCCTCTGGGTGCGAGATATTCGTTCGCGTAGGCACGCACCTGGTAGTAGCCGTCGGCGGGTACGACGACCTTGCGGCCAGGTGTGGCGACGGTCCGCAAGACCGACGTGATAGCGGCCATGCCGGAGCCGAACGTCAGTGCCGCGGCAGCCCCCTCGAGCTGAGCGAGCGCCGATTCCAGTTGGCGCCACGTCGGATTCGACCTGCGACCGTAGCTGTCCAGTGAATCGTCTTCGTCGGGCGGAAGGTGGTAGGCGGCCGCCGGCACTGGCGCCGAGGCGACGGGGCCACCCGGGATCGGTTCTACACCAACGGCTTTGACACTGCGTGTGGAGTCTCCGTAAGTGCCGGCCATGCGCCTATTCCGGCTTGGTGGTACGGCCGAGCAACAGCGCCACCGCATCGTCGACGGACAGGGCGCGGTGGCATACGCCGTGCACCGCCTCGGTGAGTGGCATCTCGACGTCGTAGCTGGATGCCAGCGCCAGCACCGATTCGCACGACGTGACCCCTTCGGCGACGTGGCCGCCCGTCGCCGCGAGCGCGGCCGACATGGTGCCTCCGCTGCCCAGCCGTTCACCGAAGGAACGATTGCGCGAATGGGACGACATGCACGTGGCGACGAGATCTCCGATGCCGGCGAGCCCAGCCAGGGTGGCGGGCTTGGCTCCCAACGCGATGCCGAACCGCATGATTTCAGCCAGACCCCGGGTGATGATGGCCGCCGCAGTGTTCTCGCCGAGCCCGCAACCCGCGGCCATCCCACATGCCAGAGCGATGACGTTCTTGCAGGCGCCGCCGACTTCAGCGCCGATGACGTCGGCGTTGGTGTAGGGCCGGAAGTAGCCGGTCGCAAGCGCCCGCTGGATCGTGACTGCTCTCCCCGAGTCGCTGCACGCCACGACGGTTGCGGTGGGCTGCTTCTGTGCGACCTCACTGGCCAGGTTCGGCCCCGAGACGACCGCGACTCGCTGCGAGTCGGCGCCGGCTACTTGCCCGATGACTTGACTCATTCGCAACAGCGTCTCCAACTCGATGCCTTTGGCCAAGCTCACCAGGGTGGCGTCGGCGCCGATCGCATCCTTCCACTGAGTGAGATTGGCGCGCAGGGTCTGCGAGGGCACGGCCAGCAGCACCGTGCACGCACCCTGGAGCGCATCGGTGTGGTCGCTGGTGGCGCGGATGGACTCGGAAAGCGGCGCCTCGAGATAGCCGGCATTTCGATGAGTGCGGTTGATCTCGTCGGCCAGTTCGGGCCGGCGGGCCCACAGCCTGACGTCGTTACCGGCATCGGCCAGCACCTTCGCCAAGGCCGTCCCCCATGCCCCCGCACCCATCACTGCCGCCGTAACCACGGTTTCAGATTAGCCGGGCGACGATCAAGCGGCGAGGCACGAGCCGCGTTGAGGAGCGCGGCCATCCCACCCCGCCGGGCGACGATCAAGCGGCGAGGCACGAGCCGCGTTGAGGAGCGCGGCCATCCCACCCGATCCGGACAAGCCGGCTGGCAGGATGGCACTTGTGAGCGGTATGACCGACGGCACGGCCGAGCTACCGCATGCTGCGTGCGCCGACATCGGCCTGGTGATCGCGGTGAAGCGGCTCACAGCGGCCAAGACGCGATTGGCGCCATTGTTCTCGACGGCGAATCGAGAACACATCGTGCTCGCGATGCTGGTCGACACGATCCACGCAGCCTCAGCCGTGACGGCGTTGCAGTCGGTGACCGTCGTCACCCCCGACAGGACGGCCGCCGCAGCCGCGGAAAAGCTGGGCGCTCTGGTGCTCACCGACCCGACACCGGAGGGCCATCGCGATCCGCTCAACAACGCTCTGCTCGCGGCCGATGCCATGGTGCGCAGGCGAACGGCGAACATCGTTGTGCTGCAGGGGGACCTACCGGCGCTGCGGGCCGAGGAACTCGCTGAGGCGATCGCCGCAGCGCGGGGTCGACCACGTAGCTTCGTGGCTGATCGCCACGGCACCGGCACCTCGGCACTGCTGTCCTTCGGGGCCGCACTCGACCCGAGCTTCGGTGCAGATTCCGCAGAGCGCCATCGTCGTTCAGGGGCGATCGAGCTGACCGGTGCATGGCCGGGGCTGCGCTGCGACATCGACACGCCCGAGGACTTGATCGCCGCTCAAGTGCTCGGCATCGGGTCAGCAACAACCCATGCCATCGGACGGAGCAAATGACCATGAAGAATTGGCGGGGTTATCGATCAACCACACCTGTGGCAAGAGCACCCTCCGATAGGGAATCATCACAGACATGACCGAAACCCGGACCCGGCCCAACAGCTCGGAAACATCGGAGACAACCGCCGCTCAGCCGGTGCTGGCCGGTCCGGCCGACTCGGCACCCGAAGCCCCGCCGGCCGCGACGTCGCCCACCGTCGATAACCCGCTGCCCGATGACCGCTACCTCAACCGCGAGCTGAGCTGGCTCGACTTCAACGCCCGGGTACTCGCACTCGCTGCCGACCCATCGCTGGCTCTGCTGGAACGCGCGAAGTTCCTCGCGATCTTCGCCTCGAATCTCGACGAGTTCTATATGGTCCGCGTCGCCGGCCTCAAGCGACGAGACGAGATGGGACTTTCTGTCCGGTCCGCCGACGGACTCTCGCCCCGTGAGCAGCTGCGGCAGATCAGCGAACTGACCCAGCAGATCGCCAGCCGCCATGCGCACGTGTTCCTCGACGGGGTTCGGCCCGCGCTGGCCAATGAGGGCATCTTCATCGTGACCTGGGCCGAACTCGATGAGGCAGAACGTCGCCGGCTTTCGACCTATTTTCATGAGCAGGTGTTCCCGGTGCTGACACCGCTGGCAGTCGACCCCGCGCACCCGTTCCCGTTCGTCAGCGGTCTGAGCCTGAACCTGGCCATCACGGTCAAACACCCCCATGACGGCGGCCAGCACTTCGCCCGAATCAAGGTTCCCGACAACGTCGACCGATTCGTGGAGTTGTTCAGCCGCAAAGACACACCGAATGTCGTTCGCTTCCTTCCGATGGAAGAGTTGATCGCTGCGTTCCTGTCGGTGCTGTTCCCCGGCCTGGAGATCGTCGAGCATCACGCATTCCGCATCACCCGCAACGCGGATTTCGAGGTGGAGGAAGATCGCGATGAGGATCTGCTGCAGGCACTGGAGCGTGAATTAGCGCGTCGGCGCTTCGGCTCCCCCGTGCGGCTTGAAGTCTCCGACGACATGACCGAGGGCATGCTCGAGTTGTTGTTGCGTGAACTCGACGTCGCGCCGGGCGATGTCGTCGAAGTCCCGGGCTTGTTGGACCTCTCGTCGCTCTGGCAGGTCTACGGTGTCGATCGGCCGGCGCTCAAAGATCCGCCGTTCGTGCCGGCCACTCCGCCGGCGTTCGGTGAACGTGAAACGCCCAAGAGCATCTTCTCTACTCTGCGTGAAGGAGATGTTCTGGTCCACCACCCGTACGACTCCTTCTCAACCACCGTGCAGCGCTTCCTCGAGCAGGCCGCCGCCGATCCCAACGTGCTGGCGATCAAGCAGACCCTGTACCGCACATCGGGCGACTCACCGATCATCAACGCGCTCATCGACGCTGCCGAAGCCGGCAAGCAGGTCGTCGCGCTCGTCGAGATCAAGGCCAGGTTTGACGAGCAAGCCAACATCAAGTGGGCGCGCGCGCTCGAACAGGCCGGCGTACATGTGGTGTACGGACTCGTCGGCTTGAAGACGCACTGCAAGACATGCCTGGTGGTCCGTCGCGACGGCTCCACGATCCGTCGGTACTGCCATATCGGCACCGGTAACTACAACCCCAAAACTGCGCGACTGTACGAGGACATCGGCCTGCTGACCGCCGCACCCGACATCGGCGCCGACCTCACCGACCTCTTCAACTCGCTCACCGGATACTCCCGCAAGGAGTCCTACCGCAACCTGCTGGTCGCTCCGTACGGCGTACGCAAAGGGATAGTCGAGCGAATCGAGCGCGAGATCGCAGCCACCCGTGACGGTGCCGAGGGCCGAATACGAATGAAAGCCAACGCGTTGGTCGACGAGCAGGTCATTGATTCGCTCTACCGCGCATCGCAGGCCGGCGTGCATGTGGATGTGGTGGTTCGGGGAATCTGCGCGCTGCGTCCCGGAGCGACCGGCTACTCGGAGAACATCAGAGTGCGCTCGATTCTCGGCCAATTCCTTGAACATTCGCGGATCATCAACTTCAACGCCATCGATGAATACTGGATCGGTAGCGCCGACATGATGCATCGTAATCTCGACCGGCGGGTGGAAGTGATGGCTCAAGTCAAGGATCCGCGTTTGACCGCGCAACTGAATGACCTCTTCGATTCGGCAACGGACCCACAGACCCGCTGTTGGGAGCTCGGCGCAGACGGACACTGGACGGCATCGCCTCACGAGGGTAAGACCGTTCGCGACCACCAGGTGTCGTTGATGGAAAGCCATCGCCATCGGTAGCCAGGGAGGAAGTGGGGCGAGCACAGCGCCCAGCGGAATCTTCCCGCGTCGGATGCTTAGGAGCCGAGGTGCCTAAACAGAACCAACCGGCTACGGCCTTGGCCAAGAATCCGCTGCTCGCCGCCGGCGCTGTGTTGTGGCGGCCTCGCGAACCCCTCGGCACGCCCGAAGTCGCCATCATCCACCGCCCGCGGTACGGAGACTGGTCGTTACCCAAAGGCAAGGTCGATCCCGGTGAGACGGAACCGGTGACCGCCGTCCGCGAGATCAAGGAAGAAACAGGCTTTCATGCTCATCTCGGTCGGCGCTTGGCCACCGTGAGTTATCCCGTCGATCAAGGCGTCAAAACTGTGCGCTATTGGGCAGCACATTGCGTCAGCGGGCAGTTCAGCGTCAATGACGAGGTCGACGACCTCCAATGGCTCCCGGCTGAGGAAGCGATGACGGCGTTAACCTATCGGCTCGATCGCAAAGTGCTGCGCCGCTTCGTGAAGTCGCCCGCCGATACCCAGACAGTGATGATCGTTCGCCATGCCACCGCGGGAAGGAAAGCCAGATACAACGGGGACGACCGGAGGCGTCCCCTGGATAAGCACGGTCGGGCGCAGGCTGAGTCGCTGGTCGGGCAGCTCCTCTCATTCGGGGCGGGCGAATTGTTCGCGGCAGACCGCGTGAGGTGCCGGCAGACGTTGGATCCGCTGGCGGAGGAACTAGGGGCGACGATCCGCATGGAACCAAAGCTCACCGAGGAGGCGTATGCGGACAACCGCAAGGCGACCCGACAGCGCATTCTGAAGATCGCGGCGACGTCGGCCAACCCGGTGATCTGCACTCAGGGGAAGGTGATTCCCGATCTCATCGCATGGTGGTGTGAACGCGATGGTGTCCGGCCGGACAAATCACGCAACCGCAAGGGCAGCACGTGGGTCATGTCGCTCTCCGGTGGCCGGCTGATAGCCGCTGACCACATCGGCAGCCCGCTGGCTCCGAAGAAGTGACGCGGCAGAGGAATTCACCCTTCCGGGCCCGCTGAGCTGAGTTCTAGCGACCGCCGGACACACAAACACGCCGCGGGTCCTGTGGATCCGCGGCGTGTTTGATGCGTTGACTACTTGCGACCGCGCTTGGCCGGAGCCTTCTTGGCAGCCTTCTTCACCGCAGCCTTCTTGGCCGGAGCCTTCTTGGCAGCCTTCTTCACCGCAGCCTTCTTGGCCG
>NZ_JBMYXC010000001.1:0-108539 GCF_049608025.1 Mycobacterium sp. | reverse complement strand
CCGCAGCCTTCTTGGCCGGAGCCTTCTTGGCCGGAGCCTTCTTGGCAGCCTTCTTGGCCGGAGCCTTCTTCACCGCCTTCTTCACCGCAGCTTTCTTCACCGCGGACTTCTTCACGGCTTTCTTCACCGCAGCCTTCTTCGCGGCCCTCTTCGCCGCGGCCTTACGCACGGTGCGTCCCGCCGTCACGCCACGCTTCACTGCCGGGCCATCCGCCGGGAGGCGCTGCGCGCCAGAGACAACGGCCTTGAACTGAGCGCCCGGACGAAACGCCGGCACGGAGGTGGGCTTGACCTTCACCGTCTCACCGGTGCGCGGGTTGCGCGCTACGCGGGCGGCACGACGACGCTGCTCGAAAACGCCGAAGCCGGTGATTGTCACGCTCTCACCCTTGTGAACCGCGCGCACTATGGTGTCAACGACATTTTCAACCGCCAAAGTTGCTTGCCGACGATCCGTCCCCAACTTATCCGTGAGTACGTCGATGAGCTCTGCTTTATTCATGCAAACCCTCCGAATGCAAGTGGTCCTCTTTGAACCCACTAGAGCACACGGTAAACCCATTGAGTACTGATTTCCAAGAGCCACGCGCAATTTCAGGCCAAGCCAGCGAACTATTTTCAATCCGCTTGCCGCCCTTGGCCTCCTGTCAGAGACCGCCAAAAGCAAATCGGAGAGGGGCAATTTCAGCCGGCGAAGCGGCTTCTCAGGCTGGCAAAGTGCGCGGTTTCCACCCGGGCCGTTGACCCTCGTAGACCTCGATCTGATCGCGTTTCCGCAGCGTAAGGGCTATGTCGTCCAGCCCCTCGAGCAGCCGCCACGCGGTGTAGTCGTCAATGTTGAACGGCACCATGACCGTTCCCGCAGCGACGGTCCGATCTTGTAGATTCACAGTGATTTCCAGACCGGGCTGCTGCTCGATGATTTTCCACAACAACTCCACGTCGTCCTGTGCGACTTCTGCCGCCAGCAGCCCTGTCTTACCGGCGTTGCCGCGGAAGATATCGGCGAACCGAGACGAGATCACGACCCGGAAACCGAAGTCCATGAGCGCCCAGACAGCGTGTTCGCGAGACGAACCGGTGCCGAAATCCGGCCCGGCCACCAAAACCGAGCCTTGGTCGTACGGCGACTGATTGAGCACGAACGATGGGTCGGTTCGCCAGGCCGCGAACAGACCGTCCTCGAATCCCGTTCGGGTCACGCGCTTCAAGTAGACCGCTGGGATGATCTGATCGGTATCGACATTGGAGCGGCGTAGCGGCACGCCGATCCCGGCATGGGTACGGAAGGCTTCCATCACAGTCTCCTGTCGGGTGTAAATGCTTGATTCCGGCGTTCGCCACTACTGCAGATCGACCGGCGAGGAGAGCGTGCCGCGGACTGCGGTGGCCGCGGCAACCGCCGGCGACACCAGGTGCGTGCGGCCGCCTTTGCCTTGCCTGCCCTCGAAATTGCGGTTGGACGTCGACGCGCACCGCTGACCGGGCGAAAGTTGGTCGGGGTTCATTCCCAGGCACATCGAACAGCCCGCCTGCCGCCATTCCGCACCCGCGGCCGTGAAAATCTCGCCCAACCCCTCGGATTCAGCTTGGGCGCGCACCCGCATGGACCCGGGCACGATCAGCACCCGGACTCCGGGGGCCACCGTGCGGCCGCGCAGCACATCGGCGACCACACGCAGATCCTCGATCCTGCCGTTGGTGCAGGAACCGACGAACACCGCGTCCACAGTTATGTCCCGCATGGGAGTACCGGCGCGAAGGTCCATGTAGGCCAACGCCTTTTCGGCGGCCTGCCGTTCACCCTCGTCGACCATCAACTCAGGATCGGGAACCGAATCGGCAAGTCGAACCCCCTGCCCCGGGTTCGTTCCCCAAGTCACGAACGGGCTCAGAGTCGAGGCGTCAAGGTGGACCTCGGCGTCGAATTCGGCGCCCTCGTCGGTACGCAGCGAGCTCCACGCCTCGATAGCGGCGTCCCATTCGGCCCCTTTGGGGGCATGGGGCCGACCGGCCAGGAACTCGAACGTCGTCTCGTCGGGCGCGACCATCCCCGCACGGGCGCCCGCTTCGATGCTCATGTTGCAGATAGTCATCCGGCCCTCCATCGAGAGCGATTCGATGGCGCTGCCGCGGTATTCGATCACATATCCCTGGCCTCCGCCGGTCCCGACCTTGGCGATGACGGCGAGGATGACATCCTTGGCGCTCACCCCGGCCGGAAGAACGCCGTCGACATTGACGGACATCGTCTTGAAGGGCCTTAGTGACAACGTCTGGGTGGCCAGCACATGCTCGACCTCCGAGGTGCCGATCCCCATTGCCAGCGCCCCGAACGCGCCATGGGTGGAGGTATGGCTGTCCCCGCACACGACAGTCATGCCGGGTTGGGTCAGCCCGAGCTGCGGCCCGATGATGTGCACGATGCCCTGCTCGAGATCACCCATCCGGTGCAGCCTGACGCCAAACTCCTCGCAGTTGCGGCGAAGTGTCTCCACCTGAGTCCGCGAGACCACGTCGGCGATCGGCTGGTCGATGTCGATCGTCGGCACGTTGTGATCTTCGGTGGCGATTGTCAGATCCGGCCGGTGGACCGGCCGGCCGGCCAGCCGCAATCCGTCGAAAGCCTGAGGACTCGTGACCTCGTGGACGAGGTGCAGGTCGATGTAGATCAGATCTGGCTCACGCGAAGCGCCTTCACCGGCCCCGGGTACGACGACATGCTCGCTCCACACCTTCTCGGCGAGGGTGCGGGGCTGGTTCGCGATGGCCATCTCTACTGTCTCACATTCTGGGACGCTAGTATCTCGGTGTGAGACAGGATAGCGGTATCGGCGTGCTGGACAAAGCCGTGGGGGTGCTGCACGCGGTCGCCCAGTCCCCGTGCGGTCTGGCCGATCTCTGCGAACGCACCGACCTGCCGCGAGCGACAGCCCACCGGCTGGCCGTCGGGCTGGAAGCACACCGGCTGCTGGCCCGTGACGGGGACGGGCAATGGCGCCTCGGCCCTGCGGTCACCGAGCTCGCCGGACAAATCAAAGATCCGCTGCTCTCCGCCGGTGCCGCGGTACTGCCCCGTTTGCGAGAGCTCACCGGAGAGAGCGTTCAGCTATACCGGCGAGAGGGCACCGCACGAATCTGCATCGCTGCCCTGGAACCGCCTGCCGGACTTCGCGATACGGTGCCGGTCGGAGCGCGGCTTCCGATGAACGCCGGATCCGGCGCCAAGGTGCTCCTTGCCTACGCCGATGTCGCGACCCAGCAGGCGGTGCTGCCGACCGCGACGTTTTCCGACCGAGCATTGGCCGAGGTACGCAAGAGGGGGTGGGCCCAGAGCGCGGCTGAACGCGAGCCAGGCGTGGCCAGCGTGTCCGCGCCGGTCCGCGACGCGCACGGCGCGGTGATCGCCGCCGTATCGGTGTCGGGTCCGATCGACCGGATGGGTCGGCGTCCGGGCGCCCGGTGGGCCAGCGACCTGGTGGCCGCCGCCGATGCGCTGACGCGCCGACTATGAGAACTGGAGCGGCCTGCCCTGGGAGCTGATCGCTGAGTTGGGCTTTGGGACGGTGAGTACCCCCGATGGGATTCGAACCCACGCTACCGCCGTGAGAGGGCGGCGTCCTAGGCCGCTAGACGACGGGGGCCAGAACTATTTCCGGTTGGCAAGCATAGCTCAGCCAAGAATACTGACCTAATCTCTCAGGTTGGCTGGGGTACCAGGACTCGAACCTAGAATGGCGGTACCAGAAACCGCTGTGTTGCCAATTACACCATACCCCATGAGAAGCCTGTCACCGCTGGTCACAAGCCATTTCTCGACCCGACGCGGCGCGGCTGGACCGCATTGCGCCTTTTGGCGGACCGAGGTGCACAGTATCAAACCTTCGATGCTGGTTCCCTCACTGCTCCGTGGATCTGGCGGCGGCGCGCTCGCGGCCGGCTCGTAGCCGATCCAGACTGCGGTCGCGGCCGAGCAACTCCAGCGATTCGAAGAGCGGCGGGCTCACCGACGAACCAGTCGCAGCTACCCGAACCGGGCCGAACGCTTTGCGGGGTTTGAGCCCCAGGCCCTCCACCAGCGCCGTCTTGAGTGCCTCCTCAATCGCGGTGCTCGTCCACCGCTGGACCGCCTCGAGCGCGGCCAGTGCAGCGCCCAGCACCGGTGCGGCGTCGGGACGCAGCTCCTTGGCCGCCGCTTTCTCGTCGAGCCCGAACTCCGAATCATTGAGGAACTTGAGCAGTTCCCATGCGTCGCTGAGCACCACGATGCGGGTCTGGACCAACTCCGCCGCCTCCGCGAAGGACGCGTCAGCCAAACCCGTGCGGTGGCCGTGCGCGGTGAAGAAATCAGAAAGGCGCCCGACGAACTCATTTTTGTCCAGCAGACGGATTTGCTCGGCGTTGATCGCGTCGGCCTTCTTCTGATCGAAACGTGCCGGATTCGAATTGACGTTGACCACATCGAAGGCGGAAACCATCTCAGCGAGGCTGAAAACATCGTGATCGTCGGCGATACCCCACCCCAGTAACGCCAGATAGTTCAGCAGACCCTCGGGAATGAAGCCACGGTCGCGGTGCAGGAACAGGTTGGACTGGGGATCTCGTTTCGAGAGTTTCTTGTTTCCCTCCCCCAGAACACTTGGCAAATGGGCGAATTGGGGTACCTGATCGGCAACCCCAATTCGGATCAGCGCCTGGTACAAGGCGATTTGACGCGGGGTGGACGGCATGATGTCCTCGCCGCGTAATACATGAGTGATCTTCATCAGCGCGTCATCGACCGGATTGACCAAGGTGTACAACGGATCTCCGCTGCCACGCGTCAGGGCAAAGTCCGGTACCGAGCCGGCCGGGAAGGTCGTCTCGCCGCGCACCAGATCGACCCAGGAAAGGTCGGCATCTGGCATCCGAAGCCGCAGCACCGGACTGCGGCCCCCGTCCCGAAACTCGGCGCGCTGCTGCGCGGTCAGGTCGCGGTCGAAGTTGTCGTAGCCGAGTTTGGGGTTGCGCCCCGCGGCCAGGTGCCGGGCCTCGACCTCGGCCGCGGTCGAATACGCCTCGTAGGCCTCGCCGGCGGCGACTAGCTGATCGAGCACATCACGGTAGATCTGGGAACGCTGAGACTGCCGGTAGGGCTCGTAGGGTCCGCCGACCTCGGGGCCTTCATCCCAATCCAGACCCAACCAGCGCAGCGCATCGAGGATCGCAGCGTAACTGTCGGCACTGTCACGCTGCGCGTCGGTGTCTTCGATGCGGAAGACGAACGTTCCGCCGGTGTGCCTGGCATAGGCCCAGTTGAACAGGGCGGTCCGAACCAGCCCGACGTGCGGCGTGCCGGTCGGCGATGGGCAGAATCTGACCCGAACATTTTCGTCGGTCACTTGTTTCCTTTAAGTCCTTTGCGCACAACGGGGTTGGTGAGTGTTCCGATTCCCGAGATGGTGACGCTGACAGTGTCTCCGTCCTCGATCGGACCGACCCCTTCAGGTGTTCCGGTAAGGATGAGATCACCCGGAAGCAAGGTCATCACCTCCGAGACCCACTCGATGATTGCGCCGATGTCATGAATCATCAGCGCAGTATTGGAATGCTGGCGCGTCCGGCCATTCACTTCGGTGCGCAGGTCCAGATCACTGGGGTCCAGATCGGTGACGATCCACGGCCCTACCGGGCAGAAGGTGTCGTGGCCTTTGGCCCGCATCCACTGGCCGTCTTTTTTCTGCTGATCACGCGCCGATACGTCGTTGGCGATGGTGTATCCCAGGATGTTCTCCGCGGCCCGGGATGCGGGCACATCCTTGCAGGGCCGGCCGATCACCGCGGCCAACTCTCCTTCGTGATGCACTGGGTAGGCCTCGGCCGGCAACTGGATCGGCGTATTCGGGCCGATGATCGCCGTATTGGGCTTGAGGAAGATCACCGGATCCTCGGGCGCGGTGCCGCCCATTTCCGCGGCGTGCGCGGCGTAGTTCTTGCCCATGCACACCACTTTGCTCGCCAGGATGGGGGCCAACAGTCGGACGTCGGCCAGCGGCCAAGCCCGGCCGGTGAAGGTGGGGTTGCCGAACGGGTGCTCAGCGATCTCCTTGCAGACGGCCTCACTGGGGTCACCTTCGATGCTGACGAAGGCGACCCCGTCGGGGCTGGCGATTCGGCCGAGGCGCATTGCCCTAGCGTAGTGCCCCAGCTTCGCCTCCGGCCGCCACAGGCCCACCGGAACACTGAGTGCGGTTACCCCATCCTTCTCACTCAATGAGATTGCAGTTCAGCGCTATGAGACGTCTGTGCGACGATGGCGCCGTGCCCGTCTCGCCCATAAGCCACGTCAGGCGCTGGTCGATGCTGGTGATCGCGCTGTCGGCAACGCTGTGTGCGAACGTATTCATCAACGGTGTGGCGTTTCTCATCCCGGCCCTGAACAGCGAGCGCGGGCTCGACCTGGCCGAGGCCGCACTGATCTCGGCCATGCCCAGCCTGGGCATGGTGGTGACGCTCATCGCCTGGGGGTACGTGGTCGACCGCGTGGGTGAGCGGTTCGTGTTGACGCTGGGCTCGTTGCTCACCGCTGCGGCTGCCTTTGCCGCTGCGTCCGTGCAGTCCCTGGTCGCTGTGAGCGCATTTCTGTTTCTCGGCGGAATGGCCGCCGCGAGCAGCAACACCGCAAGCGGGCGATTGGTGGTCGGCTGGTTCGCAGCCGAGCAACGCGGACTTGTCATGGGCATCCGGCAGACCGCCCAACCCCTGGGGGTGGGCGTCGGCGCGCTGGTCATCCCGCGGGTGGCCGAACACCACGGGGTCTCGGCGGCACTACTGTTTCCCGCGATCGTGTGTCTGGTGTCGGCGCTGATATGTGCGGTGGCCGTGGTCGATCCGCCGCGCCTCCCGCGCGCGCAGGCTCCAGAATCCGACCTCGCCAACCCGTATCGCAACTCTCGACTGTTGTTTCGTATCCACCTCGCTTCGGTGCTGCTCGTCGTGCCCCAGGTTCTGGTGTGGACGTTCACCCTGGTATGGCTCATCAGCGAACACGGCTGGTCACCAGAGTCTGCGGGCCTGTTGGTGATGTTCTCCCAGCTTCTCGGAGCCGGTGGCCGGATCGCCGCGGGACGCTGGTCGGACTATGTGCTCAGGCGTTCCGGCGATGTACTCGACGCTCGGCTGAAACCAATCCGGACGATCGCGTTCGCCGCTGCCGGGTCGATGGCACTACTGGCACTCAGTGATTGGCTCGACTCGCCGCTGAGCATCGCGTTGATGCTGGCTGCATCCGTGATCACGGTGTCCGACAACGGGTTGGCCTTCACTGCGATTGCCGAGATCGCCGGGCCGTTCTGGAGCGGTCGGGCACTGGGCACCCAGAACACCAGCCAGTTGTTCACCGCCGGTATCGTGCCGCCGTTGTTCGGCGGTCTGATCGGCATCGTCGGCTATCCGGCCGCCTTCGCGGTGTGCGCGCTGTTCCCGCTGATGGCTATCCCCACGGTGCCGGTGCCCGGCCGCGACGCCGCTAACCTCCCGCGACGCCGCTAACCTCCCGCGATTTGGGTGTCGTTGGTAACGCCCAGCGTGACCAACGACACCCAAATCACCACGCGATGCCTAGAGTTTGCTCAGAATCCGCTCGCCCACAGCGGATGTCGACAGCGACGCGTCACCTCGCGTCGCGAGATGATCCTCGACGGCAACGTCGACGCGCTCCGCCGCGCGGAGCTCGCCCTTCTGCGCCAGCAGCAGCGCCACCGACATGATGGCTGCCGTCGGATCCGCGATGCCCTGGCCCGCGATGTCCGGCGCACTACCGTGCACAGGCTCGAACATCGGCGGATGCGTGTGCGTGGCATCGATGTTGCCGCTGGCTGCCAGCCCGATGCCACCGCACACCGCAGCGGCCAGATCGGTGATGATGTCGCCGAAGAGGTTGTCGGTGACGATCACGTCGAATCGGCCCGGGTCGGTAACCAGGTGGATCGTCGCGGCGTCGACGTGCATGTAGGCCACGTCGACTTCGGGATATTCGGGCGCCACCGCCTGCACGGTGCGCCACCACAGCGACCCGGCGTAGGTGAGCACGTTGTTCTTGTGCACCAGGGTCAGATGCTTGCGCCGCTGTTGCGCTCGGCCGAACGCGTCTTGCACGACCCGACGGACCCCGAAGGCCGTGTTGACGCTCACCTCGGTGGCGACCTCGTGCGGCGTGTCGACGCGGATGGCGCCGCCGTTCCCGGTGTACGGACCCTCGGTACCCTCCCGGACCACCACGAAATCGATCTCGGGGTTTCCGGCCAGCGGGCTCTGCACGCCGGGGTAGAGCCGACTCGGCCGCAGATTGATGTGATGGTCCAGTTCGAACCGGACGCGCAGCAACAGACCGCGTTCGAGCAGTCCACTGGGCACCGACGGATCTCCGATCGCGCCGAGCAGAATCGCGTCGTGTCCCTTCAGTTCGGTGAGCACCGAGTCGGGCAGAACCTCGCCGGTCGCATGGTATTGCCGGGCACCGAGGTCGTACTCGGTTTTCTGCACCCCGGGCAGCACCGCGTCAAGCACCGTGAGCGCCTCGCCGATGACTTCCGGGCCGATGCCGTCGCCGGCGATCACGGCCAATTTCATTGGGTAAGTCACGCCAGATCGACCACTTCCAGTGTGACGGCGTTGACGTCGCGACCGATGGCCGACAGAACGTCGTCGGGTACCTGACGGTCCAGTCTCAGCATGATCGTCGCACCTTCGCCATCGGCGTCCTGACTGAGTTGAGCGGCAAGGATGTTGGCTCCTGCCGACCCCAGCAGGGTGCCGATCTTGCCGAGCGCGCCGGGCTGGTCGTCGTAGTTGATGATCAGGTTCACGCCCTCGGCGCGCAGTTCGAGGTTGCGGCCGTTGATCTGAACGATCTTCTCGGTGAGCTGTGGTCCGGTCAGCGTGCCCGCGACATTCACCGTGGATCCATCGCCTGCTACCGCGCGCACGTCGACCATGCTGCGGTGGTTCGGGCTCTCCGAGGCGGTGGTGATCGACGCCTCCACTCCGCGCTCGGCTGCCAGCGCCGGCGCGTTGACGAAGGTGACCTGTTCCTCGATCACCGCCGAGAACAGGCCGCGCAGTGCGGAGAGTCGCAGGATGTCAACTTCTCCAGGTCCGCCGGAAGCCAGCTCACCCTCCACTTGAACCGACACCGACACAGGCGGCTCGCTGGACAGCACCCCCACCAGTAGACCCAGCTTGCGCACCAGGTCCAGCCAGGGTGCCACCTCTTCACCGACAACGCCGCCGCCGACGTTGACGGCATCCGGTACGAACTCCCCGGCCAGTGCAAGCTTCACACTGGCAGCGACATCGGTGCCCGCCCGGGCCTGAGCCTCGGCGGTGGAGGCGCCCAGATGCGGTGTGACCACTACTTCCGGCAGCCCGAACAGCGGACTATCGGTGCACGGTTCGGTGGAGAACACGTCCAGTCCTGCACCGCGTACGTGACCGCTGGCGATGGCTTCGGACAGCGCGGCTTCGTCGATCAGTCCGCCACGGGCCGCGTTGACGATGATGACGCCAGGCTTGGTTTTGGCCAGTGCGTCCTTGCCGATCAGACCCGCCGTCTCCTGGGTTTTGGGCAGGTGCACGGAGATGAAGTCGGCGCGCCCGAGGAGTTCATCGAGCGTCAACAACTCGATGCCCAACTGCGCGGCGCGCGCGTGCGACACATACGGGTCGTAGGCGGTGACGTGCGCGCCGAAAGCCGCAAGCCGTTGCGCCACCAACTGACCGATGCGGCCGAGTCCAACGACCCCGACGGTCTTTCCGAAGATCTCGGTCCCGGAGAACGACGACCGCTTCCAGGTGCGCGCACGCAGCGTGGCATCGGCGGCCGGAATCTGGCGCGCCGCCGACAGCAGGAGGGCCAGCGCATGCTCGGCGGCGCTGTGGATGTTCGAAGTCGGGGCGTTGACCACGAGGACGCCGCGCGCGGTGGCGGCGTCGACGTCGACGTTGTCCAGGCCGACCCCCGCGCGAGCGACGATCTTGAGCTTGGGTGCCGCGGCGAGGACTTCGGCGTCGACCGTGGTGGCCGAGCGCACCAGCAGCGCGTCGGCATCGACGACCGCTGCCAGCAACTTCTCCCGGTCAGGACCGTCAACCCATCGGACTTCGACCTGGTCGCCGAGAGCTTCCACGGTCGATTGGGCCAGCTTGTCGGCGATTACTACAACAGGCAAACTCACGCGGGACAGCCTAATGGGCCGCCCTGGCCGGGTGGAGGGCGGGAGAATCTTGCCCTGCGGAGGGCGGGAGAATCTTGCCCTGCGGAGGGCGGGAGAATCTTTGCCTGCGGTGGGCGCGAGAATGACGCCGGGTGGTCGGGGCAGAATGGCACCGGTGGACATCACTGTTGTCGGCAGCGGGCCCAATGGCCTGGCCGCCGCTGTCATCTGCGCGAGGGCGGGCCTTTCGGTACGGGTCATCGAGGCCCAGCCCACGGCCGGAGGCGGTGCGCGCACCCTGCCTGATCCCGACTTTCCAGACGTCTCGCACGATATCTGCTCGGCGGTGCACCCACTGGCGCTGGCGTCGCCCTTCTTCGCCGAGTTCGATCTAGCCGCCCGGGGCGTGACCCTGGCGGTACCCGAGGCGTCCTACGGAAACCCGCTGCCGGACCGTTCGGCGGCGATCGGTTACCGCGACATTGAGCGCACGTGCGCTGAACTCGATGACGGCGCCTCGTGGCGGCGGCTGCTGGGCCCATTGGCGGCGGACTGGGACGGCGTGGTCGGTTTGTTGCTTGGCGACAAACGTTCGATCCCCCCCAGTATCCCCGCGGCGCTACGGGTCGCGCCGCGCTTACTTGCACAAGGCAGCGCCGCGTGGCGTCTTCTTGCAGGCGATGATGCCCGTGCGTTGTTCACTGGCGTTGCGGCACATACGATCTCGCCCATGCCATCGCTGGTGGCCGCGGGCGCGGGTCTGATGCTGGCGACGCTAGGGCATGCGGTGGGTTGGCCGATACCCGTCGGCGGTTCGCAGGCCATCGCCGACGCCCTGATCGCCGATCTGCGTTCCCACGGCGGGGCACTGGCGCTCGGCGAGGATGTCGCCCGCCCGCCTTCCGGCGTGGTGCTCTACGACACCGCGCCAACCGCATTGTTACGCATCTACGGCGATCGGTTGCCGTCCCGCTATGCCGCCACACTCCGCCGCTATCGGTACGGGCCGGGCGTCGCGAAGGTCGACTTCGTGCTGTCCGGGGAAGTCCCGTGGCGGGATTCGCGGTTGGCGCAGACTCCGACCCTGCACCTGGGCGGCGATCGACCGATGATGGCGCTGGCCGAGCGAGAGATTGCCGAGGGCCGCCATCCCGAGTGGCCGATGGTGCTCGGCGCGCTTCCCCACCTGGCTGACCCCAGCCGGATCGACGCGCAGGGCCGTCGGCCGCTGTGGACCTACGCCCATGTTCCGCAGGGCTCCATGGTGGACATGGCGGAGACAGTCACCGACATCTTCGAGCGCTTCGCCCCCGGGTTCCGTGATCTGGTCGTCGGCGTGCGCAGCGTGCCGGCCGCGCACCTCGCCGACCACAACGCCAATCTCGTCGGGGGCGACATCGGTGTCGGCGGCAATAACATGTTCAGTGCGCTCACCGGCCCGGCACTGCGCTGGAATCCGTGGTCGACCCCGATACCGAAGGCATACCTGTGCTCGTCGGCCACCCCACCGGGCGGCGGAGTGCACGGCATGGCCGGCTTCTACGCTGCCCGCACCGTGCTGCGGCGAGAGTTCGGCATCAGAGAAATGCCGCCACTGTCCCCCTGAGTTCGCGATTTCGGCGTGTTTGTCTGCGCTCACCGCAGAGAAACACGCCGAAATCGCCAGATTTCTAGGCGGTTTCGGTGATCGGGCGGTCCACCCAGCTCATCAGATCGCGCAGCTTCTTGCCGGTCACCTCGATCGGGTGCTCGGCGTTCTCCTTGCGCAGCTTCTCGAGTTCCTTGTTGCCGCCTGCGACGTTGGCGACCAGTCGCTGGACGAAGGTGCCGTCCTGAATGTCGCCGAGGATCTGCTTCATCCGATTCTTGGTGTCGGCGTCAATGACCCTGGGACCCGATAGATAGCCCCCGAACTCCGCAGTGTCGGACACCGAGTAGTTCATCCGCGCGATGCCGCCCTCGTACATCAGGTCGACGATCAGTTTGAGCTCGTGCAGCACCTCGAAGTACGCGAGCTCGGGCGCGTAGCCGGCCTCGACCATGACCTCGAAGCCGGTCTTGACGAGTTCCTCGGTGCCGCCACACAACACGGCCTGCTCACCGAAGAGATCGGTTTCGGTCTCGTCCTTGAAGGTGGTCTTGATAACGCCGGCCCGGGCGCCGCCGATGGCCTTGGCGTAGGACAGCGCGAGCGCCTCCCCCTCCCCCTTGGGATCTTGGTCAACGGCGATCAGGCACGGCACGCCCTTGCCGTCGACGAACTGCCGGCGCACCAGGTGCCCCGGGCCCTTGGGGGCGACCATGCCGATCGTCACCGTCGCCGGCGGCTTGATCAGATCGAAGTGGATGTTGAGGCCGTGACCGAAGAACAGCGCGTCACCGTCGTTCAGGTTTGGTTCGATGTCGTTGGCGAAGATGTCGGCTTGCGCGGTGTCGGGCGCCAGCATCATGATCACATCGGCCCACTTGGCGACCGCTGCCGGAGTGTCCACTTCCAACCCCTGCTCGGTGACCTTCTCCCGAGACTTCGAACCTTCCTTGAGGCCGACCTTCACCTGAACGCCCGAGTCACGCAAGCTCAGCGAGTGTGCGTGCCCCTGGCTGCCGTAGCCGATGACGCCGACCTTGCGCCCCTGGATGATCGACAGGTCCGCGTCATCGTCATAGAACATCTCAACTGCCATCTTCGTTAATCTTCCTTCTTCTCTTTGCTTTTCAGGATTCTTACTTGGACGTGCCGATACCGCGGGGCCCGCGGGAAAGCGATACCACCCCGGATTGGGCGATTTCCCGGATTCCGTAGGGTTCGAGAATTTGCAGGAGTGCTTCGAGCTTTTCCGGGGTGCCGGTCGCCTCGACGGTGAGCGATTCGTTGGATACGTCAACGACTTTGGCGCGGAACAGGTTCACCGCCTCGATGACCTGACTACGGGTGGTTGCCCCTGCGCGGACCTTGATCAGCGTGAGCTCGCGGGCGACGGAGTTGTCGTCGTCCTGCTCCACGATCTTGATCACGTTTATCAGCTTGTTGAGCTGTTTGGTGATCTGCTCCAGTGGCGATTCCTCAACATCGACCACGATGGTCATCCGGGACAGGTCCTTCTGTTCGGTGGCCCCGACAGCCAACGACTGGATGTTGTATCCGCGCCGGGCGAACAACGCCGCCACCCGCGCCAGCACACCGGGCTTGTCCTCAACGAGCACCGAAAGCGTGTGCGTGCGGGGAGATCCTTGGCCGCTCATGCGTGTCCTTCCTCCGGATCGCCGAACAGTGGCCGAATTCCCTGCGCCGCTTGGATCTCGTCGTTGCTGGTGCCCGCGGCAACCATCGGCCACACCTGGGCATCTGCGCCGACGATGAAGTCGATCACCACCGGGCGGTCATTGATCGCCCTGGCCTGGGCAATAACCTCTGCCACATCCTCGGCACGTTCGCACCGCAAACCGACGCACCCCAGTGCCTCGGCCAGCTTGACGAAGTCCGGGATGCGATGGGAGTGGGTGGACAGGTCGGTTTGGCTGTACCGCTCTCCGTAGAACAGGGTCTGCCACTGCCGGACCATGCCCAAGTTGCCGTTGTTGATCACCGCAACCTTGATCGGCACACCCTCGACCGCGCAGGTAGCCAGCTCCTGATTGGTCATCTGGAAGCAGCCGTCGCCATCTATGGCCCACACCTCGGCCTCCGGACGGCCCATCTTGGCGCCCATGGCCGCGGGGACCGCGAAGCCCATGGTGCCCAGCCCGCCCGAGTTGATCCACGTCTTGGGCTTCTCATAGGAGATGAACTGTGCTGCCCACATCTGGTGCTGACCCACGCCGGCGACATAGAGGGCGTCGGGCCCCGCGATTCTGCCGAGTGACTCGATCACGAGCTCCGGCGACAGGCTGCCGTCGCTCTGCGGCCCGTAGCTCAGCGGATACCTCGACTGCACGTCGCGCAGGTACTCCCACCAGCCGTCCATCTCGGCTATGTCCTGATGTCGCCGTTCCGGCTCCGGCGCCGCCGTCCGTTCGCGGCGCAACGCCGCGATCAGGTCGGTGATGACTGCCTTGACGTCGCCCACGATCGGCACGTCGGCATGGCGGTTCTTGCCGATCTCGGCGGGGTCGATGTCGGCGTGGATGACTTTCGCCTCGGGCGCGAACGATTCCAGCTTGCCTGTCACCCGGTCGTCGAAGCGGGTACCCAGCGCGATCAGCAGGTCGCTGCGCTGCAGCCCGGCCACCGCGGCCACGGTCCCGTGCATGCCGGGCATGCCCAGGTTCTGGGGGTGGCTGTCGGGGAACGCTCCCCGAGCCATCAACGTGGTCACGACCGGGATGCCGGTCAGCTCGGCCAGATCGAGCAGCTGGTCGGTGGCCTCGCCGCGGATGACGCCGCCGCCGACGTAAAGCACCGGCTTGCGTGCCTGCGCGATGAGCTTGGCGGCCTCGCGGATCTGCCGATTGTGCGGCTTGGTGTTGGGCTTGTAACCGGGCAGCTCGAACTTCGGCGGCCAACTGAAGGTGCACTGCCCCTGCAGTATGTCCTTCGGAATGTCGACGAGTACCGGTCCGGGCCGCCCGCTGGCCGCGATGTGGAACGCCTCGGCGATAACGCGGGCGATCTCGTCACCGCTACGGACCAGGAAGTTGTGCTTGGTGATCGGCATGGTGATGCCGGAGATGTCGGCCTCCTGAAAGGCGTCCGTCCCGATCAGTGCACGCCCGACCTGCCCGGTGAGCGCGACCATCGGGATCGAGTCCATGTAAGCGTCGGCCAGCGGGGTCACCAGGTTGGTGGCGCCCGGACCGGAGGTCGCCATGCACACCCCCACCCGACCGGTGGCATGCGCGTACCCGCTGGCGGCGTGGCCGCCACCCTGCTCGTGGCGGACCAGGACGTGACGCAGCTTCTGGGAATCGAACAGCGGATCGTAGACCGGCAGGACCGCGCCACCCGGGATTCCGAAGATGACGTCGACGTCGAGTTCCTCAAGCGACCGAATCACCGCCTCCGCCCCGGTGATCTGATGGGGCGCTACTCGTTTCGGCTGCGCGGGAGTGGTTGCCGGTGCGGTGTGACTCCCGTTCGCCGGCGTAGCCGACTGCTCGGGTGGTCGCGTGGTCGGTGCGCTCACTCTAGTTCCTCTGGTTCATTCGAATCGTGGGTGATAATCGTCGGTGATAATCGTCGGTGATAATCGTCGGTGATTCGGTCTTCAGGGTCTCAAATCGGTGCTGGGGCAAGAAAAAACCCCCGTCAGCTCAGCGGCTGTACGAGGGTTGCGCGTCGATGCTGTGGTTGCTATACCCGACTCGGGGCTAGCGCGGCATCAACGCGCAACCCAATTACTACGACCGATGTCGGCGCCGAAGCGCTTCCAACGAGCAATCCCGGGATCTGCATAGCAATCGACGGTAGCCGCCGAACTGGCCAAAGGTCAAATTCACTGTCCGCAGCCGCGCACCGAATGGTCGCGGCCCACACGGACGGATGCGCGATGGGATGATGGCGGCATGGGTTCCACTTCAGAGTCAGCGTCGGCCCCGGTCGTCGTCAGGATCTCGCCGATGGCGCATCTCGCCGTCGGCCTGCTGACGTTCGGGCTGTTGTCGCTGGTGATGGCTGGGCCTGGTTGGTTCGCGCTATTGCTCATCATTCCGGTGGTGCTGTCGCTGGCGATCATGCGCTACCGGACGACAGCAGACCGTGAAAACGTGACCGCACGAACCCTGCTGGGTAGCCAGAAGGTCCGCTGGCAGGATATCGACGGGCTGCGGTTCGGCCGGCGGCCGTGGGCTCGAGCGCAACGCCACGATGGCAGTGAGCTGTTACTTCCGGCAGTGACGTTCGCGACGCTGCCGGTGCTGACATCGGCGAGCGGCGGCCGGGTGCCCAACCCCTACAGGTGATGAGCAGGTCGGTCCGGCACGGGGGCACAGTGAACCGGCCGGCCGGGTCGGCCGGCCCCACCCGATCAGCGCGACCAACCGGTGGAGAACTCGCGCTCTACCCCAGCGGGTTGGCGCCGTTGAGCAGGACCCATATCGCCACGCCGGCGCCCGCGCCCAAGATCAGCGCAGCCAGCGATCCGATGAACGGACGACGGGCCCAACCGCGGCCGGCGTCAAGCCCGTACCGGCCAGGGCCGATCAGGATGATGGCGGCGACCACGCACAGCACGACTAGTTCGTACTCGTGCCCGTCGGTGAGGAACGCCGAAAGCCGCGCGTCGTTGTGGGCATCCATCACTTCGGCCAGGATGGCCGTGGTCAGGTAGGCCAACGTGCCCGCCGCCGCGATCGGCGTGAACAGCCCGAGCACCAGCAGGACCCCGGCAGCGATCAGGCCGCCGGCGCCGACATAGCTCAGGATGTCGACGTGGCGGAAGCCCACGGCGGTCAGATACTCACGGAAGCCGCTAAGACCCTCGCCGCCCCACCAGCCGAACATCTTCTGCAGGCCGTGGCTGATGAGCAAGGCGCCGACCGAGACCCGTAGCAACAGCAAACCGAGGTCCTGAGTACCTCTGCGGTCGGGATCGCCACGACGGTCGCCATCCTCGACCAGGACCTCGGCCGGGCCCGCTGTAGCACCGTATGCGCCGGCAGCCAGACCGCTGCCGGCCTGCACGTAAGGCAGCGGCTCAGGTTCACTGATCAGTCCGAACGGGTTCTCGCTCTCCGACTTGGCGGCGTCGTAGCGCGGGATCGCGGTGGTTTCGAAGTCACCACCGTAATTTGTCGAGGGAACGTCATCCTCGGGGTCCACCAAGCTCGCCGACGACGGCTTACCGCCCGATTCGTCGGGCCGCTGCCAGGGGCCTGGGTCATGGGGACTCGTCACGGGTGTCAGGGTAAGTGCTAGTCACCCCCCAAATGGGGAACTGGTTCGGCGCGTTGAGCCCGTTTGTGCCGGGGAGCGCGTGGCGCGCACCGCCCAACAATCCGTAACCTGGCCTGCATGGGTCAATGTCGGCAGTCGGTGGCAGTCGTGGTTTTGCTGGGCGCGGCGTTGACTGCCGGCGCCGGTTGCGCCCAGTTCGATTCGGCACAGTCGCAGCCGTTCACCACCCAACCCAAGCTTGCGGCGGGGCCGACGTCCACGCCGCCTCCGCCACCTCCGCTACCCGCGAAACCGTTTCCCAAAGAGTGCCCGGCACCCGGGGTCATGCAGGGTTGCCTAGGCAGCACCAGCGGCCTGATCATGCTGCCCGACAGCAAGTCAGCGCTGGTGGCTGAGCGCACTACCGGGGCAGTCAAGCAGGTGTCGGTCCGCGCCGAACCGTTCGTCAAGACGGTGATTCCGGTTGACCCCAGCGGGGACGGCGGACTGATGGACATCATCTTGTCCCCGACCTACTCACAAGACCGGCTGATGTACGCCTACATCAGCACCGAAACCGACAACCGGGTCGTCCGGATAGCTGACGGCGATGTTCCCAAGCCGATCCTGACCGGCATCCCCAAGGGCGACGACGGCAACAGAGGCTCGCTGGTCTTCACCAGCCCGACCACCTTGGTGGTGCAGACCGGCGATGCGGGCGACCCTGCTCTGGCCGCGGATCCCGGGTCGATGGCCGGCAAGCTGCTGCGCATCGAGCAGCCAACCACCGTCGACCAGGCCCCCACGACGACGGCGTTGTCAGGTTTGGGCCCCGCCGGCGGCATGTGCGTCGACCCCTCCGACGATGCCCTTTACGTCACCGACCGGACAGCGGACGCCGACCGGTTGCAGCGCATCAGCAAGGATTCGACGGTGTCGACGGTGTGGACCTGGCCCGATCGTCCCGGCGTGGCGGGATGCTCGGCGATGGACGGAACGGTCCTGGTGAACCTGGTGAACACCAAGCAGACAGTCGCCGTTCGGATGGCTCCCGACACCGGCGCGGTGACCGGAGACCCCGAGGTTGTCCGCGAAGACAAGCACGGACACGCGTGGGCGTTGCAGGTGTCACCGGATGGCAACGTCTGGGGCGCCACGGTCAACAAGACCTCCGGCGACGCCATGAACCTCGATGATGTGGTGTTCCCGTTGTTCCCGCAGGGCGGCGGCTTCCCCCGCACCAACGCCGACAAGACCTGACCCCGGGCAATTCCTCGAGCGGGTCAACTCCTCGGCTAAGCTGATTTCCAACGGCTCGTTACTGAATTCCAACGGCTCGTTTCCGAGCAGATGGGTATCTGCGATGGGTTTCACCACACAGAACGGCACCCGAGGAGCCCGCCAGCCCGGGGGTCCTCTGCTGCGACTGGTGAACAATCTCTTCACCCGCCGCATCCGCAAGCGCGGAAAGCTGACCGGAGACAGCGACGGACTGGTGCTGACCGTCATCGGGCGCAAGAGCGGTGAACGTCGCAGCACGCCGCTCATGTGGTTCCCCGCCGACGATGGCAGCCGGCTGATCGTCGCCTCAGCGGCAGGGGCGCGCCGAAACCCGGGCTGGTACTACAACATCGCCGCGAATCCGGACCGAGCGCAGATTGAGATCGGCGGGCGCGCCATCCCGGTGACTGCCGTGCAACTCCACGGTGAGGAGCGGGAGGCCGCGTGGCGGGTCATTACCGCCGACTCGGCCCGGTTTGTGAAATATCAGCAACAAACCGACCGGGAGTTGCCGATTATCCGGTTGACCGAGCGGACCACATAGAGCAGACAGGCAATCGCTCGTCTCCTGTCCATTCCCCCTGGCGGATCGGGTCCCCTGGCGCATCGGGTCTCAGTTCAGCCCCGATCCCTGCAGGCGCAGTATCAGCCGGGTGCCGCCCAGGGGGCTGACCTCGAGCGCCGCTGTGCCACCGTGAATCTCAGCCTGCTGCGCCACCAGCGCCAGGCCCAGACCCGAACCCGACCTCGATGCGGTGGTGCCGCGGTGAAAACGGTCGAATACCGCCACCCGCTCCTCTTCGGGCACTCCGGATCCGTTGTCGTCGACGGCGATCTCGACTCCCGCCGAAGAACTGACCACGCTCAACCGAACCTGCGTCGCCCCGCCATGTTTGACGGCGTTGGCGATGGCGTTGTCGACAACGAGCCGGAGTCCGGCGGGCATCCCGAGCATCAGCACCGTGGTCGACGAAGCAAGCGAAACGTCCAGCCCGGGATAGTTGTGTGTCGCGTCGTGGGCTGCGCGGTCGAGCAGCTCGGCGACGTCGACGGGCACGAAGTCGTCCACCGTGGTCAACTCCCCCTGGGCCAACCGCTCCAATGCCGTGAGCGTCGCTTCGATCCGGGTCTGAGTACGCATGACGTCACTGATCACTTCCTTGCGCTGCTCGGCGCCCAAGTCGAGGGTCAACAGCACCTCGAGGTTGGTTCGCATCGCCGTCAGGGGCGTGCGGAGTTCATGGGAGGCAACAGCGGCGAAGTCGCGCGCCGATTCGAGCGCAGCGCGGGTGCGCTGCTGCTGGTCACCGACCCGAGCGAGCATGCCCTCCACCGCTTCGGAGATCTCGACCGCCTCCCACACCCCGCGTACCTGAAGTTCGTCGGGATTGGACTGCGCGTTGATGACCCGGGCCTGTTGGGCCAGTAACCGGAAGGGGTTCACCATGATCAGCGCAAACACCCACCCGACGAGCAGGGTTCCCAGAATCACCCCGGCACAGATCCAGAACACCCGCCAGTGCAGCGAATCGATGCGAGCCTGCGTTTCGGCGAGGGGCGCGCCGAGCGCGATGGACGCACTACCAGTGGTAATGGTTCGGACCCGGTACTCGACGCCCCCGATCGAAACATCGGCGTACCCGCTGGCGAGCTCGGGCAACACGATATCGGCGGGGATGGACACCGCGGCGCTCCCGATCCGGGCGGTGCGCACCAGGCCGCCCTCGGTGGGTTCGGGGCCGATGCCGTCCTGGGCGCTGCGGAGCAGGGTGTTGACATCACCGAGACTCGACAGCGAGTCCAGCCGCTGATCGAGCTGGGCATATTGGTCATTGGTGACACCCACCCAGACCCACACTCCCAGTATGAGCACCAGAATGATCACGCCCAGCTGGGCCAGGATGACGATCGAGCGCAACGACAGCAGCCGAAGCGGATGCGCCAAGATGCGGAACACCACGTCCTGGAATCGCCTCATCAGCCCCACGTCCGCTCGTCGTCCGAAATACTGTCGCTCGAATTCTTGTCGCCCGAATCACTGTCCTCGGGAACTCTGCTCACCGCTCAGCTACAGGCGGCCTCGACCAGCTCACGCACTCGCGCGGCGTCGGCCTGGCCTTTGGTCGCTTTCATCACAGCACCGACTATCGCACCGGCGGCCTGGATCTTTCCGCCGCGAATTTTCTCGGCGATGTCGGGGTTGGCCGCCAACGCCTCGTCGACGGCAGCCTGAATCAACGAGTCATCCCGCACCACCGCCAGGCCGCGGGCGGTCATCACCTCCGCGGGATCGCCCTCGCCGGCCAGCACACCCTCGACGACCTGGCGAGCCAGTTTGTTGGACAGCTTGCCCTCGTCGACGAGCTTGATCACCTCGGCGACTTGGGCCGGGGTGATCGCCAAGTCAGGGACCGAAACGGAAAACTCGTTGGCTTTCTGCACCAGGAAGTTCCCCCACCAGGCCTTTGCGGCGTCGCTCGACGCACCGTGATCGACGGTCGCCGTGATCAGATCGATGACACCGATGTTGACCAGGTCGCGCATCACCTCGTCGGAGAGCCCCCACTCCTGCTGAATTCGCTTCCGGGACAACCACGGAAGTTCAGGGATGGTCAGGCGCAGCTTCTCGACGTAATCAGCGCCGGGGGCCACTGGCTCCAGATCCGGCTCCGGAAAATACCGATAGTCCTGCGCGGTCTCCTTGCTGCGTCCGGGCGAGGTGTGACCGTCCTCGTGGAAGTGCCGGGTCTCCTGCAGGATGGAGCCGCCCGACCTCAGCACCGCAGCCTGCCGGCGCATCTCGTAGCGGACCGCGACCTCCACGCTCTTGAGCGAGTTGACATTCTTGGTTTCGGTACGCGTGCCGAACTCTGCCTGACCAATCGGCTTCAGCGAGACGTTGGAATCGCAGCGCATCGAACCCTGATCCATCCGCACGTCGGACACGCCCAAGCCGCGCAACAGATCTCGCAGCGCCGTCACGTATGCGCGCGCGATCTCAGGCGCCCGCTCGGCGGTGCCCTCGATGGGCTTGGTCACGATCTCGATGAGCGGCACCCCCGCCCGGTTGTAATCGATCAGCGACGTGGTCGCCCCCTCGATTCGCCCGGTCTCGCTACCCAGGTGAGTCAGCTTGCCGGTGTCCTCCTCCATGTGGGCCCGCTCGATGTCGACCCGCCAGGTGGTGCCGTCGTCGAGTGGGACGTCGAGGTGGCCGTTGATCGCGATGGGTTCGTCGTACTGGCTGATCTGATAGTTCTTCGGCTGATCCGGATAGAAGTAGTTCTTGCGGGCGAACCGACCCCAAGGGGCGATTTCGCAGTTCAGCGCCAGGCCGATGCGGATCGCGGACTCGACGGCGACCTGGTTGAGCACCGGCAGCGAGCCGGGCAAACCCAGACACACCGGGCAAACCTGAGTGTTGGGCTCCTGACCGAACTTGTTGGCGCACCCGCAGAACATCTTGGTCTGCGTCGACAGTTCGACGTGAACCTCCATCCCCAGCACAGGCTCGTAGTTGGCGACGACCGCGCCGTAGTCGAGCAGTTCAGCACTTGCCGCGTCACTCATGGTTGGAATCCTATTCGTGCTTGAATCGGAAGATGTCTTTGGATCGGCGCACGTTCCTGCGGGCGGGCACGTTGGGAGTTCTGGCCGGTGGTGCAGCACTGGCAGCCTGCTCCCGCGCGAACCCGCCGGCGGTGTCCACCACGATGACCGCCGCGGTAACCGACATCGATCTCGGTGGCGGCGTCATCGTGCCGACCTGGGCCTGGAATGGCCAGGTGCCCGCCAAAGAGATCCGCTTGCAGCGCGGGCAGACACTGCGGATCATGCTGGCCAACGATCTTCCGGAGCCCTCCACCATTCACTGGCATGGCCTGGCGATCCCCAATGACATGGACGGCGTGCCTGTTCTCACCCAGCAGGCCGTCGCACCCGGCTCGACGTTCCTCTACGAGTTCGTCGTACCCGACAGTGGCACCTACTGGGCCCATCCGCACTTCGGGTCGCAGCTGGACCGCGGCCTGTACGCCCCGGTGATCATCGAGGACCCAGCCGACGGCGCCGACTACGACGATGAGCTGACGGTGGTCGTCGACGACTGGCTGGACGGAACCGGCACCGACCCGAACAAGGTGTTCGAGACGCTGCGCAGAACCGGCATGGAGCCGATGGAACCGGGCGGGCCACGGGTTACCCCGAGCATGCCGCTGGGCGAGGACGGCGGCGATGTCAGCTACCCGTACTTCCTGATCAACGGTCGAGTGCCCGCCGACCCGCAGGTCGTCGAGTATCGGCCCGGCCAGCGGATTCGGCTGCGCATCATCAATGCCGGCGGTGACACAGCGTTCCGGGTCGGGCTGCCGGGCATACCGATGACCGTCACCCACACCGACGGATTTCCGGTAGTCCCGAGACAGACCGATTCCGTGCTGCTGGGCATGGGTGAGCGGGCCGACGCGATCGTCACGATGGGCGACCTGTCAGTGCCGGTGGTGGCCAAGGCGTACGGCAAGGACGGCTATGCCCAGTTGAACCTGCGGACCAACAACGCCGCACTGCCCGGCGGCGATGCTGCCGTCTCGCGTTTTGCGGCAGCTCTGGCCGGCCAAATTCCGCTCGACACCGCGACACTCGAGCCCACCGAAGCAGATACTCTGCCGACTGCCGCGCCCACCCAAACTTTGGACCTTCGGCTGGGGGGCCCTGTCGACCCCTATACGTGGATGATCAACGACAAGGTCTACGACCCCGAATCCCCAGGGCTGCCGGTGAACCCCGCCCAACGCACGCGGATCCGCTACATCAACGAGTCGATGATGTTTCATCCAATGCATCTGCACGGGCACACGTTCCAGGTTCAGGGCGCCCAAGGACCGCGCGCCCGCAAAGACACCGTCCTCGTTCCGCCCCTGGCAACGGTGGTGGCAGATTTCGACACCGACAACCCCGGGAATTGGATAACCCACTGCCACAACGAATACCATCTCGAAGCCGGGATGGCGACCTACCTGCAGTACGCCCCCTGACGGGTCACCTCTTCACCGCGAGCAGTCACGAACTCGCACGATCGGGGCGCGAAATGCGCGAGTTTGCGTCTGCTCGCGCGGGCTAGCTCAGCGTACGGCCCAGTTCGCGTGCGGGGACTCAGCCGAAGAATTCGGCTGCGTCGTCATAACGGCTCTGCGGCACCAGCTTGAGCTGACGCACGGCGTCGGAAAGTGCGACCCGGCCGATGTCCTGGCCGCGCAGCGACACCATCATCCCGTACTCACCGGCATGCGCGGCATCTGCGGCGTTCACCCCGAATCGGGTGGCCAGTACCCGGTCATACGGCGTCGGGATGCCGCCACGCTGCACATGACCTAGCACCGTGACCCGCACTTCCTTATTGATCCGCTGCTCGACCTCCGCTGCGAGTTGTTGCGCGACCCCGGTGAACTTTTCGTGACCGAACTCGTCGGTTCCGCCCTTGCGCAACTGCATCGAACCCGCGGCGGGTTTCGCGCCCTCGGCCACCACACAGATGAAGTGCGAATCGCCCCGCACGAACCGCTGCTTCACCAGGCGGCACACCTCTTCGACGTCGAACGGCTGTTCCGGGATAAGGGTCATGTGCGCGCCTGAGGCCAGCCCGGCGTTCAAGGCGATCCAGCCGGCGTGGCGACCCATAACCTCGACGAGCATCACCCGCTGATGCGATTCGGCGGTGCTGTGCAGCCGGTCGATTGCGTCGGTCGCGACATGAAGCGCGGTGTCGTGGCCGAAAGTCACATCGGTGCAGTCGATGTCGTTGTCGATCGTCTTGGGGACGCCCACTACCGGGACGTTCTCCTCGGACAGCCAGTGCGCCGCGGTCAGGGTGCCCTCGCCGCCGATCGGGATCAGCACATCGATCCCGTTGTCCTCCAGCGTCTGCTTGATCTGATCCAGACCCGCCCGAAGCTTGTCGGGATTGACCCGCGCGGTGCCGAGCATCGTGCCGCCCTTGGCGAGCAGCCGGTCGTTTCGGTCGTCATTCCTGAGTTGAATGCGACGGTCTTCCAGCAGCCCACGCCAACCGTCCTGAAAACCCACCACCGACGAGCCGTACCGCACGTCGCAGGTGCGAACCACTGCCCTGATCACCGCGTTCAAGCCGGGACAGTCGCCGCCGCCGGTCAGCACTCCGATACGCATGCTGCCATTCTCCCCTGTTACAGCGCGGTCGGCAGAGGACCGCGGGCGGCCTCGTATGCCGCACCCACGCGGTAGAGCCGGTCATCGGCCAACGCCGGGGCCATGATCTGCAGCCCGACGGGCAGGTCGTCGTCCCCCGACAGTCCCGACGGTACTGACATTCCGCAGTGGCCGGCCAGGTTGAGCGGCAACGTGCACAGGTCGAACAGATACATCGACAGCGGGTCGTCGACCTTCTCCCCGAGGCGGAACGCCGTCGAGGGGGTAGTGGGAGTGACCAGCACGTCGACGCTGCGGTAGGCGTCGTCGAGATCCCGGGCGATCAATGTGCGGACCTTCTGGGCCTGGTTGTAGTACGCGTCGTAATAGCCCGCGGACAGCGCGTAAGCACCGATCATGATCCGGCGTTTGACCTCGGGTCCGAAGCCGGCAGCGCGGGTCAGCGCCATCACCTCTTCGGCGCTGTGGGTTCCGTCGTCGCCGATCCGCAGGCCGTACCGCATCCCGTCGAACTTCGCCAGGTTCGACGACACCTCCGATGGCAGGATCAGGTAATACGCCGGCAGCGAGTAGTCGATGTGGGGACAGTCCACCTCGCTGACGATCGCGCCCAGCTCAGCCAGCTGATCGACCGCGGCGTTGAAAGAGTCGAGCACCCCCGACTGGTAGCCCTCACCGCTGTGCAGCTGTTTGATCACACCGACCCGCACACCGGTCAGATCGCCGGTCGCGCCAGCTCTGGCTGCACCCACGATGTCGGGCACATCCGCCTCGACCGACGTCGAATCACGCGGGTCATGGCCGGCGATGACAGCGTGCAACAGCGCGGTGTCCAGCACGGTGCGCGCGCACGGCCCACCCTGGTCCAGCGACGAGGCGCAGGCGATCAGCCCGTACCGGGACACCGTGCCGTAGGTGGGCTTCACACCGACTGTCGCGGTGAGCGCCGCCGGTTGGCGAATCGATCCCCCGGTGTCGGATCCGATGGCCAACGGGGCCTGGAAGGCGGCCAGCGCCGCTGCGCTACCGCCGCCCGATCCGCCGGGCACCCGGTCGACGTTCCAGGGGTTTCGGGTGGGCCCATACGCCGAGTTCTCGGTGGACGAGCCCATTGCGAATTCGTCCATGTTCGTCTTGCCCAGGATCGGGATGCCGGCGGCACGCAGCCGTGCGGTCACCGTCGCGTCGTACGGCGACATCCAGCCCTCGAGGATCTTCGACCCGCACGTCGTGGGCATATCGGTCGTGGTGAACACGTCCTTGAGCGCCAGCGGGACCCCGGCCAGCGGCGACGGTAACTGCTTACCGGCGGCAATGGCGGCGTCGACGGCTGCTGCGGCCTTCAGCGCCGCCTCGGCACCGACATGCACGAAGGCGTTGTAATCGCCGTCGGTGGCGGCGATCTGGTCCAGGCAGGCCTGCGTCACCTCGGTCGAGGAGACCTCCTTTGCGGCGATCATGGCACCCAGGGTCGCCGCGTCGCCCCTGTTCAGCCCGGTCATTCGGCCTCTCCCAGAATCCGCGGGACGGCGAACCGCTCGTCGCTGGCCTCCGGCGCCGCCGCAAGGGCCTGTTCCTGGGTCAGGGACGGCCGGGGCACGTCGGGACGGAAGACGTTGATCACTCCCCCGGTTCCTCCCTCGTCCTCCGGGCCTGGGCCCACCGAACCTGCCCGCCGGACCAGCGGATTGTCGGTGGCCTCCACCCCGGTCACATCGACCGCCTGGATCCGACTGACATGGCCGAGGATGGCGTCCAGCTGGCCGACGAAGCTGTCAAGCTCGCTTTCGGTCAGCGCAAGCCGGGCGAGGCGTGCCAAGTGAGCAACCTCGTCTCGAGAGATTTGTGACACGACCAGGAAGCCTAGTTCAGCCCGACCGGCGGCGGGCCGCCCCACCTGCCTGTCGCCGATACGCCCGAGTCGCCTGCCGGCGCACTCCGTGCAACAGTGTTGCGCGTGCCTTCGTATTTGCTGCGGGTCCAGATAGCCGACCGGCCGGGCAGCCTCGGCTCATTGGCAGTGGCACTCGGCTCGGTGGGCGCCGACATCCTGTCGCTCGATGTTGTCGAGCGGGCCGCCGGCTATGCGATCGACGACCTGGTGGTGGATCTGCCACCCGGCGCGATGCCCGACATGCTCATCACCGCGGCCGAAAAGCTCAACGGCCTCCACGTGGACAGCATCCGACCGCACACCGGACTGCTCGAGGCACACCGGGAACTGGAGCTGATCGATCACGTGGCCGCCGCCGAGGGCAGGCTCGCGCGGCTCCAGGTGCTCGTCGACGAGGCCCCCAGAGTGCTGCGCGTCGGATGGTGCACGGTGGCGCGGCTGGCTGAATCCGGGCCGGAGCGGCTGGCCGGCAGCCCGGGGGCCCCCGAAACTCCGGCCACCGGTACGCCATGGCTGCCGATCGATCACGCCGAAGCACTGGACGGCACCGCGAACTGGGTGCCGCAACTGTGGCAGGACCTGGACACCACGCTGGCCGCCGCGCCCCTGGGGGATGCGCGCACCGCTGTGGTTCTGGGCCGTCCGGGCGGACCTGGGTTCCGGCCGAGCGAGGTAGCGCGGCTGGGCTACCTGGCTGGCATCATCGCCACGATCATTCGCTGATCAGGCCCTCGGGTCCGCCGGCCAGCAGGGCGCGAAAACCGTCCTCGTCGAGCACGGGCACCCCCAACTCAATCGCCTTGTCGTGTTTGGACCCGGGCGAATCACCGGCCACCACATAGGCCGTCTTCTTCGATACCGAACCGGCTGCCTTTCCCCCCCGGGCGATGATGGCTTCCTTGGCTTCGTCGCGGGAGTAGCCGATCAGTGATCCGGTCACCACGATCGACAGACCCTCCAGCGTGCGTTCGACGGTGGCGTCACGCTCGTCGGCCATCCGGACGCCGGCTTCCCGCCACTTGTCGATGATCGCGCGGTGCCAGCCGACGGTGAACCAGGCGATGACCGCCGCGGCGATCGTCGGGCCCACCCCTTCGGTGGCGGCGAGCTGGTCCTCGGATGCCGCCGCGATGGCATCCAGGCTGCCGAACTCGGTGGCCAGCGCCCGCGCCGCGGTCGGCCCGACGTGACGAATCGACAGCGCGACCAGCACCCGCCACAGCGGTTGGGATCGGGCCTTGCCCAGGTTGGCCAGCAATCTCGTTCCGTTGGCCGAGACCCCGCCCGCCTTGGTGGTGAACAATTCGGTCTGCAACAGATCCTCGGCGGTGAGTCCGAATAGATCGCCCTCGTCGGTGATCACCCCGGCCTGAAGCAACGCAATCGCCGCTTCATACCCGAGGCCCTCGATGTCGAACGCGCCGCGCCCGGACACGTGAAACACCCTCTCCCGCAACTGCGCCGGGCAGGTGCGGGCGTTGGGGCAGCGGATGTCGGCATCACCTTCCTTGGCGGGTGCCAGTTGGGTTCCGCACTCCGGGCAGTGGGTGGGCATCACGAACTCGCGCTCACCGCCGTCGCGCAGGTCGACAACCGGACCGAGTACCTCGGGGATGACGTCCCCAGCCTTTCGGATCACCACGGTGTCGCCGATCAGCACACCCTTGCGTTTGACCTCCGACGCGTTGTGCAGGGTGGCCAGCGCGACCGTCGAGCCCGCGACTCTGACCGGCTCCATATGCGCGAACGGCGTCACCCGACCGGTGCGCCCGACGTTGACGCGAATGTCCAGCAACTTCGTGGTGGCTTCCTCGGGCGGGTACTTGTAGGCCACCGCCCAGCGGGGGGCCCGCGAGGTCGAGCCGAGGCGCCGTTGCAGCGCCACCCCATCGACTTTGACGACGACTCCGTCGATCTCGTGATCGACGTCGTGTCGGTGTTCACCCCAGTAGGCGATCCGCTCGCTGACCTCATCGAGGCCGGTGGCCCGGGCAGTATGATCGGACACCGGAAGCCCCCAGGCCTTGAGCGCCGAATAGGCGTCGTGCAGCGATGCGAACGGCAAGCCCTCCGGGCCTTCGATGTGGCCCAGACCATGACAGATCATCCGCAGCCGGCGCCGCGCGGTGATCGCAGGATTCTTTTGCCTCAGCGATCCGGCCGCACTGTTACGCGGGTTGGCGAAGGGCGGCTTGCCGTCAGCGACCAGACCGGCATTCAGGTCCTCGAAATCAGCGAGTCGGAAGAACACCTCGCCGCGGACTTCCAGCACCGAGGGCAGCGGGAATTCTCTCGTTCCGGTCAGCCTCTCGGGAATATCGGAGATGGTCCGGGCATTGAGCGTGACGTCCTCGCCGGTTCGCCCGTCGCCTCGGGTCGCGCCGCGAACCAGCCGTCCGTCCCGGTAGACCAGCGCCAACGCGACGCCGTCGATCTTCAGCTCGCACAGATAGCGGGCATCGGCGCCGATCTTGCCTTCGATGCGGGCGACCCACGCGGCGAGTTCGTCGGGCGTGAACACGTTGTCCAGGCTCAGCATCCGCTCGAGGTGCTCAGCCGGGGTGAAGTCGGTGGCGAATCCCGCTCCGCCGACAAGCTGGGTGGGCGAATCAGGTGTGCGCAGTTCGGGATGCTCACCTTCGAGTGCCTGCAGATCGCGCAGCAGGAGGTCGAACTCGGCGTCGGAGATCACCGGTGCGTCGCGGATGTAATAGCGAAACTGATGCCCCCGCACTTCGTCCGCGAGCTCTTGCCAGCGGCGCCGTAGGTCGGCGTCAAGGGCGTCGTCAGCCTTCTCGGCCAGCACCGCCTCGGGATCCGGGGTCGCCTCAGGACTCACCCCCGCAGGCTATCGAAGCGCCCGATCCGCTGGATACGCTGGCGCCATGCCGCATCCGATCGCGTTCCGCGACGACGACATGGGATTGGCCGAACTTCGCAGGATCGCGCTCGGATTCCCGGGGGCATTCGAGAAGGTCTCCTGGGGCCGGCCGGTGTTCTGCGCGCCCAAGATGTTTGCGATGTACGGCGGTAGCGTCAAAGGCGACACGAAGAGCACGCGCGACACCAAGGGCCAGCACGTGCAGTACCCGCATTCGGTGCTGATCAAGGTCGACGACAGTGACCGCACAGCGCTCGAACAGGACACCCGGTTCTTCTACCCGGCCTACCTGGGACCGTTCGGCTGGTTGGGCCTCGACTTTGCAGCTAAGAAGTTTGCAGCCGCGAAGGTGGACTGGGTCGAGGTGGCCGAACTGGTGGACTCGTCGTTTCGGTTGGTCGCTCCGAAGAAATCGATCAAACAGCTCGACGGGCACTGAACTGAATCCGAACCCGCACTGAATCCGACCCGGAAATGAATACCGCGCCGAACCTATCTCCTGCGCGCCCGGCATGGTTCGATCGGTTCATGAGCTTCGCGAGCCCCTTCCCCGAAGTCGATATCCCCAGCGCCAGCATTTATGACTACCTGTTCGGCCGACTGGACGACATCGATGCCGACCGCGTCGCCCTGATCGAGGCGAAGTCCGGCAGAGCGACCACCTATCGCGAGATGGTGGCCCGGATAAGAACCTTCGCCGGCGCCCTCACCGGCCGCGGCATCGGTGTCGGAGATGTGGTCGGACTACTGGCCCCGAACAGCTCGGCCTTCGCGGTCGCATTCCACGGGATCCTGCGGGCCGGCGCGACAGCCACCACGATCAACGCGCTGTTCACGGCAAACGACATCGCCAAGCAGCTCACCGACTCCGGCGCCACGATGCTCGTCACCGTCACCTCGATGCTTCCGCAGGCCAAAGAAGGTGCGGCCGCAGCCGGCATCTCCGACGACGACCTGGTGGTGCTCGACGGGGCGGGCCGGGCGACCGACGGACATCCCAATGCCGCCGATCTCCTCGCCGCCGGAACACCGGCCCCGGAACTGGCTTTTGCGCCGTCAGCGCAGGTCGCGGCCCTGCCGTACAGCTCGGGAACCACCGGCAACCCCAAAGGCGTGATGCTCACCCATCGCAACCTGGTCGCCAACATCGCCCAGATTCGCCCGCTGCACGGCATGGTTTCCGACGACGTGATCTTGGCGGTTCTGCCGTTCTTTCACATCTACGGCATGACGGTGCTTCTCAACGCCGCCCTGCACGCCCGTGCCCGGCTGGTCGTCATGCAGAGCTTCGACCTCGCCGCGTTCCTGGGCAATATCGAAAAACACAAGTGCACCATCGCATTCATCGCGCCGCCGGTCGCGGTGGCGCTGGCCAAGGATTCGCTGGTGGACTCCTACGACCTGTCCTCACTCAATGTGGTGATGTCGGGTGCGGCCCCGCTGGACGCCGAGCTGGGCCAGGCCGTATCCGAGCGGCTCAGCTGCAAGGTCGTCCAGGGCTATGGGATGAGCGAACTGAGTCCGGTCAGCCACATCACACCGTTCGATGGCGGCCGCCTCAACATGCGGTTCGATGCGCCACTGAGCTCGGTCGGCTGGACCGTGTCCAACGCCGCGTCCAAGCTCGTCGACCCTGAGTCGGGCACCGAAATCGAATTACCTGAGCAGGGTTTGAGCAAGACCGGCGAGCTGTGGTTCAAGGGCCCGAACGTGATGGCCGGCTACCTCAACAACGACGAGGCCACCCGGGCCACCATCGACGAGGACGGCTGGCTGCACACCGGCGATCTCGCCCAGGCCGACGCCGCGGGCTGTGTCTACATCGTCGACCGGCTCAAAGAGCTGATCAAGTACAAGGGCTACCAGGTGCCGCCCGCCGAGTTGGAGGCGGTGTTGTTGGCGCATCCGGGGATCGCCGACGCCGCGGTGATCGGTGTCCAGGACGGGGAGGGCGAAGAAGTGCCCAAAGCGTTCGTCGTCAAGCTGACCCCGCAAGACGGCGCCGACCTGACCGAGGCGCAGGTAATGGATTTCGTCGCCGGCCAGGTCGCCCCGTACAAGAAGGTCCGGCAGGTCGAGTTCATCGAGGCGATCCCGAAGTCGGCGTCAGGCAAAATCCTGCGCAAGGACCTGCGTACCCGCAGTTAGCCGGCCCCAGCGTACGACCGTCTCAGAGTACGAAGAGTTGGTTTTTCCCCAGAGCCTTCGCCTGATAGAGAGCTTTATCTGCCCGGATCACGGCGTCCGACAGCGATTCGGCGGGGGGACACGAGGTGTACCCGATGGAGCAGGTTTGCCCGGCAGGCACACACGCGCGAATGCGATTCAGGACAACATCGGCCTGCTCGGGTTTGGTGTCGGGCATGGCAATGAGGAACTCTTCCCCGCCCCAACGGGCGAAGACGTCGTCGCGGCGCAGCGACGAGCCGGCCACGGCGCAGAATCGCTGGAGCAGCGCGTCGCCGGCAGTGTGCCCGTGGGTGTCGTTGTAGGCCTTGAAGTTGTCGAGGTCGGCAACCGCAACCGTCATCGAGGTATCCGAGTAATGCGCGTCCGTCCTGAGAACCTTGATCTGCGCGTCCCAGGCAGGTTTGTTGAGCAACCCGGTCAGGGGGTCGGTAGACGCGGACAGCTTCAGAGCCGCGTTCGCGGCAGCAGCGGCAGTGACGTCACGCAGGTCGACCTGCACCGTCCGAACCCCTGAGGCGTTCACCGCCGTGGCGTTGAATTCCACCACCACCGTGCGGCCGTCCAGACGTCGCAGCACACCTCTGCGGTCGCGCACCGACAGACCGCCGGCGAGAGTCTCGCTCAGCATCACCTCAAGAGCCCGCCGATCATCGGGCCGCACGAAGTCGGCGATAGGTCGGGACTCGATGCGATCAGCTCTCGCCGCTCCGCACAGGGCGACAGCTTCGGGATTGGCGTAGGCGATCACACCGCCCGCGTCGATGAGGAAAACCGCGGCTTTGCACCGCTCAACCAGTGCGCGCCAGCGCTCTTCGGCCTCGGCGTGTGCTGCCCGCGCTGCGGCCAGCTCGGTGACGTCGGCCGCGACGCCGCCGATGCCGATTATTTTGTCGTTTTCGTCGACGAGCGGGAACTTCGCAGTCCGGTAGGTGGGGACGGTTCCGTTCGCGTGCGGCACCCCCTCAACGACGATCTGCCATTCCCTGGTCTCCATGATCTTCGCGTCGAGGCGGCGGTATTCGTCGGCGACCTCGACGTCGAAAAGGTCGTGATCGGTCAGGCCGATCAGCCCGCCTTCGCCCACCGCGGAGGCCTGCTCGAACGCCCGATTGGCCATCACGAAGCGGCCCTCGACGTCTTTGGCGAAGATGAGGACGTCGGTGTACTTGAGCACGCCGTCGAGCATCCGCTGCTGCTTACGTAGCTCGGCGCCGACCGCCAACCGGGCTTTGACTTCGGCCGCGAACTGTCGCGCCTGGTTGCGCAGCTCCAGCTGGCTGAGCACCTGGTTTGCCAGCGTGCGCAGGTGCTTACGCTGCAGGGTCGACAGGGTCCGCGGCTCGACGTCCATGACGCAGAGGGCGCCGAGCACGTGTCCTTCTGCGGTGACCAATGGCGCGGCGGCGAAGAAGCGCACTCCGGGCTCACCGGCAATCATCGGGTGGCTGGAGAAACGCGTGTCCAGGCGGGTGTCGGGCACTTCCAGCAGCGTATGGGCGCTGAACTCGGGGCCGTAGGGCAAAGATTCCCGGGAGGTCCCCGAGAGATCGAAGCCGTATTGGGCCTTGAACCACTGACGTCCTGCGTCAATGAAGCTGACAACCGCCATCGGAGTGGCGCACACGTGCGCGGCAAGCGCGGTCAGGTCGTCAAAAGCCTCTTCTGGCGGCGTGTCGAGAATTGCGAACGAATCCAGCGCGACGAGGCGATCAAGCTCAGCGCCTGTCTGGCCGGTGGACTGCTCAGCACACCACGTCATGGCGCCCCCACAGCATCTTCGGCATTTGCATTCGTTTCCTAGTGAAGGTTTTCCCTCGCGCGGACCGTCTCGAGCGGTTGGCGGACATCGGTTCTGACCGGATTGGTACCCGAGGAGAAATAATAGATGAATTACTCCCGACGGGGGCGGGTCGCAATTCGCCCAGAGGGCGTCACCCACCGTCTGCCGGCAGAACGGGCAACCAAACCACACCATTGCTGCACAGTGACAAAATCCACTTCCAGCCAGTAAATCGTCATGGTTTACGCCGAAAATCGGTTTGCCGAACCACTCCTTCGCGAATTCGCGCGCCCGGTGAGAAAGTTAACATTTCCCGCGGCCGATCCCAGCGCGCCGTGACAGCACGCCGTCGTTCAGATCACGCCGTGATCCGCGCTGAACGCGTCGGCGGCCTGCTGCGCCAACTCGATGGCCGTTCGCGCCCACGCCGGTGTGGCACCGGCGAGCCCGCAGGCCGGTGTGACGCCGATCCGGTCGCGCAGCACGGGACGCCCAAAGCCGAGCCGGTCGGTCACCCCCGCCACCGCCGCCGCGATCTGTGCCGCTGAAGGTGCCGCACCGGACCCCGCGGGAGGGTTCGACGGCACCGCACCCAGCAGAACCGTTCGCCCCGACTCGACGAACTCGCCCACACCGTCCAGGTCGGCGGCGGTCAGCGTGTGTAGATCGACTGAAACGGCGGCGATCAAGCTGCGCTGTAACAGCTTCCACGGCAAGCCCGGGGCGCAGCAGTGCACCGCGACATCACCGCCGACAACGGCGACGCACTCATCGAACAGTTCGGTGATCACCGCCTCGGCCAGCGGATGCACCGGCGACAGGCTCGTCACGCCGGCCAGCCGGCCCTCCAGCGCGGCCGGCAGCGTCGGCTCGTCCAACTGCACGACGACTGCGGTCTCGAGCCGGCGCATCAGTTGCGCGCGCAGCGCTGACACTCCTTCGGCCAACGATGTGGTCAGATCCCGCACCGCACCGAAGTCGGTGATCGCACGATGTCCGCCAGGCAACTCCAGATGCGCAGCCAGGGTCACCGGCCCGGGAACCTGCACCTTGACCGCGCGCTCGCCGCCACGCAGCCCCCCGGCCTCCCAGGCCTCTTCCAGCGCGTCGATATCCTCGCCGAGGAGGCTGGCCGCCCGCCGGGTCACCGAGCGCCGGCCAGAAGCTATCCGGTATCCGCGAGGAACGGTATCGATGGCGATGTCCACCAACAGCGCACCGGCGCGACCGATGAGGTCTGCGCCCACGCCGCGGCCCGGCAGTTCCACGAGGTGGGGCAACTGGTGCAGTTCGCCGACGACGACCTCGGCGGCCCCTCGAGCGGACGAACCCGGCCAGGAACCGACTCCGGTCGCGTTGGCGAAAACACTCACCAGGACGACCCTATGGGACGGTCCCCGACGCGGCCGTATCAGAAGCCCTGGACGAGCCGTGTCAGAGTCCTGGCAATGTGATCAGCTGGCGTGCCCGGCTAATGTGCCGAGCTAGCGTGCGGCTCGAATTGTCGCGCTGCCCAGCACCTCGTCGCCCTCCGGGTCGGCCCGGTAGAACACCATGGTCTGGCCCGGGGCCACGCCGCGCAGCGGGCTGCGCAGATCCACCACCATCGTTTCGCCGCGCAGTTCGGCGACCGCATCGGCGACCCCACCGTGGGCTCGCACCTGTACCACGCACTCCAACGGCCCGCCCGGCGCGACGCCGGAGGTGAACACCGGCCCGTCGCCTTCCAGGGTGGTGACGTCGAGCTCGGCGAGATCACCCACGCGCACCGTCCCGGTGCCGGCGTCAATGCCTGTCACATATCTGGGAGCTCCGTCCGCGCCCGGGCCGGCGATACCGAGGCCCTTTCGCTGACCGATGGTGAAGCCGTGCACACCGTCGTGTTCGGCCAGCACGGTCCCGGTGGAGTCGACCACGGCACCACGCCGGACACCTATGCGTGCACCCAAGAATGCCCTGGTGTCCCCCGAAGGGATGAAACAGATGTCGTGGCTGTCAGCCTTCTCCGCCACCGACAATCCGCGAACGGCGGCTTCTTCACGAATCTGTGGCTTGGGGGTGTCACCGATCGGGAACACCGCGTGCCGCAGCTGCCCCGCGGTCAGCACCGCCAGCACATAGGACTGGTCCTTGTCGCGGTCGACGGCCCTGCGCAGTCGACCGGCCGACAATCGCGCGTAATGGCCGGTAGCCAGTGCGTCGAAGCCCAGTGCCAACGCCCGCGACGCCAGCGCGGAGAACTTGATCGCCTCGTTACAGCGCACACAGGGGTTGGGTGTTTCGCCGCGGGCATAGGAGGCCACGAAGTCATCGATCACGTCCTCGCGGAAGCGGTCGGCGAAATCCCAGACGTAAAACGGGATGTCGAGTACATCGGCGACCCGGCGCGCGTCACCGGCGTCCTCCTTGGAACAACAACCGCGTGAGCCGGTCCGTAGCGTCCCCGGCGTGGCAGACAGCGCCAAATGCACACCCACGACGTCGTGTCCGGCGTCGACCATCCGCGCGGCAGCCACCGCGGAATCCACGCCACCGCTCATCGCGACCAGCACCCGCATCTCAGCAGCACCCTCTGGGCTTCAGGCAAGCGCTCACTGCTGCCCCGAACTGGCCAGCGCAGCATGGCGGGCGCGTGCGACCGCCGCCGGCAGTATGCCGAGTACAGCATCCACATCGGCGTCGGTGCTGGTGTGCCCGAGCGACAGGCGCAGCGAGCCGCGTGCACTGACCGGGTCGGCACCCATCGCGATCAGCACATGCGAGGGTTGCGCCACCCCGGCAGTACATGCCGAACCGGTGGAGCATTCGACTCCCTTGGCGTCCAACAACATCAGTAGGGAGTCGCCCTCACAGCCGCGGAAAGTGAAATGCGCATTGCCGGGGAGCCGGCCCGCGCCACAAGGTGCCCCGTTGAGATATGCGTCGTCGATCGCCCCCAGCACACCGTCCACCAGCCGGTCGCGCAGCGACCGCACCCGGGCACTGGTCGCCGCCATGGCTTCGACCGCTGATTTCGCCGCGGCGGCCATACCTACGACACCGGCCACATCCTGGGTACCGGAACGCACGTCCCGCTCCTGGCCGCCACCATGCAGTTGCGGCACGCACGCAGCGTCGCGACGCAGCAGCAGTGCGCCCTCGCCGGTGGGGCCGCCGAACTTGTGCGCAGCCACGGTCATCGCCGCCAGGGCGCTGGAGGAGAAGTCCACCGGGATCTGGCCGACCGCCTGGATCGCATCGCTGTGCATGGGGATATCGAACTCAGCAGCAATGGCAGCTAGTTCGGCGATCGGCATGATGGTGCCGACTTCGTTGTTGGCCCACATCACTGAAATCAGGGCGACATCGGTGGGATCGCCGAGCGCACTGCGCAGCGCGGCGGCGCTCACCGCACCGACCTCGTTGACCGGCAACCACGTCACCTCTGCGCCTTCGTGCTCGACGAGCCACTGCACCGCGTCGAGGACCGCGTGATGCTCGACCGGTGTCGTAACGATCCGGCGGCGGCGCGGGTCGGTGGCGCGGCGCGCCCAGAAGATGCCCTTGACCGCCAGGTTGTCACTTTCGGTGCCGCCCGCGGTGAAGATCACCTCGGACGGGCGCGCACCCAACAGGTTGGCCAGCGTCTCCCGCGATTCCTCCAGCCGGCGGCGGGCTACCCGCCCGGAGCCGTGCAGCGAGGAAGCGTTGCCGACCGTCGCCAGCTCGGCCGTCATCGCCTCGATAGCGTCGGAACGCATCGGGGTGGTGGCGGCATGGTCGAGATAGACCGGTGCGGGCACAGACATAACCGTTCCACAATAGCCGTGGGGCGAGCCGTCGCGCGCTCCCCGACCCCACTCCGCTCACCCGACCAGCGCGTGGCCGTCAGCACAGCCGGACCCCGCGACCAGCGCCGACCGTGAGTGCGGGCCGCGCACGGCGAGTTCGCAACGAGCCGCCAGTTCACGGCGGTCCGCACCCGGCAACTGCAACGACTCGACCTGGACATGGACGACGGTGCGCCGGGCGGTGACGACGCGCCTGATCGACATCAGCAGCGTGTCATCACCCACGAACGCCGGCACGGTGGACGGCCGGCCGTCTCGGTGCCGATAGCTCAACCGCAGCGGCTGCACTGGCCGGCCGGCGTCGATTGCCGCCTGAAACATCGCCGGGCGAAACCGCCCGTACCCCACGCCGCACCACGTGGTGCCCTCGGGAAACGCCACCACCGTGTGCCCGGCCCGCAACCGATCGGCAACGGCAGCCACCACTGACGGCAGCCTGCGCAGCCGGGCCCGGTCGATCGGTATGACCCGCATGATTCGGACGATCGGTCCCAGGGCCGGCCAGTTGGTGAGGTCTGCGCGGGCGACGAACGACCCCGGCAGCACGGTGCCGATGGCGAAGGTGTCCAGCCAGGACACATGCCCACTCACCACAAGCACTCCACGCAGGTTCCGTATCGGCCCGCCCGCCACCGACGTCCGCACCCCGAGGCTGCGCAGCATCAGTCGGCAATATCCCCGCTGCAGGTGCGATCGCCCCGGCATCGGCACTGCCAGCAGCCACATTCCCGAGAACAGTGCGAGGGCCGCCCCCACGCGCAGCGCGGTGCGCAGGACGACCACCCACTGTCGCCCCGGGGCGTCCGCACCGACGCGAACGCACCCGGCGTCACATGTCGCCGGCTGCAACCAGGCATGTTCGGGCGTGGTCGTCACGAGGCGGTCCCACCGGCGATCGCGCTGGCTGCACCGGCTGACCGGAGCCGGCGGAGGTAACGGGCATCGGCGTTCCGCTTGTCCAGCAACGCCGGGAAATCGCCTACTCCGAAAACGGGGTCGTGGGCGGGCTCCCCGCATATCTGCGCGCCGAGCCGCAGATAGCCGCGCATCAACGGGGGCACCGACACCCGGGCCGGTGCGACGATGTCGTCCAGTCCGCGACCGCCGATGACCACCGGACGGTGCGGGCGAACCGTGTACTCGGCCGGGGCCGCGTGGCGCCGCATGACGAAATCGCGCACACCCCGAAGCCGGCAGCCCGCGGCAGTGTGTCCGGATGGATCCAGTACCGGGACAGAGACACATCCGGTGACGTAGTCATAACCGCTCCGATCCAGGTAGGCCAGGATTCCACCCCACATCAGCAGGACCACGGCGCCATTTCGATGGTCTGCCCGCACAACGGCACGGCCCATCTCGACCAGCGAGGGCCGTAGCGAGTCCAGCGGGGACACATCGAACTCGGTGGCGGTGTAGAGCCCCCCGGCAGCGATCGCACCGGGTGGCGGCAGCATCCGGTAGCAGCCGACGAGTTCGCCCGTGTCGTCGTCGCGAACCAGCAGGTGGTCGCAGTATTGGTCGAAATGGTCGGCGTCCAGGCCGCCGCTGGATCGGCCGCTACCGACCGTCGTCTCGGTCGGCACCGTGAAGCCGGGTTCCGAGGTGAACACGTCGTGGCGCAGCCGTTGCGCCGCCTCGATTGAATCCGCGTCGGTGCACAGCAGCAAGGAGTATCGAGGAGGCCGCGGTGCGGAACCCCGCGGGGCCCCCAGATCGCCGGTATCGGATGGGATGAGTACAGAAGCAGTGCTCATAACCTGCACGGTCGCTGAGCTGGTCGGCGTGCCGGCAATCGGTGCGTGACGTGTTCATGAGCGCTGGGTGACGGTTCGGGGCGGGCGTGCGGGCGGATTCCGGCCCACCCCAACGCACCGGGGCCCTGTTTCACTGGAATCCGCCTTGCGAAACGGGGCCCCGATGGCTGCTGGCGCAGCGAGAACTAACCCTTGCGGGCCCGGACCGCCTCGGTCAGCTGAGGGCTCACCTTGAACAGGTCACCGACGATGCCGAGGTCGGAGATCTCGAAGATCGGCGCCTCTTCGTCCTTGTTGACCGCGATGATCGTCTTCGATGTCTGCATGCCGGCGCGGTGTTGGATCGCTCCGGAGATCCCCAGTGCGATGTACAGCTGCGGGGACACGGTCTTACCGGTCTGGCCGACCTGGAACTGGCCCGGGTAGTACCCCGAGTCCACCGCGGCACGCGATGCGCCGACGGCGCCCCCCAAAGAGTCCGCCAGCTCTTCGACGACGCTGAAGTTGTCCGCACTGCCCACGCCGCGACCGCCGGAGATCACGATGGTCGCCTCGGCCAGCTCAGGACGGTCACCGGCGACAGCCGGCTCACGGGAGGTGATCTTCGTCGCGTTCTCGGCCGCAGCGGGCACATCGACGCTGACGACCTCGCCGGCACCGGCGGCCGGCTCGGCCTCGACGGCGCCGGGGCGCAAGGTGATCACCGGGGTGTCACCGACAGCCTCGGCCTCGACGGTGAACGCACCACCGAAGATGGAATGAACACCCACCGGGCCTGCTTTGACGTCAACGACGTCGACCAGCAGGCCCGAGCCGATGCGCGCGGCCAGCCGACCGGCGATCTCTTTGCCGTCGGCACCGGCGGCGAGCAGCACGCCTGCGGGAGTGGCCGACTCGGCCAGCGCGGCCAACACGTCCACATAGGGTGTGATCAGGTAGTTCTCGACATCGGCGGACTCCGCGACGTAGATCTTCGCGGCGCCGGCGGCCTTGAGCCCCTCGACCAGCGGCTCAGACGTGCCGGGCGTGCCCACCACCACTGCCGATGGCTCGCCCAGCGCGCGGGCGGCAGTAATCAATTCAGCGGTGACCTTCTTCAGTGCACCTTCGGCGTGCTCCGCGAGCACGAGTACTTCAGCCATGGGTTTCTTTGCCTCTATGTCTGTCGGTGGTATGTCTGTCGGTGGTTGATCGGAGATTTCCAGTGACGTGCTAGATGATTTTCTGAGCGACCAGGTACTCGGCGACCTTGGTGCCGCCTTCGCCCTCGTCGGTGACCTTCTCGCCCGCGGTCTTGGCCGGTTTGGGAGTCGACGAGATAACCTTGGAGCCTGCGTTGGCGACGCCTACTTCGTCAGCCTCCACGCCGATCTCGGCGAGGGTCAAAGTGGTCACTTCCTTCTTCTTGGCGGCCATGATGCCCTTGAAGGAGGGGAAGCGGGGCTCGTTGATCTTCTCGCTGACGCTGATCACTGCGGGCAACTGGGCCTCGACGCCGAACACGCCATCGTCGGTCTCCCGCTCGCCGATGACCTTGCCGCCCTCGATCGTGACCTTGCGTAGGTGAGTCAGCTGGGGCAGACCCAGATACTCGGCCACGATCGCGGGAATCGCTCCGCCGACGCCGTCGGTGGCCTCGTTTCCGGCGATGACCAACTCGGTGCCCTCGACGGTGCCCAGCGCGCGGGCCAACGCCCAACCGGTCTGGATGACGTCGGAACCGTGCATGCCGTCATCGAGGAGGTGGACGGCCTTGTCGGCGCCCATCGACAGCGCCTTGCGGATCGCCTCGGTGGCGCGCGCGGGCCCGGCGGTCAGCAGGGTGACCGTGCTGTCACCGCCCTCGCGCTCCTTGATCAGCAATGCCTCCTCGACGGCGCGCTCGTTGATCTCGTCGAGTACGGCGTCGGCAGCCTCGCGGTCGAGGGTCCAATCGCCCTCGGACAGCTTGCGCTCCGACCATGTGTCTGGAACCTGTTTGATCAGGACCACGATGTTCGTCATGACTCTGGTTCGTCCTCCTGGAAGGGGCCGGTGACCGGCCTGCGATATCACGGTTCACGCACTGGCCATCATGTTACCCGCTAGTAACATTTAGGGCCTCGCAGAATCACCATAGCCTGTCGAAATTCGTGAACCCACGGGCCCGTGAGCAGCCCGGGTTCGGCCAACAGTTCGCCTCCGCACGGATACGGGTTAGCCTGCCTTGCAATGAGCGCATCTGTTACCGGGGCCGGGACGCCCGCCAAGCCTCCGGCTGCCGCCCCCATGGCGCTGACCGGCGAGCGGACCGTGCCCGGCCTGACCGAGGAGAACTACTGGTTTCGCCGCCATGAAGTGGTCTACCGGCGCCTGGCAGACCGCTGCATCGACCTCGACGTACTCGAGGCGGGTTCCGGGGAGGGGTACGGCGCCGACCTGATCGCCGACGTCGCCCGGCACGTAATCGGCCTCGACTACGACGAATCGGCGGTGGCCCACGTCCGCGCGCGGTATCCCCGCGTCGACATGCGCCAGGGCAACCTTGCCGAACTTCCACTGCCGACGGCGTCGGTCGACGTCGTGGTCAATTTCCAGGTGATCGAACATCTCTGGGACCAGGGGCAGTTCGTCGCCGAATGTTTTCGGGTACTGCGACCCGGCGGGGTCCTGTTGATGTCGACCCCGAATCGCATCACCTTCTCCCCCGGTCGCGACACTCCTGTCAACCCGTTTCACACCCGCGAACTGAATGCCGTCGAACTCGCCGAACTCCTGGAGTCGGCCGGCTTCGAAATCGAGAGCATCCGCGGTGTCTTTCACGGCCCCCGCCTCGCCGAGCTGGACGCCCGCCACGGCGGATCGATCATCGACGCCCAGATATCGCGCGCGCTGGCCGACGAACCGTGGCCGGACGACCTGCTGGCCGATGTCGCGTCGGTGACCACCGGCGACTTCGACCTGGTGGTTGAAGACACAGCGGTTGGGGGCGCATCGGTTGAGGACACGGCTCAATCCCGTCCAGATGCCGGCGCACGGGACGACCGCAACATTGATGACAGCCTGGATCTCGTCGCGATAGCGGTGCGCCCGTGACGGGATCAATCCCCGGGTCGCTTCGCTCCTGCCCGCCGAAGGTCCCCGGGCTGTTCACGCTGGTCCTGCACACCCATCTGCCCTGGCTGGCCCATCACGGACGCTGGCCGGTCGGCGAAGAATGGCTTTACCAGTCCTGGTCGGCGGCCTATCTGCCGCTGGTGCGGGTGCTACGCACCCTGGCCGCCGAGAACCGCAGCCACCTGGTCACCCTCGGCGTCACACCGGTGGTGGCCGCACAGCTGGATGACCCGTACTGCCTCAAGGGTATGCACCACTGGCTGGCCAACTGGCAGTTACGCGCGCTGGAGGCGGCAAACATCCAGACATCTCCGGGAACTGGGCCGAGTTCACCGACTTCGCAGCCAGAAGCATTGCGAAAGTTGGGACTTCACGAATACGCCGAAGCCGAGCGTGCGCTGACAGAATTCGACACGCTGTGGCGTCACGGCGGCGGCCCGGTGTTGCGCGAGCTGCTCGACGGCGGAGTCATCGAGCTGTTGGGCGGCCCGCTGGCGCACCCGTTCCAGCCCCTGCTGAACCCCCGGTTGCGTGAGTTCGCGCTGCGCGAGGGACTGGCGGACGCCAAGCAGCGGTTCGCTCACACGCCGACGGGCATCTGGGCTCCGGAGTGCGCTTACGCGCCCGGAATGGAGGCCGACTACGCCTCGGCCGGTGTGGGCCACTTCATGGTCGACGGGCCCTCGCTGCACGGCGACACCGCTTTGGGGCGGCCGGTCGCCGCTTCCGATGTCGTGGCGTTCGGTCGTGACCTCAAGGTCAGTTACCGGGTCTGGTCGCCCAAGTCCGGCTATCCCGGCCACGCCGCCTATCGGGATTTCCACACCTACGACCACGCCACCGGCCTCAAGCCCGCCCGGGTGACCGGACGCAACGTGGCCTCCAACGCCAAGGCGCCCTACGACCCTCAACGCGCCGACGCCGCGGTGGACGCTCATGTGGCCGATTTCGTCCACACCGTGCGGCAGCGCCTGACGAGCGAGAGTGCCCGCATTGGCCGGCCGGCCCACGTCATCGCCGCCTTCGACACCGAACTGTTCGGACACTGGTGGCACGAGGGCCCGGTATGGCTCGAGCGGGTGCTGCGCGCGCTGCCGGCCGCCGGGGTGCGGGTTGGCACACTGTCGGACGCGATTGCCGATGGTTACACCGGCACACCGGTGGAGCTGCCGCCGAGTTCTTGGGGTTCGGGCAAGGACTGGCAGGTGTGGGCAGGCGAGAAGGTGGCCGACTTGGTGCAGCTCAACGGCGAGGTGGTCGAGGCGGCACTGAATACCGTCGACAAGGCCCTCGCCCATCCCGGGTCGTCGCGGGTGCTGGGTTCCCCCGGCCGATGTTCGGGACCCAGAGATTTCGTCGCTGATCAGATCCTGCGCGAGACGCTGCTCACCGTGTCGAGTGACTGGCCATTCATGGTCAGCAAGGATTCGGCGGCCGACTACGCGCGCTACCGCGCCCATCTGCATGCCCATGCCACCCGCGAGATCGCCGGAGCGCTGGCATCGGGTCGGCAGCAGCAGGCGCAGCGCTTGGCCGAGGGCTGGAACCGCGCTGACGGGCTGTTCGGAGCTCTCGACGCACGGAGACTGCCGAGCGCCTGAAGATGAAAATCCTGCTGCTGTCCTGGGAGTACCCGCCGGTGGTGATCGGCGGACTGGGCCTGCACGTGCACCACCTGGCCACCGAACTCGCCCTGGCGGGCCACGATGTCGTGGTGCTCTGCCGCAGACCGACGGCCACCGACCCGTACACCCACCCGACCACCGACGAGTTCACCGAGGGGGTTCGAGTGATTTCCGCCGCCGAGGACCCGCACGAGTTCAGCTTCGGCGCCGACATGATGGCCTGGACGCTCGCCATGGGGCACGCGATGGTTCGCGCCGGCCTCGGCCTGGCCGACTGGCGGCCCGACGTGGTGCACGCGCACGACTGGCTGGTCGCTCATCCGGCCGTCGCGTTGGCCCAGTCCTTCGACGTACCAATGGTATCCACTATTCACGCCACCGAAGCCGGGCGGCATTCGGGCTGGGTGTCGGGCGCAGTGAGCCGACAGGTCCACGCACTGGAGTCGTGGCTGGTCCGCGAGTCGGACTCGCTGATCACGTGTTCGGCATCGATGCGGGACGAGATCAGCACCCTTTTCGGCCCAGATCTCGCCGACATCTCGATCATCCGAAACGGGATCGACACCGAAGGTTGGCCGTTCGCGGCACGTCGTCGACATCGCGGACCTGCCGAGTTGCTGTACTTCGGCCGCCTGGAGTACGAGAAGGGTGTGCACGACGCGATCGCCGCGCTGCCCCGCATCCGCCGCGCCTATCCCGGCACGACGTTGACGGTCGCCGGCGAGGGCACCCAACTTCAATTCCTCAAAGAACAGGCCCGCAAGCACCGAGTCTTGAAAGCGACGAATTTTGTTGGCCTCGTCGATCATTCGCAACTTCTGTCATTACTGCACCGCGCCGATGCAGCGGTGCTGCCGTCACACTACGAGCCGTTCGGCATCGTTGCGCTCGAAGCCGCCGCGGCCGGGGCACCGCTGGTTACCTCCACCGCGGGTGGCCTCGGCGAAGCCGTGATCGACGGCGAAACCGGGTTGTCCTTCCCGCCCAACGACGTGGCCGCACTGGCCGACGCGGTCGGTGTGGTTCTCGGCGGGCCGGCCGCCGCGCAGCAGCGCGCGGAGGCGGCGCGTGAGCGGCTCACGTCGGACTTCGCCTGGCAGATGGTGGCAGCCGAGACCTCGCAGGTGTATCTGGCCGCCAAACGCGCCGAGCGCCGACCGCACCCGCGACGGCCTATCGTCGAACGCCCACTTCCGGAGAGGTGAACCTCAGCGAGACGCCTTCTTTCGCTCGATGTCCGCCAGCGCCGCGGCCAACTCCGCCCGCTGTTCCGCCGATGTCTCCCACGACGCCTTTCGATTCTTGATCACCTTGGCGGGCGCACCGACGGCGATCGAGAAGTCCGGTATCTCGCCTTTGACCACCGCGTGGGATCCCAGTACGCAACCACGCCCGACGCTGGTCCCCCGCAACACCGTTACCTTGGTGGCGATCCAGGTGTCGGGCCCGATCAGCACTGGACTCTTGAGGATGCCCTGATCTTTGATCGGCAGTTCGATGCTGTCCATCCGGTGGTCGAAATCGCACACGTAGCACCAGTCGGCCATCAGCACCGAATCGCCCAACTCAATGTCAAGGTAGGTGTTGATGACGTTGTCGCGGCCGAGCACGACCTTGTCGCCGATGCGCAGCGAGCCTTCGTGGCAGCGGATGGTGTTCTTGTCACCGATGTGCACCCAGCGACCGATCTCCATCTGGGACAACTCGGGAGTCGCCTGCATCTCCACGCCCTTGCCGATGAACACCATGCCCCTGGTGATGATGTGCGGGTTGGCCAGCTTGAACTTCAGCAGCCGCCAATAACGGACCAGGTACCACGGCGAGTACGCCCGATTGGCCAGCACCCACTTCAGCGATGCCAGGGTGAGGAAGCTGGCTTGACGTGGGTCCCGCAGGCGCGAGCCCCGCCAACGTTTGTGCAGCGGCGCGCCCCACATCGTCGTCATGGGCCGAAAGCCTACGCGAGCGCGGCGCTAACCTTCCCGGGTCGCTACGCTCCTGCCCTCCGGCGACATTCCCGGGTCGCTACGCTCCTGCCCTCCGGCGACATTCCCGGGTCGCTACGCTCCTGCCCTCCGGCGACAACCGGTTACCCTCACGTGGGCTCGAACAACATCCGCCCGCAGTCGACCGCTGCGACATTCAGAGAGGATCCCGTGCTCCGGCGAATCATCGCGTTGACCGCAACAGCGCTGGTCACCGGCACCCTTACCGGTTGCGGCAACACCGATTCCTGGGTGGAAGCCCGCGCGGCGCAAAGTTGGGCGGCTCAGTACGCCGACGGCGGGAACAGCAGCTATTCACCGGTCAACGCAGCCGACACGCTGCGGCTGGAATGGACGCGCTCGGTCAAGGGCGACCTCGCAGCGCAGGTGGCCCTCAGCTCCGACAACGAGTTGGCCGTCAACGGCCAGACTGCCGGGGGCTGCTCACTGATGGTCTGGGAGACCGACAATTACGCGCGGCAGCGCTGGTGCACCAGGATGGTCCAGGGCGGCGGCATGGCCAGCCCGCTGTTCGATGACTTCGGCAACCTCTACATCGGTCAGCCCGGCACAGTGCTGTCGTTTCCGCCCACCCAGTGGATCCAGTGGCGCCGCCCGGTGATCGGGATGCCGATGACGACACGCATTCTGTCGCCCGGCAGCCTGCTGGTGGTCACACACCTGGGTCAGGTACTCGTGTTCGACGCCCACCGGGGCACCGTCACCGGCACCTCGATGGATCTGGTCGCCGGCCTCGACCCCACCGACTCCCAACGCGGACTCGACGACTGCGCTTCGGCCCGCCCGGAATGCCCTGTCGCGGCGGCCCCCGCCTTCTCCGGCGCGACCAACATCGTCGTGCTGACGCTGTGGGAACCGGGTGCCGAAAACGCCGTGGTCGTCGGTCTGCGGTATCGGCCAGGGCACACCCCGTTGCTCATCCGCGAGTGGACCAGCAACGCCGTCGGCGGCGGCCCCCTGGCCAGCCCGGTACTGTCCGCCGACGGTGCGACGGTGTACGTCAACGGCCGCGACGAGAAACTGTGGGCGCTCAACAGCAACGATGGCACCGAAAAATGGTCGGTGCCGCTGAATTACCTGGCGCAGACCCCGCCGTCGGTCACCCCCGACGGTTTGATCGTCGCCGGCGGCGGGCCAGGAGCCCGGCTGCTGGCGATCCGCGATACCGGCGAGCAGGGCGAAGAGGTATGGAATCGCGACGACACCGCACCGCTGTCCAGCTCAAGCCTCGCCGGAGTCGGCTACACGGTGGTCGAAACCCCGGAGAACCCAGACGGCGAAGAAGCCCCAGCCGGAATGAACCTGGTGATCTTCGACCTCGGCGACGGTCATACCGTCAACAGCTACCGCCTGCCCGGAGCCACGGGATGGCCGGTCGGTGTGTCCATCGGGCACGACCGGCGCGCGGTCACTGCCACCAGCGACGGCCAAGTCTACGGATTTGCACCGGCCTGAAGCGCGTCGAACATACGACCGGCGCTGGTCAGCTCCAACCGTTCGGCGGATGCTGGTGGCCCGGCCCTGCCGCTACACCCGACTCGACCGCAGGCAGTCGTTGGACACGCTTCAGTCGGATTGCGCGAGCAGGGGCGCGATCGCGCTGCGTGGCACTGTCGCCTGCAGCGCTCCCCCGGCGCCGCCCAGCATCTGGCCCTGACCGAAGAAGAAGATCACCGCATCGTCGGTAATCGCGAACTCCTGGTATTTGGCTGGATTCAGGCCGTCCGCCGGCGAGATCATGGCATTGACGCCGATTTGCCTGGACAGATCGGCATGCACGATCGGAAAGATCACGTCCAGGGGCGTGGTGTCGGGCTTGAAGAGGCTGTCGAAGCTGATCGGAGCGCCCGTCGCGACATCCCAATTGAAGGCCTTGTACCAGGTCTGGGGATGCGCGCCGCCGACGTTTTCGTAGACCTCGAACACCATGCTGCGGGTACCGCCGTCATCTGGACCGGACCGGTACGCCGTCCCCCTGCCGTCGAGGACGTAGGGCAAGTTCCAGGCCCCCGGCCCGTCCGAGACATTGACGAAGCCGTCGCGCGTTTGCGTCAGATATGCCGTCAGAGCCTGCTGGTCGGGATAGTCGGCCGGGAACGCGTAGCTCAACCGGTAGGTGGGATTCTCCGCGCGCACATGACAGATCTGTTCGGCATCGACCGTGCCGCCCAGGTCTGAACAGGCGGACTGGGCCGCAGCCGCCGGTGCGACCGCCCAGCCCGCCACGACACCGGCAGCTAGAACAGCAGCGGCGAGAATGCGCATCGAGGGCCTTCCGTCAGATCGGCGCCGATCGGAGCACAGCGCGGTTGTTGTCAGGGTACTTGCCCGATCACCTTGACGGACGGCATACGAATGCTGTTGCCCTGCTGGCCGCACCGGAACCCAAGCGGGCGATGACCACAGTCAACTGCGTCGAACCACGCAAGCGAAGCCGCGCCCGCAGCGCATCGGGGTCCAGATCGACCCCACGGACCAGGATTTCCACCGCTCCCACGGCGCGCGCCGAAAGCGCCTGACGCAGGTTTCGTTCGCTGAACGGCACCTGCTCCAGGACCTCGAAACCGCGCACTCCGTCGGGCAGTCGGTCGCCGGACAGGTAGGCGATGTCACGATCGAGTTGCCATAGATCGTGCCGGGTCCCATAGTGGCGTACCAGCCCGGCGCGGACCACAGCGCCGTCAGGGTCCACGATCCAGCGGCCGGCCGGCCCTACCCGGCAATTGTCAGGATCCGCGTCGGTGATCTGTTCGGCGGTGTCGAGCATGGTGGCCCGCCGATGCACGCTGGTATCGGCGAGGCCACGCGACCACAGGCAGGCTTCGCGGACACTGCCGGCCAGCGACGTCACCTCTACCTCACCCTCGAATCCCAGCTGCCGCAGTACCTCGAAATCCACCCCGGGAGCGCACTTGATGACATAGTCGCGACGCTGCAAGACCTCCAGCAGCCGGTCTAACGGAGGCACGTAGGCGCGAGGATCGAACCGCCGCCTGGAGCCACTCCGCCGCGCGGGGTCGACGACGACGACCGCATCGGCGGTGACGGGTCGCAGCGCATCCGCGCGGCAGAGCGTGACCGGGGCGCCGCCCAGCCCCAGGTTGTGGCCGGCCATCGCCAATCGCACCGGATCGATATCACTGCCGAGGACTAGGTCGGCCGAATTCCGCAGCGCCGCCAACTCGGTGCCGATTGAGCACGTCGCGTCGTGGACGGTGGCACCGGCGAGTCGCTGGGCTCGGTGCTGGGCGACCGGCCCGGCGGTTGCCTGCTGCAGCGCCTCATCGGTGAACAACCATTCCGAGACATCAGCGGCGTCGGCGAACTTCCCGGCCGCTTTGCGACGCAGCATCACGGTCTCCACGACCACGGCAGCCCGTTCGGCGAAACGCGTTCGTGCTGCGCCGATATCAGCGACCAGAGTCGGTCCGGTCAGGCGATACCGGGCGACCTCATCGCACGCCCGCTGCCCCGCATCGCTGCAGAGATACCGCACATCGTCGAGGCCGAAAGCTAGGACGGTTTAACCCCGGTGACCATGACGTTGTAAAACCAGCCCTTGGGGACCACACGACGCCAGAGGTTGGCATCCACCCAGGACAATGTCGTCCAACTACCGAATGCGAACTTCGCCCAGCCCCAACCCAGCTTGCCCGGCGGTACCGTCGATTCGAACGTCCGTATCGGCCAGCCCAGCATCGCCGCGCTGAACTCTTCACTGGCGGTCTGCACCTGAACCGCTCCGGCGTCGGTCGCCATTTTCTCCAGCTCGGCCGGATCGAACGTGTGCAGGTCGACGATCCACTCCAGCGCAGCGGCCCGGGAGTTCTCGTCGAGCTCCTCCTGCGGCCGGCGCCAGGAACCCAGCCCGGGAAGCTTCATCGCCCGCACGGTTGTCTTCCAGGTCAAATCGGCCAGTGTGCGGGCGTACCGATTGCCGACTGCGGTCGGTTCGCCGGCAAAGACGAACCGTCCGCCAGGCTTGAGCACCCGCAGCACCTCGCGCAGCGACAACTCCACGTCGGGAATATGGTGCAGCACTGCGTGCCCGACGACCAGATCGAAGGTGTTGTCCTCATACGGGATGCCCTCGGCGTCGGCGACGCGGCCGTCGATGTCGAGGCCCAGAGACAGACCGTTGCGGGTAGCCACCTTGACCATGCCCGGGGAAAGGTCGGTCACCGACCCGCGCCGCGCCACCCCTGCCTGGACCAGGTTGAGCAGGAAGAACCCGGTGCCACAGCCCAGTTCCAGCGCCCGGTCGTAGGGCAGCTCCCGCTGCACCGGCTCGGGCACCGCCGCGTCGAAGCGGCCCCGGGCATAGTCGACGCACCGCTGGTCGTAGGAGATCGACCACTTCTCGTCGTAGCTCTCGGCTTCCCAGTCGTGGTAGAGCACCTGGGCAAGCTTGGTGTCGTGCCTGGCAGCGTCGACCTGCTCCTGGGTCGCATGCGGCTGCGGCGCCGGGTCGCTGACATCAGAACTCGTCATGCAGGGCAGCCTAACGTCCGCTGGCATCCGCTCTTCGGCCGAGAGCCTCATCGGGTCCAAACGCGGCTTTTGCCGCCGCCAGGACCGCCGGTGCAGAGTTCAGGAAACGACTCGCCCAGGCGACCGCCGCGTCGTACACCGCGTCCGGCGCCACCATTTCGTCGATCAGCCCCAGCTCGAGCGCTTCGCGCGCATCGACGAAGCGTCCGCTGAACACCAGGTCTTTGGCCTTGCTGTCGCCCACCGCGGCGGCCAGCCGGGTCGCGCCGCCACCGGCGGGTGCCAAACCCGCCAGGATCTCTGTCGCGCCGAATTTCACGTTGTCTCCGCTGACCCGCCAGTCCGCCGCCAACGCCAGCGTCTGGCCCGCGCCCAGCGCGTATCCGGTGATTGCGGCGACCGTCGGCTTTCCCAGCGCTGCGAGCGCGTCGACCGCACGCTGACAGACCCGCTCAGCCTCCCTGGCCTCAGCTGCGTTCAGCGTCTGCCGCTCGGGCATGTCCTCGCCGACCGAGAAAATCTCGTGGCCGCCGAACACGACGACCGCGCAAATATCGTCACGGGTGGCCAGGTGCGCGGCAGCCTCGATGATTTCCCGGCAGACCTGGCGGGTCAATGCGTTGGTGGGCGGTCGCGACAGGAGCAGTGTGGCGATCTGAACCCGCTCGGCGCCCTCGGCTAGAGCGGCTCCCTCGGTAAGGACCTCCTCGCCGAAAACGACGCTGACGAACTCACTCACGCGGGCGGCGCCCCGTCGGTGTAGCCGCGCGGGGCGCGCCGGTTTCGCACCTCGTTGTAGCGCTCGCTGTTGAAGAACTCGATCTCCCAGTTTCCCCGTTCATCGGTGGCGAGGTGCGGCTCGACTTTGGAGATCTTGCGCTCCACGGTCAGCACCTCGGACACCGTGTGACCGTTGAGCGAGTCGAGTTGGGTCCACGTCGGCGGTAGCAGGAAGCTACGGCCCTCGGCGAAATCATCGAGCCCGACCTGCGGGGTCACCCAGTCGGCCTTGTCGGTTTCGGTGTTGTCGCCGTCGGCGCGCTGCCCCAGCGGGAGTGCCCCAACGAAGAAGAATGTGTCGTAGCGGCGGGTGCGCTCTTCTTTCGGCGTCACCCAGTTGGCCCAGGGACGCAACAGGTCTGCGCGCAGCATCAGCTTCTCCGAGCGCAGGAACTCTCCGAACGACAGTGTGTTGTTCGCCAGGGCCGCGCGCTCGTCGCCGTACACCGAGGCATCATCAACAAGCAGGTCCGAGTCGTCGGCGGCGCCGGCGAACAGCACCCCTGACTCTTCGAACGTCTCCCGGGCCGCCGCGCACACCAACGCCTCGGCGAGTTCAGCCTCCACGCCGAGCCGGCCGGCCCACCACTGCCGGTCCGGCCCGTGCCAGGCGACGTCGGCGTTGCGGTCCCGGTCGTCGACGCCTCCGCCGGGGAACACCATTACACCGGCCACGAACTCCATGGCCGAGTGACGGCGCATCAGGAAAACTTCGAGGCTCTGGTCTTCATGTGGCTGGTCTTCATGTGGCTGGTCTTCATGTGCCTGGTCTTCATGTGCCTGAGCTTCATGTGCCTGGTCTTCGTGTGCCGTCTGTCCGTGTGCCTTGTCACGGATCAACATCACGGTCGCGGCCGGTCGCGGAGGCAAGGGCGGCGGCGTCGACTCTGTCATTTCCGTCTCCTATGTCGACTCGGTCATTTCCGTCTTCTGTGCGCAGCGCGACTGCGAGTGCGCCGGGCGAAGTAGCGCCCGTCGGTGACCTCCAGCGCGATCGACTGTCCGAATGCCTTGGACAGGTTTTCCCCGGTCAGCACGTCGGTCAGCAGACCAGAATCCAGCACGTTGCCCTCCGAGAGAATCAGGCAGTGCGAGAACCCCGGCGGGATCTCCTCGACGTGGTGGGTGACCAGCACCATCGCCGGGGAATCCGGATCGGCCGCCAGATCACCGAGCCGCGCGACGAGTTCTTCCCGGCCGCCCAGATCGAGTCCGGCAGCGGGCTCGTCGAGCAGCAGCAGTTCCGGGTCGGTCATCAGCGACCGCGCGATCAGCACCCGCTTGCGTTCACCTTCGGACAGAGTGCCGTAGACCCGCTCGGCGAGGTGCTCGGCCCCCACGCTTTCCAGCATGTCGAGTGCTTGGTTGTAGTCCATCTCGTCGTAGCGCTCGCGCCACCGGCCGAGCACGGCATAGCCCGCCGACACGACCAGGTCCCGCACCACCTCGTCGTCGGGCACCCGCTGCGAAAGCGCCGAACTGCTCAGCCCGACCCGCGCCCGCAGTTCGGCCATGTCCACCCGGCCCAGCTGCTCTCCAAGCACGTAGGCGGTGCCCGAGGACGGATGTTCCATTGCCGCCGCGATGCGCAGCAGTGACGTCTTACCCGCGCCGTTGGGCCCAATGACGACCCACCGCTCATCAAGTTCCACCGACCAGGTGACGGGCCCGACCAAGGTCCGGCCCCCGCGCTGCAGGGTGATCTTCGCGAAGTCGATCAGCAGGTCGGGATCGGCGGCTTCTACCTCTTCGTCGGACCTGTCCACTCGCACCCGCCCATCGTAGTCAGGTGGTTTCGGTGCAGTTCGTCACGCTCACCGTGACCAACTACTCCGAAATCGCCGATTAGTCGCGTATGTCAACCCGTCGCACCATGCCGTCGATGGCGTCGGCCGCCTCGATCTCGCCCCGGGTGACGCCCAGGATGAACAGCACCGTGTCGAGGTAGGGGTAGCTCAACGATGCGTCGGCCACCTCGCGCAGCGCAGGCTTGGCGTTGAACGCCACCCCGAGACCCGCTGCCGAGAGCATGTCGATGTCGTTGGCGCCGTCCCCGACCGCCACGGTCTGCTCCATCGGCACCCCGGCTTGTTCTGCGAAATCGCGCAAAGCCTTGGCTTTTCCCGGCCGGTCGACAACATTGCCGATGACCCTGCCGGTCAGCTTTCCGTCGACGATCTCCAATTCGTTGGCAGCCACGAAATCCATCATCAGGTCGTGCGCCAGAGGCTCGATAACCTGCCGGAATCCGCCGGACACGATGCCGCAGTGATAACCCAACCGGCGCAATGTGCGCAGGGTGGTACGGGCTCCCGGGGTGAGTTCGATCTGCTCGGCCACCTCGTCGAGCACCTTAGAGGGCAGACCTTCGAGTGTGGCGACCCGCCGGTGTAGCGACTCAGCGAAGTCGATCTCGCCACGCATGGCCGCCGCGGTGACCTCGGCCACCGCGGCCTGCGCGCCAGCGTGCGCGGCCAGCATCTCGATGACCTCTCCCTGAATCAGCGTGGAGTCGACGTCGAAGACGATCAGCCGTTTGGCGCGTCGCGACAGACTGTAATCCTCGATCGCGATGTCGACGCTTTCCTCGACGGCCACCCGGGCCAGCACCGTTTGCAACTGGTCGCATGTGCCCGGCGGCACCGACACGCGCAGTTCCAGGCCCGTCACTGGATAATCCGAAACCCCCCGGATGACGTCGATGTTCACCCCCAAGGTGGCCGCTTCCCGGGCCACCACGCCGAAGGCTTCGGCGGTGATCGGGCGGCCGAGCACCACGATGGTGTGCGTCGAGGGCTGCCGCATCACCGGAATACCGTCAGTACCCTCGATGCTCACATCGAGTCCCACCCCGTGGATGGCCGACTCGACCTCCGCGCGAAGTTTCGCTCCACCCGCGACCTCGGCCGGGCCGGCAACGAGCACGCCCAATGTCAACCGACCGCGGATGACCACCTGCTCGACGTTGAGAAGATCCACCCGGTTGCGGGACAGCACTTCGAACAGGGCCGAGGTGACACCTGGCTGATCACGGCCGGTGACCGTAATCAGCAGCGACGATCTGATGCGCTCACCCCCGGGTACCGCCCAACCGCACCGTCAGCTGCGGACGCTTCCGCCATCGAGCCGGGCCAGATCGCCGTCTTCATGCCCATGGGCACGGCCGACGTGCGCCTCGGAACGCATCCGTTCGACCATATGGGGATAGTGCAGCTCGAAGGCTGGACGCTCCGACCGGATCCTCGGCAGCTCGGTGAAGTTGTGCCGTGGCGGAGGGCAGCTCGTGGCCCACTCCAGCGAATTGCCGTAACCCCACGGATCATCGACGGTGACGACCTCGCCATAGCGCCAACTCTTGAAAACGTTCCACAGGAACGGCAGCGTCGACACGCCCAGAATGAACGCCCCGATCGTCGAGACGATGTTCAGCGTGGTGAAGCCGTCGCTGGGAAGGTAGTCCGCGTAGCGGCGAGGCATGCCTTCGTCGCCGAGCCAGTGCTGCACCAGGAAGGTGACGTGGAAGCCGATGAAAGTCAGCCAGAAGTGCAGCTTGCCCAAGCGTTCATCGAGCAGACGGCCGGTCATCTTCGGGAACCAGAAGTAGATGCCCGCGTAGGTGGCGAACACGATCGTGCCGAACAGCACGTAGTGGAAGTGCGCGACGACGAAGTAGCTTTCCGTCACGTGGAAGTCCAGCGGCGGGCTGGCCAGCAGCACACCCGACAACCCGCCGAGCAGGAACGTCGCGATGAACCCGACGGAGAACAACATCGGCGTCTCGAACGTCAACTGGCCCTTCCACATCGTGCCTATCCAGTTGAAGAACTTGATGCCGGTCGGAACGGCGATAAGGAACGTCATAAACGAGAAGAACGGCAGCAGAACGGCTCCGGTGGCGTACATGTGGTGCGCCCACACCGCCACCGACAGCGCCGCGATACCCAACGTGGCGTAGATCAGCGTGGTGTAGCCGAAGATCGGTTTTCGGCTGAACACCGGGAAGATCTCGCTGACGATGCCGAAGAACGGCAGCGCGATGACGTAGACCTCCGGGTGGCCGAAGAACCAGAACAGATGCTGCCACAGCAGCACACCGCCGTTGGCCGGGTCATAGATGTGCGCCCCAATATGCCGGTCGGCGGCCAGGCCGAACAGCGCCGCGGTCAGAATCGGGAAGATAAGCAGCACCAGGATTGACGTCACCAGAATGTTCCAGGTGAAGATCGGCATCCGGAACATCGTCATGCCGGGCGCGCGCATGCACACCACGGTGGTGACCATGTTGACGCCGCCGAGGATGGTGCCCAGGCCACCGATGCCGAGGCCCAAAATCCAGAGGTCACCACCGGCGCCGGGCGAGTGAATCGCGTCGGTCAGCGGCGAGTACGCCGTCCAGCCGAAGTCTGCAGCGCCGCCCGGGGTGATGAAGCCGCCGAGCGCGATCAACGCGCCGAACAGGAACAGCCAGAACGACAACGCGTTCAGCCGGGGGAACGCGACGTCGGGGGCGCCGATCTGCAAGGGCAGCACCAGGTTGGCGAAGCCGAACACAATCGGGGTCGCATAGAACAGCAGCATTGCCGTGCCGTGCATGGTGAACAGCTGGTTGTACTGCTCGTTGGACAGGAACTGCAGACCAGGCATGGCCAGCTCGGTCCTGATGAACAGCGCCATCAGGCCGCCGACGAGGAAGAATGCAAAGCAGACGACGACGTACATGATGCCGATCAGCTTGTGATCGGTGGTGGTCAAGAGCTTGTAGATCAGGTTGCCCTTGGGACCGAGCCGCTCCGGGAAAGGACGGCGGGCCTCGAGTTCTCCGATTGGGGGCGCTTCGGCTACCAACAGTCCTCCAACGTTCTCCGCAAACCCGGGCACGTACCGGGCTCTCCGAACACAGCTGAACTGTCGACTTGCCGACGGTTCTCCATGAATCCTAACTCCCGAACCCGCCTAAAGTCGGGGTGGTCCTACAAACTGTCGTAATCAGATCCACATCGGCACCGAATCTGGGTCGCGACGTCGACTGACCAGCGGCGAACTGCGCGGGTGTTACCGTCTGCGACGTGCTGTTCCAGCGAGTGCAGACTCACCGCGCGGTCTGCCGCACATCGGGCCTGGCCGCCCTGGCCGCCCTCCTCGGCGTGTCACTGCTCAGCGGCTGCGGATCCGCCGGGGACGAACCTGTCTCGTCCACCGGTGACGGCTCGCTCATCACGAGCACCACGCAGATAGCCGGTGCGGGCGTGCTCGGCAACAACCGCAGACCCGACGAATCCTGCGCGCCCGAGCCTGCCGCACTCGATGAGGGCCCCCCGAACCGCGAGGTCGGCAACGCGACCGGGCATGCCGTGACGCCGCCCCTGCCGGAGACGACCCGGGTGGCCGCCGACCCACAGCGGATCGTCGCGCTCGCCGGTGACCAATTGGACGCGCTGTGCGCACTCGGACTGCAATCACGGATCGTGGCCGCGGCACTGCCCGACGGGTCCGATGTTCAACCGTCTTACCTGGGCACTGTGATCCACGAGCTGCCCGGCGCCGGAAGTCGGAGCGACCCCGACATCGACGCCGTCGCGGCCGCGAAGCCGGACCTGATACTTGGCTCGGTGGCTCTGACCCCCACGGTCTTCCCGGCGTTGTCCGAGATCGCACCGACCGTGTTCAGCGGACCACCCGGCGCGGCGTGGCGGGACAGCCTGCGGACCGTGGGCGCGGCCACCGGTCGTCTCGAGGCGGCCAATGCGCTGATCGAGGGCTTCGATCGAGCGGCCGAAAAGACCGGCATCGACAACGACACCACCCATTTTCAGGCGTCGGTGGTGCAGTTCACCGACACCACGATGCGGGTCTTCGGCGCCGACAACTTTCCGGCCGGCGTTCTCGCCGATGCCGGAGTGGACCGTCCCGCGGCTCAACGGTTCACCGACAAGCCCTACGTCGAGATAGGTATCTCCAAAGCCGATTTGGGTAACGCACCGGACTTCTCGATGGCCGATGGCGACATCGTCTACCTTTCCTTCGCCACGGCAGAAGCCAGAGACCGCGCTCCCGAGGTGATGGACAGCGCGGCATGGAAACGGTTGTCCGCCAATCGCGACAACCGGGTGTTCGCGGTGAACAATGCGGTCTGGCAGAGCGGCGAAGGCATCGTCGCGGCCCGCGGCATCCTGGCCGATCTGCGTCTGGTCAACGCCCCGATAAACTGACCGTCATTCGGCGCGCACAGCCGCATCCGGCGCGCACAGCCGCCAGCAGGAATGAGGACGCGATGACCAGCACGGTTTCGGCCTATGCAGCCCCTTCTGCGGTGGATCCGCTGACCAGGACGACGATCGACCGCCGCGATGTCGGTCCCCACGACGTGGCCTTTGACATCCACTTCGCCGGAATCTGCGGTTCCGACATCCACACCGTTCGCGGTGAGTGGGGCGCCGTCAATTACCCGCTGGTGCCCGGCCACGAGATCACCGGCATCGTCACCGAGATCGGATCCGAGGTAGTAAGGGTCGCCGTCGGCGACCGGGTCGGAGTGGGCTGCTTCGTGGACTCGTGCCGCGAATGCGGGCAGTGCCGGGCCGGGGAGGAGCAGTACTGCGACAGCCCCGGCATGATCGCCACCTACAACGCCGTCGGGCGCGATGGGCAGCCCACGCAGGGTGGCTACAGCGGCGCGATCGTCGTGGACGAGAACTATGTGCTGACCATCCCCGACGCCCTGACGCTGGACAAGGCGGCTCCACTGTTGTGCGCCGGCATCACCACCTACTCGCCGTTGCGGCACTGGGGCGCGGGACCCGGAAAGCGGGTCGCGGTGGTCGGCCTCGGGGGACTCGGGCATGTGGCGGTGAAGCTGGCGGTGGCGATGGGCGCCGACGTGACCGTGCTCAGCCAATCGCTGAAGAAGATGGAGGACGGCCTGCGGCTCGGTGCGCGCGACTATCGTGCGACCAGCGACCCCGAGACCTTCAAGGAGCTGACGGCTAGCTTCGATCTGATCCTCAACACCGTCTCGGCCAACCTCAACCTCGCCGACTACCTGGGACTACTCAAGGTCGACGGCACCCTTGTCCAACTCGGCATGCCCGAGCATCCGATGGTGGTGCCCCCGGCGGCATTGATATTCGGACGTCGCAGCATCGCAGGATCGCTGATCGGGGGCATCGCCCAGACGCAGGAAATGCTGGACTTCTGCGCTGATCGCGGCGTGACGCCCGAGATTGAGGTGATCGCGCCGGAGTACGTCAACGACGCCTACGAGCGGGTGTTATCCAGCGACGTGCGCTACCGGTTCGTCATCGACACCCAGTCACTGCGGTAGCCGCCACCCCGCTTTAGAAGTTCCAGTCCTCGTCTTCGGTGGTGACGGCCTTGCCGATGACGTAGCTGGAACCCGAACCGAATCGGAAGCATTGTGACGAAGCGGCCCGTTTTCCTGATCTCCGGCGAAGGGAAGACGCCCGACGAGTTGAAGGCCGAGGCCCGCGCCGCGCTGGCACGGTTCACCCAAGCCGCCGAGAAAGCCGGGGCCGAAGCAGCAGAGGTTACGGACACTCCAGACCCGGGGTGAACGGCCGAGAGACTTCCGCGCCGACGGACGCGGCGGCGCTTCCTGCGAGCCGGTGCCCCCGCACAAGCGGTCACACGTCGAGTTATTCGCACCGAGGACGAAACCGTAGATCTCTTTCCCCGCACTGCTACCGACCGGCATCGGCCACGCAGCCGTCAGAACGGCCGGCGCGCCGAAGGTTGATATGCCCGCATCCGCTACTCCGCTAGGCGGAAATAAGGTTCAACCTTCCCGCAGGACCAGCAGTCCCACCAGTCAGGTGTCCACCATCAGGGGTCAACCCCACTGGTATCCCGCGACCTGCGGCTGATCACCACCACCCACAACCGCCATGAAGGCGACGAGGCCCGCGGAGACAAACTGCCCACTGCGCTGAGTTGACGGGCAACGCCTCTCTTTGTGCTCCGGGAACCCGGCCAGTGCTTCATCGGGCCGGGTCGGTGGGAACACGCTTTAGATGTCGGTAGTGGTGTAGCGCGTCTTGACAGGAGGAGCTGCGAGCAACGGAGGCAACTCAAGAAGTCGGCCTTCACCGGCCCGAAAGGCACGGTAGGCCTCGTCACGTTCGACGCTGTCCCAGAGTTCGTAAATGAGCCAGTGCCCCTCGTCGTCCTCATCTACGAGGACATCGGTGCGCAGGTTGCCGTCGAACTTCCGGGTATCTTGAAGCGCTCGGCCCATCACCTCGCGTGCCGCAGCCAGAGAATCCGGCTTAATCCTGAGTTCAAGAATCACCGTGACCGGCATCGTCGTCTCCTCACTTCGGGTCTCAAAGGTCAACCGTAGGTTTGAGGGACTGGTGTCCAGTGTTGACCCTCGCAAAACCGGGAAAAGTTGGGCGCGGGGCGGTCAGACGGACCGGCAGGGGCTTGCTGGAACGCGCTTTAGAAGTTCCAGTCCTCGTCTTCGGTGTTGACGGCCTTGCCGATGACGTAGCTGGAACCCGAACCGGAGAAGAAGTCGTGATTCTCGTCGGCATTGGGGCTTAGCGCAGACAGGATCGCCGGGTTGACATCGGTCTCATCGCGCGGGAACAGCGCCTCGTATCCCAAGTTCATCAACGCCTTGTTCGCGTTGTACCGCAGGAACTTTTTCACGTCCTCGGTCAGACCAACCTCGTCGTAGAGATCCTGGGTGTACTCGACCTCGTTGTCGTAGAGCTCGAAGAGCAGCTCATAGGTGTAGTCCTTGAGTTCGGCCTTGCGCGCCTCGTCCTCGAGCGCCAGACCCTTCTGGAACTTGTAGCCGATGTAGTAGCCGTGCACGGCCTCGTCGCGGATGATCAGCCGGATCATGTCGGCGGTGTTGGTGAGCTTGGCGCGGCTGCTCCAGTACATCGGCAGATAGAAGCCGGAGTAGAACAGGAAGCTCTCCAACAGCGTGGAGGCCACCTTGCGCTTCAACGGGTCGTCGCCCTTGTAGTAGTGCATGACGATCTCGGCTTTGCGCTGCAGGTTCGGATTCTCCTCCGACCAGCGGAAGGCCTCGTCGATCTCGCTCGTCGAGCACAGCGTGGAAAAGATATTGCTGTAGCTCTTGGCGTGCACGGACTCCATGAACGCGATGTTGGTGTAAACGGCTTCCTCGTGCGGGGTCAGCGCATCGGGGATGAGGCTGACCGCGCCGACGGTGCCCTGAATGGTGTCGAGCAGGGTCAAGCCGGTGAACACCCGCATCGTGAGCTGCTTCTCGTGGGCGTTGAGTGTTCCCCAGGATGGGATGTCGTTGGACACCGGCACCTTCTCGGGCAACCAGAAGTTGCCCGTCAGCCGCTCCCAGACCTCAGCGTCCTTTTCATCGTGCAGGCGGTTCCAGTTGATCGCAGCAACTCGGTCGATCAGCTTCAATCCTTCGGACACCAAGACCCCATTTCGCCAATGTTCGAGTTGCGCTCGCCTGGCTTTCGGGAGGCTTGAGCCCATTCCGCCAGCCGCTTCCGACACTACAACCTGTTGGGGCTCAGAACGTGTGACGCCGCAACATCTTGTGTTGGCGTGTCGCGCCGTCGCCCCATGAACGTGTACTCGGAGGCTTTGAACCGGCGGGTGGACAACCAGTACTGCCACGTCATCCCACTCCACAGGGTGCGGTTCACCCCGTGTTCGTCCAGGTACCAGCTTTGGCAGCCGCCGGTGCTCCAGACCGTGCCGGCCAGCGCGTCCTGCAGGTCGTTGTTGTATCGATCCTGCGCCGCCCGAGTCGGTGCGATGGCGCCGGCGCCGGCCTGATCGACCGCGACGATGGCCTGGGCGGCGTAGCGGATCTGCGACTCGATCATGAACACCACCGAGTTGTGCCCCAGCGCGGTATTCGGGCCGAGCAGGAAAAACAGGTTGGGCATGCCGGCAACCGTGATACCACGCAGTGCCGCGATGCCTTCTTTGTTCCATCGATCGACGAGGTCTTCGCCGCCTGGACCCTTGATATCGACGTAGGTGTAGGAGTCGGTGACGTGGAAACCGGTCGCGAACACCACGACGTCCACTTCGCGGACGGTTTCCTGCCCATCGGCGCCGGCGGTAACGATCCCCTCCGAGCTCAACCGCACGATACGGTCGGTGATCACTTCGGCTTTGGGGTCAGCGATGCCGCGATAGTAGCTGTCGGAGTTGAGGATTCGCTTGCAGCCGGCCCGATAGTCCGGGGTCAGCTTGCGGCGCAGCGCCCGGTCCTTGATCGACCGCCGGATGTTCCACTTGCCGAGCAGTTCGCCGATCTTGAGCAGCCTCGGCTGCCTGGTCATCGCAAAGCCCACCGATTCGTGCAACCAGTAGATGGCCGCGCGGGTGGCAGCGCGGGTGCCCGGCACGTTGGCGAAGACCCGTCGCATGCCTTCAGGGATCGGATTGTTCGGCCTGGGCATCACCCATGCCGGGGTGCGCTGATAGAGCTGCAGCGACGCGACGTCCTTGACGATTTCAGGCACGATCTGGATGGCGCTGGCACCGGTCCCGATCACCGCGACCCGCTTGCCCGCGAGATCGGCAGTGTGATCCCACTCTGCGGAGTGGAACGCCACGTGACCCGCGGCGAGGTAGTCGTCCAAACCTTCGAACTCCGGGATCAGCGGGATGTGCAGACCGCCGGCCCCTGAGATGAGGAACTGCGCAACGAACTCGCGTCCGTCCGTAGTGAATACATGCCAGAGCAGCTCATCTTCGTCCCACTGTGCACGGTCGACGTGCGCGCCGAAATGGATGTAGCGACGCAGCCCGTATTTGTCGGTGACGCCCAGCAGGTAGTTCTGGATCTCCGGCTGGAAGGACCACATGTGGGTCCAGTCGGCCTTCGGTTCGAACGAGAACGAGTACATGTGCGACGGGATGTCGCAGGCGCAGCCAGGGTAGGTGTTGTCGCGCCAGGTACCCCCGATTTCCTCGGCCTTTTCCAGAATCTCGAAGTCGACGCCCTTGCGTTGCAGTTCGATGGCCATCCCGAGCCCGGAGAACCCGGAGCCGATGATCAATGCGCGGGTACGCACCTGGGTGTGGTCGGCCGAGATGTTCTCGGGGTTTTCAACGACGGTCATGAAAACGACTGTACCTGGGAACGCTGGTACCGGATATGCCGACGGCGGGGCCCTTGCCTCAGGCGACCTGCTCGCGGCGCTGAACGCCTTCGTGCAACGGCACGTCCGGGTCGATGCGGATGCCGAGCACCTCACAGGTGCCGTTGATGGAACCCAGCATGATCGTGGTGAGGTACTCGATGAACTTCTCTGACGGCAGCCGTCGCGCGCTTTCCTCCCGGGCGCCCAGCCACCAGTCCGTGGCGGAGGTCGCTGCCCCGAAAGCCGCGAATCCGGCCAGTTCGAAGGCCGCACTGTCCAGTTCCATCTCGCGCAGTTCGTTGCTGAACATGTCGGCCATCGCCAGGGTGATCTCGCGACCTTCGCTCAACGCCCGCATGGTCGACTCGGTCTGCTCGGCAAACCGGCCCTGCATCAGGAATCGCATCACATTGGGATGTTCGTCGACGAGCCGCACGTACTGCTCCACGGCGCGGTGGATGATCGCGCGCGCCGGATCTTTCGAGATGTCGATCGACGGGAAAATCGCCGCCCACAGCATGTCCCTCATCCGCTGGCCGATCGACTGGAAGAGGTCTGACTTGTCAGTGAAATGCCGGTAGATCTTCGGCTTGGCGGTCCCGGCCTCCTCGGCGATCTCGCGCAGCGACACCTGCGGCCCCAGCCGGTCGATGGCACGGAAAGCAGCGTCGACGATCTCGGAGCGCACCTTCTTGCGGTGCTCGCGCCAGCGCTCACTGCGGGCGTCCACTTTGACACCCGGCTCGTCGCCCTCGCGTGTCCTCGACCCTCGTCGCACCTGATCACTGTACCCGGCCTGACGCCGCTGACCTGGCCAGAGCATCGCTCACCAAACCATCGGGGAATTCTTGCCGGCGCGGGGGCTCCTTGAAGCTGGCGCGGTGGCTCGCTGAAGCTTAGGTACTATCGCCTGCGACAGCCGATCGACGAGACGAGATTCATGACGCAGCGATACGACCTGGTCATCGCCGGTGGCGGGCCTTCGGGTTCGGCCGCCGCATGGCAGGCAGCGCAGACCGGCGCCAATGTCGTCGTCCTGGACAAAGCGCAGTTTCCCCGCGACAAGCCCTGTGGGGACGGACTGACCGCCCGGGCGGTCAGCTACCTGCAAAAGATGGGCCTGGCCGACGAGGTCGCCACCTTCCACCGAGTCAATCGGGTGACGGTGTTCAGTCCGAGCCGGTGGGAACTGTCGTTCCCGAAGCGTCCGGGTATGCCCGATCACGGCCACACCGTCAGCCGTACCCACCTGGACACGCTGCTGCTCAAGCACGCCGAGTCCGCCGGTGCCGAGGTACGCCAGGGCGCTGAGGTGTCCGGGCCGGAATTCGATGCCAGCGGCAAAGTGATCGGCGTGGTGCTCAAGGGCGGCGAGAAGGTCTACGGCGACGCGGTCATCGCTGCTGACGGCGCCTACTCACCCATCAAGCGGGCGCTGAAAATCGATTCGGAATACAACGGGTATTCGGCGATCGCTATCCGCTCGGAGATGCCCGCCAATCGCCCCGACTCCGACAGTCTCGACATCTATTTGAAGCTAGAGTTCGAGGGTGACCAATTACCCGGTTACGGCTGGGTGTTCCCGATGGGCAACGGTGTGTTCAACATCGGCCTGGGCTATGTGAACAGCTTCAAGAACTGGCAGTCGATCAACGCCACCAAGTTCCTCGGCGACTTCCTGAAGACACTTCCGCGCGACTGGGACCTGCCGCCCATCGAGGAACTCAAGAGGAACAAGAGTGTGCGGGCCTGGCGACTGCCGATGGGTTTCACGGCATGGCCACCATGGCGTCCGGGTGTGCTGTTCACCGGCGATTCGCTGGGCGCGGGCAAGCCAGCGTCAGGCGCCGGGATCTCCAAGGCGCTCGAATCCGGTTTGGCTGCAGGGGAATGCGCGATTGCGGCGCTCACCAACGGTGGTCCCGACGATTTCACCAACTACGCGCAGCGCATGGAGGCCGCGTGGGGGCGCGAGTACAAGCGGGGCCGTTACTTCCACAAGCTTGCGGGAATCCCCGCCGTGGCGAACGCCGGCATCAAGGTCATCGACAATGCCTTTGTCCGCGACCGGATGCTCAAGGCGCTGTACAAGAAGGAACAGGGCCCCCAGCACAGCCACAATTAGATCATTCCGAGTCAGGACCGTAACGCCAGATCATCCCGAGTCAGGACCGTAACGCCAGATCATCCCGAGTCAGGACCGTAACGCCAGATCATCCCGAGTCAGGACCGTAACGCCACGGCGATTTTGAGGCGGGATCCTCGCCACGGCGTTACGCAACGCGGCGTCGGCCACTCTCCACTCTCCGTCCGTTCCTGTTGTCCCACTGTCCATCTGTTCTTGAGCCATCTGTTCTTGAGCGCGCGGGCACGACGCCGACGTTCGAGTCCGACAGCGCTTCGCCGCCCAGAAGCCACAACATCGCCTCAATCCACGGATCGTGACCTAGCGTGAAGCGATGTCCCATCCCGGCGACGACCCGAGCCCACCGCAGTGGTGGCCGGTCAAGCGTCGGCTGGTTCAGGATCCGATCGCACTGGCCGCGCCGCTGCACACCGATCTCGGCGACCGCCCGCACAACCAATCCATCCTGCAGCCACGCGGGATCGACAGCTCCCAGAAGCTTCTGGGAGTCACCGTCGCGGTCGTGCTGGGTCTGTTCGTCGCAGTCGCGGTCGCCGAGCAGCTGTGGTCGCTGGCGTTGATCGGCGCAGCACTGGCTGGGCTCGCCGGCATCGCGGCGTGGGTGGCGTGGCTCCGGGCCACCATGTCGTGGTCGGCGACGTGGCATCGCGATCATGTCGTTGTGTGCGACGGCCGCTACGGTCCGGTGCGGACGTGGCGGGAACCGTTGTCGGCGTTCACCGGTGTCACCCGTCGGTGCGCCTACGTCTCGCGGGGAAACGAGCTGATGGCCGGCCAACAGGTCCACGGTGTGCTTCTCGAGCACCCCCACACGCACAAGTCGCTGCTGCTACACGCCCAGCGCGAACCAATCGGCGACGAGGTGCTCGCCGCCTATGCCCGTCACCTACGGACGAGGGAGATCACGTGATCACAGCTCGGGCAGTGGGTCACCGCTAATCTTGGGGAACTGGAACTCCTGACGTTTGGAATCCAGCGACACCCCGGACCCGTTGCGGCCGCGGATTCGCACGGGGTACTGCGCGTCCCAGCTGGGTGCCGTCCCCGACTTGATCCTGATTCGCAGTGCCCAATCGATACCGTGCGGTTTCTCGGCAACCGACGGGTGAATGTCGCTGGGCACGACGATGCTCAAGTGATCCAGCCGGGCCCCTTCGGCGGCCGCTGCGTCACCCAGGCATTCGCGGTACACCAGCCGGTCCTTGATCTTCAATCCACCGCCGGAGCCCGAAGCCACGTTCTTGGCCTGGTAGTCGCGGGTGTATTCGCGGCCTTCGAGATGCACGTCGACGTGTAGCGGGGCCCCGGGGTTGGCCCCAGTCTGGGCGCTCAGCGCTGCCGGCTCACCGATCGTCAAGAAAGGCCGGTCCAGCTGCACAGTCGCGAACCTCAGCGCGCGGTACTCGCGCAAGCCCCGGACGGCGACAACCACCAACAGAAGCAACCCGGCACCCATGGCGGCCAGCAGCGCCGGGTAGAGCCACAGCGGCTCCCAGCCGTCTTGTCGACCTTTCCAGGCTGCCCATCCGGTCAGAGCGCCCCACCCCAGCGCGGCGATCGGCATGGTGCGAGCGGTAGCGAGCTCGCTGTCTGGTTCCAGTGGGGTCGCTTCCACGGCTTGAGTCTCCTTTGCCGATGAATGGTTGCGTACAACGTGAAGTGTGCCCGGCCCAGCGGCGCTTGGCGGCTCCTCGCACGAAACATACTGGCCCCGAGTATTTCTCACCCAAGTGCTCACTACCTTCCGCACGGCCTTGCGCCCGGCCCCGAGCCGATTCCGCGGTCCAGACCGCCGAGGTTCTTCAGGTCCAACTGCCCAGACTTGACTGCTAGCCTAGATAGTCGTGCCTGCCGACGGCGTGGCGATCTTGCCAGTGGGATTCGAGCGGTTTCACCGGCAGCCATTCGTCAACTATCAACTGAACCGCACACATGCGTTGGGGTTCGCCGACCGCGATGAACTCACCGAAGTCGCGGGAGCGATCCGGACTCGCAGCGATTGCGTGGATGAATTCGAGGCCCTGTCGCGGCGAGCTGAGGGTGAGGGCCGGCTGAAGAACGCTACAAGCTACCTAAGGCTGGCAGAGTTCTTCACGCCGCATCGTTCGCCGCAGAAACTGGTCTGCTATCAGCGGTATCGGCAGTTGTTCGACGCTGGCTTCGCCGACACGCCCATCGCCAGGCAGGACGTGCCGTACGAAAACAACGTATGTGCACCCGGCCGCCGGGGCGCGGCGCGGTACGGTGCTGGTGCACGGCGGCTTTGACTCGTTGATCGAAGAGATCTTCGCGATCTGGCAGCGCATCGACCAGGCCCTCTACAACATCGACCGCGAAGACCCCATGGATGCCGTGGACTGGTTGCTCGGCATGAACGCTGAACATGTTGGCAGTGAACGTGTTACCCAGGACGTGCTGCTGATGAGCGGGCAGCACGATACGTTTCAGCCCCCGGTTCTCACCCAGGCACAAGCCGCCGCCCTTACCGCCGCCAGAACTCCAACGGGACGCACGTTCACGAAGGAGGAGCACGGCGACCAGCATTGTCAGATGGGCAATCTCAACCTCGCCTGCCGCGTGCTCACCGACTGGCTGGCGGCGTGAACTTCCGATGCGGCGCTCCCTGCCCCCTAGGACCAAACCGCAGACCACGGGAGCTTCCCCCTGGTCTGCGAGTTAGCTCGAACACCCCTAGAGCATGCAGGACACGCAACCCTCGACTTCAGTTCCCTCCAGGGCCATCTGGCGCAGCCGGATGTAGTACAGCGTCTTGATGCCTTGTCGCCAGGCGTAGATCTGCGCCTTGTTCACGTCGCGCGTGGTGGCGGTGTCCTTGAAGAACAGCGTGAGACTCAGCCCCTGGTCCACGTGCTGGCTCGCCGCGGCATAGGTGTCGATGATCTTCTCGTAACCGATCTCGTAGGCATCCTGGTAGTACTCGAGGTTGTCGTTGGTCAGATAGGGCGCCGGATAGTAGGCGCGCCCGATCTTGCCTTCCTTGCGGATCTCAATCTTGGAAGCCACCGGATGGATCGAACTGGTCGAGTGGTTGATGTAGCTGATCGACCCCGTCGGCGGAACGGCCTGCAGATTCTGGTTGTAGATGCCGTGCGTCTGCACCGACTCCTTCAACCGGACCCAATCCTCTTGTGTCGGAATGCGAATGCCCGCATCGGAGAAGAGGGTTCGCACAGTCTCCGTCTTGGGTTCCCACGCCCGGTCGGTGTACTTGTCGAAGAACTCGCCCGACTTGTACTTCGAACGCTCGAAGCCGGCGAAAGCTCTGCCCCGTTCGATCGCGATGCGGTTACTCGCCCGCAGTGCGTGGTACAGCACCGTGTAGAAGTACATGTTGGTGAAGTCCACGCCCTCTTCGGACCCGTAGTGAATCCGCTCCCGCGCCAGATAGCCGTGCAGGTTCATCTGCCCCAGGCCGATTGCGTGGGAATCGTTGTTGCCCTGCTCGATCGATGGCACCGACGTGATGTGGGTCTGATCCGACACCGCGGTCAGCGCACGGATAGCCACCTCGATGGTCTGCGCGAAGTCCGGCGAATCCATCGCCTTGGCGATGTTCAGCGAGCCGAGGTTGCACGAGATGTCCTTGCCCACCTTGGCATAGGACAGATCGTCGTTGAACACCGACGGGGTGGACACCTGCAGGATTTCCGAGCACAAGTTGGAATGGGTGATCTTGCCCTCGATAGGGTTGGCCCGATTCACCGTGTCCTCGTACATGATGTACGGGTAGCCCGACTCGAATTGCAACTCGGCGAGCGTCTGGAAGAACTCCCGCGCCTTGATCTTCGTCTTGCGGATCCGCGCATCGTCGACCATCGCGTAGTACTTCTCGGTGACCGAGATGTCAGCGAAGGGAACACCATAGACGCGCTCGACGTCGTATGGCGAGAACAGGTACATGTCCTCGTTCTTCTTGGCCAGCTCGAAGGTGATGTCCGGGATCACCACGCCCAGGCTCAGCGTCTTGATTCGGATCTTCTCGTCGGCATTCTCCCGCTTGGTGTCCAGGAATCGGTAGATGTCCGGGTGATGCGCGTGCAGATACACCGCACCGGCACCTTGGCGAGCCCCGAGCTGGTTGGCATAGGAGAACGAGTCCTCCAGCAGCTTCATGATCGGGATGACTCCCGAACTCTGGTTCTCGATGTTCTTGATCGGCGCACCGTGCTCACGAATATTGCTCAGCAACAATGCGACTCCGCCACCGCGTTTGGACAGCTGCAGTGCCGAGTTGATCGAGCGCCCGATGGACTCCATGTTGTCCTCGATGCGAAGCAAGAAACAACTAACCGGCTCGCCGCGCTGCTTCTTACCTGAGTTCAGGAACGTCGGGGTGGCCGGCTGGAACCGGCCGTCGATGATCTCGTCGACCAGCTTCTCGGCCAGTCCCGTGTCACCGGAGGCCAGCGTCAGTGCCACCATGACGACCCGGTCCTCGAAACGCTCGAGATAGCGCTTGCCGTCGAATGTCTTCAGTGTGTAGCTGGTGTAGTACTTGAACGCGCCCAGGAACGTCGGGAACCGGAACTTCTTGGCGTACGCACGATCCAGGAGCGTCTTGACGAAGTTGCGCGAATATTGGTCGAGCACCTCGCGCTCGTAGTAGTTCTTCTGAACGAGGTAGTCGAGCTTCTCGTCCTGATTGTGAAAGAACACCGTGTTCTGGTTGACGTGCTGCAGGAAGTACTGATTGGCAGCCTCCCGGTCCCTGTCGAACTGAATCTTGCCGTCGGCGTCGTACAGATTCAGCATCGCGTTCAGCGCGTGGTAGTCCGTCTCCCCCGGTAGCGCGTGAACTTCGGCGGCTACAGGCTCTGCAGCTGTGACGGTTGGTGGCACGTCTTTTCCTTCCAGAATTCTTGCAAACCCGCACGGACGGCGTCGACGTCCTCGGGGGTGCCCATCAGTTCAAAGCGGTACAGGTACGGAACATCGCACTTGCGGGAGATGACATCGCCCGCGTAGGCGAATTCCATACCGAAGTTGTTGTTGCCCGCGGCGATGACGCCGCGAATCAACGACCGGTTACGTTCGTTGTTGAGGAAGGCGATGACCTGCTTGGGGACATAGCCACCATCGTTGATGTCGGGTGTGGCCCGCCCACCCCCATAGGTGGGCAGCACCAGTACGTAGGGTTCATCGACCTCGATGCGCCCGCGCAGCGGAATCCTGATCGCGGACAGGCCGAGCTTCTCGACGAAACGGTGGGTGTTCTCGGACACGCTGGAGAAGTAGACGAGATTGCTCACCGTGACCACCTCTTAGCCTCCACCTCTTCAGCCCCCCGGTCCGCTCTGTCGAGCCCGATACCCGTCAGTCAGTCGTCAGGCCGTTACCGCGACCGCGCCGCCGAGCGACTTGATCCGGTCGGGACGGAAGCCCGACCAATGATCCCCACCGGCCACTACCACCGGGGCCTGCAGGTGGCCCAACGCCATGACGTAGTCGCGCGCCTCGGCGTCCAGGCTGATATCGACCGTCTCGTAGGCGACGCCCAGCTTGTCCAGGGCCCTATACGTGGCGGTGCACTGCACGCATGCGGGCTTGGTGTACACGGTGACGAGTGACTCGGCTGGCTGGGTCATCTGCGGTGCGGCTCCTTCACGGAAGTTTCGGAAAAGACTCGAAAGGGATTAGCGCTGGCAACTGCTCGGTTGGTGCAATTCACTCTGATTCAGCGGCCCGAAGACCTCCAAAATTCCGTGCCGCCCGGGCCACGTTCCGATGCGTCGAGAAACCGACTGCAGCGGATCTATTGGCTCCGGCCGACCTCCGATCCCTGGTGGCCTGTCGGTGTTCGAAACACTACACCTGGTGTCCGACAAACAGAGCAGATACAAGATGTTCTGAATAACATTCGTGAAACTCCCAGGTCGCAAGCATTCGAACGGTCACCCGCCCGGCGTGTCGCACATCACATTTTGCCGTGTCGCCCGCCACCGGCTGCCGGTACCGGTAGCCGCCGAGAACACCCCCACTCGGCGAGGGTGCTCGAGCCGCCGTCAGCAAACTACCGGCCGGTCCGCCAAGCCGTCAGCAAATGCGCTCTTTAGCGCTCAAGGGCCCGTGACCGCTGGGTAGAGCCTGGCGGGGCCGAGAGCTCGGCTTCAGCCGGCAACTGCGATGCTCGCCTCAGCCGACCCTGGTGATCAACTTTGTGACGACCTCACCGAGTCGCTCGGCGATATCCGGGTGCTCTCGCGGGTGATCACCCCCCAGCGGTGCCGCCGGGATGGACAGGTCGAGATCCTCGATGATCCGAGCGCCGGCGATCCCGAAAGATTTTCTCGTCTCGTCGTGGGCCCAGACTCCTCCGTACCGGCCGAGGGCGGCGCCAACGACAGCAAGCGGCTTGCCTTTCAGCCCGCCGTTACCAAATGGCCGGGACAGCCAGTCGATCGCGTTCTTCAGCACGCCCGGAATGCTGCCGTTGTACTCGGGTGTCACCACCAGGGCCGCATCGGCGCGAGCGGCGGCATCACGCAGGGCCGCGACGGCATCGGCGACACCGCCGTGGTCGGCACCATCGCCTGCGGGGTCACCGTCGATGTCCTCGTTGTAGAACGGCAGCTCCCCCAACCGGTCGAACAGCTCGAGGGTCGCGCCCGCAGGGCTCATCTCGACTGCCAGTTCGGCGAGTTGGCGGTTGATCGAGCCCGCACGCAGACTTCCCACCAGAACCATCACCCGCACGCCTGAGTCGTCAGACATTCTTGATCCCCCCGATTCTTCCCCGGTCCCGCCGATTCCTCCCGACCGCTTCGCCCATACCGGAGACACTAACCGGCGAGGCCTGTCACCGCCGCCCGCTAGCATCCCCATTCATGCTCCGCACCGTCGCGATCCGCGGTTACCGCTCGCTGCGGGAGCTCGTGCTGCCGCTGCGCCGGCTCACCGTCGTGACCGGGGCCAACGGCACCGGCAAATCGTCGCTGTACCGCTCGCTGCGGCTGCTGGCCGACTGCGGCCGCGGGGAGGTGATCGGGTCCTTCGCCCGCGAAGGCGGAGTCGAGTCGGCGTTGTGGGCCGGCCCGGAGCACCTGGGGGGTGCCCGCCGTACCGGCGCCGCGCAGGGCGGGCCGCGTACCAGACCGGTTTCCATCGAACTCGGTTATGCTGCTGACGATTTCGGATACCTGATCGACCTGGGCCTGCCACAGGCCACCGGGACAGCATTCGAACACGACCCAGAAGTCAAGCGCGAGATGATCTTCGCTGGACCGGTAGCCCGTCCCAGCGCCACCCTGTTGCGCCGGGTGCGCGGTTTCGTCGAGGTGTCCAGCGAGGCTGGACACGGCTTCGATGAGTTAGCCCGTAACCTGCCGGCGCACCGCAGCGTACTGACCGACTGGGCCGGCGCGGCGCCCGAACTGGTCGCGGTCCGGGAAAGACTGCGTGACTGGAGGTTCTACGACGGATTTCGGGCCGACAGCGGCGCTGCCTCACGCCGCCCGCAGGTGGGCACCAGGACGCCAGTTCTCGCCGACGACGGCGCTGACCTGGCCGCAGCCGTGCAGACCATTCTCGAGACCGGCACCGACGACCTCGCCCGCGCGGTGGCGGCCGCATTCGACGGCGCATCCGTATCGGTCTCGGTCACCGACGGACTATTCGACGTCCAGTTGCACCAGCGGGGAATGCTGCGTCCACTGCGCAGCGCCGAAATATCAGACGGCACTTTGCGTTTCCTGCTCTGGGCCGCGGCGCTGCTCAGCCCTGAGCCACCGTCTCTGATGGTGCTCAACGAGCCGGAAACATCTCTGCACCCTGATCTCGTGCGCCCATTGGCAGCGCTGATCGAGGGGGCTGCGACACGGACCCAGGTGGTCGTGGTCACGCATTCACAGACGCTGCGCGAATGCCTCGGCACCGCACCTCTGGGCAGCAGCGGAGATACCTGGGAGATAGAGCTTTTCAAGGACTGGGGTGAGACCAAGGTGGCAGACCAGGGCCTGCTGACCACCCCCGCCTGGGACTGGGGAAGGCGCTGAACCTCAGCGCCGCTTGGGATGCGGTCGCAGCGCCCGGGTGAACAGCACGTTCACCTGCTTCATCGTCACGCTGTAGGGCAACCACAGAACGCGCTTGAACAGGTAGAGCGCGCGAATGTCCGACGAGGTGTAGATCAGGAACCGATTTCGGACCACACCGCGCAAAATCTTGTCCGCGGCGACCTCTGGAGACACCGCGTGCCCGCCGAAACGGTTCGTCCAGAACTGCACGCGCGGATGCTCGCGGTCCACACCCGCGATATGAAGCGATTCCACCAGAGGCGTTTTCACTGCTCCGGGCACCGCCACCGAAACACCGATGCTGTGCCGGTGTAAGTCGAAGCGCAACACCTCAGACAATCCGATCAGACCGTACTTGCTGGCCGAGTATGCAGCGTGCCAGGGCAAGGCCACCAGGCCGGCCGCCGACGAGACGTTCACCAAATGCCCGCCGCGACCTGCCGCCATCATCGGCGGCATGAACGTCTCGATGACGTGGATCGGGCCCATCAGGTTGATGTCGATCATGGACTTCCAATGGTGATGGGTGAGCTGGTCCACGGTGCCCCATGCCGACACTCCGGCGATGTTCATCACCAAATCCATCGGATGTTGGTTGGTGTGGATGTCGGCGGCGAAACCGGCGACCTCGTGATAGTCGGCGATGTCCAGGGCTCGATGCGCGACGACGACGCCACCGAGCGAGCGCGCGTCGGCCACCGTCAGCTCGAGTCCTTCGGCGTCTCGATCGGTCAGGTAGAGCTCAGCGCCCTGGGCAGCCAGCTTCAGCGCGACCGCGCGCCCAATTCCGCTGGCGGCACCGGTGAGCAGGCACCGCTTGCCGGCAAAACCTCCATCGAAAACACCCTGCCGCGCCATGACGGCGACACTACTGGTCGCAGTCGGCCCCGCCCCACAGGGCACACAGCCACAGCCGCTCGACGATCTCGACGGCACCGGCGGGATCCTGATCGCGGCCCACGAACGCACTGTCCTGCGCGAGCGTCATGGACGTCACTGCGGTCAACGTGCGCACCAGCGCAGCGACATCGCCGGACACCGGGTGCGAGCCAGAGTCGTCCTTGACCAGTCCGACGATCTTGGCGATCACGGTGTCCTGAAAGTCGTCCATGATCTCGCGGATCTGGGCGTCGGTGTTTCGGGCCAGATTGCACGCGCTCATGATCGGGTCGTGCGAGGAGAACACGATGGCGGCATAGCCGACCATCCGTTTGGCGAAATCCGATGGCGACTCCCCCGACTCACGCGGCGCGAAGTCGTGGGTGAGCTTGTCGAGTTCGGCCATGGCCTCGGCGAGAATCACCGCGAGCACCGCGTATTTGGAGTCGAAGTAGAAGTAGAAGCCGGATCGCGCGACTCCGGCGCGCTCGCTGATGGTGCTGACAGAAATGTCGGAAAACGAGCGTTCCTGCAGTAATTCACGGACCGCACCGATGATCGCCTCGCGTTGCCGGTCACCGCGACTGCGGCGCTCCGCGGGAGGACGTGATGGTTCGGCGGTCATGGCAGTAGACCTTCGCATCGCGACTCGCTCCAATCAAAACTTGACATGCGTCAAGTTCGGCGATCAGGATAACGAGTAGGGGTGACATCCACCACAGCTTTCCTTTCCCAGGAGCGTTCGATGGCGACGATCAACACCAAGGATTATTTGCTTGACCAAGCTAAACGGCGCTTGAGGCCGACGCCGGTCACCATCCCGGGTATGGGCGCGCTGGAGAAGCGGCTGCTCGAGCACCAATGGAAGGAGATCGTCCTGGCCGAGCCACCTGCGGGCAGCGGGCTCAAGGCCGTGAAGGGCGACAACGGACTACCGGTGTTCGGGCACATGATCGAGCTGTTCCGCGGCGGTCCCGACTATGTCCTCCAGCTGTACCGCCAGCACGGGCCGATCCACTTTGCCGACTCGCCAGTGCTACCGGCGGTCATTGCGCTCGGCCCCGATGCCACCCAGGCGGTGTTCTCCAACCGCAACAAGGAGTTCTCCCAGAAGGCGTGGGATCCCGTCATCGGACCGTTCTTCGAGGGCGGCCTGATGCTGCGCGACTTCGACGATCACATGTACCACCGCCGGATCATGCAGGAGGCATTCACCCGCAGCAGATTGACCGGATACGTCGAGCACATCGATACCGTCGCCTCGGCGGTGATCGCCAATGACTGGGTGGCCGACGATCCTCGATTCCTGTTCCATCCGGCGGTCAAGGAGCTGACCCTCGACATCGCGTCGGTCGTGTTCATGGGCCACGAGGCCGGCACCGACAAGGAACTGGTTACCACCGTCAACAAGGCGTTCACCACCACCACGCGAGCTGGAAATGCGATCGTTCGCAAGCCGGTGCCTCCGCTGCAATGGTGGCGTGGCATCCGTGCACGCAAGACGCTCGAGAACTACTTCAACGCCCGCATCGCCGAGAAGCGGCGTTCCGAGAGCACCGATATGTTCAGCGTGCTGTGTCATTCGCAGGATGAGGACGGCCAGAGTTTCACCGACCAGGACGTGGTCAGCCACATGATCTTCCTGATGATGGCCGCGCACGACACGTCGACGTCCACGCTGACGACGATGGCCTACCATCTGGCGGCCAACCCGCAGTGGCAGAACCGCTGCCGTGAAGAGTCCGAGCGGATCGGCGACGGCCCGCTCGATATCGAAGCCCTGGAGAAGCTTGAGACTTACGACCTGGTGATCAACGAAGCCCTGCGGATGGTGACCCCGCTGCCGTTCAACTTTCGGCAGACGGTCCGAGACACCGAGTTGATGGGATTCCACATCCCCGCCGACACCGCGATCATGACCTGGCCGTCGATCAACCATCGGTTGCCCGAGCTGTGGACCGATCCCGAGAAGTTCGATCCAGCGCGGTTCGCCGAACCTCGCAACGAGCACAAAAGGCATCGCTACGCGTTCGCCCCATTCGGCGGCGGCGCACATAAGTGCATCGGCATGGTGTTCGGTCAGCTGGAGATCAAGACCGTGATGCACCGACTGCTGCGCAAGTACCGGCTCGAACTGGTCCGCCCGGGCTACCAGCCGCACTATGACCACGGCGGCATGGCGGTTCCGATCGATGGCATGCCGATCGTGTTGCGTCCTCTGCACTGACGCCTTGCCGCCGAAACGGTCCGGCGGACCCGGATCCGGGCACGGATTGCTGTCGCGGCGCTTCTAGCCGGGGCCGGCTACCACCCGAGGTTCGTGAGTGACATCTTTCGGTAAGGGTTCGGGGTTGCCCGCGCAGGTAGTTTGGTCACTATGACCCCCCCGGGCACCAAAGCGTTGGGCGGCATCGCAGCGGCTGCTGTCTCGGTCGGCGTAGCGCAATTGGTCAGCGCCGTGTTCGGACGACAGGCCGACGTCCGCACCGCAGCCGGGTCTGCGGTGATCGACTTGACCCCCGGTCCGGTCAAGGAATGGGCGATCCAGACCTTCGGTACCGCCGACAAGCTGGTGCTGAGCGTGCTCGTGCTGGTGGTGATCGCGGTGGTCGCCGCAGTCGCGGGCCTCGCCGAGTCTGTCCGCAGACCGCTGGGCAGTGCCATGATCGCGGCCACCGGGGTCGCCGGTTGCGCCGCGGTCCTGTCCCGCACAGGGGCGACGTTGGTCGACATCGTGCCGACGGTGGTGGGCACTGCGTGCGGAGTGCTGGTGCTCCGACTGTTGGTCTCGGGCCGATTCAGCGACGCTCGAGAGAGCCATGTTCGAGACGGTCCGGCCGCCGGCGAAGCCGGCGACGAACCCGACCGCGGCAGACGGCTGTCCTTGCTGACGCTGGGGTTCCTTGCCGCCGGGGCCGCCAGCGGTGTCGCGGGTGCGGTGATCTCCAGGCTCACCTCATCGGTCTCGGGCGATCGACAGGCGTTCGCGCTGCCCCGCGTCGATGTCCCCGCACCTCCGATACCCGCGTCGGTGCAGCCCAAAGGTGTTGCCCTGCCATCTTTCATCACCGATAACTCCGACTTTTACCGCATTGATACCGCGCTGCGAGTGCCCCAGCTCAGCCGCACCGATTGGCAGCTGCGGATTCACGGCATGGTGGACCGCGAAATCACCTATAACTTCGAGGATCTCGACCGTTTCGATGCCGTAGCAGAAGTGGTGACGCTGACCTGCGTTTCCAATCCCGTCGGCGGGGAACTCATTTCGAACGCGACATGGACCGGCTACCGGGTCCGGGACCTGCTTGCCGAAGCCGGTGTGCAGTCCGACGCAGACATGGTGCTGTCGAAATCCACCGACGGGTGGACGGCCGGTACTCCCGTCGAGGCACTCACCGCAGACGACGCGATGCTCGCCATCGGCATGAACGGCGAGCCGCTGCCCGTTGAGCACGGATATCCGGCCCGACTGGTCGTTCCCGGCCTGTACGGCTACGTATCGGCCACCAAGTGGGTGGTCGACCTGGAACTGACCCGCTTCGACCGGGCGCAGGCGTACTGGACGCGGCGCGGTTGGTCGGCGCGGGGGCCGATCAAGACCGAGTCCCGCATCGATGTGCCGCGAGCCGGACAGGACGTGCCCACCGGGCCGGTGAAGTTCGGCGGAGTCGCCTGGGCCCAGGACCGCGGGGTGCGCGACGTCGAAGTCCAGATCGATGACGGCGACTGGCAGCCGACTCAGTTGGGCGAAAGCTACTCAGACGCCACCTGGCGACTGTGGAGCTTCGACTGGGAAGCCCGTGAGCCCGGGGTTCACAAGATCACCGTGCGCGCCACCGACAACACGGGATACACCCAGACGTCCGAGCGGGCCGCCCCGGCGCCCGACGGCGCGACCGGCTGGCACTCGATTTCGTTCGCTGTTCGCTGAGCTTCTTCGACCTCTTCACCGAATCAGCAGTTGAGCGGGCCCACGGTCGCGCTGTCGTTCCGCGCGAGCAGTGTCGGCGAAGTCGGTACTGGGTTCTCATGAAAGCGGGTTTCGCCACATCCCCGGCCGGTCCGGTGCAAGGATCAGCGAGCGCAGTTCATCAAGGGCTGAACGCACAGTCGAGCCAACCAGGGAGAGACCCGTGGCCACACCCACCGCCACACCGTCGGACCACATCGAGGACCGTCAGGGCGACATCACCTACATCCGCACCGACAAAGATCTACCTCCCGTGGCGATCATCGACCGGTCACCGATCACGACCAGGCACAAGATCGTCTTCGCGGCCATTGCGTTGATCGGGGCGTTCGCCTGGGCAGTGATCGCATTCTTCCGGGGTGAGACGGTCAACGCGGTCTGGTTCGTCCTTGCCGCGATCTGCACCTACGTCATCGGCTTCCGTTTCTATGCCCGCCTCATCGAGATGAAGGTGGTCCATCCGCGCGACGACAAGGCAACCCCGGCAGAGGCTTTCGAAAACGGCACCGACTACATGCCGACCGACCGCCGCGTCCTGTTCGGTCACCACTTCGCCGCCATCGCCGGCGCGGGGCCGCTCGTCGGGCCGGTGCTGGCCATGCAGATGGGCTACCTGCCGGGCACGATCTGGATCATCATCGGCGCGGTGGTCGCCGGATGCGTGCAGGACTACCTGGTGCTGTCGATCTCGGTGCGCCGGCGCGGCCGCTCGTTGGGACAGATGGCACGCGACGAACTCGGAACCGTCGGTGGTGCTGCCGCCATCGTCGGCGTGCTCGTCATCATGGTGATCCTGCTCGCGGTGCTGGCACTGGTTGTGGTCAACGCACTGGCCGAGAGTCCGTGGGGCGTGTTTTCGATCGCGATGACGATTCCGATCGCCATATTCATGGGTCTATACCTGCGCTTCCTGCGGCCGGGAAAGGTGTCGGAAGTCTCGCTGATCGGGGTGGCCCTGCTCCTTCTCGCCGTCGCCTCGGGTGGCTGGGTCGCCGAAACAGCTTGGGGAACGGAGTGGTTCACCCTATCGAAGGTGACGCTGTCGTGGTGCATCATCATCTACGGCCTGGCCGCGTCAGTGTTGCCGGTGTGGTTGCTGCTCGCCCCTCGTGACTACCTGTCGACGTTCATGAAGGTCGGCACGATCGCGCTGCTGGCCGTCGGCATCGTGATCGCCCGGCCGGTCATGGAGGCACCGGCGGTCTCGTCGTTCGCCACCAGTGGCGACGGCCCCGTGTTCGCCGGCTCGCTGTTCCCCTTCCTGTTCATCACCATCGCGTGCGGAGCACTGTCCGGCTTTCACGCGCTGATCTCGTCGGGCACCACGCCAAAGCTGCTGGAGAAGGAAAGCCAGATGCGGCTGATCGGCTACGGCGGAATGCTGACCGAGTCGTTCGTCGCGATCATGGCTCTGATCACCGCGGCCATCATCAATCAGCATCTCTACTTCACCATGAATGCACCGGCCGCCTCGACGGGCACCACCCCGCAGACCGCGGCCGACTACGTCAACGGATTGGGCCTGTCGGGAGCCCCGATCACCGCCGAGGAAATCAGCGACGCCGCCGAGAGCGTCGGCGAGGAGACCATCGTGGCGCGGACCGGCGGCGCGCCCACGCTGGCCTTCGGCATGTCGGAAGTCCTGCACCAGGTCTTCGGGGGCGCGAGCCTCAAGGCTTTCTGGTATCACTTCGCCATCATGTTCGAGGCGTTGTTCATCCTGACCACGGTCGACGCCGGCACCCGGGTCGCACGCTTCATGCTCTCCGACGGCCTGGCCAACCTCGGTGGTCCACTCAAGAAGCTGAGCAACCCGAGCTGGCGAGTCGGTGCCTGGGCGTGCAGCATCATCGTTGTCGCAGCCTGGGGAGGGATTCTGCTGATGGGCGTCACGGATCCGCTGGGCGGCATCAACACGCTGTTCCCGCTCTTCGGCATCGCCAACCAATTGCTCGCCGCCATCGCACTGACCGTCGTGACGGTGGTGATCATCAAACGCGGTCTGCTCAAATGGGCGTGGATTCCCGGAGTACCGCTGCTATGGGACCTCACGGTCACGATGACGGCGTCGTGGCAGAAGATCTTCTCCGGCGATCCCCGAGTCGGTTACTGGACCCAGCACTTTCAGTACCGCAACGCCAGGGAGGCCGGCGAAACCAGCTTTGGTGCAGCCGAAGACGCCGGACAGCTCGACGCGGTGATCCGCAACACCTTCATCCAGGGCACCCTGTCGATCATCTTCGCGGTGGTGGTGATCATCGTGGTGACAGCTGGGGCAACCATGGCGTACCAAGCGATTCGCGGCCAGGCAGCGCCGCTGACCGAGGATGACCCGGAGCCGTCGCGACATTTCGCACCATCGGGCATGTTCGCCACGACAGCCGAGAAGGAGGTACAGAAGCAATGGGACGCACTACCCAGCGGGCACGGGCGATCGTCGGCCAGATCGGCTGGTACTGGAAGTCATTGATGGGAGACAACCACTACCAGCGCTACCTGGCGCACCGGGCACGAACGCATGCCGACGAGTCGCCGGTCATCTCCGAACGCGAATACTGGCGGCGGCGCCATGCGCTCGCCGATGCCAATCCCGACGCCCGCTGCTGCTGAACCCCGGCGATTTCGGCGTGGTTATCGACGCTGAGCGACGGCCAGCACGCCGAAATCACCGGTACGGCAAGTGTGTCAGCCTACGGAAGTGCGGTATTCCGTGATGATCGGCTCGAGTTCGTCAGGCGTCGCCCCGTGCATGATCACCGCATCCGCGCCGTAGCCGAACTCCTTGCGCACGCGGTCCACACACTGGTGTGCCGACCCGGTGGCCGCTGGTTCGAGCCATTCGTCGGGAATCAGGGTGGCGATATGCTCGATCTGCTCTGCGGTGGCCTTGTGATCGATCCCTCCGGCAATGGACTGCACTATCGTATCGTCCCGGAAACGTTGCAGCACTGAGGAATCCCAGCGATTAGTGTTGACCAGCAGATCGCCATAGCCCTGCAGATAGGTGGCCAACCGGCCGACAGTCTTCTTCAGCCGCAGTTCCTCGGGCAGGTGATCGCCGACGGTGGCCAAGCACGACCAGACGCGGACGTCGTCGGGGTCGCGGCCGGCCTGCTCGGCCGCGTCCTTGACGGTCTTGACCGCGCGCTGCAGTGTCTCGGGTGTGAAGTAGGTGTGCAGGATGACGTCATCGAACTCGCGTCCCCCCAGGGCCAGGGTCTGGGGACCGAATGCCACGATCGCCAACCGGATGTCCTCGTCGAAGTCCGAATCGAGGAAGAGCACAGGGTACTTGCCGATGGGCCCGTCGTGATTGAAGACCACCTCGCCGTGCCACAGCCGACGCATGACCTGTGCGAAGTCCTCCATCTGCGCGGTCGTCGCCGCGGGCACGCCGAATGCGCTGTAGATCGCTGCGATGCCCCGCCCGATCCCGAGGGTGAAGCGGCCTCCGGACAACCGATGCATGGTGGTAGCCCATGACCCGGTGATGAGCGGATGGCGGGTGTTGTGATTCGTTGCCGCCGTGGCGATCTGCATTCGGGTGGTAACCGCGCACGCAGCGCCGACCAGGGAGGAGGCCTCCTTGATGTTCCACCGCTCGGAGATGAAACCGGTGCCGAAGCCCAGTTCCTCTCCCCGGCGGGCCTCCTCCATCAGCGCGGCCGGACCTTCATCACCGGCACCCGCCAGCAGGTAGTAGCCGAGCTCATCGAGTTCTCGCTGTGCCATCCCCATGTCCATAGTGTTCACCTTCCACATCGCGGCCTATCACCGAGTCACCGATCACCTCGTGAGCGAGTGCAAAGTGCCGGTGATTCCGGACGCCGCGGGCTGACTTTTCGCGGCCGGATAGAGTCCATAGCTGCCACCACACCAGCTATGGGAGGCCCTATGCCCGAACCGATCCAGTTCACCGTCCCAGCCGCCGCGGATGCCGTCGCAGCGGTCATCGGCGATCGTGATTTCATCATCCAGGGCGAGCGCCGGGTAACTTACGGCCAGCTCGTCGAGAGGTCCAATCGTCTGGCGGCCTACCTGCACGCCCGTGGCTTGGGGTGTCATACCGAGCGCTCGCTGTTGCCCGGCCACGAAGTCGGGCAGGACCTGCTGGGCATCTACGCCCACAACGGTCCCGAGTACGTCGAGGGCATGTTGGGCGCCTGGCGGGCCCGCGTCGCTCCGTTCAACGTCAACTACCGGTACGTGAAGAGCGAATTGCAATATCTGCTCGCCGACTCCGGCGCAACCGCGTTGCTGTACCACGCCGCCTTCGCGCCACGCCTGGCCGAGGTGCTGGCCGATCTGCCGCAGCTCAAGGTGCTGATCCAGATCGCCGACGATTCGGCCAACCCGCTGCTGCCCGGCGCCGTCGACTACGAGTCGATCGTGGCCGCCGGATCCGCTGAGGGCCCGCCGGTCGAGCCATCACCCGATGACCTGTATGTGCTGTACACCGGTGGGACGACCGGTATGCCCAAGGGCGTGCTGTGGCGGCAGCACGACATCTTCATGACTTCCTTCGGCGGCCGCAGCCTCTACACCGGCGAACTGGCCACGAGCTACGAGGATATCGCCGGCCGCTGCGCCGGAACGCCCGGCACCAGGCTCATGGTGCTGCCGCCGCTGATGCACGGCGCCGCGCAGTGGGCGGTGTTGACGGCCATGACAACAGGCCAGTCCGTGGTGTTTTCACCGGTCACCAGCCACCTCGACGTCGATGACGTGGTGCGAACCATCGAACGGGAGAAGGTCCTGGCGGTGACGCTGGTCGGGGATGCCATGGCCCGCCCGCTAGCGGACGCGTTCGAACGCACGAACGCGGATCTGTCGTCGCTGGCGGTGGTGGCCAACGGCGGCGCCCAGCTGACCCCGACCGCCAAGCAGCGGCTCATCGACAGCAAGACCAACCTGATGGTCGTCGACGGCGTGGGTTCGTCGGAGACCGGCGCCCAGATGACGCACATGTCGGCATCCGGAACCGTGTCCACCGGAAAGTTCACCGCGGGACCGGACACCTCCGTCGCCGCAGAGGACCTCCATTCCATCCTGGAACCCGGCCACGACGGCATGGGCTGGCTGGCCCAGCGCGGCTACGTCCCGCTGGGCTACAAGGGTGACGCGGTCAAGACGGCGGCGACATTCCCGGTCATCGGCGGCGTCCGGTACTCGGTGCCCGGCGACCGCGCCCGGCATCTGCCTGACGGTTCGATCGAACTACTCGGCCGGGACTCGGTGACGATCAACTCCGGGGGCGAGAAGATCTTCGCCGAGGAGGTGGAGTCGGCGATCGCTGGGCACCCGGCCGTGGCCGATGTGGTCGTCGCGGGTCGGCCCAGCGAACGGTGGGGCCAGGAGGTGGTGGCCGTGGTCGCGCTCGCCGATGGCGCTCGCGCTGAAGCGCGGGAGATCGTCGACCATGCCGCCGCGGTGATCGCCCGCTACAAACTGCCCAAGGCAGTGGTGTTCCGGCCAACCATCCAGCGCAGCCCGGCCGGCAAAGCCGACTACCGGTGGGCCCGCGAACAAGCGATCACCGGATCCTGAGCCGGCACAGCGTCGGTCAGAGCGCCTCGATGCGGACGGGCACTCCGGTCAACCACGCCATACCAGAAACGGCCTCGACGTCACCCGGGTCGCTTGAGGTCAGCTGATTGACGTTGGCGCCACCGGCTTGATTGGCAACGCGCCAGCCGCCGGTGCCTTTGTGACCCCACCCGTGGGGCACGGCGATCACACCGGTCATCACATCCTTGGTCACCCTCACCGGAAGGCGGATCCGTCCGTAGGGCGAGCTGACGGCGACCTCCTCTCCATCGCTGACATGAAGTTCGGCCGCGTCATCGACGTTGATCAGCGCGTGTTGGCCGCGATCGCCGCGCATCAGCAAGGGAGAGTTGTGCAGCCATGAGTTCTCCGACCGCGAGTCGCGCATCCCGACCATCCGCAATGGGTAGTCAGCGGGATGACCCGGTCCCGACAGGAGGGCGATCTGCGCGGCGATGTCACTGTGCTCCAACTGAATTCGGCCACGCAGATACGCGATGCTCTCCTTCAGCACACCGGTACGAAGATGGGGTTCGATCACCTTCCCGTGCGGAGAGGAACCGGTGAGTCGGTCGAAGGTGAGACCGCCGCGCCGCAGACCGAATAGGTCACCTCCGGCGGTCAACCGGATCAGCCCGTCAGCCAACATCCGGGGGGTGAAGTGAACACCGAGCAGCTTGAGAACCCTGTGCGACCGAGAGAGTGCGGCGAAAAGCGGCGCAGAACCAGACACCCGCCGGATCAGTTCCGCGATGATCTCCCATTCCTGCCGCGACTGCCCGGCAGGCGCGACCACCGCTTCGGTGGCTTGTCGGAACGGGGTTGCCTGGAAGGCCTGAAACGCCAACGGGAAGTCATCACGTTCGTACATCGTCGTCACCGGCAGGATGTAGTCACAGTGTGAGGTTGTCTCGGTGCGATAGAAGTCCAGCGCCACCGAGAGCTGCAGCGATTCGAGTGCGGGCTCTAATTCCTCGCCGTTGGGCACAGACAGCACGGGGTTGCCCGCACTGATGAACAACGCCCGGATCTGGCGGTCCCCCGGGGCGAGAATCTCCTTGGCCATGAGTGCAGCGGGCTCGGCGCCGATCACCGACCCGATTCCGCCGATACGGGACCGTCGTCGCCGGTATGACCGGCGCAGCACCGCGCCCACAGCGAAGTTCACCCATCGCTGGCCGGGCAATCCGAAGCCGACGAAGACCGATCCCCCCGGCCGGTCGAGGTTGCCTGCGACAAGGTTGACGACATCGATCAGGTAGGACGTGAGAGTCCCGTACCGGCCCACACAGGTGCCCAGCCGCCCGTAGATCGCCGCCCTCGGCGTGGCGGCGAGGTCGCGAGCCAGTTCGCGCACCACCTCAGGCTCGATTCCTGTGTGAGCCGACGTCGCATCGGGCGTGAAGGGTGCCACCAACAAGCGCAGCCAATCGAGACCCTCGGCATGCAAGTCGATCTGGTCCGCGTCGGCGAGGCCCTCGGCGAACATCACCTGGAGCAGCGACAGCAACAGCTGTGAATCCGTGTCGGGGACGATCCCCAACCATTCGAACTGCGCGGCCGTCTCGGATCTTCGCGGGTCGATCACGACGACCCGACCGCCGCGTTTGACGATGTCATGCATGCGGTCCCTGATGCGCGGTGCGGTGAGCAAGCTCCCGTGCGACACCACGGGATTGGCTCCCATCACCACAAGGAGGTCCGTGCGTTTCAGGTCCGGAATCGGCACCGAGGTCGGCGTTCCATACAGCAGCTGGCTCGCCATCAACCGGCTGCTGATGTCCTGCGACGAGGCCGTGAAGAAATGGCTTTGCCTGCCCAGCCCCTTGATGAAAGCCAGCACCGAGAGGACGTGGGCATAGCTGAAGGCACCGGGGTTACCGAAATACCAACCGACAGAACCTGACCCGTGCTGCCCAACGATGGCAGAGAGCCGGGTCGAGATGTCAGCCATCGCCTGATCCCACGTCACCTTCTCGAAACCGGTGGCGGTCCTGCGCAACGGAACGGTGACTCGGTCGGGGTCGTTGACCACCTCGGTGAAGGCGATACCTTTCTGACAGGCGAACCCACTCGACAGCGGGTGCTCTGTGTCCGGACGCAGCTTGACGAGCCGGCCATCCTCGACGGTGGCGACCATGCCGCACAGTGGCTCACAGATTCGGCAGAAGGTGGTTTTTTGGGTAGCGCCGGTCTGCAGTTCGGTGCTCTCAGCCATGTCATCTCCCTTTCGCCGAGGCTTACCCCGATAGTGTCGAACGGATGCCCTGGATTGTCGATGGTATGAACGTGATCGGGTGTCGCCCGGATGGCTGGTGGCGCGACCGCCACCACGCGATGGCTGCGCTTGTCGGCCGATTGGAGCGGTGGGCGCGCCGAGAGGGCGCGGACGTGACCGTGGTCTTCGAGCGGCCGCCGTCGCCGCCAATCGAGTCGGCCGACGTCACTGTGGCGTATGCCCCCGCGGCAGCACCGAACTCAGCGGACGACGAGATAATCAGGATGATCCGCGCGGACGCGCATCCTGAACAGATCTGGGTTGCCACGTCGGACCGCGGCCTGGCCGAGCGGGCGCGATCGGCGCAGGCGACCGTTGTGCCGGCAGCAACGCTCCGCGACATGATCGACCCGCGCTGAACGTCATTCCGGCCAGACCCGCGAGTCCGTCAGGACCCGGTCCAGTTCGGCTTGCGCTTCTCGGCGAACGCCGTCGCACCCTCCATCGCGTCCTTGGACGCAAAGACCGGTGAAATCAGCTCACGCTGCTTCTTCCACATCTCCTCCTCGCTCCAGTCCACGGACTTGGCGATAACCTGCTTGGTGACCGCCACCGCCAGCGGCCCGTTCGCGGTGATGCGCTCGGCCAGGGCCAATGCACCTTCCAGCGCCTGATCCGGCTCGGTCAATACGTTGACGAAGCCCCATTGCGCCGCCTCGGCAGCCGTGAAGCTGTCACCGGTCAGCGCGAGCTCGAGCGCCTTCTGGTACGGGATTCGGTGTGGGAGCCGCAATAACCCGCCACCTGCGGCGACGAGTCCGCGCTTGACCTCGGGGATGCCGAACTTCGCATTCTTGGCCGCCACCACCAGGTCGGTGGCCAGCACGATCTCGGTACCGCCGGCCAGCGCATACCCTTCGACGGCCGCGATCACAGGCTTGCGCGGCGGGCGCTCGGTGAAGCCGATGCCACGGCCACGGATCGCGGGCACCTCGCCTGCCATGAACGCTTTCAAATCCATGCCCGCGCAGAAATTACCGCCGGCCCCGGTCACGATCGCGACCGATAGCTCCGCGGTGTCGTCGAGTTCGTCCATCGCGGCAGCCAGGCCCTTGGCGACCGCGAGGTTGAACGCGTTGCGTACTTCCGGCCGATTGATGGTGATGACCAGAACCCGACCGTGCCGTTCTACGAGAACTTCGTCCGACACATTGTCTCCCTTCGACTTTCGTGCGGTACCAACCTAGGTTGCTCAAGCGACCTCCGCTATGCCTTACAGTAACGCCTTCCTGGGCAACCCGATCCCGACACGACTTCAGCCGACCACGCCGCGGCGGGTCAGATGCTCGATCAGCGGCGCCGCGCCGGCGGCCAGGTGCTCGGACATCGCGATTCGGGCAAGGGTTTGGTCGCGTCCGGCCAGGGCATCGAGTAGGCGCCGATGATGGCGATTGGACTCCTCGGGCCAGCCATCGATCGTGGGGAACACCGACTCGGGTACGTAGCGGGTGATCTGCGACATCAGTTGCGCCAGCTTGGGTGAGTCCGCGGCGACGTTGATTGCGCGATGGAACTCGTGGTTGAGCCGCACTGCCTGGTCGGCATCATCGGCGGTGTAGGCGGCCTCCAGATCGTTCTGGATCGTGTTCAGCTCGTCCCACTGGGCATCGCTGATACCGGCGGCCGCCCGAGCGGCAAGCTCCCCCCCGAGATAGGCCTGCACGTTCGATACGTCGGCGATGTCGCGAACGGTCACCGGTCGCACCACGAAACCGCGCCGCGGCTGCTGCTCGAGCAGTCCTTCGGCCTTGAGTTCGAACAGTGCTTCCCTGACCGGGGTGACGCTGATGCCCAACCCGGCGGCCAGTTGATCGAGACGCACATACGTTCCAGCGGCATAGGTCCCATCGAAGATCCGTCGCCGAACGATGCGCGCCACATCCTCGGCCAGTTGGGGCCGAGCGGAGAAATCAGGGACGCTCACCGGATCAGACCCGGTAGTCCGTCAGCAGCCGCTTGCTGATGATGTTCTTCTGGATCTCGCTGGTGCCCTCCCCGATGAGCAGGAACGGAGCATCACGCATCAGCCGCTCGATCTCGTACTCCTTCGAGTACCCGTACCCGCCATGAATCCGGAAACTCTGCTGGGTCACCTCGGCACACACCTCACTGGCGAAGTACTTCGCCATCCCGGCCGCCACGTCGTTGCGGTCGCCAGAGTCCTTGAGCCGTGCCGCATTGACCATCATCAGGTGTGCAGCCTCCACCTTGGTCGCCATCTCGGCCAATTGGAAAGCGATGGCCTGATGCTCGGCGATGGGCTTGCCGAAGGTGCTGCGCTGCTGGGCGTACCGCACCGCCAGCTCGAAGGCCCTGATGCCGACTCCACAAGCCCTGGCGGACACGTTGACACGTCCGACTTCGACACCGTCCATCATCTGGAAGAAGCCCTGTCCGGGAGCCGCGCCGACGATGTCGGTGGCCCTGGCGAGGTAGCCGTCGAACACCAGCTCAGTGGTGTCGATGCCCTTGTAACCGAGCTTGTCGAGCTTGCCGGGAATGGTTAGCCCCGGCGCGACTTCACCGAAACCCGAGGGCTTTTCGATCAGGAACGCGGTCAGGTTGCGATGCGGCTTGTCGGCACCCTCGTTGGTGCGCACCAGCGCGGCCACCAAAGTCGAGCTGGCACCGTTGGTCAGCCACATCTTCTGCCCGTTGATGGTGTAGGTGCCGTCACCGTTGTCTGTTGCCCTGGTGCGAATCGCGGCCACGTCCGAACCGAGTTCAGGCTCCGACATCGAGAAGGCGCCCCGGGTCTCGCCGGTTACCATTCTCGGCAGATAGTGGCGCTTCTGCTCCTCGGTCCCGTGCTGCCCGATGATGTGCGCGACGATGAAATGCGTGTTGATCACCCCTGACACACTCATCCACCCACGCGCGAGTTCTTCGACACAGAGCGCATAGGTGAGTAGTGACTCACCCAGACCGCCATACTCCTGCGGGATCATCAGCCCGAAGAGACCCATCTCCCGCATCGCATCGACGATCTCCTGGGGATAGGTGTCGCCGTGTTCAAGCTCCTGCGCGTGCGGAATCACCTCTTTGTCGACGAACTGCCTTACAGTCGAGATGATTTCGGTCTGGAACTCGGTGAGCCCGAGTGTCTGCGCCAGCCGGGTCATCGCGCGATCCTGATTCGCTTCTCGCTGTCGGTCACACGACTGTCCCTTTCGATGAGAAGGTCTCGAATACTGCGGCCAGCCCCTGGCCGCCACCGATACACATGGTCTCCAAGCCATAGCGCAGGCCGCGGCGGTCAAGTTCGCGCGCCAGCGTTGCGAGCATCCGTCCGCCGGTCGCCCCGACCGGGTGGCCGAGGGAGATCCCCGATCCGCGCACATTGGTGCGCTCCAGATCTGTTGCCGAGAAATTCCATTCGCGCATGCACGCCAACGCCTGGGCGGCGAACGCCTCATTGAGCTCGATGAGGTCCATATCGACGAGCTCGAGTCCAGCTTTCCTCAGAGCGGCCGCAGTGGCGGGCACCGGACCGATGCCCATGACATCGGGGGCCACACCCGCCAGCCCCCAGGACACCAGTCGGACCAGCGGTCTGAGTCCGAGCTCAGCGGCCTTCTGGGCAGTGGTCACCAGACACATCGACGCGGCATCGTTCTGCCCGCTGGAGTTCCCCGCCGTCACGGTGGCGCCTGGATCATCCTTTCGCAGAACCGGTTTGAGCGTGGCGAGGGACTCCGCCGAGGTGTCGGCGCGCGGGTGTTCATCAGTGTCGATGATGTTCGGGGCTTCTTTGCGCCCGCGCGGTGGCACCGTCACCGGAATGATCTCCTCATTCAGGAGCCCATCTTTCTGAGCGGCTACCGCCCGGCGGTGCGACAGGGCCGCCAACTCATCCTGCTCCTCGCGCGGAATCTCGTAACTCCGGCGCAGGTTCTCCGCGGTCTCCAGCATTCCGCCGGGCACCGGGTAGTCCCGGCCGCCCGCGGTAGTTCTCCCACGAGCCAGCGCATCGTGCACCGTGATGCCGCCACGAGCGCCGCCCCAGCGCATATCGGTCGAATGGAAGACCACGTTGGTCATGGATTCGGCGCCGCCGGCGACCACCAGATCGTTATTGCCGCTCGCCACTTGCATGCACGCCTGAATCACCGCCTGCAGGCCGGATCCACAGCGCCGATCGATCTGCATTCCCGGCACCGTCACCGGCAGTCCGGCGTCGAGGGCGATCACCCTCCCGATGGCGGGCGCTTCCATGCTCGGATAGCAGTGACCGACGATCACGTCCTCCACCGAATCCGGGGCGATGCCGGTTCGTTCGAGCAGTCCTCTGAGCGCGGCAACCCCGAGGTCTACCGCCGTCAGCGATGAAAATGCGCCATGGTAGCGGCCGATCGCCGTGCGTACCGGCTCACATATGACAGCCTCGCGTGTCACAGGTGCCGGCCGCCGGTAACTTCCATGACCGTACCGGTCATGTACGACGACAGGTCAGATGCCAGGAACAGCGCCACCTTGGCGACCTCATCGGGTTCGCCGGCACGACCCATCGGCACCTCGGCAACCTTGGAATCCCAGATGCGTTGCGGCATAGCCTCGGTCATCGCTGATCGAATGAGTCCCGGCTGGATGGCGTTTACCCGTACCCCCAGGTAGGCCAGTTCCTTGGCGGCGGCCTTGGTCATCCCGACGATGCCGGCCTTGGCCGCCGAGTAGTTGGTCTGGCCGACCATGCCGACTTTCCCGGAGATCGACGACATGTTGACGATCGCGCCACTCTTGTTTTCCCGCATGATCGCTGCCGCCGCCCGCAAGCCATTCCAGGTACCTTTCAGGTGCACTGCGATCACCTCGTCGAATTGGTCCTCGGTCATCTTGCGCATCGTCGCGTCGCGGGTGATGCCGGCATTGTTGACCATGATGTCCAGTCCGCCGAATCCGTCCACCGCTGCCGTGACCAATGCAGCAACGTCCGCGGAACTGGTCACGTCGCAACGCACCGCGCGCACCACGCTTTCGCCGCCCAATGTCTCGGCGGCGGCCCGAGTCGCAGCCAGGTTCACGTCGCCCAGCACGACGCGCGCGCCTTCGGCGATAAAGCACTGCGCGATCGCGAAACCCAGACCCTGGGCACCACCGGTGATCACCGCCGTCCGACCAGTCAGCATCGACACCTTGTCCACCAATCCTCGCCTCGGTCGCGCTTTATAGCCATGATCATATTTAATATACGATATTTGAAAGCATATCTGTCGAGGAGCTCAGCCTATGACCAGCGCCGAAGTCAGCGACGACGACTTCCAGCAGATCCTGGCCCAGACTCGCCACTTCGTCCGCAGCACCGTGGTCCCGCGTGAGCAAGAGATTCTCGCCGAGGACCGGGTGCCCGACGACCTGCGGGAGCAAGCCAAGAAGATGGGCTTGTTCGGCTACGCGATCCCCCAGCAGTTCGGCGGTCTTGGCCTGAACCTCGCCCAGGATGTCGAGCTCGCCATGGAACTGGGCTACACGTCTTTGGCGCTGCGATCGATGTTCGGAACCAACAACGGGATCGCCGGTCAAGTGCTCGTCGGCTACGGCACCGACGAACAGAAGTCGACGTGGCTGGAAGGAATCGCCTCGGGTGACGTCGTCGCGTCGTTCGCGCTCACCGAGCCGGGTGCGGGGTCCAACCCGTCAGGGTTACGAACCAGGGCCGTGCGCGACGGCGACTCACCTGACGCGTCCTGGGTCATCAACGGCCAGAAGCGGTTCATCACCAACGCCCCCACCGCCGAGGTGTTCGTGACATTCGCCCGGACCAGGCCGGCCGACGACAAGGGAGCCGGGATCGCAGTTTTTCTGGTGCCCGCCGACGCGCCAGGAGTCGAAGTCGGCACCCACGACAAGAAGATGGGCCAGGAGGGCGCGTGGACCGCCGACGTCAGCTTCAACGAGGTGTGCGTATCCAACGGCGCCCTGGTCGGCGGTAGCGAGGACATCGGCTACCGCGCGGCGCTGACCTCGCTGGCACGCGGCCGGGTGCACATCGCCGCGATCGCGGTGGGGACGGCGCAGCGCGCTCTCGACGAGTCGGTGAACTACGCCGCAACTGCGACGCAGGGCGGCACCGCGATCGGGCAATTCCAGTTGGTGCAGGCGATGCTCGCCGACCAGCAGACTGGAGTGCTGGCCGGGCGCGCCCTGGTGCGTGACACCGCTCAGAAATGGATCACCAACGAGGATCGGAGAATCGCACCGTCGGCCGCGAAGCTCTTCTGCACCGAAATGGCCGGCACAGTAGCTGACCTCGCCGTGCAGGTCCACGGCGGAAGTGGCTACATGCGCGAGGTTCCGGTGGAACGGATTTACCGCGATGTCCGGCTGCTCCGACTCTACGAGGGCACCAGCGAGATTCAGCGGCTGATCATTGGCGGCGGACTGGTGAAGGCAGCGAAGCGATGAACGGTCGGCTTCCGGGACGGGTCGCGTTTATCACGGGAGCCGCCCGCGGGCAGGGTCGTGCGCACGCCGTGCGGATGGCGAACGAAGGTGCGGACATCATCGCCGTCGACATCGCGGGTCCCCTCCCGGGCTGCGTGCCCTACCACCCCGCAACCCCCGATGACCTCGACGAAACGATCAGGCTCGTGCGGGAAACCGGCCGCCGAATCGTCGCATCGGTGGTGGACACCCGCGACCACGAGGCGCTCAATGCCGCGGTTACCGCCGGGGTTTCCGAGTTCGGCAGGCTCGACATCATCGTCGCCAACGCCGGTATCAGCGCACCGCAGGTGTGGGATCGCATTCGCCCCAAAGACTTTCGCGATGTCATGGACATCAACGTGACCGGCACCTGGAACACCGTCATGGCAGGTGCCCACCAGATGATCGACGGCGGGCGCGGCGGATCGATCATCCTGATCAGCTCCGCCGCGGGGGTCAAGATGCAACCGTTCATGGTGCACTACACCGCGAGTAAGCACGCGGTCACCGGAATGGCACGCGCCCTGGCCGCCGAACTCGGTAAACATTCGATACGGGTGAACAGCGTGCACCCCGGACCGGTCACGACCGAGATGGGCACCGGCGACATGGTCACCGCGCTGACCGCGGCGGTGGACACCAACCCGCAGTTGGCCCACATGTTGACACCGTTCCTGCCGACCTGGGTGGTCGAACCTGAGGACATCGCCGATGCGGTGTGCTGGCTGGCCGGCGATGAGTCGAAATATGTTACTGCGAGTGCGATCTCGGTCGATCAGGGTTCAACTCACTACTGAGTCCCCGACGGACGTACAGAAGCGCCGCCTGAATCATCGGCTGTCCGTCAGTCAGCCGATGAATCGCACAATCGACTCTGCCACGGCGGCCGGCTTCTCAGATCCCTCGATCTCGACGGTCGTGTTGAGGGTCGCCTGCACTGCGCCGTCGAGCTGGGCGACCGAGGCGATTTCAGCCCTAGCCCGGAGCCTGGCGCCGACCCGGACGGGGGTGATGAAGCGAACCCTGTTGTATCCGTAGTTGATCGCCATCGCGACGTTGCCGACGCGGTAGAGCTGCTGGGTGAAGTGTGGGATCAGCGACAACGTCAGCAGTCCGTGGGCGATCGTTCCGCCGAAGGGCCCACCGGCCGCCCGTTCCGGGTCGACGTGGATCCATTGATGGTCGTCGGTGGCATCAGCGAACAGGTCGACTCGATCCTGGGTGATGTCGAGCCACTCCGTGGGGCCCAGTTGTTCGCCTTCGGCGGCGATCAATTCAGCCAGCCCGTTGAACTTCTTCACACCTGTCTCCTTTGACCTGGGACCGCATCGACGGACAGCCACTCGATACGCCGAGAATCGATGACGCTTTCCTCACAGTGCCACAGCGGTGCGGGCGCAGTCGCGGCACCATCCCGCTGCTTTCGCGCCCGACCGTCCCAGCATCCACGGAGTCGCGCCGGCCGAAGGGCGGATTCGGCTGGAAATCTAGGCTTCACCGGGCATCAGCAGCTCGACCCGGCCGAACCGGCTGGCCAGCTTGCCCACCAGCGCGACCCGTAAGACGGTATCGCCGATGCCGGGCGGACAAGTAGCTCGGCCCAGCGGAAATCCGTTTCGGCAGAACAGGACTCCATGGCGAGCATGAACTGTCCAAGGGCCGTCCGTGGTCGCGAAGACAGCCCCGATCACCTCGCCCTCATCGAACACTAGGCGCTCGAATCGCTGTACCGGATACGCCCTGACGCCCCGTTCGTTCGCCTCGGTCTCCAGCCACTCGAGCACTGCGCCCACGATATCGCCGGGGCCTGCGGGCAGGGATCCGATCTCGGCAACCTCGACTCCCTCCCCGTCGCCGGACTCCAGCGCCGCGCAGTTCCAATCGGTGACGCGGGTGTACAGGTAGCCCGACGGCGAGGAGATGCACCGCGCGGTCCAATCCCGCAACTGCGCACCGACGAACGGGGCAATCCGCCGATCCGGCGCCGCGGCGACTACGGCAGCCGTGCGGATCGGCAGAACTTCGTCGAGTTGCGGGAGTCCCGCTGGGTCCAGATCATCCAGAAGCTCAGCAAGGTAGGCAGCTGTCTCGGCGTCACCGAAGTCGAGGGGGAACCAGCCTGGTTGGCCGTCCGGAGCGGCGCCTGCCTCCGGGGCCGGCGCGCATGCAACCAGAACCTCGGCGCCCTCGTCGACGGCAGAGATCGCACCCGCGAGCCCCGCAACCCCGGCGTCGGTACACACGACGTCGACCTCGTCGTCCCAGTGCAGATCCGACGTCACGGTTGTCCACTCCATATTCGCCGGCCCTGGCTGCAGACCCGCAACGTACCACTGAACGGGTGGCGAACACCGGTGCCCGCACCCCGGTCGTGACCGCGCCCCGGTATGAGGACAGGCCGCGATCCCGAATACTCGGTTGTGCAGTCCCAGCGGACCTACTTGGCTGACCAGGTTTACCGTGTCTCTAGCTTCACAACGAAAAGGGGACCTTTGATGGACCTGCAGTGGTCGGCGGCCGACCTCGCGTTCCGCGACGAGGTACGCGCTTTCCTCGACGAGAAGTTGACGCCCGAATTGCGTCGCGCCGGTCGCCTGATGACCAGCGTCTACGCCGACCATGACGCCAGCATGGAATGGCAGCGGATTCTGCACGAACGCGGTTGGGCAGCGCCGGCGTGGCCGACGGCTCATGGCGGCTGCGACTGGAGCCTCACCCAGCACTACATCTTCAGCCGCGAGTCGGCGTTGGTCGGCGCACCGTCACTATCGCCGATGGGGATCAAGATGGTCGCCCACGCGATCATCAAGTTCGGCACTGACGAGCAGAAGAACTACTTCCTGCCGCGGATCCTGACCGGCGAGGTGTTCTTCTGCCAGGGCTACTCCGAACCGGAGGCGGGTTCGGATCTGGCGGCGTTGTCCATGACCGCCCGCGACGACGGTGAGAACCTGGTCTGCACGGGCAGCAAGATCTGGACCACCCACGCCCAGGAAGCGAACTGGATGTTCGCGCTGGTGCGCACCGCCCGCACCGACAAGAAACAGCGCGGCATCACCTTCGTCCTCTGTGAGATGTCCGCACCCGGCATCGAGATCCGCCCCCTGGTGATGACCTCGGGCGAAGAAGTGCAGAACCAGGTGTTCTTCGACGAGGTGCGGGTGCCCAAGGCCAACGTCATCGGCGAAATCAACGACGGCTGGACCGTCGCGAAATACCTATTGGAGTTCGAGCGCGGCGGCGGCGCGTCCGCCCCGCCACTGCAGGTGATGGCCGACGAGATCGCGACAGCGGCCGCCGGACAACCCGGGCCCGGCGGAGGTCCGCTGCTCGACGATTCCGCCTTCGCGCGCAAGCTGGCAGATGTTCGGATTCGCACCGAAGTCCTCGAGATCCTCGAATACCACGTGCTGACTGTCGTGGCGCAGGGCGGCAATCCGGGAGCCAAGTCGTCGATGCTCAAGATACTCAGCACCGAATTGAGCCAGTCGATCACCGAACTCGCAATGGAGGCGGCCGGTCCGCGGGGACGGGTGTACCAACCCCACGCAACATGTCCGGGCGGACCCATCGCCGACTTCGAACCGCCCACGGGTGGGTACGTGAGCGGAGAGGCCTGGCAGGCGGTGGCACCGCTGCGCTACTTCAATGACCGCGCCGGCTCGATCTACGCCGGCAGCAACGAGATTCAGCGAAACATTCTGGCCAAGGCTGCATTGGGGCTGTAGATGGACTTCACACTCACCGAAGAACAGGAACTGCTGCGCAACGGACTCGGCAGGTTCCTCGCGACCCGCTACGACCTCGACACGAGCCGGCGCGCCGCCAAGACCGGGCAGGGCTGGCAGCCCGATATCTGGCAGGCCTTCGCCGTCGAGCTCGGGATTCTCGGCGCCGCGCTACCGCAGGAGTGCGGCGGCGACGGCGGCGGCCCGGTGGAGATGATGCTGATCGCCGAGGCGCTGGGGCACGCTCTGGTAGTCGAGCCTTTCATCGACACCGCAGTGGTGGCAGCGGGTTTGCTACGCCGCGCAACCGGCGGAATCGGCGCAGAGCTGGTGAAGAGGATCGTCTCGGGTTCGGCAATCGTCACCTTGGCAGCCACCGAACCGACCTCGGGTGAGCACTGGCAGGACGTCTCGACCCTCGCCCGGCGCGACGGCGACCAGTGGGTACTGACCGGGTCGAAAATCGTCTCGGCCAGCACGCCGCTGGCCAGCCACGTGCTGATCACCGCGCGAACATCAGGCGAGGGTGGTGACACCGACGGCATATCACTGTTCGTCGTCGAGATCGACTCGGCCACATCGGGTATGGAGCTGAAGAACTACCCCACGATCGATGACCGGAGGGCTTCTGACATCGTGTTGGACGGCCTTCGGCTACCTGCCGACGCACTGCTGGGCGACGAAGGCGGCGCGTGGGCGTCCCTTGCGCAGGCGCGCGATGAAGGCGCCGCGGCGATCTGCGCCGAAGCGGTGGGGTGCATGCGCAAGGTGCTGGCCGACACCGTCGAGTACTGCAAGCAACGACAACAGTTCGGACAGCCGATCGGCAGCTTCCAGGTGCTCCAGCACCGCATGGTGGACATGTATATGCAGGTCGAACAGTCAACCGCAGCTGTGCATCTGGCGATCCTCAACCTACAGACTGATGACGCCAGGCGCGCCCGCGCCGTCTCGGTGGCCAAGGCGACGGTGGGCCGGGCGGCTCAGTTCGTCGGGCAGCAGGCGGTCCAACTGCACGGTGGCATGGGAATGACCGAGGAACTGGCCATCGGGCACTACTTCAAGCGGCTGACCGCCCTACAGTTCGAATTCGGGTCGACCGATCACCATGTGACCCGCTATGCGCGGCTCACTTCGCGCTAGTCAGCGTTCGCGTCCGGCCCCCATGGGGTCATTGCCTGGTGACGATGACCGGCTGCCGGGCTGAGTGCACCACCTGCGAGCCCACCGAGCCGAGCAGCATTCCGGCGAAACCGCCTCGGCCGTGGCTGCCCACCACCAGCAGCTGCCCCTGCTCAGCTTCCTCGAGCAGTGCGCGACCCGGTTGATCTCGATGCACCACGCGGCGCACGGTCACGTCGGGGTAGCGCTCCTGCCAGCCCGCCAACCGCTCGGCCAGCAGCATGTCCTCCTCGGTTTGAGTCTCGCTCCAGCCGACGCCGGGCAGCTCATAGCCGGCGTCGCTCCAGGTGTGGACCGCGACCAGGTCGACACCGCGGCGCGATGCCTCATCGAACGCGATCGCGGTGGCCTGCTCGGATGCCGGTGAGCCGTCGATACCCACCACGACAGGCGCCTGGGCCGGATGCGGGATCAGCGGATCCTCGTCGTAGATCACCGCGACCGGGCAGTGCGCGTGCTGCACCAGCCCGGAACTGACCGAACCGAGCAGGCGACGTTCCCACTTCCCCAGTCCACGACTGCCGACGACGATGAGGTCGGCGCCCTTGCTGAGGTCGGCCAGCGCCTGTACCGGCTGCCCCTCGACCACCTTCTCTTCGATCCGGACCCCGTCGACTCCTGCGGTGACGGCCTCCACGACACCCCGTGCGTCGGCCAGTGCCCGGCGCGCCGCCTCTTGTTCGTCCTCGAAGAATGTGGATGGCAGCGGAACCTGAATCCACGACTGCACGGTCGCGCCGGGAAGCACGTAGACCAATGTCAACGGCGCGCGCCGCAGCGCGGCACTACGAGCGGCCCAGTCGGTGGCGACTCTCGACGGAGCCGAACCGTCGACTCCCACGACGATCCCGCGAGATCCTGGTTGGGTGGACATCCGGCGTGCCTCCTCGTTTATGGCCGACGACGGTGCCGCCGGTACTGCAACGCTATCGCCGCCCGGTGCCGCACGTAAGGGGCATCGCGCATAAGGGGACGACGGTCACCGCGACTATGGGACGAAAGTCCCCGTGTCGGTCGAGGTCGGCCCGAAGACCCATCCACCTCGCGGCCGGCAACGAATGTAACAAGCGCGGTCAATAAGATGCCGTTCACGTCCGTACGAGCGAATGCCGGTGGTGCCCATGAACTCAGTCCAGAGCCAGGAGCTTGTCGTTCTCCTCGACGACGCGGGCCGTCGCATCGGCACCGCACCCAAATCGGAGGTCCATCACGGCGCGACGCCGCTGCATCTGGCTTTCTCCTGCTACCTGTTCAACGACGCCGACAACGTGCTGCTGACCCGTCGGGCGCTGGGCAAGTCGGCCTTCCCCGGCATCTGGACCAACTCGGTCTGCGGACACCCCGGGCCCGACGAACCGATGGAGGACGCGGTGATCCGCCGGGCATCCGAAGAGCTCGGCCTGGACATCGTGGAACTGCGTTGTGTTCTTCCCGACTTTCGCTATCACGCGATCGATTCCGGCGGTGTCGCCGAGTACGAGGTCTGTCCGGTCTTCTGCGCTCGCGTGGCCGGCTCCGTGAACGCCGACCCCGCTGAGGTCATGGACATCGCCTGGGTGACGTGGGATCAGCTACAGCTGGCCACGCAGCTGCCGTGGGCAATCAGCCCCTGGGCCATCGAGCAACTCCCGCTGCTCGCCGATGCGGGTATCGGGCGGCCCGATCAGGACCGCAGCTCGTAGAGCCGCTCGGCGTAGGCGAGATCGTCCCGCCACAGCCGGGTCGCCGCGATCCCCATCAGTGATCTGAGCACCGGAGCCACCAGAAGTGCCCTGTCGAACTGGCGCCTGTCCGAGTGGGCGATAGTGGCTTCCACGACTGCGGTGCGCGGCAAGCCGTCCCGGCCGGGACCCAGCGGCGTCGCGTGTGTCTCCACCACGCTGCCCTGCCCTTCGCCGTCGATGATGCGCATGACGACAGTACGCGGACCCGGTGTGGTGAACTCCGCGATGACCGGCACTCCGAGCCGGCCGATTCGGAAGGCGACCGCGACGACGAAGCGATCGCATTCCTCGGGCAGGTCGGCATCAGCAGTCGGCGAGCTGAGCACCTCGAGCCCCGCGAACGAGTACGGGTGAAACCATGCTCCGTGCCACGGATCCAGCCTGTTGGCGACCACATCGCAGGGCTCGCAGACCCCTTCGAGTCGGACGACTGCGGCCAGTCGAGGACTCGGTGGGCGTTGCGGAACCATCGGGGCATCGGTGGGTGACTCGGCGCCCACGGCGTCGAGGCGAACCCAACACAACACGCCATCGTCGTGGGCCGGGAGGGGCCGCCACGCACCGTGGCGACGGTCCGAGAGTCGCAGGCCATGCCAGGGGCACACCAGCACACCGCACTCGACAGGTGCGGTGGCCAGGTCTGCGCCCAGATGCGGACACGCGCGCGGCCCCACCCGCAGAGTTCCGTCGGCTGCGCGCCAGGCCACGATCTGCACGCCGCCGACGGTGGTGCCCCAGGCTTTGGTGGCGATCTGTGAGCTCGCAGCGAAGGCGAACCAGTTGCCGCTCGGGCGGCGCTGCGCACGTGAGAGCGCCGCCTGGATCAGCGCTGGATTGGCTTCTGCGTAGGTGGGCTTCTGCGTTGACCAGTCGGATGCCGGCAGTCGTTCGAAGGGCCAAGATTTGGCCGCTCTGAGTCGCAGATCAGACAACTTGCTCATCGCCGAGAACTTACCCCGCGCTCCGCCAGCCTGCGCAGCAGCGCCGATCGGCCGTGATTGGGCACGGTATGCAGGACGTGGCCCGCCAGGCCGAAGCCCTCGAGGAGATGATTTGCCGCAACCCCTCCGGTGGTCGCCGCCCGCTCCATCAGAGCAACCGGCAGGTCCACCCGAATTCCGTCCCCCGCCAACATCACCCGCGGATCAGGGGTCTGCACTCCGGGCCGCCGGGCGAAATCGCCCGGCGCCAGGCGGGGACAGTCGTCTCTGCGCAACAATCGTTCTTCGACGATGGATGCACCGACGGTCTCGGGGTAAAGCTCATGCATGCGTGCCACCAGGGCGCGGCGCACCTGCTCGTCGGTGTCGACCACCGAGTAGGCGTGCAGTTCGACCACCGAACCACCGGTCCGCGCGGCCCACTGGGCCGCTTCGCGTTCGTACCGTTCCAGCACGCTGACATTGTCCAACGGCGGGCGCCCGCCGGTACCCATGAAGGGTGCCCGATCGCTACGGACCGGGCGATCCAACCACAACCGCAGCACCACGAATGGTGGCGCGTTGCGCAGATCGTCGACCCGACGTCGCCAGTCTTCGTCACCGAGTCCCGGCGATGCCGCCACGATGCGCCGCAAGCCGGTGACGTCGGTTGCCAACACCGCCGCATCGGCGGTGAACCCGTCACCACTTGCGCAGGCCACCTGCATATCGGAGGCCGCCGTGAGGCTCTCCACTGCCAGCCCGGTGTGGAAACGCACACCCACCGATTCGAGATATTGCCGCAGCGGGTTCCACAGTGCGACATCGAAGTTCGCGTTCGCCACGTCGAACAACAGACCTTCGCTCGAACCGAGGAAGTATATGTGGAACATGGTGACCAACTCGGCCGCCGACAGCTTCTCCGGCCGGGCGAAGAAACTGCGAGCGAACACCTCGAAGGCCAGATGCCGTGCTGCAGTGGGAAAGTTGATATCGCGGAGGAACGTACCGGCATCGATGTCATCAAGCTCGTCATACGTGCGCGGCACCGACACCATCGCCAGCGGCGCTGCTGCTTTGGCGTCGAGTCGAATCATATCGCGTAGCCGGAATGTCGGACTGCGTAGCGAAAAGGCCAGCGCGTTCACCAGCGGTGTGTTCGGCAGCCCGCGAAAGGTATCGCTGCGTCCGGTCGCGTCGATCAACGGATAGTCGTCGACCGGCGTGAGCGCCGTCAGGTGTGGATCCGCGCGGCGCAGAAGAGATCTCAAGTTGTAGTACTGGCGGAAGAACGCGTGGAAACCCCGATTCATCGCGGTCGGCGAACCATCCGAGAGGGTGTCGGTCCAGCCCCCTACCCGCCCGCCGAGGTAGTCGTTCGCCTCGATGACATCGACGCTGACGCCGCGCTCGCTGAGCCCGGCCGCGGCGGCAAGACCGGCGATTCCGGCGCCGACGACAACAACGCGGGGCACCCGGTCACGTGATCCGGCATCGCTTCGGCCCGGTCGGGCAGGCAGCGTTTGACGCAATCTATCTGGCTGGCTCATCGCTGCTCGGCCACCTCGGAGACCTCCGACGACCGAGACTGCGGGCGCCGGCGCTCCCAGAGCAGCAGTACCGCAGTCACCAACGCGAAGCCGAACAGGAAGTCCTCGATCGGTATGTCGAGCGGGAAACGGATCCCGGTCATGTGCTGTTCGTTGTACAGGACGATGGGAGCACTCAGTTTGGTCAACCAGCCGTCGACCGGAATCTGGAAGCCCAACACGATCGCCATCGAAATCCAGTATGCGGGCCGACGGAACAGTCCGGTGCGCCACACCCGAGTTTCGAGGACGCAGACCACAATCACCGCAAGGACCGCCGGAAGCGTATAGCCGAGCCCGTTCATCGGTTCGCCCTCCTCTCCGTACGCCAACGGCTGAGCATCGTGAGGATGTGATCGACCGCCGAGTAGGTGAGCAGACCGCACAGCGGAATGACCACGAAGAACAGCACTTCCTCCAACGGCAGATCACCGGGCGCGATCAGGCCCAGAATGTAACTGGGGTTGTACCACCACACGCCGGCGGCAACCGCGATGACGTCCCAGACCAGGAACACCGCGGCCACCGGGAGCAGGGCTGCGAGCAGCCGCCGCGGCTGACGGTAGACACCGCGACCGAACAACTCCAGTGGAGCGGTGATCAGCAGGCACGCGCCCAGAACGATCAGGTACTGCCAGCGATCCACACTCACCTGCTTCCGTGTCGTAGACGTGCACCCCACGACCGCACGATTCCGCTGCTGGCGACGCTGAGCCGTCGGGCCTTACCGACTGTGGCACGCTCGCTGAAGATCTGGAAATCGATCTCCTCGATGCGCTCCAGGATTTCTGAGTACAGCGTCAGCGCCGCACCGACGCAGGGTCGCGATACCGGAGCCAGCTGACCGATGCCCGGCTGGGCCTCGGCGTATACCTGGCGCGCCGCGGCGTGTTGATCCATCAGCGCGCGCCGCACCCGGGGGTCGGTGCGCTTGCTGCTCTGACACCAGAGCAGCAGCTCTCGGTCGACGCCGTGGGCAGCCAGTTCATCGGCGGGCAGGTAGATCCTGCCGCGGCGCAGATCCTCGTCGACATCCCTGATGAAGTTGGTGAGCTGAAATGCCTTTCCCAGTGCTGCCGCAGGTGGTGCGGCGTCTTCCCGCGAACCGACGGTGCCGAGAATCGGCAGTAGCTGCAGCCCGATCACCTCCGCCGACCCGTACATGTAGCGGTCCAACGCCGCGCGATCCGGATAGTCGGTGACCGTCAAATCCATCCGCATCGATGTCAGGAAGTCGTCAAAGAGATTCCATCCGATGTCGTACTTGCGCGCGGTGTGCACTACCGCCGTCAAGGCCGGATCATCATCGCACGGTTGGTTCTCCACCAGGGAGTTGAACAGCCGGGTGGACAGCGCCTGGAGCTGATCGGCGCGCAATTCGCTTCCGCGGGAGTCGAAGTCGTCGAGGATATCGTCGGCGCGCCGGGCGAACCCGTAGAGCGCGTGCACGGCCGGACGCTGGCTGGGCGCCAGCAGTCGGGTAGCCAGGAAGAAGGTCTTGCCGTGCCGCGCGTTGATCTTGCGGCACTGCCGGTAGGCCTCCCGCAACGACGGGTCGCGCAGCCCGGCCGCGTCTAGCTCGGATCCGATCATCGTTGGTACACCTCTCGGTCAGGGCGGCTTGTGACTACTCCGGTGACGCGGTCCGCGGCCAGCCGTCCCGACATGACCGCGGTGGGCACGCCCACGCCCGGCACCGTCGAGGAGCCGGCCAGCACCACGTTCTCGACGCCGCGGACGGTGTTGGCGGGCCGGAACGGTCCGGTCTGGCTGAAGGTGTGGGCCAGCGCGAACGGGGTGCCGGCGGCCATGCCCTGGCGGCCCCAGTCGGCGGGGTTCACCGTGTGCAACAACTCCACATCGTCACCAAACATGGGCAGGCGCTCGTTGATCACGCCAAGCATGTCTTCGACGTAGGCCGACCCGGTGGCGTCCCAATCAACCTGCCCGACTTCAGTGTTGGGTGCCGGGGCCAACACGTAGAGCAGGTCGCGGCCCGGCGGAGCCAGGCTCGGATCACTGGCCGTGGGCCGGGTCACCAGCAGTGACGGGTCCCGCATGACGCGGCCGTGGTCGATGATGTCGCCGAACGTCTGCTTCCAGGCGTCGCCGAACACGATGGTGTGGTGCCCGACGTCGTTGCCGACCGCGCGGCAGCCGATGTGAGCGACCACGGCCGAGGGTGCCGGGCGCAGCTTCGACAGCCGGCGCGGTGTCCGGTTCAGCAGCCGGTAGGTGTCGGGAAGCTCGGTGGTGAGCACGACAGCGTCCGCGGCGATGCGCTCGTCGGTCTGCGTGCGCACCCCGGTGACCCGCGACCCGCTCCACTCCAGCCCAGAAACCTTTGAGTCGTAGACGAACTCGACCCCGGCGTCGGCGGCGGCGGCGGCCATCGCGTCGGGCAACGCGCGCATCCCGCCGCGCGGAAAATACACTCCGGCAATGGTGTCCATGTAGGCGATGACCGCGTACACCGCCAACGCGCTCTGCGGCGGCACCCCGGCGTAGAGGGCCTGGAAGGTGAACACTCGAAGCAGGCGTTCGTCTGACAGGAACCGGCCGATCACCTTCTCCCAGCGCCGGAAGCCGCCCAGCGCGATCAGGCGAGCCAGTTGCGGAGTCAACAGCGACAACGGTGAGTCGAAATTGGCGCCGATGAATCCGTCGAACTCGGTGTCGTACAGCTTGGTCAGCCACGCGCGCAGGTCGAGGTAGCCCTCGGCTTCCCGGCGTCCGGCAAAGCGTTCGACCTCGGCGAACATCGCATCCGGCTCGGTGTGGACTGCCAAGGAGCTGCCGTCGGCGAACATGGCCTGGTAGGCCGGGTGCACCGGTAGCAGTTCGAGACGGTCGGTCAGGCTGTCCCCGACCGCGGCCATGGCCTCGTCGATGATGTCGGGCATGGTCAACACCGTCGGGCCGGTGTCGATGCGATAACCGGACACGTCGGCCCGCCCGACTCGGCCGCCAGGGACGCCGCCGCGTTCGACGACGGTGACTTTGCGTCCGCGCCCGGCGAGATACAGTGCCGCCGACAATCCGGACAGCCCGGCTCCGACCACAACGACCCGGTCGGTTTTTCCCTCGATAGTGCGCATCAGGCAGCCCTTTCAGTACAGATGACGGCCATGTCGTCGAGTGCGACACGGGCAGTTTCGGGAATCTTCACGGCATCCAGAGAACTCATGGCGCTGTTCAGCCGCTCCCCGATGAGCTCTTCAATCCATTGAGCCGCGCCGCTGGCGTTGATCAATGTTCGCCAGCGTTCGGTGTCGGCGGGGCGCAAGTTGGGGGTGCTCATCAGCTCGGAGAGTTGGCGTCGCAGCGCACTGTCGGCCAGCTGGTGCGCGGCCACCACGACGCTGGTCGCCTTCTGCGCCGCCAGGTCCGTGCTTACCGACTTCCCGGTCAGCGTGGGTGACCCGAACACACCGAGCAGGTCATCGCGTAATTGGAAGGCTTCGCCGATAGCAGCACCGTAATCGCCGAGCGCGCGGATGACCTCGGGCGGGCACCCGGACATGGCCCCGCCGATCTCCAACGGTCGGCGCACGGTGTAGTTGCCGGATTTCCGCCGTAGCACGTCCAATACCTCGTCGAGCGTCGGGAAAGCTTGCGCATCGTTGACCAGATCGGCGAACTGTCCGATGGCCAATTCGATCCGCATGTCGTCGTAGCGGGGCCACACTCGCGCGAGTGCATCGGCACCGATACCGCTCTCGCGCAACATTTTGCCCGCCCACACCAAACACAGATCGCCGAGCAGCACAGCTGCGGACTCACCGAAGCGGTCCGAGGCGCCTGTCAGCGCGCGGTCACGATGCCAGCGGCTGAACACAACGTGCGCCGCGGGCCGGCCGCGACGCAGCGCGGATTCGTCCATCACATCGTCTTGCATGAGGGCGAACGCGTGGAAAAGCTCGAGGCTCGCCGACGCGCGCAGCGCCGAGTCATCGTGTCCGGCACCACACAACCAGCCCAGATACATGAAGGTGGACCGCACGCATTTGCCGCCGTCGACGAAGCCCGACATTATCTGTCCGGCGACGTCGACCCGAGCCGCGCCCAGGTCGGCACGACACTCTCCGGCAACGAACTCGCTGAGGTGTGCCCGCACGGCCACGCGTACGTCGTCGCGCCAGTGCACCGGGACACCGGCGACGGGGTGGCGGCGGTATTCACCGATGTGCTGTTGCGGCGGAGCCAGCACGCGGATTCCCGCCTCACCGCTGTTCACCGCCGCGCCTTCGCGCGGTGTCCAACCTTGGGTCTTGGTAGAAGTCGATCTCGTGTATTCGGCAACTCAGCGATTCCTATTCCACGGCGATATGTCAGTCACACCGAATCCGCTCCATTGCGTACCGGGCATGTGTAGATGATTCGGAGCCGGGCTGGGTTTGGTTGGGTCAGCGGGATAGGAATTTCTATCAAACCTTTGACCAGCCTTTTTGGTCCGCAGACCCGGTCTCGCTGACACCGATACGGCTGTGCAGCCGCGCCAGCGGTGCAGGAGCCCACCAATTCCATCGACCCATGATCCGCATGTAAGCCGGCACCAGAATCAGCCGTACCAAGGTCGCGTCAACCAGAATCGCGACTGTCAGACCCACCCCGAACATCCGCATGAACGAGACCTCCGCGGCGATGAGAGCGGCGAACGAGATCGACATGACCAGTGCGGCGGCGGTGATCACCCGCCCGGTGCGGGCCAGGCCGAGGGCCACGCTGTCATCCATGTCGGCGCGGGTGCGTTGACTGGCCAGCCAGTACTCGCGGATCCGCGCGATCAGGAAGACCTCGTAGTCCATCGACAGTCCGAATGCTATGCAGAACAGCAGGATTGGCATGGTGGCGACCAGCGTGCCGGTGGGTGTGGTGCCGAACGCGCCCAGATGGCCGTCCTGAAAGATCCACACCAGAGCGCCGAACGCGGCGGTCAGCGAAAGAACGTTGAGGACAAGCGCTTTGACCGGCAACACAACGCTGCCAGTCAGCAGAAACAGCAGTGCGAACGTGACGATGGCGATGACGCCCAACACCAGCGGCACCCGCGAGGTAATCGAGGCGACGCTGTCCCGGTTGATCTGAGCCAACCCGGTGAACTCGACGGGGCGCTCCCCGGGCGTGGCTACCTCCCGCAGCCGGTCGAGCTGGGTATCGGAGGCCGATGAGAACAGCGGCACGCCGGTGCTCACCGTCAGCAAGGCGCTGCCGTCGGAGACCCCGGCAGCGGCACCGGGGGGGCCCACCTTGGTTCCTTCGTTGAAGCTGCCGGTCGGTGCGCTGACCGAACCTACGTCACCCACCGTCGACAGTCGCGCGGCGTACTGCTCTATTTCGGGTGCGGTCAGGCCTGTTGCGTCGGGAATCACGATGGATACCGCATTGGCCGAGTCGTCGGCAAAACCCTCGCGCATCCGGTCACCGACCTGATGGGCCGACGCTGTACCGGGAAGAACCCGGTCGTCGGGGAAACCCCACGAGATTCCCAGAAACGGCAGTCCGGCCACGATCAACACCGCCGAGCCCGCCAGAGCAATGGGCACGGCGCGCCGCATCACCGATTTGGTCCACCGGTACCAGAACATTTGCCGTACCGGCGTGGCGGACGGTTCGCCACGGCCGCGCAGTCGGCGGATGGCGCGGCGCACGTCGTAGGCGTCCAGGCGACCCCCGAGCACCACGATGGCCGCCGGGGTGACGACCAGCGCCGCTAGCGCGCACAGCGCCACCGTCGCGATGCCCGCGTAGGCGAACGACTTGAGAAAGTACATCGGGAAGAGAACCATCGCGGACAACGACAGGGCCACCGTGGTCGCTGAGAATGCCACGGTCCGGCCAGCGGTCAGCATCGTCTGGATCAACGCCTGGTCTGGCTGCGCGCCCCCGGCGATCTCATCGCGGTAGCGGCTGACGATCAGCAGGGTGTAATCGATCGCCAACGCCAGGCCCAGAGCCGTCGACAGGTTGAGCGCGAAAATCGAGACGTCGGTGCCCAGCGCGATCAGTCGCAGGAGCGCCAACGAGCCTACGATCGCCAGCCCCCCCACCGCCACTGGCAGCGCCGCTGCCAGCAGACCGCCGAAGATCCATACCAGTACTGCGAAACTGAGCGGGAGGGCGATCGCCTCCATCACCAGGACATCACGACCGGTCTGGGAAGTGATCTGCGCAAACACCATCGCGGTTCCACCCGCCTGCACAGTCACCTCGGGGTGCTGACGCTCGACCAACTCGGTCACACCGTCCGCCAGTGCTTGCGCCCGCTGCGGCGCCTCTTTCTCACCCCCCGAAATGCCGGCAATAACCAACCCCGACTTAGCGTCGACGCTGATGAGGCTGTCCGCAGCCGCCGGCGGTGCGGTCCAGGCCGAGACCACCCCCAGCACCCCGAGCTCCTGGGGCGCGTTGCTGAGGTAGCCGGCGATGTCTGCGCCGGCGGCACGGGCCGCTGGGCTGGACATCCCGTCGGGCGCGGTCACCAGGAAAATCAGCTGCATCTCTGATTGATCGAACTTGTCGGCGAGCAATTGGGTCGCCCGGGAGGATTCGGCGGACGGATCCTGAAAACCGCCCGCCGACAGACTCTTGGTCACCGGAACGGCGAACACGCCCGCAATGACCATCAGCAGTGCGGTGATAACCAGTATCCGGCGCGGCGAGGCGATGGCGAGCGCCGCGATCCGATACAGCATGGGCGGCCCAGAACGTGTGTCGCGGTGACGGCCAGACCCCATGTCATGCATTCGGCGCGGAGGGCTGTTCGGTTCTGTGTCGGAAACACATTCTCAACACCGCTGCCCATCGCCGCTGTTCAATCTGACCATCGCCACCGGCGACAACCGTATCCTGCGTGCGTGACCGACTCATCCTGATGAGTTACTGACTTCAACTGTGAAGAAGTAGGTGCAGAGCCTTGCAGGACCGTGCAACCCCTGGAGACGCCGGCGAAGACGCTTTCGCGGTGGTGGTCGGAACCTGCGACACCAAGTTCGAAGATCTCGAGTACGTCCGTGATTTGATCGACGCCGCCGGTGTGCGCGTGAAGCTGGTCGACGTCAGTCCCAACGGCTCCAATGCCCCGGCAGATGTCTCCTCAGCGCAGCTAAAGGCCGGTTTCGCCGGCGCTGAATCGAAACTCGCCGGCACATCCGATCGGGGCACCGCTATAGCGGCGATGTCGGAGGTCTTCTCGGATTGGGTGAAGAGAAACGGAGATCGCATCTCCGGCATGATCGGCCTGGGCGGGTCGGGAAACACCGCACTCATCACCCCGGGTATGGGTCATCTTCGGCTCGGAACGCCCAAAATAATGGTCTCGACGGTGGCGTCGGGCAATGTGGCTCCCTACGTGGGACCCAACGACATCGCCATGCTGTACTCGGTGGTCGATGTTGCCGGACTGAATTCGATCTCCCGGATGGTGCTGGGGAACGCGGCCCACATGCTGGCCGGCGCGGTGGCCAGGGTTGTTCCGGCAGCAGACCAACCAACTCGACCGGCCATTGGTCTGAGCATGTTCGGCGTGACGACTCCATGCGTCGACTCCGTCGTGGCCAAATTGAGCGAGGACTTCGAGTGCCTCGTCTTCCACGCCACCGGTACCGGCGGACGGACGATGGAAAAGCTCGCCGATGACGGGCTACTCGCCGGGATGATCGATAGCACGACCACCGAGATCGCCGATCTACTGGTCGGCGGCGTGATGAGCGCCGGGCAAGACCGTCTGGGTGCGCCGATTCGTACCGGTCTGCCCTACGTAGGTTCATGTGGCGCGCTGGACATGGTGAACTTCGGGGAGATGGACAGCGTCCCGGAGAAGTACCGAGATCGCCGGCTATTGGTACACAATCCCCAGGTGACGCTGATGCGAACCACGCCCGATGAGAACCGTCGGTTCGGCGAGTGGATCGCAGCGAAGTTGAACCAGATGAACGGGGAGGTTCGCTTTCTGATTCCGGAAAAGGGCTTATCGATCATCGATGTGGATGGCGGGCCGTTCCGGGATGCCGATGCCGACGAAGCCTTGTTCTCCGCGCTCCAGGCCGGTGTCCACCCGACCGCGAGACGACAGCTGATTCGGGTACCCCATGCGATCAACGATCCCGAATTCGCCGACGCACTGGCCGATAACTTCCTTGACATCGCGGGGGCTGCCAGCTGTTGCGGGTTGAGTGGTCGGTAGTTGTCGGTGGTGTGCTGTAG